>JBMOEI010000004.1:0-139705 GCA_049318985.1 Desulfuromonadaceae bacterium
TCCAGAACAAAGCTGAAAGTAACACTGCTGGAATGCGCGGATGGCCTGCTGGGGATGGCTCTCAAAACATAAGCTCTCAAAACATAAGTTGCGTTGCAGGGTTACAATTAGTACCATTTCTTATATTATACTGGATTTTATTAATACTACCGTGAAGCGTGGAGTGGAGCATGACAGATACGACGATATTGGCAATAGATGATGATGACATGAACCTGGAAATGATTGATATCATTTTATCCGACACCGACTACAAGATACTTAAAGCAGGCAATGGTTTAGAGGCCATACAGGTGCTGGAGGGAAACCCTGACATTGATACATTTCTTGTCGATCTTGAGATGCCGGTCATGGATGGTTTCGAATTCATTACGTACGTAAGGCAGAGTCCTCAATGGCTTGCTGTCCCAGTGATTGTGATTACCGGAAGTGCGAGCGAAGTCAATCGAACGTTGATGATGGGGGCAAATGACTTTGTTTCGAAACCATTCAACCGCGAAGAGTTACGCTTACGCATCATGAACCAGATCCGGAATAAAAAAGAATCTGATTTGGCGGAGATGTACCTCAGAAATAGAGAAGATCGGCTCGCACAGGAACGTAAGCAGACAGAAATTGAGTTGAAGCAGATGCAGATTCACATGATACAGCAGGAAAAGATGGCATCCATCGGCCAAATGGCTGCAGGTGTCGCTCATGAGATTAATAAACCCGCTGGATTCATCGCCAGCAACCTTGCCACCCTGGACAAATATGGTCAAAAAATCGGGGATTACATACAATTCCTGGAGAAAGCTTTTCTGGAGTGCAATGGGGGAGAGTGGCCGGACTCTGTTAAAACTGTCCGTACTTCACTGAAAATCGACCATATACTATCTGACATGGGTGGACTCTTCAATGAAACCCTGGATGGAGTGGACCGTGTCAAAAGTATTGTAAAAGATTTAAAGAGTTTTTCCCGGAGCGACGATCAGCAGATTGCCTTACTGGACCTGAACCAGTGTATACATTCCACGCTGAACATTGTGCGCAACGAATACAAATACGTCGCTGAATTATTGTTGGATCTTCAGGTGGATTTACCGCCATTACGTGGTAACAGCCATAATCTGTGCCAGGTTATCGCTAATCTTGTAGTAAACGCTGCCCAGGCCATTGATGACCAAGGAACCATAACCATTCGAACCTGGCAAGATGATTACGATGTGCTGATGTCGGTGAGTGACACAGGTAAAGGCATCCCTGCTGAACACCTCAGTCAGGTATTCGACCCGTTTTTTACAACCAAGGAGGCCGGAAATGGAACCGGACTCGGGCTCTCCATCACCCGCGACATCATTAACAAACATAACGGCGAGATAACCCTGGAAAGTACTATTGGCAAGGGTAGCACTTTTACAATCAGGTTGCCGTTTGAATCGAAACTATAGAATGATATAACTTTTCGAAGATGAAGTGGATATTGTCGAGAAGGAGATACGGAGTATTTATGAAACGAAAGGTTTGGGTTACAGCAACGGTATTACTGTTTGCGCTTGTATTAACAACGGATGCAATTGCGGGTGATCTTGACGATGTTAAGTCACGGGGTGTGCTGCGACACATCGGTATTGTGTACGCCAACTTCAACACCGGGTCCGGTGACGGTATGGAATGGCCATTAAATACTATCCGGAGTTTTTCAAGGAGATGAAATAGAATTACAGAGAGCGGTAATTTATAAAGGCATCTTAAGTCAATCAGTTAAAACAAAAAGGGTGCAGGGATCAATTTCCCATACTGCAAAAAAAATCAGGGATGACCGGCAAAACTGGCGTCAGTTAGAGAAATACATCAGCGATCATTCAGAGGCTCTGTTCAGTCACGATATGTGTCCTGATTGCCTCGCTGCACGTTATCCGGACTTGAAGGAATGATCTTGATTGCAAAAGAACCGCCATGGCAACAAAATTTGTGAGTTCATGATTTCCAGGCGATTAGAGTGCTTTGAGCAGGCAATTTCAAAATATCCTACTGGAAGTTCGTAATCGTTTGAGAATTTTGTTCCCTGGCGAAATCACTTCCAGCAGTCTCCATTTTTGCTATAAGACCCTCACCCGCAACTGTAACGATTTAAGAGTTTATATTACGGCGCTGTAATACGGTTTTGTTGCGTTTCCCTGAAACTAAGGTATAACAGAGTTAAAAATTCATTTAGGAGTCCAATCATGTTGATATTTGCACGAAATGCCCGATGTATGCTTTTGCTGGTACTATCATTTGTTTTTGCTGTACCGGCTTTTGCTGCCTCAGCTCCAAACAACCTGTTGATATATTGTGGCATCACAATGGTACGGCCGATAACCGACATCGCCCGTCTGTTTGAAAAAAATGAAAAAATCACCATTGCAATTGCTCAGGGTGGATCGGAAGACCTGTATCAAAGTGCCAAAAAGAGTCTTCAAGGGGATCTCTATCTGCCGGGTGAACCGATTTTCCGGACAAAACATCAGGCCGAAGGATTGCTTGGTGAATACCTCAGTTTGGGGCTCAATCAAATGGGGTTAATTGTACAGAAAGGTAATCCCAAAAAAGTAAAGCCCGATTTGAAAGAATTGCTGCGTAAGGATCTTACCGTGGTTTTGGGGAGCAGTGAAAGCGGCAGTGTCGGCGTAGAGGCTAAACGGATTTTGACGGAGGCCGGTCTTTATACAAAGGTTGCTGCAAAAGTGGAGCAGATGCTGCCTGACTCACGCAGCATCATTTTAGCAATGCGAAAAGGTGAAGCAGATGTCACCATGAGTTGGCGCGCTACGGGCTATTTCCCGGATAATATCGCTTTTCTTGACGTACTTGACCTTCCTGCAAACGTGGCGACACCTCAGGAGTTGCAACTGACTATGCTGACGTTTTCAAAAAACAAGGAACTAGCCCGGAAATTCATGGAGTTTGCCGCCGGCCCTCAAGGGCAGGCAATCTTTAACCGTTATGGTTTTGTTACTTCCGCCAAGAGTAGCCGCTAGCTTTTCATGTCTATACTTTCCGGGCAATCCGGCGGCATAACGGGGTCTACTGTCCGGGCTTCGCGGTTGTTGCAGTTACTGCTCGGTCTTTTTTTGTTCGGGTTTACCTCACTGATTGCCGTAAATCTGGTGATTAACATACTCGTGGAGAATTTGGGGAAGCAGGGTGAAAACGAACGGGCCCGTTTGTTGATTGGCGAAGAACTTGTTCGCACCATTAAAAGTGTTGAGTTGGATTTCAACCGTATGATCGCTTCAGTCAGTGCTGGTGAGCAGAAGCGATTGCGAACCAAAATACGCGAAAAAGTCCTTAAACTGGATCATGACCTGCAGATTTTAAAAGATGGCGGTCGCGTTGAACGAACTATCGATCTTAATATCGAGGGTGTTGATGTCCTCAACCAACAGATAATTTATACTCCCCGTGGGGACGATGCTCACAAGCTTATTGAACTGATCGAGATAGGCCCTCATCTTGACAAGGTTCAGGTAAAATCAGAAGAACTGGCTTCACTTCTGGCTGATCGAAAACAGGCCCGCGAATCCCGTAATGTTACTCGTCTGTTTGCCATGGAAGAACAGATAAATCTTTATTTCAAACACATCCCTTCACTTTTTGTCCGCTTGAATGAAAATGCCAACCGTCTTTATTACGAGTCCAGTAACCGGATATCGGCTCTGGAACGGGAATTATCCGCCAGACGCACAACCTACAAGCGTGCCCAGATCGGATTGGGAGCTGCTATTGTCTTTCTGGTCATGGGGATTGGCATCCTGCTGGCGCGGCAATTGAACGCTGTCAATCGGCATGTACTGCAGACCGCAGATGAAATGCGCAAAGCCAAAGAGTTAGCCGAGGCTGCCAACTCTGCCAAGAGTGAATTTCTGGCTAACATGAGCCACGAAATCCGTACTCCCATGAACGGCATCATCGGTATGACCGACCTGGTAATGGACACCGAATTGAACCGCGAACAGATTGATTACATTCGGTCCATAAAAACGTCCGGCGACAATCTGCTTTCAATTATCAACGATGTCCTGGATTTCTCAAAAATTGAAGTCGGCCGCATTGACCTGTACGAATCGCCTTTTCTCCTGCGCAGCATGGTAGGGCAGACGCTGCGGACTCTTTCCGCCCGGGCCAACCAAAAAGGGCTCGAAATCGTATTCAACGTTGAACAGGAGGTACCTGACGCTTTGTTGGGAGACCCCGGTCGCCTCCGACAAATTCTGCTCAATCTGGTCGGAAACGCCATTAAATTTACTGAAGCCGGCGACATCAGCATCTTCATCAGTCAGCTCGATCACACACCACAAAGCGTACAGCTTAAATTTGACGTGATCGACAAAGGCATCGGCATTACACCCGAACAGCAAGTGCGGATCTTTGAAGCCTTCGAACAGGGTGACGCATCCACCACCAAGCAATTTGGCGGCACCGGGCTCGGGCTTGCAATTTCCAAAAAACTGGTCGCGTTGCTGGGGGGGGAAGTCAGCGTCAGCAGTACGCCCGGACAAGGCAGCTGCTTCAGCTTTACTGCCAGGTTCCGCATACAAACTGATTCCTGCATCAGCACTTCTTTTGCCG
Organism: Desulfuromonadaceae bacterium; assembly: GCA_049318985.1. Lineage (GTDB taxonomy): Bacteria > Desulfobacterota > Desulfuromonadia > Geobacterales > Pseudopelobacteraceae > JACRCG01. The sequence continues at coordinate 4,594 of JBMOEI010000004.1, forward strand.
AAAGTCTGGAAGGAATTACCGTACTGGTAATCGACGACAACTCCATTAACAGGCAGCTGTTGAACGGATTTCTATCCCGGTGGCGCATGGTTGTAAAGCTTGTATCAGGCGCTGACGAAGCCCTTGCCGCCCTGGCACAGATGAAAGCAGATGCCGATCTTCCGCGCCTGCTCCTGGCAGACGTCAATATGCCCGGTATGGACGGTTGGCAAATGGTAGAACGCATACGCCGGGACACCGCGTACAACGATATCCAGATTATCGTCATGCCCAGCGCCGGTATACGAGGCGACGCCGGCCGTTGCAAAGAGTTGCGCGTTGAAGGCTACCTTACCAAACCGGTCATCATGGAAGAGCTGCATGATGCCCTGGCTGCCGTCATTGGTGGCTATGAACTGCCCGGTACAGAGCTGATAACCCGTCACAGTGTGCGCGAAGGACAATCCCGCTGCTCCGTCCTGGTTGTAGATGACGTGGAGATAAACCGGGAGCTGCTGCGGGTAACGCTTGAAAAACAGGGACACCGGACAACAATGGCGAACAATGGCCGGGAAGCAGTTGAGCAGTTTTTGAATGGTAAGTTTGATGTTATCTTTATGGATATGCAGATGCCGGTTCTTGATGGCTATGGTGCCGTGCGGGAAATACGCGCTATTGAGCAGGAGCAGGATATGCTGCGAACACCGATCATCGCCATGACCGCATATGCCATGCAAGGTGACCGGGAGAAGTGCCTTGAGGCTGGTATGGATGCTTATTTATCCAAACCGGCCCGGGCGGCTGATGTAATTGCAACTCTTAATCAATTGGTGCCGGAAAATAACTCACTGCATGTGTCATCTAAGCCTGATGGAGATACCGGGCCCAAAATTGATGCTGCGCCGAAATTGGTTGCTCCCCTTGAAGAGCCTGCTATCCCGATTTTTGCCCGCGATGAACTACTGGAACGTCTCGGTGGCAGAGAAGATATGATCGCGCGTTTTATTGGCATGTTCATAGGGAATGTTAAAGGATATATGGAGTCTCTCCAGACAGCCGTTGAACAGAATGAGAGGGATCAAATGCGAATACTGGCACATACAATCAAGGGAGCTGCCGGCAATATATCTGCAAAATGTATTCGGGAAACTGCAGCATCTATGGAAGCTCTAGCGCGAGAAGGCGATGTTGGCGGTGCTGCTACCTTATTCCAGCAGTTGAAAAATGATTTCATCTCATTTCAAAATGAAATCAATTGACAGGCTCTTTCAATAAAATTCAATTAGTTGAGAAAACGGTGACAATAAACCCTGGCCATCTACTTGCGATGAGCGGGACTACCGGCCTGGTTTTTTTACCGGACAGACCCGCTTCCCGACACGCTCAACAGCCCGGAAAATTCGTTCCGGTGACGGCTGAGCCCCTTCCAGTAGCTCCATGGGCTCGAAAGTAATTACCGGCGCTGATGCTAACGCACCGAGAACTATCCTGAGATCTCTCATCGTGCCAGCCACCATTCTCAACGCCACTGCAACAGAGGGAAAGGATAATCGATTGCCCCTCTCGTGCGATATTTCATAAATCCTGACAGAAGCCTGTTCGATGCGGGAAGGTGAATTCCCACAAGGAGTTCGCCCTGTTTCACAAATGTGACGTTCGAAGTCCCGGATGTGGATCCGGCAACCATAGTCAGGGAGCTGGGGAACCGGATTTTCTAGCATATGCGGCAGAAAAGGCGTAAAAAAACATTGAGCGCAGAATTAATCTTAACTAGTGGAGGAGTTATGTCTGTATTGAAAGAAGGTACTACCGGTCCGGCGGTCGTGCAACTGCAGGAAAAATTGAAAGCTCGCGGTTTTAATCCCGGTTCCTGTGATGGCGATTTCGGTCCGGCAACGGAAGCTGCGGTGATGGCCTTCCAGAAGAGCGTCGGACTGCTTGCCGACGGAGTCGCCGGACCTCGAACTCTGAGCGCGCTGGAACCGGGCAGAGACGACACTCTTGCCCCGGCGATTCCGGAGGTGACTGTGAAGATCGTCTCAAAGATGTTTCCGCAGACACCGGTAGGCAATATCAACCGAAACCTCCCCGTGGTTCTGAACGGTCTTGTGGAGAAGAACCTTGGCGACAAGCCGATGGTACTGATGGCGCTGGCGACGATCCGGGCGGAAACGGAGAGTTTCGAGCCGATCAGCGAGGGGAAATCACGGTTTAACACCTCACCCGATGGACACCCCTTTGATCTGTACGATAACCGCACGGATCTGGGAAACAAGGGAGCACCGGACGGTGACAGGTACAAGGGGCGCGGTTTCATCCAGTTGACCGGCCGGGACAATTACCGGATACATGGCAACGCTATCGGAGTGGATCTGATCACCAACCCTGAGCTGGCCAATGAACCGGAAATTGCGGCACAACTACTGGCCAGTTTTCTGAAAAACAAGGAGCGGGCCATCAAGGAGGCGCTGCTGGAAAACAATCTCAGGCTGGCGCGCAGGCTGGTGAACGGCGGGAGTCACGGCCTGGACCGCTTCAGTGACGCCTTCATCATCGGTGACCGGCTCATCGGGTAAGTCCGGTGAACGGCAGGCGCCCCGCCGGAACCATTCCGACGGGGCGCTTGTTGTGCTGTTAAATCAGTGCATTGCAGCAATCTACGCATTCACGACACCTTGATACTGGTACTTCCATGAGTAAAACATTGATTACCCACTGTCCACAGTGCGGCAAGACATCACTCACGTGGCCATCACGAAAGAATTTTGCATGTGACGACTGTGGATTTGTCCTCTATCTGAATATAGCAGCGGCAGCGGCAGTGATAATTGAATGTCGGGGGAAAATTCTCTTTGGTATTCGAAAGCATGACCCCGGAATCGGCATGCTGGACCTGCCCGGAGGTTTTACTGATCCGGGAGAGTCAGCTGAAGAAACAGCACGCCGGGAATTGAGAGAGGAACTGAATCTTGACATAGAGGAGATGAACTATCTGTTTTCATTCCCGAATAAGTATGCATACAAGGGGATTGAATATGACACCCTGGATATGATCTTTCTTGCTAAATATGAGATCCCCCCGGAAGTAACAGCGGGAGATGACCTTGTGGATACCATCTGGATTGCGTGTGACAACATTGAGTTTGAGAAAATAGCATTCATTTCATTGCGTCAGGCGGTGCAGCGCTATATTCAGGAATTTCATCCTGGATGAACGGGACGAATCTTATTGAAAGTTCGTAATGGAAAGGCCCTTTCTCAGCGAGAGGGCCTGCACAACGTAATAGTAAAGTCACTGAGCTGGTTTTAAATTGCTTTCAGGAACAGTTGGAGCTTCAGGTTGATATTTGGTTGAGTCGAGACTCAATGTCTGAACGTCCGGAGACAGCTTGATAGTTTGTGATGTCTGCGGGGGAAGCTGGAAATGTGCGAACGGTTCCTGTTTTTTTAAATAGTGGTACCCTGGAATAACCGGTATGTCCGCTAATTGTGCATTGTAATTGAATGCTGGTACGGTGGCTGTCTTTGGAGGTGTCGCAGGCTTAATAACCATATTCTTCTTCATCATTTCCTGGAATTGTTTCATTGTTTCTTCATTTTTTCTTTTCCAATCTTTATATTCAGCAAGCGTTTTGACAGCATTTTGATTTCCCGCTTTTGCGGCCTTATTAAGAATAAGCTCTCCCTTCTTTTCATCTCTCGTGGCATCAGTGCTATACAAATATATCCGGGCAAGCATGACGTCCGCTTGTGGTTCATTCGATTTTGCAGCTTGATTTAGAAGCTCAATTGCTTTCTTTACATTTTTCTTAACACCTTTACCTTCAGTATATAACAATGCCAGATTTATCTTTGCCGCAGAAATTCCTGCATCTGAAGCTGATTGGTAGAGGGCGGCAGCTTCCTTCAGTTCACCTGATGATGCATTCTTTTTAGTGTGCAGTGACAATGCTCGATTAAACTGTTCAACGGCTTTTGGTTGCTGACGCTGTGGCACAGCGGGAAGTTGACCCGTTGCATTGTATTGTTGAATAAGCTTTTTGAACTCCTCCGGACTCGGCTGTGCCTGGATATCATTTACAAACAGCCCAAAAGTGCTCAAGACGAAAATTCGAGTAAATACAGTTGCTAAATTGAAAGTTTTCATCGGCATAAAACTCCAGCTGAATGACGTAAATCAGAAATTGATTTATACTCTATCGAGCCTTACCAGTAGATACGTAGCAAAATATTGAAGTTAAATCAAGACGTAAAATTTGTTTTACTGTTCAATAACAGCATGTTAATGACTTACTGCGTTAGAAGATGTACTGGTGAAAGCAGGTTAAAACCAGTTGGGTACATCCATCAAAGAGATCCGGGAAAAAAAGCAAAACACCCCGCCAGAACCACCCGACGGGGCGTTTTGCTTTGATAAAACCGGGTTTACTTCTTCTTTTTAGAGGGATAAGAACTTGCTTTTTTGAGTGTGCATTCGGGAGTGGCGATTTTTGGAAGTCGCCAGCAAAACCGATATTAAATGGGCGTTTTCAAGGCTACAGAGCCAAACTTGATGCAAGCGGGTGCAAATATGTAAGAATTAGCACTTATTCCATCGTCTCAGGTGAAAACAGCCCTCAAGGTCAACCACGATGAAATTATGGCGCAGGCCGCTGAGTGGTTCGGACTTGATGTTGCAAATGGCGATGCCCGACAAAATACGATTGATTCTTATCGGTTTGGTCTCAAACATTGGCTTATGTGGTGCAGAGTGACAGCAGTTGGGAGAGCGATCCATTCCGGGGGCTGAGTGTCCTATGCCGCAGCCTTTAACGCGGTTGGTTCGTCAGACCTCATACCAGGGTACCATTTGCAGAAGGTTTCCCGCAGCTCATCGTTCAAAACCCGCACCCGATGTTGGTAGATCGGATTGCCATATTGTATTTGTATGTTAAAATCTGAAAGTATTCTCGACAGGCTTGAGGTTCAGTGTGGAAAGGCAAACTCAATACCATAACAACAGGCAGCATGTCCGTACGGACTGCCATATTAAAACCCACGTAACGTGGGATGGCCGTTCTTTCAACGGTACTATTATCAACCAGTCGGTTAATGGTGATGTACAGTACTTCTGCGTGCATTTTTCAGGTCAGTTTCCCTACGCCGAACCGGGAGAGGATTGCCTCTTGCTCTTTGGGGATGACAATCAGCACAAGTATACAACCAAAACGGTCAGGGCCGGCTCTGACAGACTTGTGCTCGCTGCACCTACGGTACGCAGTGGCCGCACCGTACGCTTTTTGTTATCTACCAGAGAATTAATCATGAAGCTTATCTCCAGGAATGCGAATGATTATCCGAAGGTTGTCTCAGGTGGAATAGTGTATTTCTGTAATGATGTATTTTAGGAGCGGGTTAACGCCGCAAGAGGGAAACATGAAGATACCTACATACGTTCTGCCGTTTGCTTTATTTACCCTTGCCTCAGTTTTGCTGCCATCAGTTTCTATGGCGGATTTTTTTAAGTACAAAGACGATGGTGGCAACCTGATCATCACCAACCGATTTGAAGATGTCCCTAAAAAATACCGCAACAGGGTTAAGGTTGTGTGGGATAAAGACCTCGCAGCCAAAGACCCCGTGGCCAGGCGAAGTGCTGCAGCTCTGGAACAGTATGAACAACAGGAAGCGGCTAAAAAAGCTCAGCAGACAGCAGAGGATAAGAAGAATAAATCTACACAGGGCAAGACGCTTGTATACGAACTGGATGATAACACCGGCCAGTTAATTCGCCGCTTTGAGTAGAAATTCTGAATATTGCAAGAAGACATGAAAGCCGAAGTAATTGGGGCTCCTTACATTCCGTTGGAGGGTACATACATGAACAGGTCCCGGCTTGCCGCTATTGATATAGGTACCAATTCAATCCGCTGTATTGTTGTCGAGGTTGATCAGCAGGGGCGCTACACGGTTCTTGACGATGAAAAGGCAACCGTGCGCCTCGGTGAAAATCTGGCCGCAAGCGGCGCCATTTCGTCAGCTGCGTTTGCCCGGGCGGTAGATGCTGTCTCACGTATGCGCAAATTGATCGATGGCCTGAAAGTGAGCGATGTTGAGGCGGTTGCTACCAGTGCTATGCGCAGTGCAGCGAACGGTGAAGAGCTGGTCGCAGTTCTGACCCGCGAACTGGGGCGCGAGATCAAAATAATATCGGGAGATGAAGAGGCTGAGCTGGTAGCCCGGTCAGTACGTCATAACTTTGATATGAGCGGCAAGCGCTATATGATTATCGATATCGGCGGCGGCAGCGTCGAGATCATGAGTGCCGTTGCCAACCATGTTGAGAACAGTATTTCACTGGAATTGGGTGCAGTGCGGATGACCGACCGGTTTATGAAGACAGATCCGGTGCAGCCATCTGAAATCGAAAAATTACATCGCTTTGTCCGTTCGGAACTGAAATCAAACTTCCCGGAAGAGCGCCTGACGGTGCAGACCTTTATCGGTTCAGGCGGCACCATAACGACTCTGGCCAACATGGTTATGAGCATGCGCAAGCAGTCTTTTTCATCTTCGCATGGTTTTGAGGTGCTCCGCTCAGAAGTCGTCCACCTCCTGGCGATGCTGGCCAGAAAGGATGTCAAGTCACTGCGGAATGTCCCCGGGCTCAATCCTGACCGTGCCGATATCATTGTTGCCGGGCTTGTTGTTATAGATGAAGTGATGAAATTCTTCGGCGCCAATATGCTGCTGGTCAACGAGCGCGGTATTCGTGAGGGGTTGATCATCAACTGTATAAAGCGGCTCAAGCTGCTTCCCGATATGGCGGCTCAGCGCAACTGGAAGGAGTCAGTGCTCGAATTTGCCCTTTCCTGCCATTATGATGAACCGCATTCACGGCATGTCGCCACAGTTGCCTTGAGTATCTTTGACCACCTCGCCAAAGAATTCGCCTTCAAAAAAAATGACCGGAGACTTTTGGAGGCGGCTGCCCTGCTGCATGACGTCGGCTACTTCATCAGTTACAACAGTCATCACAAACATTCTCACCATCTGATCCGTCATGCCGAGCTCTTCGGCTTTTCGCCGCGTGAGCGGGAAATGACGGCGCTGATAGCCCGTTACCATCGCAAATCACTGCCGAAGAAAAAACATCCGGAATATATCCGTCTGGAGCCGAAAGATCAGCAGCTTGTCAGTCGACTGGGCGGTATTCTGCGGCTGTCAGACGGCCTTGACCGGCGCAGGAGCGGATTAGTTGAGGTTGTGGCGCTCACCAGGCGCGGTACGGAGTTCAGATTTAAACTGCTCGGTACGGAAGACATTTCAGTGGAAGTATTCGGGGGTAATGCCAAAAAGGACCTTTTTGAAAAAGCGTGCGGAGGGACGGTGGTTTTTGAACTATGATACTGACTTCCCTGCTTATATTCCTTGGGATCATCCTTATCTGTGCCATTATGGCCGGATTAGTCATGTATCGCAGTATGTTTGTCGCCACAACCGGGAAAAGAATCCTTCCCTACGACAAACCTCGTAAAGCCCTGCTTGTGCTTGATCTTCAGGAAGGGTATGGAGGGACAAATCCACGGCAACCGGCAACTGCTCCTGCAGCTGGCGGTCTGCTTGATACCGTGAACCGTCTGATCGGTATGGCGGCAGAAACAGGCATGGAAGTCGTGTATGTCCGTCAGGTTTTCAACAACAACCTGTTTGTACGAATGCACGGTGGCAGAAGGGTTGAAAAGGTGATTATCGATCGGAGAATAGTGAAGATCAATGACAATGACTTTGAGAAGAACCGGACGGATGCCTTTTCAAACCGCGACCTTGAGCGGTTTCTGGTCGAGCATCAGGTGGATGAATTATACCTGACCGGTGTGGATGCTGCCTTCTGCATCTACTATACGGCGCTTGGCGCCCTGAATCGCGGCTATAAAGTAACTGTCGTACTGGATGCTGTTGCAAGCCGCTCTGACATGAATAAGCTCATCGAGCGGTATAAACGCAAAGGGATTGGAATTATCACCAGCCGCGAATCTCACTTCTTCTGATCCAATCTACCACTAAACCTCCAGCATACAGGAGTGTCATTGGTATGATCCAGGCGATCAAGCAGATTATTACTCCGAGGAAACGTTGTGCCGGTAAGTTGGATAGTGCGTCACGGTACTCTTGATCAACTCTTTTAAATCCTGCATTGCCCTCCTGTCCGATCCGATATTTAATTCTCAATTTTGCTATCCAGGCGGCATATCCCTGAGAACCGGCAACCTCGTATATCTTCACCGGAGATTCTCCGGCAAAGGCCATACCTTCGTAACGCTTCACTTCTTCGGTGATTGAAAATACCATCCTGCGTTCAATACTCTGCCGGTTTGGCATAAGCATATAATAGCACCCTGCCAGCGCCAGCAGATAGAGTACCCCGGTAATAAACCAGAGTCGCTGCCAGGGTTGAACCTGACGCTGAGAACTACCTGGTACAACCCATGTACCGGAAGGGGATTTTTCGAGAGTGACTTCTTCTCTTGGGGTATCGTTTTTTAGTGGCATACCGGTATTATAGCATTCGTTGCACCTGGGTTAAACTGAGAAATCACCGTATAGAGTTTTTCATTGTGCGATGCTCCTGTTGTGGAGAATCTTCCGTAATTGCATCAGCAGCCGAAGTGTAGTAGAGTCCCCCTAACTTAAATCTTGTCTTGCAACATTTTCAGGAACAACTACTGTATGATTGACTGGCACTGCCATATACTACCCGGACTCGACGATGGTTCGAGAAATATCGAACAATCTCTTTCCATGGCCGGTCTCCTTGCAGCTCATGGTTTTACAGAGATACATTGCACTCCCCACCTGATTCGCGGCTGTTTTGAAGCGAGCAATACCGATGTTCGCCAGGGGATTCAGGAACTTCAGCAACTGATTCGCGACAACAACATTCCGCTTACCCTTCTGGCCGGTCGTGAATATTTTCTCGACGAATATCTGCTGACATATCTGGAAGAACCGCTGCCGCTTGGCGACAGTTGCCAGATTCTGGTTGAAATCCCCCCCCGCACAACCGATGACATGGTTCGCCAGGTGCTGTACAAAGTTGTTCGTGCAGGATTTACCCCGGTGATTGCGCACCCGGAACGGTGTCACCTCCTTGAGCTGAAAACCGAACCGGCTGTCGGGAGAGGTTTCTTCGGTTCAATTAAGCGTGCGCTTACCGGCGGCAGGGATAATTATCAGCACCCGGAGCCGCCGGATACCACCGGAAACCTTCTGCTTGACTATCTGCGCGATCTTGGTTGTCACTTCCAGGGGAATATGGGCAGTTTCAGCGGTTTCTACGGTTGGCAGGTTAAGGCGATTTCAGATACAATGAAGCTCAAAGGAATTTACGACCGTTTTGGCAGTGATCTCCACGCCCCTGAACATGCTGATCGTATCCTCCAATCGATAAAAAGCAGCTAACTGTTTTCCTGAACTTTAATCTAAATTATGTATAAGGAGCGTATCATGAATCTGTTGTCGTTACGAAAGCCTCTGTCAGCTGCTCTGTTACTTATTTTGGTTTACTCCACATCCGCTCTGGCGGCCGTTACAGTGGCTGTTACGCCAAGCGGAGATAATTCTTATACGGTGCAAGGTTCCGGAATGAACGGTGTAGCAGGCATTAAACTTGATATTAACTACGATGCAACATCACTTTCCTCCCCGACAGCAACCAAAGGCGGTCTGGTATCGAGTGCAATGTTTGCCGCTAATACTTCGACGCGTCCCGGCAGTATCAGTATCGCCATCATCAGTACTAATGCTTTTTCAGGAAGCGGTCAGATTGCGACAATATCTTTTGCCGGTAGAACCGGAACCGGCGGCATCACATCTGCGAGTGTCAGCATGATAGATAGTAAGGGAGCAAAAGTTTATGAAGGCCCTGTCACCGTTATCGGCGCATCAGGGAGCAGCATATCTGGGCTGTCTGATGCGCCAGGTGTGCCATTCAGTCAGCCGGGCGAAACAATTCCTGCCGTTCAGCCTGGCCAAAGTCAAACTACATCAACCAGTCAAACGACTTCAACCGGTCAGACCGCTTCAATCAATCAGTCAGGTAGCAGCGCGACAGCAACCTCTCTCGGGTCAGTTACGCTTCCCGGCGATCAGCAGCAACCGCGTACTACGGCGGAGCCGCCTCCTTCTCCGGTGGTTCCGGAATACTCTACTGAACCGAACATACAAAAAACTGCTGAGCAGACTCAACCAACTGTTGAACCTGCTGCCGAGGCAAAACCGGCGGAAACGCCTCAATACATAGTCTACAAAGGGATTTCAGAAAGACTCAAGCTGTATAACGGGAGTAAGAAACTTGCTGCTGTGGTTGTGCTCTTTGAAAAAATTATTTCTCAAGCAATCCAGCAGAGTCCGGCAATTGTGATAAGTAATGGTAAGGATAAAGCACTACTCACGGTTGATATCCCGGCTAGAATTAAATCTTCACCGAATTTTGCGGTACATGGTGGTACCATGGTCTCTTTTCAGCAGGATAAACAGCAGAAAGGGCGCTGGAGGGTCGAGGTTCTGCCTGAAACCGGCTCTTTAAAAACCACTGTAACAATAATTGCCGGGGTTGAAGAATTTGAATACCCACTTACCGTGGCTCCACCGGTGAACACATCACTGACTCTTGACGAGAAAGGGTGGGATACCTTTATTGCTGAGACCGGTTCTGCAAAAGCTCCCCTACACGATTTTAATAACGACGGGATTCGTGATTATATTGATGAATATATCTTTGCTGCCAATATAATGGTAAAAAGATCAACTCTGGGAAAACCGGTACCTGCGCCGCTCCCCGGGAAGCCGCTGCCAACACCACCACTAAAAAGCAATTTACCAGTACCCAAAAACGGGTCTAAAGAGTAACAACGGGTACAGGGGAATAAACCCCGCTTAACTCAATCATTCCTTTGTTTCCCCGGATGTCTTGGTGAAGGCGTCCCAGAAGCTTTTCTGCAGGGAACTCATTGAGAGGAGATGTTCAGGCAGCATAGGTTTCATTATGGAAAGAATATCAAAACCTTCAACTCCCTCCAGCATTTTTTTTCGTATCTGATCCATCATCTCCTTCTGGAGGGTCTCAACGTCAGGCAGACCGAAAAAAGTACGTAACTCCTGAGGAGTTGCATCGATGTCAAAATGAATTTTCATAAGTATCCCCCGTGCTGGTAGTGGTTAATTTAATTGTCTCTGGCTGATACATAGGCACCTGGAGCAGCTTCAATTTCCGGATAGTCCTTATTACCGGCCTGTTCCGGTGCAGGGATGTTTTTTCCGCCGGTACTCTTCAGCCATCTGTCCCAATGAGTCCACCAACTTCCGGGGACACGTTCCGCACTCTCCAGCCAATGGTCGGCCCCTTTTCCCCTTTTACCATTAATCCAGAAATTACGCTTGTTTTTGTTGGCCGGATTAATGACACCGGCAATGTGCCCACTGGCACCCAGAACGAATTCCACTGGCCCCTTCACAGCCTCGGTCGAAATAAACGTTGTTTTCCAGGGGGCGATGTGATCTTCAATAGCAGACAGGAAGTAAACCGGGCAATCAATTCTGCCGAGATCAACCGGAACGCCGCACAGTTCTACGCCACCGGGCTCAATTAACTTGTTTTCCAGATACATGTTACGCAGATACCAGGTGTACATGGATGCTGTCATGTTGGTTGAATCAGAGTTCCAGTAAAGAATGTCGAAGGGGGGCGGTGTCTTGCCTTTCAGGTAATTGTTCACCACATAGTTCCAGATCAAATCATTCGCACGCAACATTGCAAAGGTTGTGGCCAGCTGTTTACCCGGCATGACCCCCCCTTTTTTCAGTTTCTCCTCAAATTGTTTAACCTGTGATTCATCAATAAACACTTGCAGTTCCCCCGGATCAGAAAAATCGAGCAGTGTGGTAAAAAAGGTTGCCGAAGCGAAAGGTTTTCTGTTTTTTGCCGCTAAAACAGCAATCGCAGTTGCCAGCATAGTGCCGCCAATACACCAGGCGACACCGTTGATCTTCTTCGCACCGGTTATTTTCTTAACGGCGTTGATGGCCGGGAACGTTCCTTCATTGAGATAATCATCCCAGGTTTTATCCCCAAGTGCTTCATCAGGGTTGCGCCATGAAATAATGAAGACGTTGTTGCCGTTTTCCAGACAAAAACGCACATAGGAGTTATGTTCTGACAGATCAAGTATATAATATTTATTAATGCAGGGCGGTATGATCAACAGTGGGCGATCATTGACGTTTTCTGTCAACGGCTTGAAATGAATCAGCTGTATAAGTTCATTCTGGAAAACCACAGAACCAGGGGTGGTCGCAATATTTCTGCCCAGTTCAAACGCAGATTCATCGGTCATGCTGATACGACCTTTATCAAAATCGCGCATCAATTGGTCAAGACCATTGATCAGGTTTTGTCCTTTGCTTTCCAGCGTTTCCTTCAGCACTTCGGGATTTGTCAGTGCAAAATTGGAGGGTGACATTGCATCGACATACTGACGCGTATAAAATTCGGTTTTTCTCTTTGTTGCTTCATCCATTGGGGTATCCGAAACCATGCCGGTCAACATGCGTGACGAAAGCAGATACGATTGTTTGATATAGTTGTGCAGCGGACTCTCTTCCCATTCAGGGGAGGCAAAACGCCTGTCTCCATGTACCGTTTGAGCGGAACCCCCGGAGGGCGGCCTGAACATATTGATCCATAAATTATACTGATCCAGGTAAAATCCGGTGATCGTCTTCAGCCATTCTTCAGGGTTTTCCATCGAATGCTTCATAATCGAATTCCAGGAAGCTCCGAACTGGCTTGCCATCTCCTCTGTTTCAGAAGCAGAAAAATCTTTGAGCAAACGGTGCCCGGTTGATGCAAATTTTTCAAACAAAGCTTGCGGGTCAGTCTTTTCCATAAAATCCTCTTAAAATTTAATTATGAAGACAAAATTTGCATTCCATTACTATCATAAACTGCCCGGAATAGTCAAAAAAATGGCGGAAGCTGGTTTGAAGCTTTGGATGTGGAGGTCTTCCATAGTAGAACCGTTCATAAAATAACTCTCGTCTGTACTTCCCATATGAGGATAAACGTGGTATGACAAAAAATGGCACTCATGCAGTGTGTTGAGTATGAAAGAGGAACTCTAACCATGAAAATACGAATACTTGTTGTTGACGACGAACTGAGCATGAGGGAGTTTCTCTCGATTCTTCTTGAGCGGGAAGGGTATGATGTGACAGTGGCAGCTTCTGCTCTGGAAGCTCTGGGCATCATGGAACTTGTACTATTTGATCTGGTGCTCTCCGATGTCAATATGCCCGGACTTTCCGGAATTGACCTGCTGGCCCGCATCAAGGAGAGATCCCCTGAGACGGCGGTTCTCATGCTCACCGCTTTTTCAGCCGCCGATCAGGCGGTGGAGGCTATGAAGCTGGGTGCGTATGATTATGTCTGCAAGCCGTTTAAAAACGAGGAAATCAAGCAGTTGATCAGGAACGCTCTGGAAAAACAGGGACTCAGACGCGAAATCACTCTGCTGAAAAAGGATGCCAGTGAGCGGGACAGTTTTTGCGGTATCATCGGTAAAAGTCGTAAGATGCGGGAACTCTTTGATATGATTCAGAAGGTAGCGCCCAGTCAGAGCAGTGTCCTGATTCTTGGCGAAAGCGGCACCGGCAAAGAGCTTGTCGCCCGCTCGATACACACCTGCAGCCTGCGGAGATCAAAACCGTTCGTCGCGGTCAATTGCGGTGCCATACCGGAAAACCTGATTGAAAGTGAGCTGTTCGGCCATAAAAAAGGGTCCTTCACCGGTGCTGTGGGGGACCGCCCCGGTCTGTTCGAACAGGCCGAAGGTGGAACGCTCCTGCTGGATGAGATCGGAGAATTGCCGCTGCTGCTACAGTCAAAGCTGCTGCGGGTACTGCAGGAACGGGAATTCAAGCGGTTAGGGGATGCCCAGAACCGCAAGACCGATGTCCGTATTATCTGTGCCTCTAACCGCGATCTTGAAGCACTTGTTGCAATTGGCTCTTTCCGTGACGATCTTTTTTACCGGATTAACGTGGTGCAGTTGGTGTTGCCGCCGCTACGCGAGCGGATTGAGGATATTCCGCTTCTGGCAGAATATTTCTGCCGAAAATATCAAACAGGCGGGCACTCTTCTCCTGCGACAATAACCACAGGTGCTTTGAAGGCGCTGATGAATAACCCGTTTCCCGGTAATATCCGTGAGCTGGAAAACTGTATCGAGCGAAGCCTGATTATAGATCCGGCTGTGATTTCCGAAAGCAGTCTGCCGCTGCAGTTGCCCGGTAAAATTACTTACCTTGCCGCAAATTGTGATATTCCGGAATCCGGTATGCTGCTTGAACCAATGCTTGAGGAACTGGAAAAAAAATATCTGCTTAAAGCGCTTGAGATGACCGGCGGCGCAAAAAAGAAGGCGGGCGAACTGCTCGGAATGTCGTTCCGTTCATTTCGCTACCGCCTGGCAAAGTTCGGGCTGGACAGCGGGGAAGAGAATTAAAAATTAACTATAGCTGCAAAGGATTCGGCTTTAAGGCTTGCTCCGCCTACCAGCGCGCCATCAATATCAGGCTGAGTCATCAACCCTTTGACATTATCCGGCTTAACACTGCCGCCGTATAGAATACGCACGGCATCGGCAACCGGTTGACTGAACAGGCGGGCAATCAGCTGGCGGATAAAGGCATGGACCTCCTGAGCCTGATCATCGCTGGCAGTCTTGCCGGTACCGATTGCCCACACCGGTTCGTAGGCAATAACAATGTGAGCAAAAGCCTCTTCAGCAAGGCCGTCCAAACCGCCTGTAATCTGCGCTTCAATTACATTGAATGTCCGGTCCGACTCCCGCTCGGCTAACGATTCCCCGACGCAGACAATGGCAGTCAGCCCGGCTTCAAGAACGGCCCTGGTTTTCTTGTTGACAGTCAGATCAGTCTCTCCGAAATATTGACGGCGCTCGGAGTGTCCAATAATAGCGTGACTACATCCGGCGTCTTTCAGCAGTTTTGGTGCCACCTCACCTGTAAATGCCCCTTCCTCCTCCCAATAACAGTTCTGGGAAGCCATGTTGATATTTGAGCCCTTAATCGCATCACTGACACGGCTCAATGACGTGAAGACCGGTGCTACAACTATTTCCACGCTCTGGTTATCAGCAACGAGCGGTTTAAGCTCGGTTACCAGAGCAACAGATTCTGCAATTGTTTTAAAGAGTTTCCAGTTTCCAGCAATTACCGGTTTTCGCATAGATGTATTCCCCTTTATAAGTTACGCAACCTCAAGCGCCTTGACGCCTGGTAATGTTTTCCCTTCCAGCAGTTCCAAAAAAGCTCCCCCACCGGTTGAAATATAGCTGACCCGGCTTTCCACGCCCGCCTTGCGTACGGCAGAATCAGTGTCGCCCCCGCCGATTATGGTTGTGGCAAAACAGTTGGCTACAGCTTCAGCCATTGCATAGGTTCCTCTGCAGAAAGCGTCCATTTCAAAGACACCCATCGGGCCGTTCCAGATGACGGTTTTGGCGTCACGCAGCGTTTCGGCAAACAGGGTTGTGGTTGCCGGGCCGATATCGAGCGCCATCCACCCGGCAGGTATCTCCTGGGCAGTGGTGATGAAATTGGTTGCATTAGCCTCAAAAGCATCGGCAACGACACAATCTACCGGCAGATAGAACATGACACCTTTTTCGCGCGCCGTCTCCATAATGGTCTGTGCTGTCTGGATCAGCTCATCCTCTACCAGTGACTTGCCGACATTGTAGCCCATTGCCTTCAGAAAGGTGAACGCCATCCCGCCGCCGATAACAACCTTATCAACCTTGTTGATGAGCGTTTCAAGAACCTCCAGTTTTCCGGATACCTTGGCTCCGCCGAGTATCGCAACGAGCGGTCTGACCGGGTTCTGCATGGCCTTGTCAAAGAATGTCATTTCATTTCTCATCAGAAAACCGGCAGCTATAACCGGTATATGTCTGGTAATAGCTTCAACCGAGGCATGAGCCCGATGAGATACTGCAAACGCATCATTAACGTAAATTTCGCAGCCATTTGCCAACTTTGCAGCAAAATCAGCGTCGTTTTTTTCCTCTCCCGGATAAAAGCGGACATTCTCAAGCATAACTGCGTCACCCGGTTTCATGGCATCAACAAGGGTATCAACGTCCGGACCGAAACAGTCCGGCGCTTGAACAACTGTCTTGCCAAGCAGTTCGGAGAGGCGCGCAGTGGCTGGTGCCATACTGTATTTGGCTTTTTTCTCACCTTTCGGCCGCCCGAGATGGGAGGCCAGAACTATTTTAGCACCCTGCTCCAGGGCGTATTTTATCGTTGGTACCGCACCGGCGATGCGGGTGTCTTCGGTAATAACCCCGTTGTCATCCTGCGGAACGTTAAAATCAACCCGAATAAATACTTTTTTTCCCTTTAGATCTTTAATTTCATCAATATAGCGAATTGGCATGACTCACCCCTTACGTGGCAATGTAATATAATTCCTTGGCAAAAAAAGAGGGGGGAAATCTCCCCCCTCTACGTATTGACTCTTGAAGTTATTTTTTGCTTGCGATCAAACGGAAGAGGTCAACTACCCGGTTTGAAAAACCACACTCGTTATCGTACCAGGAGAGCACTTTCACCATAGTATCACCGATTACCTTCGTGCACGAGGCATCGACAATTGATGAGAGCGGGTTGCCATTAAAGTCTATTGAAACAAGAGGTGCCTCCTCATATCCGAGGATTCCTTTAAGCGCACCCTCTGAGGCCGCTTTCAGAGCGGCGTTTACACTCGCGGCAGTGGCGGGTTTCGTTAAAGTAACCACCAGGTCAACAACCGAAACATTTGGTGTTGGCACTCGAATAGCCATGCCGTCCAACTTCCCTTTCAGTTCAGGCAGCACAAGAGAAACCGCTTTGGCCGCTCCGGTGGTTGTCGGAATCATTGACATGGCGGCCGCTCTGGCGCGGCGCAGGTCTTTGTGGGGAAGGTCAAGGATATTTTGATCATTAGTGTAGGAATGAACCGTGGTCATCAAGCCATTCTCAATGCCGAATGTATCAAGCAAAACTTTTGCTACCGGGGCAAGACAGTTGGTTGTACACGAAGCGTTGGAAATAATGACATGTTTTTGGGGGTCATACAAATGGTCGTTAACACCCATAACAATAGTAATATCTTCATTGGTAGCCGGTGCGGAGATTACGACCTTCTTCGCCCCTGCCTGAATATGCATTTCAGCTTTTTCCTTGGAGGTAAAAATGCCTGTTGATTCGAGTACAACATCAATTTCATCTGTTTTCCACGGAAGTTCTGCGGGGTTGCGTACGGCATAAATTTTTATTGCTCTGCCATTGATGATCAGCTGGTTATCTTTTGCCTCAACAGTTCCGGGAAAGGTGCCATGCACAGAATCGTACTTGAAGAGATGCGCCAGGGTAGCTGCGTCGGTAAGATCATTAATCGCGACGAACTCAATATTCTTGTCTATGCTGGCCGCTCTCAACACCATTCTGCCAATCCTGCCAAATCCGTTTATTGCAACTCGTAACGCCATCACTGCCTCCTCGGTTGTAATATATCCTTCGCTCGCATTCGAGCCTCTTGAGATAATAGAGCATAATTGCAAATCGTCAACCCAATTTTTATTGTTTTAGGATTGATAGAAATGGTATCAAAGACAGGCTGTGAACAAAAACAGAAAACGGAGTAGGCAAAAATATGATTTCACTTCCAGACGGCAATCGGGTAGAAGCGGTCATTTTTGATTTTGATGGCGTTATTGTTGATACGGAACCTCTGCACCATGCCGCATTTCAACGTACGCTGGAGCCGCTCGGGCTGCATTTTACCTGGCAGGAATATGTTGAAACCTATATCGGCTTCGATGACAGAGATGCTTTTCGTCATGCCTTTTCTGCAAAAGACAAATTACTCAGCCAAGACACATTACACCAGTTGATCAACAATAAAGCCTCCGTTTTCACGGAGGTTATCCGCTCAGGAGTCTCCGCATATCCGGGTGTCGTGGAATTGATCCACCTTCTGCATACACATAAAATTCCTCTGGCAATCTGCAGTGGAGCGCTGCGCTCTGACATTGAGCCCATCTTGTCAATGCTCAATATAGCGGATTATTTCAAGGTCATAGTGACGGCCGATGATGTTGCCGCAAGCAAGCCTGACCCGGAATGTTATGAGCTCGCTTTCCAAAAGCTGCTCTCTGCTCATAATAACTCCTTCTCGAGAGCGACGACGATCGCCATAGAGGATACCCCGACAGGAATATCTTCCGCAAAATCAGCCGGTTTAAAGGTGTGCGCCGTCACTAACAGCTACCCTGCAACTAAACTTGAACAGGCTACAATGGTCGTAGAGTCCCTTACTTTATTCCTATGATATTAATTTCAGATGATCTCTTTCCCGAACTTGACCGTAGCGGCTGTTTCTGCTATTAATCACCTCTTTTCTGCTGCCAAATCTCACACTCCAAATTCGGGGGTACCTGCGTGACATTTCAAGATCTTATCCTCTCCCTGCAAGGCTATTGGGCAAAACAGGGCTGCATTATTCAGCAGCCCTATGATACGGAAAAGGGTGCCGGCACATTCAATCCCGCTACTTTTCTCCGTGTACTTGGTCCAGAGCCGTGGAACGTGGCATATGTCGAGCCATCCCGACGCCCTACGGACGGGCGCTATGGTGAAAACCCCAACCGGCTCCAGCATTATTATCAGTTCCAGGTCATCATGAAGCCGTCGCCGCTTAATATCCTTGATCTGTATCTTGATTCGCTCCGCTCCTTCGGGCTTGATCCGGCCAAACATGATATCCGTTTTGTCGAAGATGACTGGGAATCACCAACTCTCGGTGCCTGGGGCCTCGGTTGGGAAGTCTGGCTGGACGGCATGGAGATCACCCAGTTTACCTATTTTCAGCAGGCGGGCGGTATCGACCTGAAACCGATTCCGGCGGAGATCACCTATGGCTGCGAGCGCATTGCCATGTATCTTCAGGGCGTTGATAATGTCTATGACCTTGAATGGGTCAAAGGGATAAAATATGGCGATATCCATCACGAAAGCGAGGTGGAGTTTTCGCGCTACAACTTCGAAGAAGCCGATGTTGCCATGCTGCTGAATCTTTTCACCATGTATGAAAAAGAGTGCCTGCGCCTCGTTGAAAAAGAGCTGGTTCTGCCCGCATACGACTACGTTATGAAGTGTTCCCACACCTTCAACCTGCTTGATGCCCGTGGTGCAATTTCGGTTACTGAACGTGCTTCCTACATTGGCCGGGTTCGTGGCGTGGCTCGCGTCTGCGCCGAAGGCTATCTGCGGATTCGGGAACGGCTTGGCTTTCCACTGCTAAAAGGAGGTGTCGCCTGATGAGTACGAAAGAACTGTTTCTTGAAATCGGCTGCGAAGAAATTCCGGCTGGATTTATACCGCGTGCCACTGCGGAAATGAAAGCGCTCATTACCAAAGAGCTTGCCATCACCCGCCTCGAATGGAGCGAAATAAAAACCATGGCAACGCCGCGCCGGCTGGTTCTGGTGGTTAAAGGGATTCCGGCAGTCCAGCCGGACGCCGAAATAACCGCAACCGGCCCGTCAATTAAGGCCGCCTATGACGCAGAAGGTAAGCCGACCAGGGCTGCCGAGGGTTTTGCCCGTGGCCAGGGGGTTGCCGTTGCAGATCTGCAGACGATTACTACCGACAAGGGTGAATATCTGTTTGTGAGCAAGCAGGAGGCCGGACGTCCGACGTATGAGTTGCTGACAGAAATTCTGCCGGCGCTGGTTGCCAACATCCCCTTCAAGAAATCAATGCGCTGGGGAACTCAGGATGTCCGCTTTGCCCGGCCGATTCACTGGATCGTCGCGTTGTTTGACGGCATAATTGTGCCGTTCTCGTTCGGCGAAATTTCGAGCGGTAAGATGTCTCGCGGGCATCGCTTCATGGCCAACACAGCCTTTGCGGTCAACAATTTTGCCCATTATCTGGAGGAATGTGAGCGGCATTTCGTTATTCCTGATCCGGAAAAGAGAAAAGAAATTATCCGCCTTGAAACTCACCGGGTCGCTGTGGCGGCCGGCGGTCATCTGCTGCCTGACGAAGAACTCCTGGAACAGGTCTCCTATCTCGTTGAATACCCCAGTGTTGTCCGTGGCACCTTTTCTGCCGAATTTTTGCAGGTTCCCAAAGAGGTACTGATAACATCAATGCGCAGTCATCAACGCTATTTTTCAATGGTTGATGCCAACGGCGGCCTGCTGCCCGGCTTTATCACCATAAACAACACCCTGACTGAAGACCCTTCGGTTGTGGTCAAGGGGAATGAGCGCGTTCTTCGCGCCCGGTTGTCAGATGCCAGGTTTTTCTTTGAAGAGGATCAGAAAGTACGGCTCGATGATCGGGTGGAGTCGCTTAAAAAAGTTGTCTATCAACAGAAGCTCGGGACCTCTTTTGAAAAAATGGAGCGGTTCAGATCACTGGCAGAAGGACTGGCTGAACGCCTCAATCCATTGGTGAAAAGCGCTACCTCCCGCGCCGCCTGGCTCTCAAAAGCAGACCTTGTGAGCGGCCTGGTTGGAGAATTCCCCGAGGTTCAGGGGATTATGGGACGGGAATACGCGCTGCTTGAAGGCGAGAGTCCTGAGGTGGCTGTTGCCATTGCCGAGCACTATCTGCCGACTCAGGCGGGCGGAGAACTCCCCGCTTCTGACTGTGGCTGCTTTGTCTCCATGGCTGACAAAATGGATACGATCTGCGGCTGCTTCGGAGTCGGACTGATTCCAACCGGCGCTGCCGACCCATACGCACTCAGACGTGCGACCATAGGTATCATTTCTATCATACTTGACAAAGGCTACTGCCTGTCTCTGCCGGGGTTGATCGATCAATCCCTGACTCTCCTTGCAAGTAAGCTGAACCGGTCGAAAGAGCAGATTTCCGGCGAGGTGACCGAATTTTTCAGGGCCCGCTTTGTCAACCTGCTCGGGAACAGTTTTGCACCTGATGTTGTCGATGCTGCAATAGCCGCCGGATTTGACGACCTTGTTGATGTGCAGTCGCGGATTGCCGCACTGGCCGAGTTCAAGACCCACCCGGACTTTGAACCATTGACAGTTGCTTTCAAGCGGGTCGGGAATATTATCAAGGAGGGTGTCGATGCCCCGATAGACCCGACTCTGTTCCAGGACGACGCTGAAACGTGCCTGTACCAGGCCATTCAGACGGCAAAATGTTCTGCAGATACGCTGGTGGCTTCCGGCGCATGGCTGGATGCTCTGACAGAAATAGCTACCTTACGCGGGCCGGTAGATCGCTTCTTTGATAAAGTCATGGTTATGGCGGAGGAGCCGCACCTCAGAGCCAACCGTTTGGCGTTATTAACGGTCATCGCGCGCATGTTCGGCAAAATCGCCGATTTTTCCCGGATCGCCTGACGCCCGTCAGCAGAGGCACTCCATAAAAAAAACTACGTGATCAGGTTGCCGGACTGATCGGTACTGCACCTTATCGGGAACGGAATAACATGATTGTCATTATAGACTACGGGATGGGCAATCTCCGCTCCGTACAAAAAGGTTTTGAAAAAATCGGCTGTGACGCAGTTATAACAGCTGATCCGAAAGTTGTTCTCCAGGCTGAAAGGGTGGTTCTTCCCGGGGTCGGCGCGTTTCGCGACTGTATGCATAATCTTGAACAGGGCGGCTTTGTTGAGCCGCTCCTGAAAGTTATTGCCGAAGGAAGACCCTTTCTTGGCATTTGCGTCGGCATGCAGATGCTCTTTACCGACAGTGTCGAGTTTGGTCTGTATAGTGGGTTGAACGTAATTCCGGGTCATGTGCTCCGTTTTTCAGACCAGATGATGGTTGCCGGTGAAAAATTGAAGGTTCCGCAAATGGGGTGGAATCAGCTTATCTTCAAGCGCCGGCCTCCCGCTTTTGACGGAGTTGCTGATGGCAGCAATGTGTACTTCGTTCACTCCTATTATGTAGAGCCTGATGACAGCAGCGTCATCGCCACGACGACTGATTACGGTTTTGAATTCTGTTCATCCATTTGGCGGGACAACATCATCGCCACTCAATTCCACCCGGAAAAATCGCAGGAAACCGGTCTGCGGATACTGAAAAATTTTGCGGAGCTCTCATGATCGTTATACCTGCAATAGATTTGAAAGAAGGAAAATGCGTCCGCCTTGAACAGGGGCTGATGGATAAAGACACGGTCTTCAACGATAACCCTGGCGCCCAGGCTCGTGCATGGCAGGATCAGGGCGCTGAGCTGCTGCATATTGTCGATCTTGATGGTGCCTTCGCCGGCCAGCCAAAAAACAGAGATGCCATTGAGGCAATTCTTACGGCGATCACCATTCCGGCACAACTGGGGGGGGGGATTCGTGATATTGCCACGATAGAGGCGTACCTGGCGCTCGGCCTCTCCCGTGTGATCATCGGTACCGCTGCGCAGCGTAATCCGGAACTGGTTCGTGAGGCGTGCACCCGATTTCCCGGACAGATTGTCGTCGGTATTGATGCCAAAAACGGCATGGTTGCGGTACAGGGATGGGCTGAGCTGACCGATATCACTGCTGTAGACCTTGCCCGAAAATTCGAAGGTTTTGGCGTTTCTGCCATCATTTACACAGATATCAGCCGTGACGGCATGCTGCAGGGACCAAATCTTGAAGCGACTAAAGCACTGGCCGAAGCGGTTTCTATACCGGTCATCGCTTCCGGTGGCGTTTCAACTCTGCAAGACATCGAAAATCTTATGACGATAGAATCGAGCGGGGTATCCGGCGTTATTACCGGCAAGGCGGTTTATACCGGAGCGATACAACTGAACGAAGCGATTGCACTAACGAAGAGGCTGCTCCCGAAATGCTGACTAAACGAATTATTCCCTGTCTCGATGTTAAAGGGGGGCGCGTTGTCAAAGGTGTGCAGTTCATCGAGCTGCGCGACGCCGGTGATCCGGTCGAAATTGCCGAGATGTACGACAGCCAGGGTGCTGACGAACTGACTTTCTTGGACATTACCGCTTCCAGTGACGATAGAGATATCATCATCGACATAGTACAGCGGACAGCTGACCGTGTCTTTATGCCGCTGACGGTTGGTGGTGGTATCCGCTCAGTGGAGGACATCCGCCGCCTCCTTAACGCCGGGGCAGATAAAACCTCCATTAACACCGCTGCCGTTGATCGCCCGGATTTCGTGCGGGAGGCGGCAGAACGCTTCGGTTCTCAGTGTACTGTCGTTGCAATAGACGCCCGCCGCATTCCGGGCGAGAAGAGATGGGAAGTGTTTACTCACGGAGGGCGCAAACCGACCGGGCTTGATGTTGTCGAGTGGGCCGTTTTGATGGAATCATACGGCTCAGGAGAAATTCTTCTGACCAGCATGGATTGCGACGGTACCAAAGACGGGTATGACCTTGAGTTGACCCGAGCGGTCGTCAATGCGGTGTCTATACCGGTTATTGCTTCCGGTGGAGTCGGCAACCTGGAACATCTTTACGATGGCTTTACAACTGCCGGTGCCAGCGCCTGTCTGGCTGCTTCGATATTCCATTATCGCGAATACAGTATCGGCCAGGCGAAAGAATATCTCCATGACAGGGGGGTTGAGATCCGGTTATGACAAACAGTAATGATATCCTCGATGTCGTCTATCAGATCATACTTGACCGCAAATCGAATCCGACCGACAGTTCTTATACCGCTTCCCTCATGCAGGGGGGGATTGATAAGATTCTTAAAAAAGTCGGTGAAGAAGCGACCGAGGTTGTCATTGCCGGCAAAGGGGGTGCGCGCGACGAAATTGTCTATGAAGCCGCCGACCTTGTCTTTCATCTGCTTGTTTTGCTCGGTCACCAGAACATCCCGCTGTCTGCCGTCTACGATGAACTTTGCCGCCGTCTTGGAATTTCCGGGTTGGCAGAAAAAGCTTCACGTTATGAGCCGAGTCATAAATAGCGTTTTTTTAAATTTGATTATTGACAAAGCTACACAGTGTGCTATTGTTCGCAACTATCAATTTTTCCAATATTTGCACCACATATTCTGTTATTCATGAAGGGACGGGGGTGATTTTACATGCCGGGAGTAAAAATTAAGGACAGCGAACCGTTTGAAATGGCACTGAAAAAGTTTAAAAAACAGTGCGAGAAAGCGGGAATCCTCTCTGAAGTCCGTAAACGCGAACATTTTGAAAAACCAAGTATCAAGCGTAAGAAGAAAGCAATCGCCGCTCGTAAACGTGCCCTCAAAAAACAGCGTAAAATGATCGA
The DNA here is from genome assembly GCA_049318985.1 of Desulfuromonadaceae bacterium. Classification (GTDB taxonomy): domain Bacteria; phylum Desulfobacterota; class Desulfuromonadia; order Geobacterales; family Pseudopelobacteraceae; genus JACRCG01. The sequence continues at coordinate 28,915 of JBMOEI010000004.1, forward strand.
TTAGTATCCCGCTGTGCGGGGACAGGAACAAGCTGAATGACTTTAAAGGAACAACTTGATGATGCGATGAAGACAGCCATGAAGGCGCGGGATAACCTGCGCCTTTCCGCTGTACGCATGGTGCGCGCTGCAATTAAAAATCGCGAAATTGATACCCGGAGTGAACTTGATGACCAGGCGGTTATCGATGTCATATCAACATTGGTTAAACAGCGGCGCGAGTCCATTCGCATGTATCGCGAAGGTAATCGTCTCGAGCTTGCTGAAAAAGAAGAGTTAGAGATGGCAGTACTCCTTGAGTTTCTACCAACGCAGCTAAGCCCGGAAGACATTGAATCCCTGATCAGACAGGAAATTCTGGATTTAGAAGCGAGTGGAGCGAAAGATATGGGGAGGGTAATGAAGGCTGTTTCCCCCCTTACAGCCGGCAAGGCTGATGGTAAATTTGTCAGTGATGTTGTCCGGAGGCTGCTTGCTTGACGTGTAGCCCCGGTCTGGAATTTGGATTACATCGGCAAGGGGCTTTCATTAAGATGGCCCCTTCTTTGTAAAAGGGCGCATCTCCTCAATGAATCTCTTCGACATCATAATTTTTTCAATTCTCTGTTTTTTTGCTGTCAAAGGTCTGGTTCGCGGGTTTGTGAATGAAGCGTCTTCGTTGGCAGGTCTGCTTATCGGAGGGTGGCTGGCATACCGGTTTCACCCGCTACTCGCAGTTCCGTTAAAAAGTGCGCTCCATCTGCCTGCGCATCTGTCTTCGTTTCTTGCTTTTATCATAATACTGTTAATTACCGGAATTTGTGCCCATATCATTGGTAATGTAGTAACGGCTGCACTGCGACTCGTGATGCTCGGTTCTCTCAACAGGCTTGGCGGCCTCCTTATCGGAGTTGCCGAAGGTTCACTGCTACTCTGTATGGTTTTAAGTATTGCGACATCGGGATTCATGCCCGAGAAGGTACGGAATAAAATCAGAGCGACTGAATCAGCCAATACGCTCGCGCAAACAGGAGATTTTCTGCTTAAAGAAATGCGTGCTACCAAGGGGCAGAAAAATGATCCCTGAGGAAAAAGTTCGCGAAGTTGCCGGGAGAATTTCAATCTTTGAGGTCGTTTCAGACTATGTACCGCTGCGTAAAGCTGGTAGTAACTTTCTTGGTCTTTGTCCATTCCATGCCGAGAAAACGCCATCTTTTAATGTAAATCCGGCTCGTGAAATTTTTCACTGTTTTGGTTGTGGCGCCGGTGGCAATGCGTTTTCCTTTGTCATGAAAATAGAAGGGATCAGCTTTCCCGAAGCGGTTAAACTTCTCGCCCGGAAGAGTGGTATTGAAATTGAGGAGCGACAGCTTACTCCCTCGGAAAAAAAGTCACAGGATGAGCATACTCAGTTCCTGCGTATAAATGATCTGACAACGGCCTACTACCGTTCTGTTCTGCTGAACGGATCAGAAGGTGAGGCAGCCCGGCAGTACCTTGCAGATCGTTTGGTACAGTCGGCGATCTCAGATGCCTACCGGCTCGGATGTGCGCCAGACCGCCGTGACGGTCTGGTAAAACATTTGAGAAATAATGGTGTCGATATGGATAGTGCTCTCAAGCTCGGCATTATCCGCAAGTCAGAGTCGGGCTGGTACGATCTCTTTCGTAATCGCCTGATCTTTCCGATCCGGGATGCGCGAGGTCAGGTGATTGCTTTTGCCGGCAGAGTTCTCGATACGTCGTTGCCGAAATATATCAACTCCCCGGAATCGCCGCTCTATCACAAGAGCTCGGTGCTTTTTGGAATTGATATGGCTCTGCCGTCGATCAGAACCGGCAACTCAGTCATTATTGTAGAAGGCTATTTTGATCATCTTGCTCTGTATCGGGCCGGTGTTCAGAACGTTGTCGCAACATGCGGAACGGCTCTTACCACTGCTCATGCCGTAATGGTCAAACGTCATGCCGAGCGTGTCTATACCCTGTTTGACAGCGATAATGCCGGCAAAAAAGCAACGATTCGTTCTATGGAACTTTTTATTGAACAACGCATACCGGCGTACGTGATTTCATTGCCTGTCGGTGATGATCCTGACAGTTTTCTGGCAACACATCCGGTTGAAGCCTTTATTGATCTTCGTGACAAGGCACGCCCGGCTTTTGAGTATTTTGTACGCTCTCTGTTATTGGAAACACCGCCTGATAGCGTTGACAGTAAAGTGCGGATTATCGATGATATAGTGCCCCGTTTCCGCAAGATTGCCGACTCGGTTGAGCGTGACCTGTACGAGAAGGAAATCTGTCGACTGTTGGGAATAACTACTCATGCATTTCGCAGACGGATGGGGGGCGGGAAACTTTTGCCGCCGGAAACATCAACTGGTGCATCCAAACCTGTTAAGGCAGTTGATGCTATTCAGGACACTCTGCTTGCCCTTTTTTTGAATTATCCCGATGCCAGGACCGAAATAATTCGGATTGGCCTTGAAACTATCTTCTCTGATGACTACCTTGATCTTGCCGTTTTGTTATGTGGTCGTCTTGGCGATTCAGACGGCAGCTCTAAAATGAGCCAGTATGCTGATGCTATTGAAAAACCTGAGCAGAAGATACTTTTTTCACGAATACTGGTATCAGATGCCTCTATAGCTGACATAGAATGGCGCTCAGTACTTGACCAGTGTACCCGCAGTAATGAGAAGAAACAGGTTTCATCAATTAAGGATATTGCGGCCCGTCTGGCTGTTGTAGATCCTGGCAGTGATGAGTATTTACTGCTTTTACAGCAGGCAGACAATTTGCGCACACGAAAATCTAAACTCTGATATATACGGTTACCCCCTGAGGTGGTTACAATATGGCCAAGAAAAATATGGATGACGTTAAACAGCTGATTGATATCGGTAAAGAGAAAGGGTTCTTAACCTATGATGAGGTTAATGACATACTTCCTCCTGACATTGCGACCGATCAGATTGAAGATGTCATGGGTATGTTCGGGGATCTCGACATAGAAATAGTTGATTCCGCCCAGAAGATCAAGATCCCGAAGATGAAAAGCGATCTAGACGACGATGAAGAGGTCGAAGGTGAATCGGAAGAAGTTGAATTTGAACCCGGCTCAATCGGTCGTACCAGCGATCCTGTGCGGATGTATCTCCGTGAAATGGGCTCTGTCTCTCTGCTTACCCGCGAGGGCGAGGTTGAAATTGCCAAACGGATTGAAGATGGTGAGCGTGATGTTGCCGGAGTAATACTCAATACACCAATCACCGTTAAAGAAGTTATCTCTCTCGGTGACCGGTTGCGCAAGTTTTTGATAACCCCTTCGGAAGTCAGTAAAGAGGTTGAGGAAGAAGTTCTGGAAGATGATGAAGAGGATGTCCAGAAAACAAGAATACTCGATATCATCGATGCAATTGTTGCCCAGGATCTTGTTATTATTGAGATTTTAGAAGCGGTCACGTCGGCAAAGTCTCCGGCAAAGAAAAAAGAATTTGAAAAGAAATTACGCGAAGGAAAAGATCGACAGGCGGATCTTCTCAAGTCTCTGAGATTGAAAGATCGTCATACCAATAGAGTTGCCGAACGGCTGAAAGATCTCTCCGGAAAAGTTGATACGTTACAGGCGGAATTATCAGATCTTGAAAAACTTATTACCTTAGAAAAATTAAAAACTCTTCTTGATAAACTCCAGAATGAAGAAGAAAAATGCACCGTAGAGTTGAGTAAGCTCAAGTTAGACGAAGAAGAGACGGCACGAATAGAGAAGCGTCTTCGCACTGCAGCACGCAAGATCCAGAAGGTAGAGCAGGAATCCGGCTTTAAAGCACGTGACCTTGCCGCTGCACTTAAAGCAATTGAAGAGGGTGAGTGCAAGGCCCGTATCGCAAAAAGTGAACTTATTGAGGCAAACTTGCGGCTCGTTGTCTCAATTGCAAAAAAATACACGAATCGCGGCCTCCAGTTCCTTGATCTTATTCAGGAAGGGAATATCGGGTTAATGAAAGCTGTCGATAAGTTTGAATATCAACGCGGCTATAAATTTTCAACCTATGCAACCTGGTGGATCCGTCAGGCTATTACCCGTGCGATTGCTGACCAGGCACGCACGATCCGTATTCCGGTTCATATGATCGAGACAATCAACAAACTGATTCGAACCAGCCGTCAGTTGGTACAGGAAAATGGTCGGGAGCCATCACCGGAAGAAATAGCTGAGCGTATGCAACTTCCACTTGACAAAGTCCGCAAGGTTCTTAAAATCGCCAAGGAACCGATCTCGCTTGAAACGCCGATTGGTGAAGAAGAGGATTCCCACCTTGGAGATTTTATTGAAGACAAGGGGGTCATATCCCCTATTGAGGCGGTCATAAAGAATAACCTCTCGGAGAGTACCGCCAAAGTACTTGCAACATTGACGCCTCGAGAAGAAAAAGTTCTCCGTATGCGCTTTGGTATCGGCGAAAAAAGTGACCATACCCTTGAGGAAGTTGGCCATGATTTTGAGGTAACCCGTGAGCGAATCAGGCAGATCGAAGCAAAAGCACTGCGCAAATTGCGTCACCCGAGCCGTAGTAAAAAACTAAAAAGTTTTGTGGACTAATTATATGAATTCATCTCTAAAATCCGTTGTTCTGATTGTTTTGTCACTGTTCATGGTGTTTGTCACGATTGTCCCCGGCCAGTCAGCTGAAATTGATGACTCAACGGTTTTTGTTGAGGCATTCAATGCGTATCAGCAGAAGGATTACCTGCTGACCATAGAAAAATGTGATCAATTAAATCAGGTTTTCCCCGAGTCTCCCCTCAGGGATGTAACATTACTTCTTATAGCCAGAGCAAGTCTGAAATCAGGCGAAAATGAGCGGGCGGCAAAATCTGTTACCCTGTTTTTCAATGAATTTCCCGAGAGCAGGCTGAAAACATCAGTTGAAGATGATTTAAAAATTCTCGGAAACCGTTATCAAAAAGGTGAAGTTATTGCGGTTGATAAAACGCTGCAGGCAGCAGCCCGTCAAGTAAGCAATGACAGAATTGCCCGTCAACGCGCTGCTGAAATGAAGCTGGAGATGGAGCGTATTGCAAAAGCGAAAGCCGAGCAGGAGCGCCTGGCCAAGATAAAGCTTGAGGAAGAACGCCTGGAAAAAGAGCGTTTGGAAAAAGAGCGCCTGGCTAATATCAAGCTTGAAGAAGAACGCCTCGAAAAAGAGCGCCTTGAAAAAGCACGCCTGGCTAAAATCAAACTGGAAGAAGAGCGACTCGAGAAAGAGCGGTTGGCCGGAATCAAGCTTGAAGAAGAACGCCGGGAGAGAGAGCGCCTGCTTGCAGAGAAGATTGCCAAAGAGAATATAAAAATCGCCATCTTACTCAGCAATGACACAGGGGCAATTCCGGTCGGCAGTAATGGTGTCGTTCCGTTTGAAGTCACAAATAAGGGGAACAGCAGTGAAGAACTGCTGTTGTCGATAACTGCAGCCAGGGAATATGGCGTCGTACTGACAAGACCGGGCAAAGCTGAAAGCGTGACTCGTCTGCAACTTGCCGCTGGCGAAACATTCAAGGGATATGTTCAGGTCAGGATGCCGTCCGAGATAGTTGACGGCCATCGTTCTACACTGACACTTCATGCCGTATCAGCAAAATTCAGTGATGTCGGTTTCCGGAAAGAAACTGTCGTAATAAGCTCGGCCCCGCTTGTTCGCGCCGTTGCCAAGCTGATCAAGCCGAAAGTTGTTCCGGGTGAACAGCTTCGCTATCGAGTGACGGTTCTTAACGCAGGGTCACAGTCGGCAAAGAGTTTAACAGTGCGCCTGCAGCTTCCACCACAGGTTGATTTCCTCGGCGGTTCGGACACTCCCTTTACGAAGGAAGCGAACGGATTTCTTGCCTTCAGGATTGATAAAGTTGACATTGGCCAGCTGGTACAAATAAATCTTGATGTGAAAGTTCAGGAAAAAGCTTCAGTAGGTCAGGAACTGCGCGGACAGGTTGAAGTTGAGAACGGCGGACTGCAGAAAAAAGAAATTTTTGCTGCATCGGCATCAGTAGTTATCCCGCCGAAATAACAGCTGATTCAAAAAAGGCCTCGGAGACTTGTGTCTCTGAGGCCTTTTTTGCTTGCTAAATCAGGACCATGTTGTCCCGATGAACAATGACATCCCCATAGTAATAGCCAAGGATCCTCTCGATTTCCAGGCTTTTGCTTCCGGCAAGGCGATCTGCTTCACTACTTGAGTAATCTGACAGACCTCGGGCAAATTCTATTCCATCCAGTCCGCAGAGCCTGATGCATGCACCCCGTTCAAAACGTCCTTCCACCCTGACAAGGCCTGACGGCAGGAGACTTTTTCCCTTCTTCAGCAGAGCATTACGAGCTCCGTCATCGACAATTATCCGGCCTGACGGTTTCAGGGTATAGGCAATCCAATGTTTCCGGCGATTAATTCCAGTTTCGGAAGGGAGAAACATCGTCCCGACTTCATCTCCCTGTAAAGCGGAGACAATGACTCCCGGACGCTTTCCAGACACAATGATGGTCGCAATACCGTTCTTCCCCGCTTTTTTAGCGGCGGCTACCTTTGTCGCCATGCCCCCGGTGCCGAGAGCAGAACCGGAACCACCGGCTGCCCGCTCCACTTCACGGGTTACTCCCGTAATCAGCGGGATCAGAACCGCTCCCGGATCGGTATTGGGATCGGCACTGTAGAACCCCTCAATGTCGGTCAGGATCAACAGCAGATGAGCTTCAGCCACGTTGGTAACGAGCGCAGAGAGATTGTCATTGTCACCGAACTTAATCTCCTCAACGACAACGGTGTCATTTTCGTTAATGATCGGAATAATGCCAAAGCCAAGCAGTGCATCAATAGTTGCCCGGGCGTTAAGAAAACGCTGGCGACTGCCAAGATCTTCACTGGTCAGCAGCACCTGGGCTGTTTTGAGCTCATGAGGCACCAATGAGATTTCATACGCCTGCATTAATCGTGTCTGGCCAACTGCTGCAGCAGCCTGCTTGTGCGGAATTGTGCGAGGTTTGTCAAGCAGGCCAAGTTCACTCCGCCCCGCCGCAATTGCACCTGATGACACAACAATTACCTGCATCCCCCGGGATCGTAACTGAGCAATTTCATCACAGATTCTGCCGATAACTTCCATATCAAGAGCGCCACCAACGTCCGTAAGCACTCTGCTCCCAATTTTAATGACAACGCGCTTTACCGCTTTGAGGATTTCCTTCCGCATTACCATACCTCTTCCTGCTTGCCCCACAAACAACGGGCAATCTCGTCGAGCAGCAGTTCAACCCCTTCTCCGGTGGCAGATGATATCGGGAAAACAGTAACCCCCTTGCTTTCAAACCAGGATTTTATCGCCGGTAACTCTTCCTTTGTTCGGGGAAGGTCGGTCTTGGTAATAACAACTATCTGACCTTTTTGCGCGAGTTCAGGGCTGAAAAGCGCGAGTTCGTTATTTATTGATTCATATTCGGCTCTCGGATCCCTCTCCGGCATCCAGGAAATATCAACAAGATGCAGGAGTATACCGGAACGCTCCAGGTGTTTAAGGAAACGATGCCCCAGTCCTGCTCCTTCATTGGCTCCTTCAATAATTCCAGGGATATCTGCCATGACAAAAGAACGATAATTTTTATATGGTACAACACCGAGTGATGGCACCATTGTCGTAAAGGGGTAGTCGGCAATCTTGGGACGTGCTGCTGAGACCTTGCTGATAAGCGATGATTTGCCGGCATTTGGTAAACCAAGAAGCCCGACATCGGCCATTAATTTTAATTCGAGCCGGAGTTTGCGCTCTTCATTCTCTTCACCCGGTTGGGCAAATTTCGGGGCTTTGTTGGTAGCTGAAGCAAATCGGGCATTCCCCTGGCCGCCTCTGCCCCCTTTGAGTAAAATAACAATCTGGCCATTTTCAGTGAGGTCTGCCAGAACGTCATCAGTTTCAACATCCTTGATAACAGTACCAACCGGTACTTTTATCAGTAAATCATTACCCCCTGCGCCATGCCGGTTTTTACCCATACCGTTATGACCGTTTTCTGCTTTTTGATGCGGCCGGTGACGTAACTCCAGTAATGTCGAAAGGCCCGAAGTCGCTTCAAAGATGACATCTCCACCTTTACCGCCGTCTCCTCCGCTCGGTCCTCCGAATTCAATAAATTTTTCGTGCCGGAAGGCTACGCAGCCTGCTCCACCATGTCCTGAAGTTGCGTATAACGTTACTTCATCAATAAATTTCATGTCTCTACTCCCCATCCAGCCATGCTTGTACTGCCAGTAAGCGATTGTTCCACGCCTCAGACAGCCGTTCTTTTAAAAACAGTGTAAAGAGGCTGTCAAACAGCTGTATCCCCTGGTCCAAAAGAAACATCCGCTCATAAAAAACCGCCTCCCTCTCGCTCATCTGATCAACGGTAGCATCTTTTTCAACACGTACCTGTGGACATTTGAAGGAGGCGAAGCCGAACGTATCGCCTTTAAGAGTCACCTTCCAGGGATTCTCATCTTTTTCAATACAAATTGTCGCACTGGTTATCCGTTTGCCCCCTTTAAGAGCTGATATTGCCTCCAGATAGCTATCCTGGGAGCCGGAAACCGTAACCTTCTGGATGCCGCCTTCTTCTCCCCCTCCCTGAAACTGGATGCGATCATCTATCCAGGCGGTAAAAGGTTCACCTTCCGATATATGGCCGGGACAACATACAGAAAACTCCCCTTCACCGTTTATTCCGCGCTGCAGGAGCCAGAGCATAAACTCCCAGCCAAGCCACTGGTTATCCCGAATCAGGGCGACCACGGCATCAGATCCCGACTGATTAGTTGCTTCCAGGGCATCAAGCAACTGCCCGTTCAATAATTTACGTGCCCGAGCAAACGGGTGAATAATAACAGGGCTAAATCCCTCAAAAGTCTTTCTGAAGATATCTTCAAAACGGTCAATTACTTTGGTTCCAAGGCTGAAAAGGGTCAGTACGCCGCTCTTCATATCCCACACCACGTCAACTGTTGAGGGGACAGGGAGGCATCTGGTCATAAGTCGCAGTTGGACCTGTTCCTTGATTTCGTCTCTTTTATGCTTCGGAGTACGTCGCAAGTTGGGGTTTTGGGCAAGAAACAAGCCTTCTTCGCGTCCGGTATGGGATTTTAAAACAGCTGCAGGGATTTTGCGCTGATCTCTGCGGAGAGAAAAAACGATGTAATTATCCCGCCAAAATTCGGAAGGAACGTCAAACGAAGCGTTATCCGGTTTATCTACAAGCACCCATCCTTCAGAAGACTCTTCCGTTGAATTTTCAATTGATTGAAAAACATGGCCCGACAGCTTACGGGAAAACCACTCGAATAGCTCGCCTTTGGGTAATTCACCTGTTACGGCAAAATGGGTAATACTTACGGTGTTGGCATATACGCCCATAATTGGTAATCCTTTTTGTTATTTTTTCAACAGACGGACATATTCTTCCGGAGAAATCTGACTGTGCCACTGTCCACTCAATTTACCGATTACTGTTCCGCCATAAAAAATCGACACTACCAGTATGGCGAAGATAATTCCGGGGAGTGCAAAGCGCTGAAAGGCGCTCATTGAAAGTGCATTATTGAAACGGCAATGGCTGACACATCGCCAGCATGCTATGCATTCCGGTGAAGCTACACTCGTCTTATGCATAACATCAATGTATGCAGGACAGGCCTGACTACAGGCACCGCACGAAATACAGGTATCAGCGTTTCTTGTTATTCTGAGCGGTGACAGTACGGCAGTCAGACCAAGGAGCGCCCCATACGGGCAAAGGTAGCGGCAGAGCGGGTTGCGCAGAATAAATGAACTTATAACAATGACCAGGATTACCCCGAATGCAAAGGGCGAGATATGCAAAAAGAAGTTCATCAGTCGCACATCAGCAATCTTGTGATAATCCGAATTGATAAAGTCACGCATGGCGTTGCCGGTCATGGCAATAGTAATACCATATATAAAAAATGCCATTAATAGATATTTTATACTCCGGAGTGCTACATCCAGTTTTGCCGGTAGGAGCCAGTTGCGCCGCAAAAGCCTGAAGCCGCTTTTCCACATACATTCTGAAACAGCAGCGACCGGACAAATCCAGGAACAGAAGGAGCGTCTCAGCAGGAGAGAAACAGCAACAACGGTAAGAAAAATTATAACTGCCGCCGGGTGGATGGTATTAATGCCTCCCCCCTTCAGCCACGAAGCGGTACCCAACAAGCCGGAAATAGGGAGAAATCCATCTATTCCGTCCGGGCGTGCACCAATGGTATTTCCCATCGGCGCGTTGACGGCTTGTACAAAGTTGTAAAAGCGGAAAACAAGCCAGATCATAAACCCTAAAAAAACGAATTGCGTCAGGATACGAAGTGGCTGCATATATCGGGCAGACATTGAAACCCCAAAAACCGCGTCGGGTGGCAAACCCGATGAGCGCCAGAATTTTGCATTGAAATAGTTACAAGGCTGTATTTAACCGGCAAGGGCGGGGTCGCATAAGTCACGACACCGCCCCTGACAGTTCCTGTATGTAAAGTACTCTACAAATTCAAAAAAAACAACCTTCACTACCCTTCTTTTAGAATATAACCCTGGCCGCGAACTGTATGAATAAGTTTTGTGGGAAATTTACCGTCAACCTTTTTGCGCAGATAGTTGATATATACATCAATAATATTTGTAAACGTTTCAAAGGGGTATTCCCAGCAGTTATCAGCAATATTGGCACGCGAGAGAACATTTCCGGCGTTCCGAACCATATACGACAGAAGACTGTATTCTTTTGCAGTAAGGACTATCTCGACCTGACCTCTCCATACCTTGTGATTGACTGGATCAAGGCGCAAATCGGCAAACCGTATCTCGGCACCACGATCCTGTTCAGATCGTCTGATAAGGGCGCGAACCCTCGCCTGAAGCTCGGCAAAAGCGAATGGCTTTGCAAGATAATCATCCGCTCCGGCATCAAGACCTGAAACAACATCTCTTGTTTCAGTTTTTGCTGTCAGCATAAGGACAGGCACCTGATTGCCGGCATCACGCAATTCCTGCAACACAGCCAGGCCATCTTTTTTCGGAAGCATGCAATCGAGAATGACGAGATCAAATTCACCACTATTGGCGCGCTTAAAGCCGTCAACACCATCATGGCTGAGAGTCACCTCATAACTATCATCTTCAAGTCCTCGCTTAATAAAACTGGCTACTTTTTTTTCATCTTCGACAATAAGAATTTTCATAATAATCTCCTTTTGTGTCAGTGGGATTGTACTAACTTTATTAAAACTCAGCTCCAATACTCATTTCCATGCGCCTCATAATTTCCGATGCAGCTTCCTCTACGGACTTATTCGTAATATTAAGTATAAACCAGTGCGGATTTTTCCGGTAAATCTGCCGACACGCTGATATTTCCTCTTCAACATGCTGGTAGTCATTATAACTGCCACGTGGACTTTGTCGCATGTTTATCAACCGGGAAGTCCGGATTTCGACAAGACGCTTCGGATCAACCAGGAGACCGACAATCTTTGTCTGATCTATTTCGAACAACTCCTCAGGCAACGCTATGCCAAAAACAATCGGCACGTTAGCAACTTTATACCCCTTGTGGGCAAGATACATAGCAAGTGGTGTTTTAGAGGAACGGGACACACCAACAAGAACAAGATCCGCCTTGTGCATATATCTCGTTTCCTGGCCATCATCGTGTTTTACCGTAAAATTAACTGCCTCAACCCGCCGATAGTACTCCGTATCAATCCTGTGGAGTAAACCGGGCTTTTCTCGCGAAGGAGCCCCGAGATATCGAGACAGGCTATATATAAGAGGACTCAGCAGATCAACAGTAATAAGTCCGTTCTCTTCGGCGACACGCTCAACCACTTCAGCCAGGTGTGGGTCAACAAGAGTATAAACTATGAGGCCCGGGGTTGAAACAGTAACAGCCAAAGCATTTTGAATGTCTGATTGCGAACTTACTTTAAAAAGACGGTGTACTCGTACATCACCATCATAAAACTGCGAAAGTGCGGCACGAATAACACGTTCAGCAGTCTCCCCCGTTGAATCAGAAAGAATGTATATAGTTTTCATGTGGATTACATTCTCTCACTACTTAATGAAGAATAACATTCCATCTTCTAATTAAAAAATAGCGTCTTCAAAACTCAATGTCAAGCATATTTTGTCTTTACTAATGAAATAATGAATCTGTGACCAATTTTTTCAAACACGCATCATTTTCCTGTACAGAACGTAGTCTGTGACAACTGATCTGAATCACTCTGGATAATTCCTCGTTCAGGGTTGGCCGCAAGATGTCGTAAAATCGCAAAAACCATCTCTGTTTGCTCCGGTTTTCCCAGCAGTTCTGCAATCGCACCCGTCGTTAGACACCGCTGTTCCTTTTGCAGCAGTTCCATCACTGATTTTTGGAGTTCAATCACCGTGCCGGACGCTTTTTTACCCGCTTCAACTCCGGGCTGGTGGTAGGCATTTATATTAATCAGGCTGGCGTAGAGTCCGACAGCCCTCTCAAAAAGCGCAATCAGGACGCCGATCGAATATGCATCAACTTGATTGATGGTAAGGGTCATCGATTCCCGGCCATTTTCGTAGAGAGCCGTACGTGTCCCCTGGAAAAAACCGAACAGAAAATCTCCGCTGGTAACGCCATCTTCCATGAGTTGTGAACTGCCATCCCGATCTTTCAGAACTTCAATAAACGTGACAAAAAAGTTTGCCACACCCTCGCGCAGTTGTTGCACATAGGCGTGTTGATCGGTTGAACCTTTGTTGCCATACACTGTCAGGCCCTGGTTAACCCGCACCCCGTCTCGGTCAAACTCTTTGCCGATTGATTCCATGATCAATTGCTGCAGGTAGCGGGAGAAGAGAATGAGACGATCCTTATAAGGGAGCATGACCAGATCTTTTGTGCCGCGACCATCCGTGGCGTAGTGCCACATCAAAGCCATAACAGCCGCCGGATTATGCTTTGTATCAGGGCTGCGGGTAACGGTATCACAGGATTTTGCACCGCGCAGCAGTTCCATGATATTGATCCCCTGAAGAGCGGCAGGCAGGAGCCCTACTGCAGAGGTGACCGATGTACGCCCTCCGACCCAATCCCACATTGGAAAACGTTCCAGCCATCCCTCAGACTGTGCCAAGCGGTCCAGTTCGCTTCCTGCGCCGGTTACCGCTACGGCATGGCGCGAAAAATCCAGTCCGGCGCACTGGTAAGCGGTTTTGGCCTCAAGCATGCCATTGCGGGTCTCCTTGGTTGAGCCGCTTTTTGATATAACGATAGCAAGCGTTTGTGCAACAGCTGCCCCAAGCTCCCCAAAGACCTTGTCAATGCCATCCGGATCGGTGTTATCGAGAAAAAACGCTTTCATCCGGTCTGAAGGAGAAGTCAGCGCGTCAGCCACAAACTGCGGCCCCAATGCAGACCCTCCAATGCCGATTATCAGAACATTGGTAAAGAGTGCACCATTTTGAGCTGATATGGCTCCACTGTGGATTTTAGAGCTGAAGGAATGTATCTGTGTCAGAGCCGCTTCAATCTCACGTTTAGTGTCGTCCGAAGGCACCAGTGCCGGGTTTCGCAGCCAGTAATGCCCGACCATGCGCCCTTCGTCGCGGTTAGAAATGGCCCCACCCTCCAATTCAACCATTTCTGAAAACGCGCTCCGCATCGCAGGCTCCATCTGCTCAAAAAAATTGTCAGCAAATTTCATGCGACTGATATCGAGTGATAGTCCGATCTCCGGGCAGTTGCAGAGATGCTTCTGATAGCGGCTCCACAGGGTAGTGACGGTTGTCATCTGTTTCCTCCCATTCATATTTTAGATAAACAAAAGGCGGAGCATGCTCCGCCATTTGGCTCAAATTATCTGTTGTACTACTTTTTAATGTTGTAGAACACGTCATGTCCCTTGAAGAGAGATGTGCTGTCAAGCTCATCCTCGATCCGCAGAAGCTGGTTGTACTTGGCAACCCGGTCGGTGCGGCAGAGTGAGCCGGTTTTAATCTGCCCGGAGTTGACTGCGACAGCCAGATCAGCCAGTGTGGTGTCTTCGGTTTCGCCGGAGCGGTGCGAAATGACGGTAGTGTATCCGGCTCTCTTTGCCATCTCGATAGCTTCGAGAGTTTCAGTCAATGTGCCGATTTGATTCAGTTTAATCAGAATTGAGTTGGCAATCCCCTTCTGAATTCCCTCTTTCAGAATCTTCGGATTGGTGACAAAAAGGTCATCACCAACAATCTGGATCCGTTTGCCGAGGCGTTCGGTTAACAGTTTCCAGCCATCCCAGTCGTTTTCCGCCAAACCGTCTTCAATGGAGATAATAGGGTATCTGTTGACCAGATCTTCGTAAAAGTCGACCATTTCAATAGCGGTCTTTACTTTCTGCGCCTCATTTTCCAGGGTGTATTTTCCATCTGAAAAGAGTTCTGATGCGGCAACATCAAGTGCCAGCAGAACGTCTTCGCCCGGTTTGTAGCCGGCTTTGACGATCGCCTCCATAATGACTTCCAGCGCTTCTTCATTCGATTTCAGGTTAGGAGCAAAGCCACCCTCATCGCCAACGGCAGTACTGTACCCCTTGCTTTTCAGTACACTTTTCAGGGCATGAAAAATTTCCGCACCCATCCGGAGCGCTTCCTTAAAGCACGAGGCACCGGCCGGCATGATCATGAATTCCTGAATGTCAACGTTGTTATCGGCATGTGATCCGCCGTTGATGATGTTCATCATTGGCAGCGGCAGTTCGCGGGCGTTGGCTCCGCCGATATATTTATATAACGGCTGACCGGCTTCTTCAGCCGCAGCTTTGGCCACTGCCAGAGAAACACCCAGAATAGCGTTGGCTCCGAGATTTGTTTTGTATTCGGTACCGTCCAATTCAATCATCTTCATGTCGATGCCGACCTGGTCGTCAGCCTCCATACCGATGATTTCTTCGGCAATAACGTTATTGACGTTGTTTATCGCCAATAGAACGCCCTTGCCAAGGTAGCGTGATTTATCACCGTCGCGCAGTTCCATAGCTTCGCGTTCACCGGTAGAAGCGCCTGACGGCACAGCGGCTCGTCCAAAAGCACCTGATTCGAGAAAAACTTCAACCTCCAGAGTCGGATTCCCACGGGAATCCAAAATTTCTCTGGCATAGACATCAACAATTTCACTCATGTACAGCCCCCTTGTTCGAATATAAGTTATCCGGGATTGAGATGCTTTCCGGCAGACGTGTCTATATATCATAAATTTTATAAAATAACAGCCTTCAAACAAAATCAAAATCGTGGTGGTGGGTTGTAGTGACAGGTGTGGTTTTATATTTTATTATTTTTGTGTCTGTGGTAAGAGAGTATGGTTATGGCGCTATATTCCTGTAAACTTGGTGCATCAGACGGTAAAATTCTCATCAGAGATTTTGAAGCTGCAGATGGTGGCGTACTGCGAAAAAATCTTGAAGATCAGGGTTTTTTTGTGTTTGATGTCAAAAAAAAACCGCTTCAATTTTTGTTTGACAAGGGAATTAAGCGCAAAAAGGTTAATAACAAATCTCTACTCACATTTAATCAAGAGATGCTTGTGCTGCTTAAGGCTGGGATGCCGATCATGCAGGTTCTCGATGCGATCCTGGAACGTCACGAATCCGGAGCGTTATTTGACGTTCTTGTTCAGGTTCGTGAGGATGTCAAAGCGGGTACCGCCTTATCGGTTGCGATGGAGAAACATGGCCGTGCATTTCCGTATCTTTATGTGGCTTCTATCCGGGCGGGTGAGCGTACCGGTGACCTGCCTCAAACAATTCGCCGTTATATCGAGTATTTAAAGAGAGTTGGAATACTTCGTAAAAAAATTGTTGCTGCCATATTTTACCCGGCTATCCTTGTTGTTTTTGCCTTTCTGGCGATAACGCTTTTGTTAGTGTATGTTGTCCCTACATTCAGTCAGGTGTACACCGACTCCGGCTCACAACTACCTGCTCTGACGCAATTATTGATTGCATTCACGTCACTGCTCAGACGTTATTTTGTACTTGGAATCATTGTTTTTATCGGAATGCTGGCCGTTTTCAGATCATGGAAAAGCACAGAAGCGGGTCGGTACGCCTTTGATCGCTTCAAGCTGACAGTTCCGGTGGCAGGGGATGTGTTTTCCAAATATTCAGTCGCCGGTTTCACCCGAACTCTGGCAACGGTGCTCGGCAGCGGCATTCCGATCATTGAATCTCTCCGCATGTCAATCGGCACATTGGATAACGTGTTTATGGAGAAGAAACTTTATGAGGCGGTCCGCTTTATTGAAGAGGGTGGTCGCCTTTCCGTAGCTCTCGAGCGGATTCATGTCATGCCGCCGTTGGCTCTCCGCATGCTGGGAGTGGGAGAGACTACCGGAGCACTTGAAGATATGCTGATAGATATTTCAAATTATCTGGAAGATGAACTTGAGGAACGGATGCATCTTCTTACAACAGCTATAGAACCTGCTATCATGCTGATAATGGGAGTCATTATCGGTGTAATTATTATTGCCATGTATCTTCCGATATTCAAAATTGCCGGTACTGTAGGGTAGGGCATTAATGCAATCTTTTAGAAGAAAAAATATCGGCACTATTTTGTTGGAACGGGGAAGTCTGAAGCCGGACCAATTACCTGTTATTATTGATAAACAGGCTACAACCCGGCAACGGTTTGGTGAAATTGCCGTTCATGAAGGGTTTATTGCGGAAGAGGAACTGGCTCAGGCGCTGGCGGTACAGTTCGGTCTTGAATACATAGATTTACGCAATTTCAAGATGGACTCAGAGTTGCTTAACCAGTTGCCACCTGATGCAATTTACCGTTTTCATTTTGTACCACTGGAACTTCTGCCGCACATCATCGTTGTTGCTGTGGCTGATCCGACCGCTGTTGTCAAGCTTGACGAACTCGAACTTTTGCTTGACCGGCAGGTGCAAATACGAATTGCATCTGACTCCGCCATTCTAGCGGTTACCAAGGCAGGAGAGGGTACACGTCGGGTTTTGCGTGAAGTTTCGGAAGATTTCATGCTCCAGTTGGTCAAGGAAACAGACCGGGGCGAAGAGGTATTATCGGTTGAAACATTGTCCGATGATACCAGTCCGATTATCAAGCTCATTAATACGACCATTCTCGATGCACTGAGCCGCAGGGCAAGTGATATTCATATTGAAACCGGGCTTGACGGTGTTGACATTAAATACCGCATTGATGGCGTGTTGTATAAAGCGAACGATACAATCGACCAGCATTTTCAGGCTCCGATAATTTCGCGCTTGAAAGTAATGAGTGAGCTGGACATTTCCGAACGACGTGTTCCCCAGGATGGCCGTTTTAAAATCCGTTTTGGTGAAAAATCGATCGACTTCCGTGTCTCTATCATGCCGAGCTCTCTGGGTGAGGATGCTGTTATCCGTATTCTTGACAAGGAGAGCATTGCCAGTGATCTGAAAGGATTGACACTCGAAAACCTCGGTGTAAGTGAGCGTGAGATCAAGCGGCTCAGAAAAAAAATTCGTGAACCGTATGGAATGGTACTGGTTACCGGTCCGACCGGTTCCGGTAAAACAACAACGCTGTATGCCGCCTTGACAGAGATCCATACCGGTGAAGATAAAATTATTACGATAGAGGACCCGGTTGAATATATGCTTCGGGGTGTATTGCAAATTCCGGTAAACGAAAAAAAAGGACTGACATTTGCGAAGGGTTTGCGCTCAATCCTGCGCCATGATCCTGACAAGATCATGGTCGGAGAAATACGTGATTCTGAAACGGCACAGATTGCCGTCCAGTCTGCTCTGACCGGCCACCTTGTCTTCACGACGGTTCATGCCAATAACGTTTTTGATGTTATCGGACGATTCATTCATATGGGTATTGACCCGTATAATTTTGTCTCCTGCCTGAATTGTGTTCTGGCTCAAAGGCTGGTGCGCAAAGTCTGCCCGGATTGTCGTCAACCGATTCAGTACAGTGATGAAGAGCTTATGGATGGTGGCGTTGACCCGGAACGTTTCCGGGGGATGACCCTGTATGAGGCCAAAGGATGCGATAAATGCCACGGTACCGGCTATAAGGGGCGAGTTGCCATAGTTGAGCTTCTGGAACTTAACGACCAGATCCGTGATCTGATTATTGCCAAAGTTCCCGCTACGCAGTTGAAAAAAGCCGCTCGAGATGCGGGAGTCATGTTTTTACGGGATTCTGCTGAGGAAAAATTCGCGGCCGGTATAACAACACTTAAGGAGATAAACCGCGTCACGTTTGTTGAGTGACCGGAACAGGGTGTGCCATGTTGTTTGCCAATAATCTTATCGGTATTGAAATAAATCAGCAGGGTGTGGTGTGCGCTATGACCGGAGGCTCTGCTGTGTCACCGCGGGTTGAGCGTGTGTCCAGTGCCCTGTTTCCGACGCAGACAGTACAGGTATCACTTCGAGAGCAAAATATCATAGACCCGGATGCCTTTGTGGCCGGCCTGAAGTCGGCTCACAATCAGCTGCTCTGTAAATCGTCGCGGGTAGCGGTTTCTTTGCCTGATGGGGTCTGTAGAATTATGTTGATGGATCACGAAGGCCGTTTCAAGAGCCGTCAGGAAGCTTTGGATCTGATTCGCTGGAAACTCAAGAAAAGCATACCGTTTGACAGTGCCGATACCCATATCGATTATCAGCAGTTGACCGTTCGTGATAATGGAGACCTTGCCCTGTTAGTGGCGATAGCTTCAAAAAATGTTATGTCTCAATACGAAGACCTTATTGCGAATGCGGGGCTGTCACTTGCCCGAATAGCTTGTAATACATTCAGTCTCTGCCGTCTTTTTGATAGTCGACTGTCTCTTCATAACGATTGCATTCTGATTTCATTTTATGGCACGACCTTGTCGGTAGTGGCTTTTACCGATGGGATACCTGAATTTATCCGCAGTAAAGACCTGTCCGGGACAGTGGCAACTGACAGCAGGGTCTATATGGAAATCAGCAGCTCTCTGCTGGTATATAAAGAGCGGCATCCTGAACAACCGCTGCAGTCAATTTTTTGTGTTACCGCTCCTGACGTGGCGCAAAATTTCCTGGAGATGGTCGCTGAATCGACCGGATTAACGCCGACTCTGCTGGAGACAAAGGGTGCCGTTTTGCCGGGTAACTCCGCACCTGGTGACCAGGCACGGTTATTCCCCTTTTCCGCTGCCATTGGTGTCGCTCTGAGGAGTTCCTGATGCGTTATACGATAAATCTGTCAACGCGCACCTATCTGGACAATCGTTTGATCAATCGGATTGCGTCCGGCGTTATCGCTCTTCTTCTCCTCCTCACGATCTGGAATGTTATTGACATATCTTCAAATATGGGTGAGCGGAGTCGTTTACAATCGGAAATAGCCGCTATTGAAAATAGACTCGGTATGAAACCTGGTGGCATTTCTGAAGCGGAATTCAGTCGTCAAAAAAGTCGAATTCGCTTTTATAATGAAATCATTGATCGCAAGAGTTCAAGTTGGTTGAAGACACTTGAGCTTTTTGAAAAAACGACTCCTGAAGGGATTGCGATTTCATCGCTCGCACCGGACAAAAAAAAGGATGGATGGAAACTTGAAGGTCGCGCTCACACCTTTAAGAAGGTGCAGCAGTACCTTGAAACGCTGGAGGCATCGCAAAATTTTGCGAATGTCCTGCTCCTTTCCCATCAGAATATCGCTGTAGGCGAAAAAACACGCGGCATCCAATTTACGATTTCCTGCAAGGTAGTTGATTGATGAAACAGCTTTTTTTTGAAATAATCCGGCAGAAATGGCGACTTTTAAGCATCGTTGCCTTCATGCTGCTCCTTAATGTCGTCTTCAGTGTAGTAATCTCTGCGTATCAGATTCCCTCGGTTGTTTCTCTGCAAACAAAGTGGAGTGACTTGCGCCAGAAGGTTGCCCGCTCCGGGAAAATGGATGCCGGTACCCTGTATCAGCAGGGTACTGTTGATCTCGAAAAATTGACCGCAGCCATACCGGAGAAGCGTGAATTTGCCAGAATTTTGAGTGACTTACTTGAAGCGGCAGCTGTCAGCAATGTCGAAGTCGGTGCGATAAGCTATAAGCCGGAACAGCTTAAGGAAGAACGGCTGCTCTCGTATCAATTGTCCCTTTCTGTCAGTGGAAGTTATGCCGGTGTGAAAAGTTACCTTTCTGATCTTCAAGAAAGTCAGGATCTGCTTGTTGTTGATATGGTTACTTTTTCAAACAGTGACCTGTTTGAAGAAAACGTGGTCATGGATGTGCGCTTGACGGTGTATCTCCGGGGTGGGGTATGAATCGTCAGCGATTGATACTGTTCGTGCTGGTGATACTGTTCGGGGTTGCAGCTGTCTGGAGTTACAGTGCGATGCCACGGCTGAAAACGGTTGGAACCTCAGTCGGTAAACCGGTGCAGTCGGCAAAACCGGCGGTTGTTCCTGCTACAGACAAAGCGGCCCGAGTTGCGGATGACGGGACAAAACTGAATGTTGGACTGCTTGACAGAGAAGCTGCCGCTTTTAAAGGGTATCGCCGCAATATTTTCAAGCCGGTTTTTGTTGATGAGATGAAAATAAACAAACAAAAAGCGGTAGCTATTAAACCACCACCGCCTAAAATCGTTACGGCTCCGCCCCCGGTTCAGGTTCCGGCGACAGTACCTCCGGTTGTCAATCAACCTGACACCGCCCCGTTGGCGCACTTCACTTTCTTAGGTTTTCTGAAAAAAGGGTCAGTAAAAACAATTTTTCTCATCAAAGATAAAGATATCCTTCTGGTTAAAAAAGGGGATAAAGTTGCCGGTCGTTATGAAGCGACAGAAATTTCTGATCAGGCATTAACACTCACGGTTACCGATACCGGGGATGAAATTGTCATCCCATTGATAGAAAATCGGCCGCTTGCCACGGCGAAATAATCATCCAATCACGAGGAGACGCACTCAATGCGCTACTTGAATCTCGCTTCACATAGTATTGTAATCATTGCTCTCGGACTGCTTTCAGCCTGTGCCTCTCCAGCGACACGCTCCTTTGAAGCGGCAGAAAAGCTTGAGTCTGAAGGCCGATTTGAAGAGGCGATGTACAGTTACGCCGACTCATTTAAGGTTGATCCATCAGTCACCGAACCCCGGATCCGTTTTTTTAAGAACCGTGTGAAAGCCGCAGACCAGCGGTATGCGCAGGGAATGGATCTTGTCGCAAAGGGGAATTATGTTGATGCGCTGGTTGAGTTGCAGGCAGCGCAGGGAATAGATCCGACGCAAGGTCGATTTACGCAGCAGATAGAGATTTATACCAGATACAAGGACGCACAGTTGGCGTATACAGAGGGGAAAGAATTTGAAAAAGGGAACAAGCTTAAAGATGCTCATCGGCAATATATCAGGGCCGCTGAACTGTTTCCGAAAAACAGCGAATTCCAGGCTGCGCTTGAACGAATTACGAAATTGCGCAAGAGTAAACTGGATGGCTTTGAGTTGCGGCTTAAATCAAACAAGCCGATAACTCTGAAGTTTAAAGATGCCAAAATGAAGGATGTTTTTAAAATTCTGTCTCAACTTTCCGGTATTAACTTTATATTTGACGAAGGGATTAAAGACTCTCCCATTACTATCCTGCTTGAAAATGCCTCGTTCCAGCAGGCACTTGATCTGCTTACCGACATGAACAAGCTGAACGCAAAAAATCTCAATGAATCTACCGTGCTGGTATATGTAAATTCGCCGGATAAGAGCAAGCAGTATGAGGATATGGTTCTGCGTACGTTTCACCTGAACTATATGGATGCAAAAAAAGCCATCAACCTCATTCGTACCATGATTCAGGTGCGTAAGGCGTATGTGAACGAAGATTCAAATTCAATTGTGGTGAGGGACACGGAGGATGTCGTTGCTGTCGTAGAGAAAATCCTTGATGCCAATGACATGCCGGAAGCAGAAGTCGTGCTTGATGTAGAAATTGTTGAAATTAGCGATAAAAATGCGGAGAACATAGGATTGCTGCTGAGTAATTACAATGTCCAACTTGGCATGTTTTCAAAAGATAATAAATTGATGGCTACAAGTCTTACCGGAATAACCGTCTCCGGAACGAGCGGGAGCGGTGCATCGGCGACCGGGAGTGTCAATGTCGGGGAAGCAAGTATCACAAATCTTGTAAAAGCATTCTCTACAAACGGCTATGGCGGCTATGTAACGGTGCCGAACATGACCTTTAATTTTGGCAAAACGCTTGCAAAGGGTGAAGTGCTGTCAAACCCGAAAATTCGGGTCAAAAACAAGGAAAAAGCCAAATTCAACGTCGGTACCAGAGTGCCGATAACGACTACAACATTGAACGGTACTCAATCGCAGGTTAACGTCCAGTATGTGGATGTCGGTGTGAAGGTAAATGCCGAACCGAATATTCAGCTTAATAACGAAATATCCATCAAGCTCTCTCTTGAGGTAAGTTCAATTATTACGAAAGAGACGGTTGGCGGTAAAGATAGTGCAACTACAGTTGTAACCATCGGCACACGCAATATTGATACGGTACTCAGTCTGAAAGATAATGAAACGAGCGTTATTGGCGGCCTTATTCAAAGGTCAGCAAGCACTGATAAAAACAAGACATTTCTGTTAAGTGATCTGCCAATTCTCGGACCGTTTTTTACCAATACAAATTCATCAAAAGACAAAACCGAACTGATGCTGGCGATTACTCCACGACTGGTGAGAGGAATACCGGTGCCGCTCCCGGGTCTCTCCTCGTTTGTTTCCGGTAAAGAGGATCATCCATCCCTTGTCAGACCGCTCTCATCATTTGATCAGGAACCTGATTTTGATGATGCTCAAGCAAAAGCGGGTGATAAACAGGCTCCTGCTTCTTTACCAGCCGGTAAGAAACCGGCGGTTCCCGCGCCTGCGCAAGGTGTGCCTCAACTTAATAAAGCGGGGCAACCCGCCCAGCAACAGCCGGTTCCAGTCCCATCAGTCCCGCCCTCTTCAACGCCGGCTGCAGCCCCTAAACCTGCTGCGACAACTCAGCGAAGCCTTCTGCAGATTGCAGCTCCTTCGTCGGTACCGGTAGGACAACAGTTCAGTCTTGATATTAAAATCAGCGATGCGAAAGATCTCGCCAACGCACCGTTCGTGTTTACCTATGATCCGATTTTTGTCGAATTTGTCTCGATAAGTGAAGGTGCGTTGCTGAAAAGTGATGGCAAACCGACCACTTTCAGCGGCAAGGCTGATGCTGCTGCCGGAACGGTGAACGTCACGCTGGTCCGGTCACCTGGAACCGGCGGAATAACCAGTGGCGGTACGCTTGCGACGGTATTATTCAAGGCCAAAAATAAAGGGCCATCAAGTTTCGCCTTCAAAAACAGTATGTTCACCTCTTCGACGGGAGCTCCTCTGAGCATTCTTCCCTTCAGCACGGCGGTGGATATCCGTTGATGAAGAACCTCACGAATCAGAATGGTTTTACGTACATTTTGGCTCTGACTATTGTGGTGATCATGGGGATCATGCTTGGTATGGTAGGACAGTCCTGGAAAACCATCAAACAGCGGGAACAGGAGAAAGAGCTGCTCTTTCGTGGAAGCCAGATCAAAGAGGCGATTGAAAATTGGTATAATCAGAAATATTCACCGACACCGGGCGTTGCACCGATAAAACGTTCGCTGCTAATGAACTTGGATGATCTGGTGCCGGTTAATACCTCTCTAAGTCAGGGTGCTCAAAAGGCACATTTTCTACCTCATAACTATGCTGCCAAAGTTGACGATATGAACCCAAAGTGTGCTCCTGATTGTGCAAAATATAAAATAAATCAGGACCCTATGACTGGCAAGGAATGGACACTTATCTATGGAAGTTATACGGATCCAAATGGTGGTGTCCCTGCACCTCCGGGTACTAAAACCGGGGGCATAATTGGTGTCGCCAGTAAGAGTGAAGAAACTCCATTTAGAACGGACTTTAAGAATACTGCACTTGAAAATATGGGTACAATAGCTATTGCTGCTTCACCGGCAGGAGTTGGGTCCGTTCCGCAGACTGTTGTCCCTGTGTCGCCAGCGGATGGTGCAACACCATCGTCGCCGCCCGGTTTGGGAGGTAAAATGACCAAATACAGTCAGTGGCAATTTATTGCTGAATCAGTACAAAAGAACGATCATGCAAAGATTTATCGGGCGTATCATGAAGGTTGGTAGCGGAAGATTGATCGACGCGTTGGAATGCGTGGAGTCTATACAGTCGATGGTGCTGACGTGGAACTGATATGGTCACGTAAAGGCATATCTCTACTCGAATTGATAGTGACAGTGACTATTCTTGGGATCCTTGCTGCCGGCGTGATGCCGTTGATCCGCAATACCGCAGTCAGATCAAATGAAATTGAACTGAAACGCAATCTTCGCATCATACGTATAGCTCTCGACGATTACCGGAAAACGTTTGATAAAATCCCTGCAGGCCCTTTAAAGACTGGTAGCGGCTATCCGAAAGATCTTCAGGAACTGGTTGACGGGCATGATTTTGGTGATATACAGGTTGGCAAGGTTAAGTTTCTGAGGAGACCGGTACTTAATACCATGCCGAAGGATCAAAATAGTTCAAACGTTGGTGATGAATGGGGTTGGAATCTTCGATGCTACAAGGATGATAAGGACTCGTCATCGTGGTGTGGTGATGATGTCTATGACGTGTTTGCACCACAACCAGACATCGCAATGGATGGCACTAAGTATAATGAATGGTAATAATGTGAATTTTCCCAGCATGCAAATATTCTGTTTTTTTTCTGAAATAATTCGCCGAAAGCGAGACCGACGTGGTTTTACTTTAATTGAGCTGCTGATTGTTGTTTCGATTATCGGCATTCTGGCCGCTATTGCCGTGCCGAATTACCAGTGGGGTATCATAAAGGCGAAAGAAGCGGTGTTGCGGGAAACCCTCTACAATTTCAGGAACACCATTGATCAATTTTACGCAGATCAGGGTAAATATCCGGATACGATAGAAGAATTGAAGACTAAAGGATATATGCGTGGAATTCCTAAAGATCCTTTTACCAACGACGATAAGTGGGAACCTGTTGAGCCGCCCGCACAGAGTTCATCAGACGGATCCGGTGGCGCCAGCCCATCTGCAGGAACCGTTGATCTCGGTAGAGTATATGATGTGAAGAGTGGTTCAGATAAGATTAGTCCTTCGACCAACACGCCGTATAAAGAGTGGTAGTACAATGATCCAGCTTCATAACGTTTTTCTTGCCTATCAGCAGGATGCTTCAGCGCTGCACAATATCAATCTCAAAATCGGCAAAGGAGAATTTGTCTTTCTGACAGGGCCTTCCGGCGCGGGAAAAACAACTCTTCTCCGTCTGCTGTACGGGGCGCTTACTCCCAATCGCGGTCAGGTATTGGTTGACGGTCAGAATATTACCCGTATGACACCCTCGCAAATACCGTTGTTACGGCGCTCAATCGGGGTTGTCTTTCAGGACTTCAAGCTGTTGCATAATCGTACTGTCTTTGAAAATGTTTCCATAACACTTGAAGTGTTGGGGTGGGGCAGGGCGGATATCGGCAAAAAGACCATGCACATGCTCAAACAGATGGGAATTGAATCTAAATACAACCTGATTACTCAGCGTCTTTCCGGTGGCGAACAGCAACGTGTTGCACTGGCACGGGCTTTAGTTAACGATCCGAAAATTCTTTTGGCAGATGAACCGACCGGAAATCTTGATGATGCCAATAAAAACCAGATTCTGACAATTTTTAAAGAAGCTAATTTTCGTGGCACAACTGTTGTTGTTGCAACGCACGACCGTCGTCTGATAGATCAGGGCCATAAGCGACTCGTTACTTTGAGCAAAGGGGAAATCGTTGAACAAGTGGAAAAAGAAACCGTCCGAGACGGCCAGAACAGTTAGGCGTCCTACGCTTGCAGGTGATGGTTTTGGCGGTAGATCCCGGTTCTTCCTGGCCCGGGCGATAACAAATATTCGTCAGAATGTGTTTGTTAATGTTGTTACGGTTGGGACAATAACTCTGGCACTGCTGATCGTTTCCCTGTTTCTGCTTGTTTTTGTCAACCTTGAAACTGCTGCGGAAAACTGGAGTGAGCGGGTACAGGTAACGGTGTATTTCGATAAAGAGCTGACCGGGCAGGAGCAGTCAGCGTTTCGGGAGAAAATAACAGCGCTCTCCGGTGTGTCACGCGTCAGCTATGTATCGCGCGAGGAGGCTCTCAAGCGATTCAAAGGGAGATTGCGCGGCCAGGAAACCCTCCTTGAAGGTGTCCGTTCAGAGATACTGCCCACGTCGCTGGAAATAGCCTTGAAACGTGCGTACCGGGAGACCGCCTCTGTCGAGAGTTTTGTTACGAAGCTTAAGCAGATTCCCGGAATTACTGAGGTGCAATATGGCGAAGAGTGGGTACGTCGCTTTAACTCTTTTTTGAATTTCATGCGCCTTCTTGGAGCCCTGCTGGGCGGTTTTCTGATCATTGCTGTCGTCTTCATCGTTTCAAATACGATCAAGCTTACGATTTATTCCCGTCGTGACGAGTTGGAGGTAATGTCTCTCGTTGGAGCGACCCGTTTTTTTATTTCGGCACCGTTTCTGCTCGAAGGGTTTATTCAGGGTTTAGCCGGCTCGTTACTCTCCCTTGCCCTGTTGTATGGCCTCTATGAAGGGTTTCTACACAATGCCGGCAGCTATATCACGTTTAATCCCGCTGCTTCCGGATTGAGTTTTCTCCCCGTTGAGTATCTTGCCGGGTTGTTGCTTGCCGGAGCGCTGCTCGGCTTTATCGGAAGCCTTACTTCTTTGAAGCGCTTCATTACTGTGTAACTGATGATACGGCTGTATTGTATAGCTGCGTTGCTAACCGTCGTAATCTCTTCTGCCTTTGCGCAATCCACAAAAGATGAATTGAGCGGTGTAAAACGAGAAATTAAGGCTCAAAAACAGCTTATCAGCAAGACACGCAAGGTTGAAACAGCCATTTCAACAGAGCTTAAAGAGATTCTTCAGGCTCTTGAGAAGAAGCAGTCTGATCTCAGCCTTCTCGGTCGTGACTTACGTGGTGTCGAATTAAGCCTGGATAAAACCGGTCGTGATATTCAAAGAGTGACGGAAGAAGCACATCGCAAGAGGATGGAAATTGAGCGTCGTTTGTCATCCTTATATAAAGCGGGCGAGTTAGGCGCGTTACGGATGTTTTTTTCAGCGGAGTCATTTCCGCAGCTTGCGGAAAACATTCGCTACATGAAATCAATACTTGAAAATGACAAACGGATTTTTGATGAATATAACCTGAAAATTGATCAACTCAAAAGCCTTAAATCGGATCTGGAGCGTGATGCGTTAAAAAAAGAGCGCATTATGTCAGGTATTGAACAAAAAAAACGTGAGATTGAAACTGAAAAAATCAGGAAAGCTGACTATCTTGGCAAGGTTCGTCAGGATCGTAAAAACTATGAAACTTCCCTGAAGGAATTGCAGGCAAACGCGTCACGGCTTCAGGAAATGCTCACCCGTCTTGAGGCACTCAGCAGGCGGAAGCTTTCCTCTCGCCATGAAAAGCCGGGATCAAAGCTGAAACCGCTTGCAGATTTGCCGCCAGTGCCTGATCGAGGTTTTGCATCGCAAAAAGGTCGGATGAATATTCCGGTTCGTGGCGCGATTCTTGAGTCATACGGAAAGCATAAGCATCCTGAGTTCAATTCGTATACATTCAGTAAGGGATTGTCAATTTCTGCTTCGTCCGGTACCGAAATAAAGGCAGTATATGAAGGTACCGTTATTTTTTCTGATTATTTTAAAGGTTTTGGTAATATGATGGTTGTTGATCATGGCGGTGGTTATTTCAGTCTCTATGCCCATGCATCGCGATTGTCAAAAAAAGTTGGCGTAGAGGTTGCGCGTCATGAAACAATAGGGGCGGTTGGTGACGTGGATTCAAACAAGGGAAGCATGCTCTATTTTGAAATACGGCATCAGGGAAAACCGGTTGATCCCGCCGAATGGGTGCGTTAGTCACAGGTAATACGGGAAGCATCAAATATATCCGGAGGAAGAAAATGAGTGTACCAGGAAGCAAAAAAACAAAAGTTATCGCCGGTTTTGCAGTAATTGTAGCATTTTTAACCGTTTTTATAATCAGTTCCCAACGCCACAGTTCTGCTGAAGGAAAAGGGAGTGATTACGAATCAATCGAACTCTTTACCGATGTCATGTCTATTATTAAAAAGAGCTATGTTGAAGAGGTTGACACCAAAAAACTGGTTTATGGTGCCATTAACGGCATGCTCTCTTCACTCGATCCACACAGTTCGTTCATGCCGCCCGATTCATACAAAGAGATGAAAATTGATACCAAGGGTGCTTTTGGCGGACTCGGTATTGAAATTTCCATTAAAGAGGGTGTTTTAACCGTCATATCGCCAATTGAGGACACTCCTGCATTCAAAGCAGGAATCAAGTCCGGTGACATGATTCTTAAAATTGACGATAAATTTACCAAAGATTTAAATATCAATGATGCGGTTAAACGTATGCGTGGAATAAAGGGAACAAAGGTCATTTTGACCATTATGCGTGACGGTTTTGATAAGCCGAAAGAATTCCCTCTTGTCCGCGATATAATCCAGGTCAAGAGTGTCCGGTTCCATCTCGCAGAAGGGGGCTACGGTTACGTACGCATAGCCCAGTTTCAGGAAAAGACTGATGAGGATTTAGTTAAAGCACTAAAAACCATGAGAGAAGAGTACAAGAACGAGCTTAAAGGGCTGGTGCTTGATATGCGCAATGATCCGGGCGGTCTGCTTGATCAGGCGGTGAAAGTATCCGATCATTTTGTCCCGGAAGGACAGATGATTGTTTATACCGAAGGGCGTGAAAAAGATTCTAAAATGCAGTTTACCGCTAAAAAAGGTGGTAAAGAGGCAAATTATCCGATTGTCATATTAATTAATGGCGGCAGCGCCAGCGCGTCAGAAATCGTTGCCGGAGCTTTGCAAGACCACAAACGGGCTATTATTCTGGGAACCCAGAGCTTTGGCAAAGGTTCGGTTCAGACCATTATTCCCATGGCTGATGATTCGGGTCTTCGCTTGACAACTGCCCGCTACTACACTCCCAAAGGGCGTTCCATTCAAGCCAAAGGCATAACGCCTGATATTGTTGTTGAAGCGGTAGAACTCCCGAAAGTAACGGCTAAAAAAGATTCCCTGCATCTGCGCGAAAAAGATCTTGAGAACCATTTTGAAACCGAGGATAAATCAGCTGCCGGTGAAGCTAAAAAGGATGAGAAAAAGAGTGACAAGAAGGATGATAAAACTGATAAAGTCCCGACTCGGCTGGAAGATAATCTGAAAAATGATTATCAGGTATTGAGAGCTCTTGATCTGCTGAAAGGGTGGGAGTTGATTAAATCCATGAGTAACGAAAAATAAGTTTGTGGAAGAATCTCTTTGTATTATGCAGAGTCACTGTTTTTTGTTTCAATTCTGCTGCTTGTATTGGTTGCCGTCTCCGGATTTGGTGAGACGGCAACCAAACACTGCCGATGAATAATGGCAGTTCCAAATAAAAATAGATTTACTAAAAAGTCGTCGGGTCCACGTATAGCTACCCTGGTAATTCTGGTGCTTATTGTTGTGGCTGTTTCCGGATATTTTATGTTCGGGCAAAAGTCCCCGGTGTCTCCGCAAAAACCGGAAACTGCTCATGATTCACCGGCCCCCCCCTATACCACGGATCCGCACGAGGCTGTGCCGGTACCCCCTCAGGTAACTCCTCCACTTCACAAAAAAAAGAGCGATTATCCGCCGACTGTTATTCTTCCTGATGGTGACACATCCCAGGTTACCGGTAGTGGTTCCGGACGTTTGGCTATTATTATAGACGATATGGGAAGCAGCATGTCTGAGGCGCGCTCGCTGGAGGCAATCAAGGTGCCGCTGACCTTTGCGATAATTCCCGGCCTGCGTGTTGATACTGAAGTTGCGGCATTTGCTGCCGCTCATACCATTGAAACAATGATCCATCTCCCGATGCAGTCAAAAGGTTGGCCGACTCAGCGTCTGGAGGTAAATGGTCTGCTGGTGGAAATGGACGAAGGCGAGATTCAGGAGCGGATGTCAGGTTTTGTACAGAAGTTTCCGAAAGCGGTCGGTGCTAATAATCATATGGGCTCGGAATTTACGGAACATGGAGAAAAAATGACTGCTGTGCTGCAATCGCTGCAGAAACATAACCTGTTTTTTATTGACAGTGTTACGTCAGCAGGGAGTGTCGGGGGTGAAATTGCACAGCGCCTGGGAGTCAGGTCAGCACGGCGGAACGTGTTTCTTGATAATGAACAGAACCGCAGTTACATAATCGGCCAACTCAATCAGGCGGTACGGTTGGCCAAAAAAAACGGTTCGGCTATTGCCATCTGCCACCCACACCCGGCAACGATAGCAGCCCTTGCTGCGTCACTGCCTGGACTAGCCGGTCAGGGTATCACTCTGGTTCCCGCTTCCCGGTTGGTCAAATAATATAGAAGACTAAAAAGTCAGGATCGCTTCTGACAGCTGTCTCTGCAACCGGTGGACCGACTTGTATGAATCTTCATGCAGTACCGCCTCCGGATTTACCGGATCCACAGGATAGACAGCCAGCCAGCTTTCTTGCCGCAAGGCACCTTCAAACCCTGCCAGGGCCTCATTCAGCAGCAGATACAACCGGTCAAAGACGCCATTGAATTCACCTGCCTCAAAACCGGGCATGCCGACACTCTTCTGGAGTAGCTGCTCTCCATTCATGCTGAACTGCCGATAATCAAGGCGACTCTCTTCAGAGTTTATCCGCGGCAGAAGAAGCGATACGGATCTCGTGACTTTCTCGGCAACAAGTGCTGTGGCGGCATCAAAGGTCGGATCGTTTTCCTGGAGCCCGTACAGTGCTGAACAGAGCATTTTGTTGACACAATACCCATGCAGAAAGCCGCGTGCAGCACGATCTGATGTTTCAAAATAGAAGCTTCTATCATTGGCATGCTCTGCCAGTAGCGCGCCGCAGATGAGGCAACGTTCCGCCAGACCTTCAAGCCGGGCAAGATATGACTCCTTCTTATGGGCTTCTTTCTCCAGGAGCCACGTGTGATACAGGCACGCTCTGCTTTCCATGGTGGCATCGAAACTTCTGAGGATATCGCGGGATATTTCCATGAATTGACTGTACACTTCGGTGCCACGGGCGTGAGTCAGGATTGGGTATATTTTGCCATCAGGATTGGTATTAAGGCTTTCCACTTTCGGACTTTTTGAAATATAGGTATCCAGACATCGGTAACCACGGTTGACTGCGATAGCGCGCAGGAGCGTCTTTTGGTCTTTGAAAATTCCTTCAAATTTGATGCGCGAATCGACGAGACACGGAATCAGGGCAAGTGACTTTTTATCGATGCCCCGCTGGTCGAACAGGGCAAAGATATTTTTACAGTTTTCCAGACTGGGGAGGTCTTTGACCGGAATCAGTACCCGGTCGGCGGCATACAGGGCATTTTGAGTCAAAATATTGAGGTCCGGCCGTGTATCTATAATGATAATGCCTGAAATGCCGGATTCAGCCAGCATGCGAGTCAGCGTCATAGGACCTTTGAAACGTTCATGGATATCAGCGAGTTCAGTGGAAGATCTGATATATCCAACTCCATACTGGCCGATTTGTACAACTTCACTCCCCTTTGCTCCCATCAAAAGCTCATGAACGTCGGGAACATGTTCTTCCCGTTTCTGCAGTTCGAACATTTTATCAATTGTGAAATGATTGTCAAAAGAGAAGAGGGTTACCGGCAGATCTTCACGCATGGCTTTCAGATATATGGCGAGATTGGTAGCGAGTGTTGTCTTGCCGACGCCACCTTTTTCGGAAGATATTGTTATGGTATAGGGATAGGAATGCATGAAAGAATGTACCGCCATAATGGATTAGTTGCGATCAACTGATTTGAGCCGGTGCTGATAGTAGACAATTTACACCGACGGGTCAACCTTGATTCACCTGCAAGGAGTTGTTTCAGATTCTAAAATTGTAGCGGCTTACTTACTGATGACAACCCGTTTCTTATTCTTATGGTGTCCTTTTCCAGTGTGGCAAGTGTCCTGCTGACATAGACGATCACGACAAGTGCCGCCGACCATGTTATGCCGAATATCCCCCACCAGACGCCGATCAACCCCAAACCCATAACTGTCGTGAGCAGATAAAAAATAAATGCCGGTCCGGCAATCTGGCGGTACAGGCCGATAATGAGTCCAAAGAGCGGCATCTTGATTCCCTGCATGACGGAAACAGAAATGTAGAGAAAAACATATGCCGGAAGGACATATGCTTCAACAGCCAAAAAGCTGACTCCGGCTTCAATAACGGTCCGGTCCGCAGTGAAGACACCCATTAATTCATGGCCAAACAGGAGCGCCCCGAGGGTGCCGGTGAGCGCAAGCATAACTCCGTATCTGAGAGAAACTCGAAGTGCCTCGCGTATCCGGTCTATGCGCTCAGCGCCAAAATTCTGTGCGGTGAGGGCCAGCGTAGAAACATTAAGTCCCATGACCGGCAGCAGGGCAATTTGTTCTATACGTGTGCCAATACCGTATGCCGCCACGGCCTGTTCACCAAAACGACCAACGAACCAGGTGATGATAAATATTCCAAGTGAGACGGTCATCATATTCATGGTTGACGGAAAACCCTGTCTGAAAAGTTCACGAAAATAAATCCAGCGGGGGCGCAGGTCTTTAAGACGGAACGATGGCATGCTGCCGGTTTTTGATAATTGACTGAACAGATAGAAAACGCCGAGGCACTGAATAAAAATGGTTGCCAACGCGATTCCGCCCAGTCCGAGTGGCGGGAGTCCTGCCCCGCCGTACATGAACCAGGGGTCAAGAGCCAGGTTGAGAAAAAAACCTCCAATCAAAAAATTTCGGTACGCGATGGTGTTGCCGTGTGAATTGAGGATAGCGTTCATAACGAAATTGAGGAGAAAAAATGTGCTGCCGGCAAATATGACGTTCATATAGCTCAGTGCATGGTCAAGGTACTCACCGGTGGCACCCATCAATTGGAATATTTTTGGCGCAAGGATCAAGCCGATGATGGTGAGCAGCAGTGAGTGCAGCAGGGCAAATGAGAGTGACTGGGTCAGGTAGAGTCGTGCTTCGTTATAATCTTTTCGTCCGAGGGCGTTTCCGATCAGAGCCGTTGCTCCGGTTGATACACCGCTGCCGACTGCCAGAATCAGAAAAAAAACCGGGAAGGAAAGCGACATGGCTGCCAGTGCCGTAGTTGAAAGTTGGCCACCATACCAGGTGTCCACAACATTGAACATGGTGTTGAAGAAAAAGCCGGTTCCGGCAGGTATTGCAAGGCGGCGGACGAGCTGTGGAATTGGTGCTGAGGTTAAGTCGGAAGTCATAAAAGCAGGGTAGGATGTCCCGTGGCGCCGGTCAAGTAAAAACTGTTTATGGCCGCCACCCGTTTTAGTTGAAAAATCTAAAAAAAAAAGCTAAAAAGGAACACAATTTTATTTATTACAAAGCGGCAGCATTTGTTTACTACTTTCGGGAGGCACACATGAGTTTGATTCAGTTGTATGATACAACCCTGCGGGATGGCACTCAGGCCGAAGATATCTCTTTTCTGGTTGAGGACAAGATCCGTATTGCCCGCAAGCTTGATGAATTAGGCGTCCACTACATAGAGGGGGGATGGCCGGGAAGTAATCCCAAAGATATCTCTTTTTTCAAAGATATAAAAAAGGAAAAACTGCATCAGGCCAGGATTGCTGCGTTTGGCTCAACCCGCCGCGCCAAGGTGACTCCGGACAAAGATAACAACATCATAACACTGGTTAAGGCTGAGCCGGATGCGATTACTATTTTCGGAAAAACCTGGGATTTTCATGTACATGAGGCATTGCGTATCTCTCTTGAAGAAAACCTGGAGCTGATTTTCGATTCCCTTGAATACCTGAAGAAGCATGCTCCGGAGGTGTTTTATGACGCCGAGCATTTCTTTGACGGCTATAAAGCAAACCCCGATTATGCCATAAAAACCCTCCTGGCTGCAGAACAGGCTAATGTCGACTGTATTATCCTCTGCGATACAAACGGCGGTACGATGCCGTTCGAAATCGCGGAAATGATCAAGGCGGTTAAAACACATATTAAAACTCCGCTCGGCATTCACACCCATAATGATGGCGAATGTGCGGTTGCCAACAGCCTGATTGCCGTTGAACAGGGCATTGTTCAGGTTCAGGGCACAATCAATGGCTTTGGTGAGCGCTGCGGTAACGCGAATCTCTGCTCAATAATTCCGGCGTTGAAGGCTAAAATGAAGAAGGAGTGCATTACTGACGAGCAGATGCGACACCTTCGGGATGTATCCCGGTACGTGTTCGAGCTGGCCAATATATCACCCAATAAACATCAGGCCTATGTCGGAAATTCGGCGTTTGCCCACAAGGGCGGGGTGCATGTCAGTGCAATTCAGCGCCACCCGGAAACCTATGAACATATGCGCCCTGAGCTGGTGGGTAATTGTACCCGTGTGTTAATATCCGATCTGTCCGGTCGTTCGAACATTCTTGCCAAGGCGGAAGAGTTTAATATCAATCTGGACAGCAAAGATCCGGTCACCATGGAAATTCTTGACAACATCAAGGATATGGAGAATCGTGGCTATCAGTTCGAGGGAGCAGAAGCATCATTTGAACTGCTGATGAAAAAAGCAATCGGCTCTCACAAAAAATTCTTTACGGTACTTGGTTTCCGGGTTATCGATGAAAAACGGGGTGAGGATCAGAGACCGGTTGCCGAAGCAACCATCATGGTCAAGGTCGGTGGCAAGATAGAGCATACCGCTGCTGAAGGTAATGGCCCGGTCAATGCCCTTGATAACGCAATCCGCAAGGCGCTGGAAAAATTCTATCCTAAATTGAAGGAAGTGAAACTGCTTGACTACAAGGTGCGCGTTCTGCCTGCCGGTCAGGGTACCGCTTCTTCAACAAGGGTGCTGATCGAATCGGGTGACAAGCATAACCGCTGGGGTACTGTCGGTGTTTCTGACAACATTATTGACGCTTCCTATCAGGCTCTTATTGACAGTATCGACTACAAACTTCACAAGACCGAGGAATAATCTGAATACCGACATTATGCGACGGTTGGTAATGGTCGTATGTGCGGCACTTCTTCTTGCGTCTCTCTACATAAAAAGCCGGTCGAGTCAGAATGTATCTGCTCGTCCGGCTTTTCGTGTTTTATCGAGTGGCAGAATGTTGATAAAGGTAAACGGTGAAGTTCATCATCCGGGGATTTATGAAGTGCCAGCCAATATATTGGCGGCTACCGTCATAAAAATGGCGATACCGGTAAGGCTGTTTGGCCTGGACAACAACGAAACTGTCGCCACAGTTCCTCTCCGGAATGGTCAGGCCGTTACTCTTGCAACCAGTCCGGATGGAAAGCACCTGATAACGGTTGATCCAATGACCGTTCCAGAGCGTATGATTCTTGGAATTCCTCTCGATATTTCTTACATGAGCGAGGCTGATTTTGACCGTTTACCAGGAATTGGACCAGCTCTGGCCAGGCGCATTGTCGTGTATCGTCAATTAAATGGCGGAATTTTGCGTTTTGATGACCTTGCTGCGATTGAAGGCATGGGTAAAAAGAAACTGGAACTGATTCGCAAAGTTGTTCAACCTGCTGTTATTTATAAATAAAATGTAGTTATTGCAACTTATTTATAGAAATTTTCAACTATTGGCACACAAGATGTAACTACCGGTTGTCTCAATTAAATAATGGTTGCCGGGGGATTACATGGACTGTCCACGCTGTAAAGGCCGTATGTTCGCTGAGAAGTTTTATGATTTTGTCCGTTCCTTTGATGCCTGGAAGTGCACCTGTTGCGGGGAGTTGCTTGATTCCACCATTCTTGCCAATCGAGCCAGAAATCATAACACCTTTGTCGGGTAGTTTGTGTCGTTTAAAAATACTTAGAAAATCCGCATTCAATCCGTTCAAAACGGCTCATCCGTTCAGGTGAGTGCCCCGCCTCAAAAGCGCTCCGCTCGATAACCGAAAGCTCTGCCTCATGCCAAACTGGACGACGTTCCAGATACAGTGCCCGTCCGGTTTCCAAAACAATTTTTTCAAAAGGGAGGCTGTAGCTGGGATTTGTCAACAGCACAGCCTCGCTGTAACTGACCCCTTTTGCAGAAAGAGTGCGGAGATATCCCGGTTCTGTCACAACCTCACCGGAGTTACAGATAACCAACGCCGCACGATGCCTCGCTGCCGCATGTTGAAAGCGACGCTTGTAGGTGAAGGAACAGTAGTTAACCGGCAGGGGAATGTCATGTTCCAGACCGTACCGGACTATCCTGAAAGCGGTGAGTTCCGATTCGAGCACCGTAACTTTTTCGCCGTGGAGAAAGGTGTAGCCGCGCTCCGTTAACGGTCCGAAATTGTATGGTGTCAAGCGCATCTGGTGCAGATTGAGGTGATTGACACCGCTTTCGACCATTTCCGGCATCTTCAGTTTAAGCAGTTCTTCATCCTCCGGAACCGCAGGTATTTCAACCGTTATCGTCGGGATTCGACCTGCTGCGAGGCGTAATTTTTTTAGATTATAGCGGACAGCTCCAAGATCAAAACGGATTTCGTTGAGGCCTGCTTCCCGTAAGCGGTTGCATAGATCTGCTGTCAACAAGGTGCCGTTAGTATAGAGCCACAAGTGAATTTCGTTGCCACACCGTTCTCGCACTGCTTTCAGGTATGCAAGGGTAAGATCAGGAGTGAGCAGTGGTTCGCCACCGCTGATACTGACACCGGTAAAACCGAGCATGGCCACATAGGCGGCATATTCCTCCGGTGTGGAGAAGGCAAGGCCATTGGTAACCGGAGGTCCGTCGTCGTTCTGATCTGTGGGGCAGTAGAAGCAGCGTCCGTTACAACGGCCGTTAATGAACAGACAGGACCAACTGCCGGTGCCACAACACTGACAACCTGGTGAAAGATCGTTACAATCCAACTTTGTGCCGGCGTACCCGTAAGAGGCACGATGTGCTAACCACTGAAGTAATGCTTCCCTTTCAGCGGTTGCCACTGCTAATTGTTCAGAGGATGCAAAAGAGAGGAGGTCGTACCGACTGCCATACTCCTGAGAGTTGGCATCAATAAGTCGTTGCTGCAGGGTGTTGACAGAGTGTAACCGGGCATTCCGGAGTGACTGAGATGGCATATTGTAACATCCTCGAATGCTGAATTGGTCTATAGTTAGGCCTTTTCACAGCACCTGAGGACAAACCATGTCCTGAACTTGCTAAAACCATATCTGAAGAGGGGGTGAATACTCTTTAAAGTTTTTTTATGATTTTAAGCATTAACTACGTTGGGTTTCCTTTGTAACACAATAAACTCAAAAATGTTATTGAAACAGATGGCAAGAGGGATTCGAGGACTAGTTACCATTCCGGTGTCAAAGGCGGGCAAATCATGGAGCATACAATTATCTGATAAATATCTTGAAGTTTCTTGAAGTAGAACATATTCTTGCACGGTTTCTTAGACAGGAGGCGGCGTATGCGATGTAATAGTTATTCTGAAATATATAATATTTATAAGTCAGTGTCCGAGCAACCTGTAAGAATTGTGCTGATGGTAGTGATATGAAGCATATACTTGTTATCACCTTGAAAGGGATCTTTCGTGACCGCGTTTTTCAGGGAATTATGGTTACTGCGTGTGCATTCCTGTTGATCCCCGTCCTGGCTTCTCTTTCCATGCGCCAGGTAACGGAGCTTTCCCTGACATTATCTCTCTCCCTGATTTCTTTTATTCTTCTACTTCTGGCGGTATTTCTGGGCGGCACTTCGCTCTGGAAAGACATCGAACGCCGCTATACCTTCAGTGTGCTGGGATTGCCGCTTTCCCGTCAGAGCTACATGATCGGCCGCTTCGGCGGTACTGCCCTGTTTGTATTGCTGACATCATCTGTTCTTGGGGTGGCAGCTTTTGCCGTTGTCAGTTATTCATCAGCTATATATCCATCAGACCGACCGATTGTCTGGTCTACCATGGCAATATGCATATTGTTTGACTCTCTAAAATACATCCTGCTGATTGCAGTTGCTTTCCTGTTTTCAACGGTCAGCACCTCTTTCTTTCTACCGGTTTTCGGTACTATCGCCACTTTCCTTGCAGGTGGAGTCACGCAGCAGGCGTATGAATTTGTCAATTCTCCGGCTTCCAAGTCACTCTCTCCGCTTGTTAAAAAACTTGCTACGATACTTTACTATATTCTTCCCAATTTTGGCGCCTTTGACCTCAAAGTTAATGCTATCTATGGTCTTCCGCTCCCTGCAGAAGGTCTTCTTCTGACTATCGCCTATTTTGTTGTCTATGTCGGACTGCTGCTGTCCGCCGCAGCGGCGATATTTTCCCGCCGGGAGATGAGGTGAGCCATGAAGCGGACTGTTTCAACCGGAATGGTATGTCTGCTGTTGTATGGCTTACTCATTCTCCCTTTCACAGCCTACCTGAAGAATAAACCCTTTGTGGAAAAACTCGGGTATGTTCCTTCCGTTACGGCGCTTAAAACAGTTGCTGCCGACCATAAAGAGCTGGTGGCAGCAACTCTGGTGCTGAAGGTATTGATGTATTTTGGCGGGGTATTGGAAAAAGCTGATAACCAGATGGCTGTTCCTCCTGACTTTATCTCCATGTCCCGTCTGCTGCATGGTGCAGTCAAGCTGGATCCTTACAATATGGATGCCTATTATTTTGCCCAGGGATTTCTTACCTGGGACGTCAAGCAGTTTAAAGTGGCAAATGATCTGCTCGATTACGGGATGAAGTACCGCACCTGGGATTGGTATCTCCCATTTTTTGCCGGATTTAACAGTGCTTTTTTCCTGAAAGATTATGCGGCTGCGGCAAAATATTATCAGCGTGCCGGTGAACTTTCCGGTTCTGAACTCTCCCGTCTTCTCGCCGGGCGTTTTATGCAGGAATCCGGACAAACGGAGCTGGCAGTCGTATATCTTTCCGCAATGGCACAAGGGGAGAGAAATCCCGCCGTGAAAAAGAACTATCTTATACGGTTGAATGCGTTCAAAGAGACACGCCGCATTGAAATAGCCAGAGACAGCTATCTGAAAATCCAGGGAGTTATGCCGGTGTCGGTCGAGCAGTTGGTATCGGGAGGATTCCTGTTGCCACCTCCTCAAGATCCTTATGGCGGCACATTTTACCTGGAAGCAGATGGGAAGGTTGCAACTACCAGCAAGTTTGCCTTTGGTGGAGTTAAGAAGTGAGCAATTTTTAGTGATACACTTACAATACGCTTGCGTTTGTATGAAAAACGCAGTAGCGTCGATTTTGGAGGTGTGATATGCCATCATTGCAAGTAAGAGAATTACCGGAAAACATTTATTTTCAGCTTTGTCGTGAGGCTGAGATGCAGCATCGGTCTATCGCACAACAGGCTGTTGCAACTCTTGCCCGAGGCCTTCAACTTGAGCGTAATCCCAAGTCACGTCGGAAAGCACTGCTTGCTCAAATCAACACCAATCCCATTAAACTGAATGGGGTACCGTCCGTTGATCCAGTGCAGTTCATCAGGGAGGATCGTGAACGATGATTACGATTCTTGACGCCAGTGCTGCTGTTGCTATTGCGATGAACCTTCCCGAGTCGACAAAATTCCTATCGAATATAGACACATCTGATGTGGTAATTGCCCCGGATCTCTTTGTGGCTGAGGTTTCGAACGCGATATGGAAGTACGTAAAAGCGGGGATGCTTGATTCAGAGCAGGGAAGTACCGTGCTTGAGCGTGCTGTAATGCTTGTTGATACATTTGAACCAGGCCAGATGTTGTACAAGGAAGCTTTTGCCCTGTCAGTTGATCATCTGCATCCTGTGTATGATGCACTTTATCTGGTTTTAGCCCGCAGGCACAATGGTGTCTTGGCTACACTTGATAATCGTATGGTAGAATTGGCATCAAAACTACATATCAGGTTGGTACATTAGCATGATGGGAGTCGTGTAGTATGAACGCCATTGAAATAACGGGGCTGTATAAGAAGTTTTCCGGCAAGCGAATGACTAAGGTCGATGCTCTTAAAGGGCTTGACCTTACCATTGCTGCCGGTGAAGTGTTCGGTTTTCTGGGGCCGAATGGCGCTGGCAAGAGTACTACTATCAAACTGGTGATGGGTTTGTTGCGACCGACCTCCGGGAAAGCAGAGATTATGGGAATGGACGCGTCTCAGGCGGAATCGCGCCGTCATGTCGGGTATCTCCCGGAAAATCCTGCCTTCTACGATTACCTGAGTGCTGAGGAATATATTTCTTTTGTTGGCTCACAATTCAGGATGGAGAGCAGATTGCTCGCTCAGCGTTCAGAAGAAGTATTGAAACGGCTTGATCTGTGGGAGGCCCGAAAACGTCCAATGCGCGGCTATAGCAAGGGGATGGTGCAACGGGTAGGTCTGGCGCAGGCACTGGTACATGATCCGGATGTCTATATTCTTGATGAACCGATGAGCGGTCTGGATCCGATTGGCCGGGCATTGGTCAAGGACATTATTCTCGACCTTAAGGTACGCGGGAAATGTGTTTTTTTCAGTACACATATCACCGATGATGTTGAAAAAGTCTGTGACCGGGTGGGGGTCATAGTCAAAGGCAGTCTGGTGGCACTTGACAGGGTTGAAAATATTTTGAGAAGTGGCGTGGAAGGGTACTTTATTCATCTGCAGCTACCTGATTCCGACTCTGTCAGCTTCGCAGGTTTTACCTCCATTCGCTGCACTGGATCTGTTGCAGAGTTTTATGTGCCCTGCTCAGCATTTAATACGTTTATGGGCGAGGTAAATTCTTCAGCAATAAAAGTTATTCTGGTGGAAACAAAACGTCGGGACCTCGAGGATTTCTTTCTTTCACTGGTACGCTCAGACCGGGAATCGTAAGTTCCGATGTTGCGGAGTTATTTATCACTTCTGCGAATGCGTCAATGGCTCAAAAATCTGATGCTGTACTTTCCCCCGTTTCTGGGGGGAACGCTCTTTTCCCTCGGCTTCAACCGTTACACGTTGCTCCCTTTCAGCGCTTTTTGCCTTGTCTCAAGCGCCTCCTACATCTGCAATGACGTTTTTGATCGGCATAATGATCGCCATCATCCGGACAAACGCACCAGAGCGATAGCCTCCGGGAGGATTTCCATAGCTCCTGCGCTGCTTTTTGCGGCAATTCTATATATCTGCAGCCTGTTGATGGCCTGGAATATATCCGGCATGTTTCTCGTCGTCATGTTGACATATGTTGTAATTTCAGTCGTGTATAGTATCAGGCTGAAAGAGATTGTCCTGCTTGATGTCTTTAGTATATCAGCCTGTTTTCTGCTGCGTCTTCAGGCCGGGGGCGTTGCTTTTAATGTGGCAATCCCGGAATGGCTGTTTGCAAGCGTATTCCTGCTTTCGGTATTTTTAAGTTCAGGCAAGCGTCTTGCCGAAAAACAGGGTCTCGGTGAACATGCTCTCCGTCATCGTAAGGCTCTGATGGCTTATCCGAAGGGTTTTCTGGAAGGAGTTATGTACATGTCCGGCAGCACTGTTCTGGTGACATACACCATGTACGTGATCTCGCGGCATTCCATGCTGTTGATCTATTCAGTGCCTCTTTGCTGCTTTGGTCTGCTGCGCTATCTGTTCAGAATCAGAACCGGAAAAAGCGGTGACCCGACGGAATCACTGGTCAGGGATGTACCGTTGCTGCTTGTCGGAATTTTATGGGTCTGTATGGTGGGGTGGGGGATTTATGGGAGATAGTTCGGTGGCATCTCTGCATGCGTGAACGTGCATTACAGGCATGTTATCGCTTGTTTCCGTTTGAACTGCGTGGCGATTGCCAGGTTCCTGAATCTTCTGACGGGATCGTACTTTCGTGCATTATTAATTTCTATGGGCGGATAAATCTTCTGGAGGGAATACTCTATTCTCTTTTGGAACAAAATTTCCCGCGTCACGACTTTGAGATTGTGCTGGTTGAGGATCAGGGGGGGACTGAAGCCGGACGGGCCACGGCAGAGCGCTTCTTAAAAGAGCTGCCGATCCGTTATCTGCTACTGGATAATAACTATGGCCACATGGGGTATTCACGAAATTTTGGTCTTGCTCAATCTCGTGGTGAATACATCCTCTTTCTGGATGATGACACAGTACTTCAGCAGAACAATTTCATCTCTACACTGATTGCAGAATTTGAGTCAAATCCCCGGCCAGATGCTCTGGTCCCCCACGGCAGTGCAGCTTTTTCGTTAATTGACGACCACTATGATTTCCATGATCCATACTTTATGACCAGTCGTTGTACCGCTTATCGCCGATCGGTACTTGCAGAACTGGGTGGATTCATTAGTGATTTTATCGGTCAGGAAGATGTAGAGTTTGTGGTCAGATTTACCATAGCAGGGAAGAAAAGCCGAAACGTTTCTATACTGAACTATTTTCATCCGCCACTGCTGGTACCGAATTTTCGTAAGCCGATGGCGGTGGGGTATTCGTTTTCGATGCTGAAAACGAAATATTCGGCTATAGTGTGGCTGCTGGTCGTTCTCAATTGTGCTCGCCAGGCACCGCTGTATCTGGTGCCGATTAGAAAATTCAGGGAGATGGGGCGATTCGGGATTGGATTTATGGCGGGAGTTATAGTATCTCTATATAAAAAAAGGGGGTTCCGGTATTCCTGATATGAACGAACAACGTGAGCTACTCATAAAGCCCGGCATGGGAGCGCTCCATTACTGGAAGGATATCTGGCGCTATCGCGAGCTGTTTTTCTTCCTTGCCTGGCGCGATATTCTTGTGCGCTACAAGCAGACGGCCATCGGTATTGCATGGAGCGTTATCCGCCCATTGGCGACCATGCTGGTGTTCACGATAATATTCGGGACTTTGGCAAAACTCCCATCGAACGGCGTACCGTATCCCATAATGGTCTATGCTGCCATGCTGCCGTGGCAGTTCTTTGCCAACTCCCTGACCGAGAGCAGCAACTCTCTTATAGATAATGCCAATCTGCTGACAAAAGTCTATTTCCCTCGTCTCATTGTGCCTGCCGGTTCTGTTATTGTCGGCCTGGTGGATTTCTTCATCTCGCTCGTCATCCTGTTCGGGATCATGGCATGGTATCGCTTTGTGCCTGACATCAGAATGCTGCTGCTCCCCTTGTTTCTGGCCCTTGCTTTCTTTGCTTCATTCGGAGCGGGACTGTGGCTTTCTGCTCTTAATGTAAAATATCGCGATTTTCGTTATGTTGTACCGTTTCTGGTACAGTTCGGGCTGTATATCTCACCGGTCGGTTTTTCAAGTTCAATTGTTCCGGAAAAATGGCGCTTAATCTATTTCCTCAATCCGATGGTCGGTGTCATTGACGGTTTTCGCTGGGCGATCCTGGGAGATGCCTTTCCGGTCTACTGGCCGGGGTTAGCTCTTTCGTCTTCTTTAACTCTGTTGATATTTGTCGGTGGGCTGCTCTATTTCAGAAACATGGAGCGCAGTTTTGCGGATGTGATATGATCCTTCGATTTCATGAGACAATGTGTTTA
This sequence comes from Desulfuromonadaceae bacterium, assembly GCA_049318985.1. Lineage (GTDB taxonomy): Bacteria > Desulfobacterota > Desulfuromonadia > Geobacterales > Pseudopelobacteraceae > JACRCG01. The sequence goes on from JBMOEI010000004.1 coordinate 72,655, forward strand.
CTTATTAAGCGGCTCAAATTGGTGTAATCAAGCGAAAGGGTATCAATATGACTATCGGTAAAGAAAAAAGTAAAATTCTGCTGAAAAGGGATGAGACAGAGAGAGATTTATCTAAAATCGCTATTGAATTTAGAAAAATTGTGCGTAAGAGGGCTTTATCCGCAAAAAAAATGGTCAAAGCAATGTTGAATAAAGAATTGAGCCATGTAAACGAAAATGGAAACCGTCTCATTCATGGAAAAGCCTAAATTACTCATGATAGCCGGTCCCAACGGATCTGGCAAAACTACTTTTACCAGATTATTGTTGGGGCATCATTGGTCTGATGATTGTTTATTCATCAATCCAGATGATATTGCACAAAATGAATTTGGTGACTGGAATTCACCGAAAGCGATTATTAGGGCAGCAAATCGTGCCGCAGAACTTCGTGAAGAGTGCATTCGCACTAATAAGAGTATGCTTGTCGAAACGGTACTTTCGACTGAAGAGAAGATTGATTTTATTCGGCGGGCGAAAGCAGCTGGTTTTTTTATCAGAGTATTTTTTATTGGAACAGATACACCTGAAATAAATGCTTTGCGTGTGGCGCGGCGTATTTTGGAGGGGGGGCATGAGGTCCCGATTGGTAAAATTATTAAGCGCTACTTTAGTTCAATGCAAATGAGCGTATATGCTGCAGCTCTTTCTGACCGCCTTTATGTAAATGATAACTCTGTCGAAGGTAGTTCTCCGGAGATGCTATTCAGGACTCGTGATGGCAAGTTGTACAAAAAGTATCCAGCTCTGAATTCGCACGACTGGGCAAAAGAGATACTTAAACAGTTGCGTGGTCTTGGTAAATAGCATGTCCACCGTAATCACCGTTGAAAACCTTGGCAAAAAATACACACTGCATCACCAGCAGCGGGAACAGTATACCGCATTGCGGGATGTAATCTCTAACGGCGTCAGGAACCTTTCAAAAAAGATCCTTTCACCCTTCACTACTCACACTTCTCCAGTCCCTACAGATGAAGATTTCTGGGCACTCAAAGATGTTTCTTTTGAGGTAAATCAGGGTGACCGGATCGGTATCATTGGTCGTAACGGTGCCGGAAAATCAACCCTGCTGAAAATCCTCAGTCGAATTACCGAACCGACTACCGGTTCTGTCAGGATAAAGGGGAGGGTGGCTAGTCTGCTGGAGGTGGGTACGGGGTTTCATCCGGAACTGACCGGGCGGGAGAATATCTTTCTTAACGGTGCTATACTTGGGATGGGGCGGGCGGAGATTAAGAAGAAATTTGATGAGATTGTTGATTTTGCGGAGATTGAGAAGTTTCTGGATACACCGGTAAAGCGTTATTCTTCCGGAATGTATGTGCGGTTGGCGTTTGCAGTGGCGGCGCATCTGGAACCGGAGATTCTTATTGTGGATGAAGTTTTGGCGGTGGGGGATGCACAGTTCCAGAAGAAGTGTCTGGGGAAAATGGAGGATGTGGGAAAGGAAGGGCGGACGGTGTTGTTTGTGAGTCATAATATGGGGGCGATAAATCGTCTTTGTCAAACTTGCCTTTATCTCAGTAACGGACAAATATTAAATATCGGCCCTTCCAGTAAGATTTCCGAACAGTATTTACTGGAGGGATTTTTAGGGCAAGGCGCTGAAGTCGTATTCAATGGCGGCGAACACGATGATATTCAGTTTATCTCTTCGCGAATTGAACGAACAGATGGCTCTTTAACCACTTTTTTTAGAAGCGATGAAGATGTCCGAGTACTTGTTACCTACAAAGTCAAACGCAATTTAGCCGGGGTTTCCATTGCAATCAACATTACAACAGGCGACCGGATTTCACTATGGAGTATGGGTGATTGGGAGGAACATCCGCGGTTAATGGTTCAGCGACAGCCCGGTATCTGGACCGGTGAATGGATTATCCCCTCCAATGTGTTGCGACCTGGCCGTTATTTCATAGCCTGCGGAGCTGGAAGCCCCCAGTGTTATTTTCACCATCCGGAACCGTTTCCTTTCGAGATATCTCTTGATGGTACCTGGCGACCGGCGTACCTGCAATTAGGGGTCAGCGGAGGTCCGATATCTTTGAAAATGGGTGTAAAACCACCGGTTTTGCAATCTATAATTAAAAAAACCACGGAAACTATTTGAGAGGAGGGCAGATAATGGGGAAAATACTTGCAGCCGGAGCCGATGGATTTATCGGTTCACTCTTGGAAAAGGGACCAAACAGGGGTTGCCTCGATGTTTGGTATCAGTGGATATGGAATTGAAGGTAATAGTTTTGAGAAGAGAACAATTAAATGCCGAATGATACCATGACTAATACTAATTATAAAATCTATACAATAGCCGAAGCAGGCGTCAATCATAACGGTGATCTGAACCTTGCTAAAAAACTGGTTGATGCTGCAAAAATGGCTGGTGCCGATTGTGTGAAGTTCCAGACATTCAAGGCAGAAGAGGTTGTAACGGCTACTGCGCCAAAGGCCAAATATCAACTTGAGGTTACCGACAAAAATGAAACACAACTTCAGATGCTTAAAAAACTGGAGCTTGATTTTGATGCCTATCTAGAACTATTCGAGCACTGTAGAAAAGTAGGTATTGATTTTCTCTCAACCCCTTACAGCATCGCAGATATTGAATTTCTGGAAAAACTTGGTATTGGAAACTATAAGGTTGCCTCTGGTCAATTGGTTGAACCCGCTTTTTTACGAGCTATTGCAAAAACCGGCAAGTTGATTTATCTATCCACCGGTATGGCTACTCTTGCAGAGGTGGACAACGCCGTCCGGACTATACGGGCAACCAGCAATAACCAGATAGTTCTGCTGCAATGCACTACCAATTACCCTTCACGTCTTCAAGACGCCAACCTGCTTACAATCCCAACCATGGCAGCTGCCTTTGGAACAATAATGGGCTACTCGGATCATACCCAATCTGATACCGCCTGTCTTGTCGCAATAGGCCTGGGTGCACGGGTGATTGAGAAACACATCACTCTTGATAAGAATTTACCTGGCCCTGACCATGCTGCTTCATATAATCCTGAAGAGTTTTTGCAGCTCTGTCGGGCAATTCGTGAAGCTGAACTTACACTTGGTTCCTCGAGGAAAGAGCCGTGCAAGGCAGAGATAGCAAATGCTCAAGGAATGAGACGCAGTCTAGTGGCTTCTCGTCTAATCAAAGCAGGTGAAGTAATTAATGAAAAAATGCTGACATGCAAGCGTCCAGGAACGGGAATAAAACCTGATTTGCTGTCGGAAGTAGTTGGTTGTACGGCAACACGGGAGATTCAGATAGACGAAATCATTACATGGGGCGTTTGTGGTGTGCGTCAATGAACGATCTTGATGTAACAAGATTATCACCGGCTGATTCATCGGCACTGTCTTTGCTGCTTACGGCCGACTGCAATGATTACAGCCGGTACTTCATCCCCTTTGCCGCTGACACAAAAAGCCTTGAGGAACGGCTGGGATCGGTGCGCGAGGATCGCTATTGGGGAATTTGGTTTGATAGTAACCTTGTTGGTCTCTTTATGATGCGTGGCTTTGATGAAGGTTATCAGCGACCGTCATTTGGTGTATATATTGCCTGTGCTTTTTCTGGAAAAGGTCTTTCCAAATTTGCTCTTTATTACAGCATGAACTGGTGTCGCATGAACAATATTGGGGCAATGATGCTTAAGGTACATCCCGATAATATTTACGCTAAACAAACATACACCAAAGCCGGCTTTACGGTTATTGATACCTGCCCACGAACCGGACATTCTATAATGGAAAAGACATGGGGTAAGGCGTGATGCCTGAGTGCTATCTCTCAACGGGATGTTTTCAAACCAGCAATTTAGATAAAATAATTTCATTAAGTATTGAACATTATTTTAATCTTGAATTAAGTTCAGCCCTTCCCTTCTTAGATTCAATCCTGAAGAATGTTTTCCTAACCAATGGTAAATTACGTTATCTGGTTCATAATTATTTCCCGTCACCTGCCATCCCATTTGTCCTGAATCTTGCTTCAACCGATCCGCTAATTCACAGACAAAGTGTTAAACTTTGTAAAAATGCAATTAATTTATGCGCAAGGTTGGGAGCTCCATTTTATAGTGTACACGCAGGATTCGCTCTTAATCTTCGTCCAAAAGATCTTGGAAATCCAAAGATTCAGAGCAACTTTGCTGCCAAACAATCGATACCGAGAGAGGCGGCTTATGGAGTTTTTGTCACTACGGTAAATAAACTGGCACTATACGCTACAGCCCGAAATGTGGGGTTGCTGGTAGAAAATAATGTGGTGGCTTGTGAAAATATGGCTGATGACGGAACATTTCCTCTGTTGCTGGCTGATGTGGCAGAAATAAAGAAATTTTTTAAAGACCTGCGCTTTTCTGAAGTAGGGCTTTTACTTGACGTAGGTCATGCCAAGGTCAGTGCCAAAACACTTCAAGTTAGTCCGCAATTGTATTTTGATGAACTTGAACCGTTTATTAAATGCCTACATTTAAGCGAAAACGATGGCTGTTGTGACAGCAATCGTCCTTTCAACAGGAACTCTTGGTTTTTCCCTTTTTTGAAGAAATTTGAACACGTACCGGTCGTGATTGAAGTTTACCAACGTTCACTTGCAGAACTATCCGAAATGCATGAACTTATTATGAATAGTTCTGATGAAAATACCAGTATGATTGGAGCTGATGCGTTATGGAAATGAATTTCAGTACGCTCCTTGTTAAAACGGATGTAACGCTTAAGGATGTTTTGGCTGCGCTTGATAAGAATGGGAAGGGTGTCGTTTTTATTGTTGATCACGATCAGATCATGAGAGGGTTGCTCACTGATAGTGATATGCGACGAGCATTTTTAAAGGGTGCATCAATTTCCGAAAATGCAGATTTGTATATGAATCGAGAGTTTGTTTCGGGCACGTTACCAAAGGAAAAGGCTGAAAACATCTCTCTTTTAAACGATAAAATATCCAATTTGCCCATTTTGAATTCTGAGGGACAGGTTGTTGATCTGCTGCGGCTGGCCGATTTTTGGCGACTTCCGGTTATGGAACCGGTTCTGAAGGGTAAAGAGGCCGAATACGTTCTTGACTGCCTCGCTACTAACTGGATTTCGTCACAGGGAAAATATGTCGAGCAGTTTCAGAATAAGTTCATGGAATTTCACAAAGTAAATCATGCACTGTGTGTCTCAAACGGAACTGCCGCACTTCATTTAGCTATGGCGGCTTTGGAAATAGGTCGTGATGACGAAGTTATTATACCAGACCTGACCTTTGCTGCCCCGGCCAGTATGGCTGTACTTTGCGGCGCAAAGCCGGTTTTTGTGGATGTCGATCGTACAACCTGGACAATGAATCCTGCAGCTATAGAAGAACGGATTACCTCACGAACAAAGGCAATAGTTCCTGTTCACCTTTATGGTCACCCCTGTGATATGGATCCGATAATGGAGATCGCAAAGAGACATGGTTTGTACGTCATCGAAGACTGCGCCGAAGCGTTGGGTGCTGAATACAAAGGGCAAAAGGTTGGAACCATAGGTGATATCGGCACATTTAGCTTTTTTGCTAATAAAGTTATTACGACTGGCGAGGGAGGGATGGTAACGACAAACAATCATGAACTGCGAAACAAGATGCAATTATTGCGTGATCACGGCATGACCCGTGAAAAACGATACTGGCATCACGTCGCTGGTTTCAATTATCGATTAACCAATCTCCAGGCAGCAATCGGTCTTGCTCAGATGGAAAAAATACACGAATTTTTACATTATCGTAAAGAGATTGTTGCTAGATATGACAGTCAACTTAAAGATATTAAAGGTATTTATATTCCTCCTCGCGCAAAGTGGGCAAAAAATATCTTCTGGTTATATTCAATTATTATAGATGAAAAGGTTACAGGAATTGGAAGAGATACTTTAATGGCACATCTTGCAGATCAGGGTATTGATACCCGTCCGTTTTTCTATCCGCTCCACCAACAACCCCCATTTATCGATGAATTTTGCAGATATTTTCCCAATTCTGAATGGCTTGCATCTGCTGGTCTTAGTTTACCAACATCCAACAACATTAAACTCGAAGATATTGATAAAGTCTGCGCGTCGATTTTTTCAGTGATGAAAAATATAAACATTTTTTGTAGTTTTGATCTGAAGCATATCTCATGATTTGCTTACGGTTTCTCAAATTCAATGAGACAAGTTTATGCTAAATCTGTCGCGATCTACCTATCCTAGAATTTTGTTTATTAACATAAATCCCCGGCCTGAATGGACTCGGGATAAGACTTTGATTTACTTTAATATAGGTCTATGCCAAGTAATGACGCATGTAAAGAAATCAGGTTATGATTTCGATCTACTGGATTTTTCGGTTACCCCAATTAGCCAGAACGATTTCATCGCGTATTTGTCGCATGGACACTATGATTTAGTTGCTTTTGGCGGAATGGTCCATACACTTTGGCAAATAGAGAAAATTGCAAATATGGTTAAATCGGTGAACCCTGAAACCTGTATAGCTGTTGGTGGATATGCAACAATGCTTGAGAATGATGCTGTGTTGCGGTGGACTTGTGCCGATGTAGCCATTAGGGGAGAGGGTGAATTTGCCTTGGTTGAGCTTTTGGAGCGGATGAAGCAAGACAAAAACTTTGATGGTATTCCGGGGATTGCATATAAAGATCAGAATGGTATTCACTCTGCTACCATACGAAAACCGGACGTGCCGCTTGACCAGAAGGGATTTCCGGATTGGGACCTCTTTGATATAGAATCATATATCGAGTCTGGTCACAAGTTAGTTAGCCATCATCTTGGTGCTCTTCGGAATCAAAGATTCTTTCCGATTATCACCACGCGAGGGTGTCCATTTCAATGTACCTTTTGTAGCAACAATCAGCTTATACAGGCGCACAACCCATATCGCAGACATACTCCATCCTTTGTCGCAAAAATGATCAAAGAACTTCATGCTCGTTATGCTATAAATCACTTCAAGTTTCTTGATGAACTCTCTTTTTTGAACAAGTCCGATATAGTACAGTTACTTGATGAGTTGGATCACATGAAACTTGACGTTACCTTTGAAGCTGTTTGCAGGGTTGGTTTGTTTGGAGAGCATGATCTGGCGCTCGCAAAACGCATGAAAAAAGCTGGATTTACCAGACTTTTTTATTCGCTTGAATCGGGCAGTCCAAAAATTCTGAAACTTATGAATAAACAAATATCTGTGGAGGCTTTTTATACACAGAAGCGTGTTTTGGATGCTGCCGGTATAAGTTCAGGTACAAATGTGATTGTTGGTTATCCAACAGAAACAGAAGAGGATATTGCTCAAACCTTTAAAGTCTGTCTCGAAAATTCAATTATGCCTAGCGTATGTTTTCTTCTGCCTATACCAGGGTCAGAAATGTATGATCGTGCACTACGAGAAGGATTCATACAAAATGAAAAGAAATATATTTTTGAAATTGGTGAACAGCAGTATCTTAAAATTAATATGACTGACATAACAGATGAGCAACTTTATTCACTTGCTCTGAACCATCTGAAGCAGATCAGGGATGCTTTGAAACTTGATATTCCAGATGAAAAACTTATCTGTTCAGTTAATATTGGCGACAAACCGGAAGCTATAAAAACTCTATTTTTGAGTTGAGGTGAAGGACATGTCAAATAATAACAGGGTTCTTGGTCTTATTCCCGCGCGAGGGGGAAGTAAGCGCTTACCACGAAAAAATCTGTTATCTCTGGCTGGAAAACCTCTGATATTCTACACCATACAAGCCGGTCTCCAATCTCGATTTATAGATGAATTGATTGTTTCAACTGATGATGTCGAAATTGCTGGGGTTTCAGGAGAGTACGGTGCAAAAATACCATTCATGAGGCCTGCGGAGTTAGCTCGTGACGAAACAAGTACTTTTGAGGTAGTTCTGCATGCCATAGATTATTACAAGACTGTTGAAGGAAGGTCGTTTGAAAATATAGTGATTTTACAGCCAACATCGCCTTTGCGTGACTACACTGATATTGATAACGCAATGTTATTGATGCATGAAAAAAAAGCTGACGCCGTGATTTCTGTTTGTGAGCCTGCTCATACGCCTCTATGGTGCAACACTTTGCCTGATGATTTGTCGATGGAGGGTTTTTTAAGGGAAGATGTTAAGCATAAAAGAAGTCAAGAGCTGGATCGTTATTATCGGCTTAATGGCGCAATATATATTTTCAACATCTCCCGCTTGATCGCCGAAAAAACGTTTTTTATAAACAGCAATATTTTCGCATATATCATGCATCAGGAAAAATCTGTTGATATTGACACTTCTCTGGATATGAAACTGTGCGAAGTTTTGATACAAGTACAGATGAGTGAAAAATTCCATGAAAAATGAAAGAGGATTTATACGCACAACAAAAACTGACTGTTACAACAGTAAAACATCTTATCGACACGGTAAACGGGTGGTCAATATCCCGATCATTGAATACTGGATGGACACCGGAAAGATCAACAATTGTGAGAAGGCCAATGCTTACCTGCCAGCCGGGGCACGACCCTGATGCCCTTATTTACTCGCTTCATCCAGAGAAATAAAGCTCTGTACTCGTATCTTATCTCTCACTTGACTGGCTCTTACAAATTTACCCGTAACGACCTCTCCCTCTATCTCAATGAACGTTTTAATATCCAGCGCCCTTCTATCAACGTCTTTGCTCAAAATGATCAAGAACTTACACTTTTGGAAATAGGTGGTCGCCGCATTTTCTGGCCATCGGCAATGGCATATGACGATTTGAGCTGGCTTTTTGGAGAAGTTTTTTCGCCTTGGTCTGGCAACCCATCATCATATAATCATCCAGATATGGAGATAGGAAAGGCTGAATGGGTTATGGATGCAGGTGCTTGTGAGGGTTTTTTCTCGCTATTTGCTTTTGAACAAGGGGCGAGAAGGGTAGTGGTGGTGGAACCGCTGGAACTTTTATGCAGTGCATTGCGAAAGACTTTCTCAGAGCATATCGATGCCGGAAGATTTCAACTAATTGAAGGAGCGCTGGGGCAGACATCAGGTATTGTGCAGCTTAATCTTGATCCGCTGCATGCCTGTGATGCTTCGGTTGCGTCGTCAAACACCGGTATCTCAGTTCCCTGTGTCACGCTTGACGAACTGGGAGAACTCTATCATTTAGCTAAAGGCGGCATTATCAAAATGGATATCGAAGGGGCGGAAATGGACGCCCTGACCGGCGCTGGGCGATTGCTGCGAGAGTACAAGCCGAAGCTGGTGGTCTCAGTGTATCACGAGTATGACAATGCCAACCTGTGCGCAGGAATTATCCGGGACGCAAATCCGGCCTATAAAATTGAATTTAGGGGAATGTATGACTGGTTTAGTCCGCCACGCCCATATATGCTTATTGCAAGGTAATAAGGATACCTATGCTTTTTGATAAAATTCGGGAACTGTTCACTAACTTTAAAGATACTGACAAAGCACAGTTTCGCCGTGCCTTGCATAAAATCGGTTTAGAGGCTTCCAGTATTGCTGTCTCTAATCGGGATAATAAACAACTTAAAATTCTTTACGGACCAAGCTTTAGTGTATATCCACCATGTAATGCACATGATGTGATTTTTTCGACTGCTCTGAGGATTAGGGGGGCAGAAATTGTTCCGATATATTGCGACAGCGTACAGCATACCGAATGTAACTTCTGGGGTGGGGTGTGGGGGGGGGGTGCAAAATTTATGAAAAACTGCCGAAATTGTTGTAAGACTTCGGAGCTATTGTGGAAAGAAACGAGTCTTTCTCCACTGGGTTTTTCATCGTATCTCGATAATAATCATGTAGGGGAAATTGACAAGGAAGTTACGGCGCTACACGATGGCGCCTGGCTCTCATATTCAGCATTTAATCTCCCCTTCGGCCAATGGGCAAAAGATATTTTGGTAAACAATTATGTTGTGGGCGACTACCATTTGGTTGAAGAACATGAGCGACTAGGTAGAATACACCTGCGCAATCTGTTGGTGGTGCATGCTGCATATGTGCGGATTTTTGATGAAGTTCGGCCTGACAGGGTCATCGCGAATGACAGCTATTATGGCATGTGGGCGATTTTGCAGTACTTATGCGAACGTCGTGGAGTTCCCTTTTATTCTCATTGGAGTTGCAATCGACCAAATGCCTGGTGTTATGCCTACAATGACGCCTCAATGAATTTGGACTATCGTCGTGCTTGGCCTGTTTTTTCTGCTCCGCCACTAGCCGAGAATCAACTGAAAACGGTTGATGACTGGATGCTTGGACGACTGTCGGGCAAGGACATGCTTCTGGATACGGCTTCATTGGCTCCCCATTGTGCTGATGAGGTTGATCTCTCAAAGATTAAGGATGGAAAACCTACGGCACTGCTGGCGGCAAACGTAATCTGGGATCTGGCTGCACTCAATAAGCAGGTTGTTTTTGATGACATGATCGAATGGATTGCAGAAACAATTACATGGTTTGGTAAACATCCGGAATATCAACTTATCGTCAAGCCGCATCCGGCTGAACAGAATCCAATCATACCGGAAACTGAAGAAAGGGTTACTACTGCCCTAAACCGGCGTGGGGTGATTATTCCTGATAATGTCGCAATGCTTACACCGAAATCGGCGGTGACGGTCTATCAGCTTCTGCCGTTGGTTCATGTCGGTATTATGCATACTACAACGGTGGGGCTTGAAATGACAGCCAGAGGAATTCCGGTTATCACCACGGCCCGCTCACCTTATCGTGGTTTCGGTTTCACGTTAGACCCGTCGAGCAGAGAAGAATATTTCCTAACCCTTGATAATGCGCTTAGGGGTGAAAAATTGCCTGAGCATAAGAAACAAATTGATCTTGCATACAAATTCATCCTTTTTCAGCATTTTCATTATTATACCAAGATTGATATCATGGACTTTAAATTGGGTGAAACGCCCAGGCTCAAGGTGAATTCGCTGGATGATATCCGCCCCGGCAGAAACAGGCATCTGGATTATATTGTTGACAGTGTCATGGACGGGCTGCCGATCGTGTCGGAAGATCGCTGGCCTTCTGAAAGCTGATTGGAATAACAAATGAGAGAAGGACGATTGCTGTGCCGAAGAATTATGTAAATTCAGTGACATTTGCATCATTGGCTGCTTATTACATGCAGCAGGGCGGCATGATGTCCAGCCTGCTGCCAAATAGCATTTACAAGTGCTATTGCCTTGCCAAAGCTTTTGTTTGTTCTATCGATAAATCCAGACTTCTGATTCTGCCGTACCTTGAACTCTGCATTACCTCGCGCTGTTCTTTCCAATGCGTAAATTGCGCAAACCTGATGCAATATTATAAAAGCCCGAAAGACTACGACACGGAACACATTCTCGAAACAGTGTGCCGGCTTCTTGCGTGTGTGGATTCAATAGATTGCTTTAGAATCCTGGGCGGGGAACCGTTCATGCACAAAGATATTGCGCGTATTATCAGCTATTGTGCTGAACAGGGCAAGATAGTGCAGGTGCAGCTTGTCACAAATGGCACCATTGTTCCAAAAGAGGAAGTCCTAAAGGCACTTGCACATGCAAAAGTGAGTGTTTATATCAGTGACTATGGAACAGTGTCGGGTAACAGAGTGCGCCTTGAAAAATGCCTGTCAGAAAACGGTATAGTGCATGTTTCAGACAGTAATTACATTTGGGACGACATGGGCGGACTTGACCGCCGGAACTACTCAGACGAGCGTGTCAGGAGTGTTTACCGGGGATGCAGAGACATTTGCAAGACACTGGTTGAAGGCTTGGTGTATGTATGCCCGCGGTCGGCGCATGGAGACAAGCTGGGCGTTATTCCTGCAAATGACCATGATTATGTGGATATTTTAGCCGGTTCCGAGGATGAAGTCCGGCACAGGCTCCGCACCCTGTACGATGTCGAGTATATCGAGGCCTGTCATTACTGCAACGCTGTCGAAGACCGGTGCAAGATTGCGGCTGGTGAACAGTGTAGCGCCGCACAGACAAAATTCGAGTCAACCAATGCCGGATAATCCTTTCATTTCTATTATTATACCGACCTATAACAGGGCCCACCTGCTGCCGCTGACCCTTGACAGCTTCCTTGCCCAGAGTTACCCCTGGGATCGTTACGAGATTATTGTTTCCGATAACAATTCACTGGATAATACCCGTGAAGTGGCGGCGCGCTATGTCGGCAACTCAGATGTGCCGATAAGATATCTCTCTGAGCAGCGTCAGGGGGTTCACTACGCCAGAAACAGTGCGGCAAAGCTGGCTATCGGAGATATTCTGTATTTCACTGACGATGATATGATTGCCGATAAAGACCTATTAAAGGAGATCATTAAACCATTTGCAATCGATGAAAAGGTTGCTAATGTTACCGGGAAGGTGCTGCCAAAGTGGGAAATACCCCCTCCTGATTGGGTGCTTGAACTTTGTAACAATGGGTTACTAAGTCTTATGGATCGCCCCGAGGATCTCGTTATTTCTTCAGTTAATTGTGACGTATACAGTTGCCACCAGGCAATAAAGCGAGATGTTTTTTTTCAGTCGGGCGGCTATAATCCGGAAAACACAGCCGGTGAATGGGTTGGTGATGGTGAAACAGGACTGAATATCAAAATCCGGCAGTTGGGATATAAGTTTGCTTATATTGGCAGCTCGATTATTTTCCACATCATCCCACCCACCCGAATGACGCAGGTCTATTTGAACAAAAGGATGGCAAACCAGGGGAATTGCGACTGCTATACGGCTTACAGGGAAAACAGCTATGACACGACGGCCCTGTACAATACTATTATCGGCCATTTTTGGAGCTTCATTAAAAACAGCCTGATGTATATTGCCCTGAGGCTGTTCACCAAAAACGGGTGGAGAATGTGCAGGGCCTACATGTCTTACTTTTGCAGCAGAGTAAGCTATGACCGCAGATTGATTAATGATGAAAGCTGGAGAAAGATTGTGCTGAAAAACGACTGGCTTCAGGAATAAATATTGTATCAATCGGGGACGAGCCTTGAGCATTTTGAATAAATATCATACGGCAAAGAATTACATCTTGTTTCTCCTGTCTGGTAAAAAGGCTGTTTACGGAGATATCCCTTATTCAAAAGAAAAGGTGGAGTATTCATTTATAGAAAAGGGGATTATCCCGGTTCCTTATTTTTTGGATGTTGCGGCATACAGGGAGTTCGTTGAAAAGGCCCGTTATCCGGCAGGTGAATACGGGGATTACTTTGCCGAGAAATCTCTGGAACATTTTATATCATTCCAATTTTCCAATCTGACAGAACAGTCGTTGGTTGTTGATGTTGCGAACGCGGGTTCCGCGTTCCCTCAGTTAATTCATGATCTCTTTGGGTGCAAAGTAATTAGTAATGACCTTGCTTTCCCACCAGGAGAGATTGCACTGGAAAACTGGCACATCCGCACTGGTTGTAATGCAAGTAATCTCCCTCTGGAAGATGAATCGGTTGATCTGATTACGCTACATTGTGCCCTCGAAATGTTTGAAGGTGAAGATGATAAAAATTTGGCAATAGAAGCGTCACGAATATTGAAACCTAACGGGAAATTGGTAATTATTCCTCTATATATGAATGAAGTTCATCACATTTTTCGCGACCCAATAAATCCAAGAAAAATTCAGCCTGAGATTGATGAAGGTTCTGTCCTGATTTATCGAAAGAATTTTTGGAATATAGCCTTTGCGAGATTTTATAGTGTGGATTCATTTTGTACTCGTTTTCTTGCTAACGTAAAAGATACCATGACGTTTAACCTTTTTAAAATTATCAATACAGAGTCTGCTGACAAAAATATTTATTTATTTTGGATAGGTGTTTTTGAAAAATCTCCAACTGTTTAGAATAATTGGATCAATAAGCGTCGGTGGGTGATTTCATAAATCACTTATGTTTCATTGTGTAATACAAAGAGCAAACTGGAATAGAGAGAGTTGTTATTTATGTCCGACGTGAATACGAACTACGAGACCGAGAAACGAATTGCTTTTATTATGTTCGAATATGGCTTAGGTAATTCTCCTTCACTGATAAATGCAGCTAATTTTCTTGTAAGCAAAGGTTTTTATGTAGATTTTTATACATGTGGTACTTTTCTTGGCAATGTGCAATTTGATGATAGTCGCATAAGTATTTATGATATCCACGATGTAAATAAACCATCAAATGGCAATGTTTTTTTTTCAAAGGTAAAATGGGCATTGTATTACAGGATAAAATCATTCTCATTCTTGTTGCCTTGGAATATCCAATTGAAAAACGAAAAATCTAATTTTTTGGAATCTGTTTTATTTTTTGTAAAATCAGCTGAATCCATAATTGGTACAAAAAAATATAAATGTTTATTTGGAGTGGAACCACTTGGAATGATGGCTGCTTATCAGCTTAGCCTGCAACAGGATACTCCATTTTCATATTACAATATGGAACTGCACATTGAGTCACAATGCATAACACCAAGCGATTTTATTGTTAAGGAAATAGAGAAAACTTATAATAAGTTTGCTCTATTTACGATAACCCAAGATCTTGAGCGAGCTCGACTGATTGCGGAAGAAAATGGGATTCAGGAAGGCTCAATAATTGCTGTTCCAGTTTGTGCCGAAGGTGAACCTTTCAAAATAAAAACATGTTATCTAAGAGACTTGTTCGGGTTGGCTCCAGACATTCGTATTATTCTCTATGCAGGCTTTATTGCCGATTGGGCCATGTGTGCTGAAATAGCTGAAAGTGCGCAGTCATGGCCCCAAAATTGGGTTCTTATTTTTCACACCCATGGATATAACAATGAGAACTATATAAAAAATGTCAGACGATTTGAGAGCAGCAATGTATTGTTTTCGCTTTCGCCAGTACCTTATGAAGAACTGTCTGCTTTTTTGGCTTCTGCTGATATCGGAATTGCGCTGTACAGAGATCTTGGTGCAAATTTTACCCTTATTAGTTCAGCTTCCGGCAAGTTAGCTCATTATTTGAAAAGTGGACTCCCGGTTGTGGTTAATTCCTATCCAGGCATATCAAAAATTATCAATCAATATACTTGTGGAATCGCTATTGATGACATCGGTCAGTTACAGGAAGCAATTGGAAATATATTCGAAAATTATCAGCTAATGCAATCAGGGGCACACCAGTGTTATGATGCAAAATATAAATTTTCCCGTTACTTTGCAAATGTAGTAGATAGAATTGAACAATTATGATGAACATTAGTGAAGCTTTTCAGTGTTGTAAAATATGTGGTGGTAAAATTAACTTGAAAAGTCGCATATATGACGATCGATACGGCTATTCAGGGTATTTTGATCTTTATAAATGCTGTTTCTGCGGGCATGGAATTATCAATTTTGAATTCGCCACTGCCCAGTTGACAGAACTTTACACTGACCACTATCCGCGTTCATTTTTTGACGTGACGAAGTATAAGCCGGCGGAGGGTGCTAAAGGTTTTATTGCCTGGCTTGATGGTGCTGCCCGCTCAGCTTACTGCTGGGTTCCTGAAAAGGTCAGGGTGCTGGACATAGGGTGCGGTTTCGGTGAAACGCTAGGCTATCACAAGTTGCGTGGCTGTGATGCTTATGGTGTAGAAGCAGATGAAAATATTCGTCGCTATGCAGAGAAGTATGGTTTCAACGTTCATGTTGGCCTGTTTGATCCGGAACAATATGAAGAGGATTTTTTCGATTATGTGACTCTCGATCAGGTTATCGAGCATGTAACTGATCCCGTTGAAACATTGCGTGGTGTTGCCAGAGTTCTGAAACCTGGAGGGGTCGCGATTCTGAGCACTCCGAACTCAAACGGGTGGGGGGCAAAGGTTTTCGGTAACCGATGGATCAATTGGCATGCGCCGTATCATCTGCACCATTTCAGCGATAAATCCATGCATATTGCTGCAGAAAAAGCCGGGATTGAAATCGAATGGGTTAAAACTTTGACCAGTTCCGACTGGCTCCATCATCAGTGGAATCATGCCCTGATATTTCCCCGAATGGGAGAGCCGTCCCCATACTGGTCACCCGAAGTAAAACGAGGATTAATGGATAAACTCATCTTGGCTTTTCTGAGTGTGCTGCATCGCACCAAAATTAATCACTTAATAACACGGCTCTGCGATACGTTCGATATCGGTGACAACTACCTATTTTTTATGAGAAAATCTTGAGCGAAACGGTTTACATACTTCTTCCTGTGCATAATCGCTGTGATGTCACTCGTCGGTTTATTGACTGCCTCAACGCACAGACATACCAGTATTTTCATCTTGTCCTCATTGACGACGGTTCAACCGATGGCACTTCTGATATGGTTTATGAACATATTGCAGCTTTGACCGTTATAAAGGGAAAAGGAAATTGGTGGTGGGCAGGTTCGCTGCAACAGGGGTATTTGTGGCTTCAAAAGCAAAACATATCTCAAGACAGTATTGTGTTAATCATAAATGATGACACAATTTTCGAGCCTGATTTTATTGAAAACGCAGTTATGTTGCTTGCTAATCAGAAAAGAGTGCTTTTGTGTGCTTACTACTTTAGCTTGCAGGATGGGAGGTTAATCGATTCGGGGTTATATATTGACTGGAAATTGTTTACTTGCATCAAAACTGACAACCCAAATGAAATTAATTGCCTATCTACGCGTGGTCTGTTTTTGAGATGTTCTGACTTCATTGAGATTGGTGGTTTTTATCCGAAAATTCTACCACACTATTATTCAGATTATGAATTTACAATTCGTGCGTTTAACAAAGGCTTCAAACTGTTTTCCGATTCAAAGCTACAGTTGAGGGGCGACGAAAGCACAACGGGTTTACATTCTATTGAGGCGAAAACAACTTGGCATACCATTAAAAAACAGTTCTCAATAAAAACAATATCCAATCCTGCGGTAGAATCCGTCTATATTCTTCTTGCTTGTCCATTTCCTTGGTTATTAATAAATTTATTGAGAGTTTGGCATAATTCTTTTTCCACCTTAAAGGTAGCTTTTTTGAACGATTTTCGTAAAATGTGCTCCTTTAATTGAAGGACTAAACTGTTATGCCGATAAAAGCTAAAAACATGCATCTTTCAGCTACGCAATCTGCCTTAATATCTGTTGTAATACCAGTATACAACCGTGCTGCAACGATATTACGAGCAGTAAACTCTGCATTAAATCAAACTGTTTCACCTTTGGAGGTATTGGTTGTAGATGATTGCTCCAGCGATGAAACTGTTAATACTATCATTACCTTATTTGATACACGGGTAAGAGTTTTGAGTATGGGCAGTAATCAGGGTGCTCAGAGTGCCAGGCTTAAAGGAATTCACGAGGCTCTAGGTACTTATGTTGTTTTCCTTGATTCTGACGATGAGTTGCTTCCTGATTCAATTGAAAAACGCCTACAATCATTAATAAGTAGTCATTTTACTGAAGCTCTTGTCTATGGTGACGTAGTTCGAAAGGGCAAGGTTGATAAATTTGAATCCTTGAGAGGTTATAATTACCCTTATCTGCTTAAAGAACTTTCCCTTTGTCCATATTCTGCGATGCTAATACCTAAGTGCTGTTTTTCAGTAACTGGATTGCCTGAAAAGGATTTTCCAAGCTGGCAGGATGACGACATGGCCTTGACAATCGGTAAACATTTTCCACTGCTCCATTGTGGAGTTCCTGTTGCGATTATGAACGTTGACTCTGATGGAATTTCAAGAAATAGAAGAACCGTTGTAGAAGGGTGCAGGAGGATTGTTGCCAAGTATTCATCTGATATACTTGAAACTCATGGCCGTTTCCGTTTCTTCTGTTGGCAGGTAAGAATTATTCGGGGGGAAATTATTGCCCGTTGGTTTGAAGCCAAACTTCGACTTGAAAATAATCTGAATGTTCTCAATATGTTAGAATTCCTGTTTTTGACTGCTGCACGCTTTGCCATTAGGGTAATTGTTCAACCTTTTTTCAGGCACATTTATGGTTAGCGGGTTAACAAAATGATTGAACAAGTTATTAATAATGAACTGTTATTGGCTGTTATTATTCGTGAAGATTTTAACAAACCAGGGATCCATTTTCTTACTCCCGACGACTTCTCCCAACAACTCGCCTACATGAATCATCCTTGCGGTAAAGTTATACCTCCGCACGTCCATAATCCAGTTCAGCGTGAAGTTTCCAACACGTTGTGGGGCGTATGTTTTGCGGTGAAGGGATGAAAAAACGTGTTGGCTTGTTTTTAGCGATTGAGCCGACATGGGGAGGCGCGTTTCAGTATGACCTTGCTATTCTGGATGCAGTAGAGCAACTGCCGCGTGAAGAAATTGACGTTGTTGTCGGTTATTCGCACCCATCCTGGGTGCACTATCTTGAACAATATAATTTCAAAAATGTATGTATTCCGCTTGGATATTGGGGACGTTTTTTTGGTCAATTACTGCATTGCAGCGGCATCAGTACTGCTTTGTGGCGGGCTGTCAGCCCGGTTTTTCACCCTACGGTAAGAGCCCTCTTGCGGGAAAAGTGTGATGTGTGGATATTCCCGTCACAGGATCCGTGGGGCTATCTTGCCCCCGTTCCTGCACTGAATACAATTCATGATCTGATGCATCGTTATGAGCGGCGTTTTCCGGAAATCGGCACATGCTGGCAATATGCCTGGCGTGAATGGCATTTTAAAAACACCTGCAGGTGGTCAGACGGCATCCTCGTTGATTCTCAATTAGGCAAACAGCATGTTATCGACTCGTATCAAATCGATCCTTCACGGATCCACGTTCTTCCATTTATAGCGCCGTCCTATCTTGATGATAAGCCGTTAGTAGAAACCACGACCCTGAAAACTGAACTTCCAAAGAAATTTCTTTTCTATCCTGCCCAGTTCTGGGAGCATAAAAACCATAAGCGGCTTGTAAAAGCCGTTCATCTCCTCAAATATCGATTTCCGGAAATCAAACTTGTATTAACCGGAGCGAAAAAAAATGAATATGCAATAATACAAAAATTATGTGTCGAGCTTGCTCTGGATAATGATGTCATATTTCTTGACCATGTTTCTGACAGTCAAATGGCCTTACTGTACCGCGACGCCAGAGCCATGATAATGCCGACTTTCTCCGGGCCTACCAACATTCCTCCACTGGAAGCCATGAAATCGGGATGTCCTGCAGCCGTTTCAAACATCTATGCCATGCCGGAACAGACAAAAGGAGCTGCATTGTTGTTTGATCCTGAATCTGTGGACGATATGGCTTCTGCTATGGCAAAACTATGGGAAGATGATAACCTTTGCAGAGATCTTTCCGAGCGGGGCAAAGAAGTCAGTCTTGAATGGACGAAGGAGCATTTTGATGCTCTTGTTGCTGAAATCCTGATGAGCCAATTACGATTAAATGGAAGCTCGACACGATGAAGGTACTGCTCAATACAACCTGTTTCCATTCTGATAAAATGACAGGTATAGAGCGATTTGCACTCAATATTTCCCGGGAAATTTGTAAAATAGAACCGGCAGCTATGGTCGTTTCATCCCGGCAGATTTCAGGCGTCCCGAATGCTCATATTTCCCGACTGCTTTCTTTCACTCAGTTCCTGACTCAAAATTATGAATATTTGTTGCGAGCTTTCTGGGACCAGACCGTTTTCAGATGTATCGCTGCCCGACAAAGACCGGATGTTCTGTTTTTCCCGATTCAAGACGGCTTGCTTTATCCGTCAATCAGACAGATTGTTACCGTTCACGATCTTCATTATCTTCATTTTGACCACTCAATTCCGGATTGCCGCCAGGAGATTCCTTCTTTCAGAACAAAACTGTATCACTATAAAATGCCGCATATTTTAGAGCGTTCTACCGCAGTAGTTGCTGTTTCTGAGTCCACAAAGCAGGACATTGTAACTTCATTTGGCATCAGTCCTGATAAAATCCATGTTATTTACAATGGGTATGATAATTTACTATTCCGTGTCATTGAAAATCCACAACCGACACTTGACCGTTATGGATTGCGATCAGGTAAATACTTTTTGTTTGTCGGCAGTATTTTAAAGCACAAGAATATTTCACGGCTTGTGCAGGCGTTCGCCCGACTTGAAAGTGAAGCTGTGCTGGTCATTGCAGGTGCTTGTAAGGATGCAGAACACCTTGATGACCTAAGGAGAGAAACTTCTGTCACAGGGCTTTCGGAAACCCGGTTACGATATCTTGACTATGTGACCGATGAAGACCTGCCGTATCTTTACAACGGAGCTCTTGCGTTTATATTACCTTCTCTACACGAAGGTTTTGGGGTTCCGATTATTGAGGCCATGGCCTGCGGAACACCGGTGATTACTTCCAACTGTTCCGCTATGCCTGAAGTAGCCGGTGATGCTGCTTTACTGGTAGACCCGTATTCGGTAGAAAGTATTGCTGCAGCCATGCGTGATGTGCTGGATAACACCCATCTTGCTGATAGTATGCGGACGGCCGGATTGGAGAGGGCAAAGCTGTTTAACTGGTCAAATTCGGCGCAAAAACTGTACGATCTGTGTAAGTTGGTGAGTGAAATGTGATGGAAAACTTGAAAAGATCGATGCAATTGTGGTCTCATATATATGTCAATCCTGCGGACATTATCTTCCTGATGATGCACTTCGTGATTGTGCCTCCGGCTTGCGTGCAATATCAGGCATGCACGGTATTGGATCGAAACAGAGTGAGTATCCTGTCCCACATCACATGTGTGCCGTTACTGCTCCGCAAGGCCTCACACCTTCTAACTATTCTGCTGCCATTAATTCTTATTCAGACACCGTCACATGCTGCCTGCCCGAAAATTTCCACCTCTGAAGCAAGTCAACAGATGGTTACCTTAGCCAACGATGTCCGTTACCACAACAGGTTTTATTTTGAAAAATCAGCGCCTGCTATCAGTGATGCCGAGTATGACCAGCTACTTGTGCAACTGATTCAGCTTGAGGAATGTTTTCCGGCGCTTGCAGCCGCAGATTCTCCGACCAGGAGAGTGGGCAGTGGTGAAGGTGGTGGATCGCAGACTGTGAAACATGAACAACCGATGCTCAGTTTGTCATCTGCTACCGGACCGGAAGCGGTGGCGACACTTATGAAAAGAGTAGCGGCGACCGGAGATGTATTGTTGTTGATCCAGCCAAAGGTCGATGGGCTGCCGGTGGAGCTGATATATAATGCCGGACGGCTGGTTTCGGCATCGACGCGCGGTGATGGCCGTTTTGGTGAGGATGTGACGGCGCGGGTTCGAGAAATACAGGGGATTCCGAAACTTTTAACCGGTACATTTCCTGCGCGGGTGGTGGTTCGTGGCGAAGTTTATGTGGATTTGACTCTCCTGCAGAAATTTCGATCCGGCAATGGAGCGGCAACGTATGCGACTCCGCGCCATATGGCAGCGGGAGTATTAAAGGCACAGCAGCCGGATCCGGCGGCGGTGGCAGTTCTCCGCATGTTCCCGTTTGAGCTGGTGTTCGGAGACCGGGGACAGCGCACCGACCAGGAGGCGTTGCAGTTACTTTTTACGTGGGGCTTTCCGGTTGATTTCAAACAGACTCGAATGGTACGGAGCTTCACAGAAGCTCAGGCCACCTATCGTAATTATCTGGCTAATCGGGATCAGCAGCAGTTTGCCATGGACGGCATTGTGGCGAAAGTGGATGATCTGACGCTGCGGAAGCAACTGGGTGAGGGGGAGCGTGCGCCACTCTGGGCGGCGGCGTGGAAATTTCCTCCTGAAAGTGCCAGTACCCGGATCTTGAAAATTAACTGGACAATCGGTCGTACCGGAAGACGTACGCCGGTTGCTGAGGTGGTTCCGGTGCGTCTTGGCGGCGTCCTTATTTCACGGGTGACGCTGCATAACAGTGCTGCAATTGACCGTCTGAATGTTACTGCCGGGGATCAAGTGGTGGTGGCTCTGGCGGGAGATGTTATACCGCAGATAGTTGAAGTGTTGCAGCGAGTCCCCCGCAACCCGGATGTTGGAACTGTTTCTACAGGAACGTTGGAATCTGCCTTGGATGCGTGTCTGCGCGACTCACCCGTCTGTCGGCAGCAGTTCCTGGCAAAGGCAACATATTTTGCTTCAAAATCAGGGCTCAATATTTCAGGGTTGGGGAGGAAACGGCTGGAAAAACTGGTAGAAGCCGGGTTGGTTACGGATCTTCCTTCACTGTTTCAGCTGAAAGCGGAGATGGTCGCCACACTCCCCGGATTCACACCGGAATCGGCGCGACGACTGATAGCTGCAATTCATGGTGCCGCTCAGGTAGATTCCTTCCGTTTTGTTACCGCTCTGGGCATTCCCGGTGCCGGTCCGAAGTCGTTAGAGCAATTGTCCAGGCAGTTCAACTCTCTGGATGCGCTCCTTGCTGCTGAAGACGAGCAGCTGAAAGTACTTTCCGTCCGTAATATCCAGGCAGCAAAAGCCCTCCGCAGTTTTTTTGAAACAGCGGGAGGAGAGGAGTTGCTGCTGAAATTTCGTGAATTGGGAATTTTGTAGCGTTACTCCTCTATCGTCATACATGACAATTAACAGGGCAATCGGTATTAATACGACACGGTAACAATAAAACAGGGACTCGGAAATATCACCTAAGTCCCTGTATTTATTATGGCGGAGGCACATGGGAATCGAACCCACCGGGCGAATTTCTCATCCACCCCACCGGTTTTGAAGACCGGGCAGCCCGCCAGCGACTGACGTACCTCCATTGTAACGTAACCTGCGGTCTTTATACCTGTTGCTTTTCGTACGTACAAGCGGTTTTTTGATATGCAATAATCCTTGACGTACAACTCTGCCTGAATTATACCTATCACCTCTGGCGGAGTGGTGAAATGGTAGACACAGCAGACTCAAAATCTGCCGCAGGCAACTGCATGCCGGTTCGAGTCCGGCCTCCGCTACCAGAACTTAATTGACAGCACCCTGTCCAGGCCGGATAGCGGTGCTTTTTTATTTCCCCCGGACCTCTTAAATCATTTGCCAAAATAAGAACATTATTGAGCGGTGAAATCCGTGCAGAATATGGAGAACTATTTAACATGAAACAGGTAATAATCGACGGCATTACCCTTGCTCTGGCCCGACCGGTGGAACTCAACCTGCAATGGGTCGGACAGGACGAATTGTTGCTGCAGCTCTTAGCAGCCTGGATGGTTATTGACGAGCGTGACATCCCCTTCAATCCCCGCCTGGTCGGTAAACCGGGGGTCGGAAAAACCACCCTGGCGTATGCTGCGGCCAAACAACTGGAGCAACCGGTCTATCTTTTCCAGGCAACTATGGATACCCGGCCTGAGGATCTGATTGTCACGCCGGTCATCGGCCCCAATGGCATGATACAGTATGCCGCCTCATCTCTGGTGTCGGCTATGCTGACGGGCGGTATTCTTATTCTGGACGAAGGTAACCGCATGAGCGAGAAAGCGTGGGCTTCTCTGGCGCCGCTCCTCGATGACCGCCGCTATGTGGAATCGATCGTTACCGGTCTGCGCATTCCGGCAACACGCGATTTCCGTATTGTCGTCACCATGAACGAAGACTCCTCGACTTTCGAGATTCCGGAGTATATTCACTCACGGTTGCAACCGCAGATATATATCGACTTTCCGGAAGCCGACGAGGAATTGACCATCCTCAAGGAGAACCTGCCGTTTGCGGATAGTGACATTTTGAAATATGTGGTCACTTTCCTGCAGCGCGCCCATAAGAATGACGAACTCTACTCCGTGAGAGACGGCATCAACATCGCCCGCTATGCGCTCAAAATGTCCGCTGCAGGCGGCAGTCCCCCTTTGGATCTGTTACGGCTCTCCGTGGCACGCATCCTCGGCAACGAAGCACTCCCGTATCTCGACTGACCTATGCCGCACCGTCTCTATC
Organism: Desulfuromonadaceae bacterium; assembly: GCA_049318985.1. Classification (GTDB taxonomy): domain Bacteria; phylum Desulfobacterota; class Desulfuromonadia; order Geobacterales; family Pseudopelobacteraceae; genus JACRCG01. The sequence goes on from JBMOEI010000004.1 coordinate 96,633, forward strand.
TGGAAAAGTTCGGCCCGATCCATGCCCTGCCGATACTCCATTACCGCATGGAATGTGCCCAACTGGTACGCATGGCTTTTCATCTGCTTCGTCCGGATGCGGTTGCCATAGAGCTGCCCGCCACGCTTGAGGCCGCTTTTACGCGAGCGGTGCGCCGACTTCCGGAGATCTCCGTTATCAGCTATCAGGCGGGCATAAAGAAGGGCTCTGAACAGGGAAACAACGAGACCGCCTACCTGCTGGTAGAACCGGCGGACCCTCTGGTAGAGGCTGCACGACAGGCCCTTGAACGTAATCTGCCACTCCATTTTGTTGATGTCGACACCGACAGCTACCCCCGTCACCACGAACATCTTCCTGACTCCTACAGCATCAGTCGTCTCGGACTGGAAGCGTACTACCGCGAATATCTGAAGTACAATTCCGGGCAGACGCCCTGTCTTGAGGATCAACGCCGGGAACAGGGTATGGCATATCGCCTGAGGGGATTGGCTGAAAAACATCAGCGGGTACTTTATGTCTGCGGGATGGCCCACCTGCAACGGGTCCGGAAGCTCTTTGCCATGCCACAGGCGGAGCCATTGGAACGTATCCGGCGGGATGGCGTCACGCTCTGGAACCTGCATCCGGAATCGTGTCGCGAAATTCTGGGGGAATTCCCCTTCCTGTCGGCTGTCTATGAACATCGCCGTGGACCTCTCCCCGAAGAGCCGAAAGAAAGCGGCCCCGGTTTGCGGAAAAGTTTCCATGCCCTGGAACTGATTCATGGCGGTAAACAGGAGCTTCCTGAAGAGCAGCTTCTTGCCAATGCCATTCTCAGATCTGCGCGCCACCTTGGCAAAGAGGGCGCTTTTCTCGACCGTCAGCGCGTTATCTATCGCCTCTTCTGCGAAGCTGCCAGGCACTACCGCCAGGAAACCGGTGAAACTGTGCACATGTGGCAGAAGCGGGCGTTCTTCCGTTTCTCCCGCAATTATGCACTGCAGGGTGGCCACCTGCAGCCGGACCTCTTTCAACTTCTTGCGTCGGCCCGGGGCTGCATTGACGACAACTTTGCCTATGCACTCTGCCGCCTCGCAACCTGTTATCCGTGGCAATCGGAAAGCAGTGACCTTGCCACTATCAGTATCTCCCCGGAAGAGATCTGGGGGGGCAGTCGCTACATCCGCTTCCGGCCGCGACAGAAACGGAGTAAGAGTATTTCACGCATGGGACTCCTCAAGCGCAAACGGGAACAGCGCCCCGGCGAATGGCTGGAGGGTTTTGACGATCCATCGATCTGCTCCTATCCCCGGGAGGATATTGCCATAGAAGAGTATGGCCGCTTTCTCAAGCGTAAGGGGAGTATGCAGCTTTCAGAGGAGCTCAGTCGGAGTGAAAAATTCAGCACTTCGCTCCTTGATGGTATTGATATGCGGGAGACGATCCGCAATATTCATGAAGGTGCGATCTATGTGCGTGAGCAGCAGCGGGCAAAGGGGGGCGTGGGGTGTCTTGTGGTGATCTTTGATGATGATCGTCGCACAGAGCGCTACCCGTATCGCATGACCTGGCTGGGGGAGCACGAGCAGGAATCGGATATGGCTTTTTACGCCACCGATCCGGCAGAGAACATTGTCGGGCCCGGCATCTGCCGCTGCGAATACGGTGGCTTCCTGCTCTCATATCCACCACGCCGTATGATGGATGTCTGGCAGGACCCTGATTATCGCATGGCTGCAACCAGATCAGAAGTTCTGCTGATGGCGGCGCTCGACTACTCCATCGAGAAGCATGTCGTCTACGTGGCAGCAAAACCGCCCCGCAGCCTCTTCAAGCAGATGGCCGCCCGTCAGGAACGAAAAATAGTCTACATACCGCTAGGCTCACTCTCTCCCCACAAGCTCAAACAGTTGCGGATACTGCATATTCTTTCCGGGAAGGACAAACGTGCGATCGCGAAGGATTATATCTGGTGAGGATAAAAGGGTGGAGGGGGCAAAATTTTGAAACCATCTTCGGCCCGGCGTCAAGGCAATCCATGAGCTGCGTATCAAAGGTATTTGAGGTCAGTTGTTTTATAGTTCATTCCACCAGCATTTCTTTGATAACATCTTTCACCTTACGGATATGCCTCGCATCCAAATTGCCAAGTTCCTTGATCAGCCTTGCCCGATCTACTGTTCGAATCTGATCGAGGACAATCCATGCCTGCTTGCCTTCAAAGCGAAGCGCAACCCTGCTTGGATATTCATGTGACCTGGTTGTCATGGGCGCAATCATGACGGTTTTAAGACTGCTGTTAAGCTCCGGCGGAGAAATAACGAGACACGGGCGAGTTTTCTTAATTTCATGACCAACCGTAGGGTCAAGATTTATTAAATAAACGCCATACTGAACTATTTCCACTCCCAAGCCTCCAGATCCAGAGCATCGTCAATCAACAATTCATCTTCACTACGAGCATGCATGGCGGCAAAAGCTTCTTTCCAGCCTTCGCGAGGTTTTCTCGCTAATGGTCTGATAATGATCTCACCCTTGCCGGGTAACAGCTCAACCTCTTCACTGATATTGTATTGGCGCAGCATACTGGCTGGCAAGCGTATCCCTCTGGAATTTCCGATTGATATTACATGAGCTAACATAAAACCCCCAAAATATGTAATCACAATGTAGCCACACTATCTGCGCAAAAGGTTTGTGATGTCAATCGTTTTTATCCCCGCCACGCTCGGTAAGGGTGTTGTCTTTCCAGAGGGATATGAATGAATTGTTCAGGAGTCATGGTGTCCTTGGGGTCTTTCGATGCGACTGCTTCCATTTTTTTATCTGTACGCTACAAACATCCGTGATATATAGTGCCACGTAGATACTTGAAGCGAACTACTCCAGTTTACCGAGGTTATTTTTTATGAATCACATTCAGATTAACCCCAGAATATGCAATGGCAAGCCGGTTATTGCAGGCTCTCGAATTCCTGTTACGGTAATTCTTGATCAAATGATTGAAACCGGCTCCATCGAAAACGTACATGCATTGTATCCTGAACTGGAACGTCAGCAAATTGTCGCCGCCCTGCAATATTGCCATTCAGTCATTGATCATACCGAATTTGAGCCCCTTGCTGCATGAAGGCAGTGCAAAAATTTCTACTGGATCAGATGTTTGATCGCGCTGTTCTCAACAGATTACGTGAGCTTGGCTACGATGTACTGGCTGTATCGGAAATCGGTATGTCAACCGCTGATGATTCCGAGATAGTCCAGTGGGCGATTGAGAATAGCAGAACGGTAGTAACGCTTGATGAGCATTTTGGTGACTGGTCTGTTCTTCCCCTCACAACCCATTCCGGAGTCATACGCCTCAAGGTAAATCCGACGACCTCGGCAAACACCCTCGGTTTGCTGCTGCCTTTTCTTGCCAACCACTCAGACAAAAATTTCAGTAACCATCTGGTAATTGTCCGTCATACAGGCATCAGGTGGATACGTACGGAGGAATAATCATACAACCGGGCGGGACCGTTCACCCGGCTACCTCATCACTACCTTTAGGCCAACGGTCGGCTCAGTATGTGTTGAGTTATCAGATCCTTCATGTGGTTCCTGAAACTCTTAACTTCAGTACCGTCAGCGTTTTAAAAAATAAAAACTGAAATCTTTCATCTCAAAAGACGAATCATTCAAGCATTCAATGAAAACATCAACTATAAATGGATCGAATTGTGATCCTTTTTTCTTTACAAGCTCGTGCATTGCTGCCTCTTTATCCCACCGATCCCGATATGAACGGTTGGAAATCATGGCATCATACGCATCGGCAACGGCAACGATGCGGGCATGGAGCGGAATCTGCTCACCTTTCAAGCGGCCTGGATACCCGGTGCCGTCCCAATGCTCGTGATGATGAAGAATCGTCGGGCCGATATGGCTTAAATTTTGACTGCCGACGACAAATAGAGTTCCTTTCAGTGTGTGTTCTCGTGCCAGTGTTTCCTCACGCAGGTTGAGGCTGTCAGGTTTATTGAGGACACCTTCAGCAGTGTTATATTTGCCAATGTCGTGCAGCATCGCTCCCATATACAGGTCACGCATCTCGATAGCAGGGAGTTTAAGCTTTGAACCAATGCTCAGGCAGTATTCAGCAACCCGGTGCGCCTGCCCTTGAGTATAGCTGTCTTTAAGCTCCAGCGCCCCCAGTAGCGCCTGAATTACGCTATCGAATAAACCGGGATTCCATAATTGAGCCTGAGAATCAGGAACCAGCATTGACCGGGAAATACTATCGGAAATGGTCTGACTGGTCAGGCGTGCAACCAGCGCGAGTCCAAATTCAATGGCAGTTCCCGCCCCCTGGCTGGTAATGATGGTGTCGTGGCTGACAACGGTCGTGTCTTCATAAATGCCGCCATTCAGTCTGCCAATGTACGAAGGATAGCAGGTTGTTTTTTTTCCTGTCAGCAGTCCGGCTGCGGCAAGCACGATCGGTGCAGCGCAGATTGCGCCGATAGGCTTGTTATGAGCTGAAAATGCGGTTAACAGGGCATGAATGCGTGGATCAGCATTGAGGTTGTCACTGCCCGGCTGACCACCAGGGAGGACAATCATGTCGAATAAGTCGGCATCTATGGTATCTATGGTTGTATCGGGAACAACTGAAATGTTGTGGGAGCCTGTTACCGGACCGGGAAGAAGTCCGGCAATAACAACCTCAATCTCGGCTCTGCGAAGTATGTCTACTACTGCGAGCGCCTCAATCTCCTCAAACCCCGGTGCCAGTGGCATAAGAACGTGTGGCATATTATTCTCCCTGCATTTATGGAGTACATTTCTGAACCAGTCGTATCAGAAGATCCGGCAGTTCCTTTAACGGCACTATATAATCAGCCTGCAGCAGTTGCAGTGCACTTTTGGGCATGGAATCCATTTCGGCGTCAGCCGGATCCTGGACTATTGTAATACCGCCACAGTTTTTAATCTTCAGTAACCCCTTACTGCCGTCAGAGCCGGCTCCAGTGAGAATGACACCGATAAGCCGTGGTCCGTATGCTGCTGCTGCCGATTCAAAAAGGACATTTACCGAAGGGCGGGCATAGTTTACCGGCGGATCTATGGAGAGTGCCAGAGTGCCGCCCCGTTCCACCAGGAGATGATAATTAGCCGGAGCCAGATAGGCCGTTCCGGAAGTAATGCTTTCCCGTTCATCAGCCTCTTTTACTCTGATTGAGCAGAGCGTATTCAGCAACACCGCCATGCCGTCAGCTGAATCCGGTGTGATGTGAGTAACAATCAGCACCGGGAGCGGAAGATCAGCGGGCAGTGCCCCCAGCAGGTATTTGAGTGCAACGACCCCGCCGGTTGAAACTCCGATAGCGAGGGCCTTGAATTGTCTGCAGCTATTTTTTTGCATAGCGTTTCCGATAGATCTGCATCCGGGGTGCCATCACTTCATACCGGTCGGATATAAGGTGGTGATCGAGACTCTCTTTCGTACCGAGACAGAGGAAGCCGCCCGGATTCAGACTGGTGTCAAAAAGGCCCAAAACCCGCTCTTTAAGCGGTTGTTTGAAATATATCATGACATTGCGACAGAGGATCAGGTTCATCTCGCCAAAATTGGTATCAACGGCCAGATTGTGTGCAGCAAAAACGATATTTTCCCGCAGTGAGGGGGACAGAATAGCATGGTTGTAACGGGCGGTGTAGTAGTCGGAAAAAGAGCCGGTGCCGCCGGAGTGCTGATAGTTTTTTGTAAAGTGCTGCATATTCTGCAGTGGATAGATACCTTCCCGGGCCTTGTGAATTACCTCTTCGTTGATATCGGTAGCATAGATACGGAAGCGTCCGTTCAATCCCTCTTCCTGCAGGAGTATGGCCATCGAATACGCTTCTTCCCCGGTGGCACACCCTGCGTGCCAGATCTTGACGAAGGGATAGGTCTTCAAATGCGGCACTACCTGCTCTCTGATTGCCTTAAAAAAGGCGGGATCACGGAACATCTCTGAAACATTGACCGTGATTTCCCGCAGCAGTGTGTCAAAGAGGGCGCGATCGCGCAGCAGGTCAGATTGAGCACGGGAGATGGTTTCATATACGGAGCCTGAAAGCCACTGAGTCATTCGCCGCCGGAGTGACGCATCGGCATACTCCCTGAAATCGTAGCCATAAACCTGAAAAATACCTTCCATTAATAGCCTGATTTCGAGATCGATGAGCTCATCCGCCGTCATACGCTCTCTTCTCTCGAATACAGCCAGACCCTCAACAGTGAAAACAATTTTTCCACATCAACCGGCTTTGGAATATAGTCGCTGGCTCCTGCCTTCAGGCACTCTTCACGATCCCCTTTCATCGCCTTGGCGGTCAGGGCAATGATAGGCAGCGCCTTGAAACGGGAATCCTTTCTGATAGCACGCATCGCCTCGTAGCCGTCCATTTCAGGCATCATTATATCCATCAATACCAGATCGATATCGGGGAACTGATCTAGTTGCTTCAACGCTTCGCATCCGTTCTCCGCTTCAAAAATGACTATCTCTTTTTCTGAAAGCACGCTGGAAAGTGAGAAAATATTACGCATGTCATCATCAACAATCAGGATTTTTTTACCCGCCAGCTGAGTCTCTCTGTCAAGCGTAGAACGAATCATGTGCTGTTTGTCCGGGTCAAGTGAGGTTTCAACAAGATGAAGGAACAGTGTAACTTCATTCAAGAGCCTCTCGTGGCTTTTTGCCCCTTTGATGATGATACTTCCGGCATAGTGATGCAGTCGTTTTTCATCTTCGTGAGTTAATTCACGTCCGGTATGGATGATAACCGGAATGCGCCGTTCAGGGTCAAACTTTTTAAGTTCATCCAGCAACTCAAACGCACCCATATCGGCTAAACCGAGATCAAGCACAATGCAGTCATATTGTTCACCTGAGAGAAATTCAACCGCTTTGGTGCCACTATCTGCAAGAGTGATTGTCAAAGGCCTTTCTCCCAGGAGGGCCACCAATGCGGCGGCCTGATGCGGATTATCTTCAACAATCAGCAACTTTTTCACAGAGTTGCCAATAGCTGCCTCCAGCGTGCCAAAGACGGAATCCATCTGTTCACTGCTTACCGGTTTGGTGACAAAGCCGACCGCCCCCATGCTCATCGCCTTTTGACTCTCATTCAAACAGGTGACAAAATGCACCGGAATATGGCGGGTTAACCGGCTACCCTTCAAGTTACGCATTACATCCCAGCCATCAATATGCGGCAGCATGACATCGAGCAGTATGGCGCCCGGTTGATAGCGCTCGGCCATGGCAATGCCGCTTTCACCGTCAGTGGCAATGAGCGCGGAAAAACCGCGATCACGAACCATTTTGAGAAGTATTCCGGCAAATGTAATGTCATCTTCAATAATAAGGATACTCCTGCCATCCTCCCGTAATTGAGTGCGGTCGTCCGGGATCGGTTCAGGAAGGAGCGCGGCAGGTGGAGCGGACTTTGGTGGTACAGAAGTTGCCTTCAGGCCGGTCTGGCTCGTCTGACTGGTCTGACTGGTCTGAAAACCGGATTTCCCTGCCTCCGGATTAAAGTCGCATACCCCCGTAACCGGCAGATATAAGGTAAAGGAACTTCCCGCGCCTGCCTCGCTGGCCAAAGAAATTTCGCCACCCATGGAACGGGCAAGTTGACGCGAGATGGAAAGCCCGAGGCCGGTGCCGCCATAATTCCGGCTGGTACTGCCGTCGGCCTGTTGGAACGCGTTAAAAACGAGAGCATGTTTGTCGGCAGGGATGCCGATGCCGGTGTCAGTTACGACAAAGGCCACTGCATCAGTATGTAACGGGTTCTCTGACAATTCGGGGGTATACATATGCAGCGAAACCGACCCCTGGCTGGTAAATTTACAGGCATTGGAAAGCAGGTTTTTGAGAATCTGCTCTGTTCTCCGGATATCAGTGGTAATGGACTTCGGCACTGACCCGTCAAGAGAGACCGTGAGTTCGATCCCTTTATCAATGGCGATGGGGTTGAAAACAGCCTGAAGCTGAAGGCACATTTCCGGGAGGACCAACTCCTCATAATAGAATTTCATATACCCGGATTCAATTTTTGAAAGGTCCAGAATGTCATTTATCAAGAGCAGCAGATCGTGTCCGGCTCCATTGATAGTGGCGGCAAACTCTACCTGCCTGGTCGTCAGATTGCCTTCACGATTATCTTTCAGCAAGCTGGAGAGGATCAGTAAACTATTGAGAGGTGTGCGCAGTTCATGTGACATATTGGCAAGAAATTCTGATTTATAGGTGCTGACGCGTTCCAGTTCATCAGCTTTGCGCTGCAGTTCCATGGCGGTCTCGACAACTTCACGGTTTTTGGAGCGAATCTCTTCGCGCTGATGCTCCAGCATCCGGGAACGCTCTTCCAGTTCTTCATTGGTCTGCTGCAGCTCTTCATGCTGGACGCGCAACTCCTCTGTCTGCCCCTGGGTCTGCTCCAACAGTTCGTTGATCTTTTGACGGGCTTTGGTAACGGTAATGGCCGCAGCAAGCGTATCCATAATCCGGTGGAGGAATTCCTGATCATCCTGGCTGAAAGGGGAGAACGATGCAATTTCCAGTAGACCGGTCAAGGCGTAATCGTGTACCAGGGGGAGGATGATGATATGGGCCGGTCGCGACGAGCCGAGCCCTGAACTGATGCTGAGATAGTCGGGTGGGACGGAGTTCAGGCAGATCATTTTCTGATCGAGCGCCGCCTGTCCTGTAACGCCTTCACCCAGGCGCAGTTGCCGGACCGGGACAGCCTGGTCGGCAACTGCATAGGTGGCGGCAGAGGTAAGAACTCCCTCCGTTTCGTCAAACAGGTAAAAAACGCCGATTCCTGCCCGGAGATAGGTAACCAGAAAGGCGAGCGCCTGATCCGTAAATTCAGCGGTGCTTTTGTCACCTTGCAGAATGGCTGCAAGCTTAAGCCGGCCCTCCCTGAACCAGTTTCTCAGTGCCTCCTGGTCATGGCTGCTACGCAGGGCGTCGGTCATCTTGACAAAAGCCCGGTCCTGGAGATGCTGCATTTCGCTCATTTCGACAATGGCCTTCAACAATATTCCCGTTTCATCACTTGCTACCTGATCCCCATCAAGTGTCAGCGGCGTACCCACAACGACTTCCCGACTCAGATCACCGGCGGCGATAGCTTCCACCAGATACGATTTCTCCCTGACGGCCCTCTGCTGTGCAAGCATGGCCGCCAGTATCCGCTTGAGGGGGGTAGCGATGCTGCGCGTTATAATCAGTGCCATGAGTGCTGCCAGCAACGTTGAGCCAACCGTCAGAAACAGTATGACCCGACCCGACGTTGTTGCCGTTTTTATATTCTGATCCGAGAGCTGTTTCGCGGTTGACGATAAATAACCTGTTAACAGGCCGATATATTCAATCATTTCCCGCTCGGCCTTGTAGGCATCCTGATGAATGAAAAGCATTGCTTCGGCATCATGATTCTTCTTTGCCATTTCAATGGTACGTATCAGGTCGTAGCCGTATAGCTTGCTGGCCTCCTTAAAGTAAGTAAACAGAATTTCCGCCTCATGATCGGGGAGTACTTTTTCCAGAGTCGCAGCCGCTTTGTCGGCCTGGTCACGGTATAACCAGATCCTTTTTTCACGGTTACTAATTTCCTCCTGACTGTTTTCCAATATGATTTCACGGACGTTACTTCGTACCCGTTGGAAATTCGAACTGACGATACCGATCTGTTCCAGTGCTACGACCCCCCTTTCAAAGAGCATCGTGCTGGTAACCATAATTTTATTGATTTGAAAATAGCTGATGACATCGACAGCCAGAGTCAAAACAACAACCGTTAAAAAGCCGAGAATCAACTTGTTCCTGATTTTGAGATTACGGAAGATAATCATGCACTATTCCTGATGTCGATTAAAGCGGGTGGTTCCTGTCATTCGACCACAACCCGGTTGCGTCCTTCATGTTTGGCACGATACAGGGCGGCATCTGCCCGACTGATCAAAATGTCTGCGTCGTCACTCTCCTGTAGTTGCACCACACCGAAGCTGGCTGACAAAACTATCGATTTGGCGCTGATTGTTTGCTGTTCAAAGGCGGACCGTATCCTTTCAGCGAGGGCTGCCGCGGCATCACTGGATGTGTGGGACAAAAGAACAATGAACTCTTCACCACCCCAACGGGCGGCAACATCCTCTGTACGGATCATTTCCTTCAACAGGTTGGCAAACGTTTTCAGTACCAGGTCGCCGGTACTGTGCCCATGAGTGTCATTCACTTTTTTAAAATTGTCGAGATCTATCATAATTATGGAGAGCGGGTATGTGTGGCGGCGTGCAGCACTTAATGCAGCGGTTAAATTCTCGTTGAAATAGCGGCGATTGTAAAGTTCAGTCAGATCATCAGTTGCAGCCTGGTGTGATATTGTCTTGTTCGCTTCCTTCAGTTCCGCAGTGCGCTCTTCAACGAGTTGCTCAAGATTATTGTAGAATCTTTCTATCACTTTGCGCTGCAGGTACAGTTCTCTGAATACCTGGACCTTGCTGCGCAGAATAACCGGTTCAAACGGCTTAATCAGATAATCCACAGCGCCGGTTTCATACCCCTCAATCTGGTTCAGCAGATCCTTCATGCCGGCGGTGACAAAGATTATCGGGAAATGGTGTGTTTTGGGGTTTGAGCGAATGAGACGCGCTACTTCAAAGCCGTTCATGCCGGGCATCTGGACATCGAGAAGAATCAAGGCGAAGTCATGTTTCAGCGACAGTCGTAATGCGTCGTTCCCTGATGAAGCGGTAATGACGTCAAAACCGTCATCGGCGATAACTGCTTCAAGGGCCATAATATTTTGCGGCAGGTCATCTACAACAAGTATCGGGACTTTTTCAGTCATTCCAATCTCCTCACAACACAGAAAGCCGTGGTTAAACCGCTATGAATATTCTGGCAATTGTGATTCTTTTATATCAAACAGCACATTGCCGTGTGCGTTTATTGTGCGCTGTCTTCCGCCGGATTAAACGTTTTAATCCGCTCAGCTTTGGCGGCATTCAGCAACTCATTGTCAGATGCTACAAAAACGATAGGAGACTTGGCTGCTTTACCAAGCCAGAGCACTGCTGAGAGATGGATGCTATCCGCACCCCGCAAGGCATAACGGGTTATGAGGGTTTCAATGCCATCAACAGGTGCACCGTACACTTCCACTATCATAAAACGCTGCAGATCCTGATTGAATTGACTCCTGATGGCGGCAAGATCATCTGCGGATATCGAGCCGCCTTTGGCCCGCCTTGCAACGGCTGAAAGTGTCTCGGGAATGGCAAGCCAGGATACAGCGATCTTGTGGTCCCCTTCGATAAGCGCAGTAACTTTGTCCGATCCGGATTCCGCAGCATAACGTTTTACGAGAGCACTACTGTCGAGATAGTAGATCATCGGCGTTCGCGTATCAGCGTTTCAGATAGCGCCTCACCATCCAGTTTTACCGGAGTAAATGATGGGCAGGGTTTATTACCTGTCGGCAATCGAAGATGTCCCTGAACTGCCAGTGAGGCCAGGCGCTCATCCAGCCCGGCATTTTTTTCGATTAAATCGAGCCTGTGCAAAATTGCCACCGGGTTGCCACGATCCGTCACCACAACATTTTCACCGTTTCTCACTTCACCAAGGTAATGAGTGAGCCGGTTTTTTAGCTCTCGAACACCAACAGTCTGCATAAATGAGAACCTCGCTTTTATTATGTAGCTATTGTAGCTGCACAATTGCCGCATGTCAACGTATAACGGGCACTGTATAACGGGCACTGAAGGCCATTACGGGAGTATAATCAGCGTTTGCCACCGGACATTTTTATGCTTTCCGGCGTTCTACGCAACAGCCACATAAAGACCGGGCCGACCAGGCCTCCGATGCCGATACAGGCAAAGGCGACCCCCCATTCTGAGTGGATTCCTGGAAATATCTGCCAGTCCCGGAATGTGTCCAGAGCCCAGCCGAAAACGGTCGGAGATATCATACCCATTGAATACCCGATCAGAGATTGAAGACCCATGGCGGCGCCAAGATAGCCGGGAGCAACAAGTTCTGTTAAGCCGGTTGAAAATACAGGAGATTCGGCGACAACCAGGTATCCGTAGACGAGACCGATAACCAGTGTGAGCGGAAGGTTCGTGTTGATAAGCCAACCAAAGGCGAAGGAGAGGGCGGCGCTGGAAAACATGACGGCAGTAATAGTGGCTGTCCGGCCGAAGCGATCGGAGAGAGTACCGGTGAAAGCGGTTGAAAATGCTCCGATGCCGATGAGGATGGCGGCGAAGGCCGAGGCGAGGCTGGTGGCACGGGCCGTTTCAAAGCCCCATCCGACGAGTGCTGATGAGAAAAAAGGCGCCAGCCAGCTGCGCATACCGTACATTTCCCACATATGGGCACCGTAACCGAGAATCATCAGCAGGGCAGGGCGGTTTTTGAGGACCTCCCCGGTATATCCGGCTTCGCTGCTGGTCCGGAGAGGCGGGCGATATCCGGCAAAGATCGGAAAGGAGAGCAGTGCGCCGATGCAAACGCCGATAGAACAGATAATGAAGGCGATTCTCCATCCGTATATTCCGGTCAGCCAGCCGGTTGCCGCCAGGGAAAACGAGCCGCCGAGTACCAGCGATCCGACATAAATCCCGATGGCTTTGCCCCGCTGAACCGGCTCAAAACGTTCTGCCACCAGCTTGAGTCCCGGCATATAGGTTCCCCCCATGCCGATGCCGGTGACCGCACGAAAGAGCATGCCGCTGTAAAAGTCATGCGCATAGAGTGCAAACAGGAGGTTGCCGACAGCTGAGCAGAACGCGGCGGTGATGAAGATATGTTTAATATTGATTCGGTCCGAGAGGATGCTGAGAAGGACGCCTGAAGCGATATACCCGAGTTGGTAGACCGAAAAAATCATGCCGGCCCTGGTGTTGTTCATGCCCCATTCCAGACGAAGCAAGGGCAGAACGGCGGAGTAATTTATAAATACCAGCATGATGAAGAGTTGACAGCAGCAGAGAAGCATCAACCAGCGGGTATTTGAACGGATCATGGGAACAGGTCGGCTTCCTTGAATAACCGTCCCTGGTTATCTTTGGCAGAAACATTCGGCGCAGTTGCCAGTGGCCATTGAATAGCCAGTTCAGGATCATCCCAGGCGATACAGCGTTCATGTTCCGGGGCATAATAGTCAGTTGTGAGATAGAGAAATTCGGCCACGGCGGATGTCACACAAAAACCATGGGCAAAGCCGGGCGGAATCCACAACTGGCGTTTGTTGTCGGCGGAAAGCAGGGTGCCGAACCACTGGCCGAATGTTGGCGAACTTTGGCGAATATCGACCGCGACATCGAAGACCTCGCCCGTTGTCACACGAACCAGTTTTCCCTGGGGATGCTGAATCTGATAATGCAATCCTCTGAGGACACCACCAGCAGAGCGGGAGTGATTGTGTTGGACGAATTGACAATCAAGGCCGGTCAGTTCCCGCCAGCGTCGTTCGTTGAAACTTTCAAAAAAGAAACCACGCTCATCGCCAAATACGGTGGGTTCGATCATCAAGACGTCTGGAATGGTTGTGGGGATAATCTGCATTCAAAACTCCGGGTTTATCAGGATGAGTGATTTTTCAGGACGTATGCTGTGCTGCGCTGTTCGGCAAAGGTAAGGTGCGTCATCATCGCTTCGCGAGCACCCTCAGAGTCCTTCAGACGAATTGCTTCAAAGATGCTGCGGTGATGCCGGTAGAGTTGATGGTGATCTTCGCTGGTGATGTATACCGCCCTCCAGACACTTTGCTGAAACTCCTTCATTGCATCAAAGAGGCTCTGCATCAGATGCTGCCAGACAATATTGTGGGTAGCGCGGGCAATGACGATGTGGAAATTTGCGTCAAGATCTTCGGAGGGGAGCAAACCATCAAGATTTCGCTCCATACCGGCGATGATCTCCTCCAAACGGCGAATATCCTCAGGCAGTGCCCGCTCTGCGGCATACCAGGCGGTCCATGATTCCAAGCACTTGCGCACTTCAATAACATCAAGTGCCCGATCCTGCTGCACACGAATCAGCTCGCTTAATGTGTTTGTACCAGAGGTATCCACGAGGGACATAACAACAGTGCCGCCACCCTGATATGACATGACCAGACCTGATGAAGCCAGCATATTCAAAGCCTCGCGCACTGAAGGTCGGGATACGCCGAACATTTCGGCAAGTTCCCGCTCCGGTGGCAGTTTGTCACCCGGAGTAAATTCCCCGGACAGAATCGAAGAGCGTATCTGGTCTGCTATCTGGGTAGAAACTTTTTTCGGTTTTATCGGTTGAAAATTCATGGTCTGTTCCATTCAAGGTGGAGGCGTCGGAGCAACACCTCTTCTATGTATAGTATTTTTAGTGGTTCTGCAACCGGATCAGTTCAGCAAATTTATAAAACAGTTCAGAAAAGCTCATTAAGGAGATCAAAATCGAGATACGTCTCTGCAAGACTTCTGATCAGGGTAAGTTTTTCGGTGTCATCAGCGGTTATTTTAGACACATCCTCGGCGATAATCCGGTAGAGTTCGGCAGTTGTGTGTACTACGGAACGCATATATGGAATGTTGCTGCGATCAAGGATCATCTGTGTGATAGTGCTGACCGGGGCGGTGCCGGGAATGACAAGGCCGACAATCAGAGGGCGATATGCCGGAATTTTATAGAGATTTGCCAGAGTTACCAGCAGTTCATCACGGCTGCTGGTGACAATCAGCAGAGATGATTCACGAATCAGCTCTGTGACCCGCTGGGTAGAAGCAGCACCGATCTGGACATGGTTGATTATTCTGCTCGCTTCACGCCTGTTACCCTGAAGAGGGAACCCAAGTAACTTGGAGATCCGCCTGAGTGTCGGATTGGCCAGAACAGGGTGATAATCCACTCCGCCGATCACCTTCATTTTTTCATCGGCAAGGGCCCGGGTGAGATAATCCAGGGTGCGCTCCCGTTTTTCGGGGATAAGCTTATTGGCAAGAACGGCCCGTACCTCGACCCCCTCCTTCTCGAACAGAGCCAGTCCCATAAAAATTTGATCGACGACATTGCCCAGGCCGCCGCCGGTCACCATTAACACAGGAGCGTTCAGCATCCGGGCAATGTGGGCGTTTGACGTCTTCATCACCGAACCGACTCCGGGGTGTCCCGAACCCTCAATAATGATGATATCGCACCTTTTTTCCAGCTCTTCATACGCCCGCATGATTCGCTCATGAAGTTCATGGGGAGATATTTTCCCATCTACCACCTGGCGTGTCGTCTCGGGATGAACGACCACCGGCGACATCCAGCGCAGCTCCTTTTCCAGTTCAAAAACCTGTGCAATCAGGGCCGCATCCTTGTCAACCGTGATCCGATGAAAGGTGGCAGGTTTGGGGCCGAGCGGTTTGAAAAAGCCGACATTGCGGTATTTTTTCAGCGCCAGATGCATCATGCCGATGCTGGTAGTGGTTTTGCCGCAGTTCTGGCCGGTGGCAGCAATGAATATCTTTTTCGCCATAATATGTTCCTCGCATTTGACACATGATCTAAGACGTGTCAGCAGCGATATATAGCATTAATGTGCCGACTGCGTCAAACCCAGTTTGTCGACTCCAGCAGCACCTCTCCGCCGTTATCCAGGTTCCTGTGAGTGGTACAGCGGTCTACCAGATAGGCGATGGACTGATAGTTGATGCCGCTATGCTGTGACAGGCCGATTTCGCAGGGTCGGCTGTTGGAGTAGCCGGTTTTGCACTCTGCCGGCAGGGACGGTTTCAGTTCCGCCAGTGCCGCTGCTGCCAGTTCCGGTGTGTCAAAACCCTTGCTTCCGGCAAATCCGCAGCAGGTGACCTTGGTCGGTGTGACAATCTTTGCAACACAGGCGAGAGCAACGGTCTTGAACTTTTCCGTCAGCAGCATTTTGGTCGAACTGCAGGTGACATGGATTGCCACAGTTTCCGGTGACCTGGTAAAGATCAGGCGCTGCATGAGGAAGTCATGAATAAACTCCACCGGTTCATAGAGTTTTAATTTTTTATCCAGTGCCTGGCGCATGCGGTAGAGGCAGGGGCTGGTATCACACAGTACCGGATATTCTCCGTCGTGGCTGGCGACCATAAGCGCCTTTTCCAGTTCACGGCTCTTGTCTTCTGCAGCCTCAAAGAAGCCTTTGCTGTCAAAGGCCATACCACAGCAGAGCTTGTCCATCTCCTCAGGCAGGATCACTTCATAGCCGGCTTTTTCCAGCACCGCCAGTACCGCCTGGTTGAGAGGGCGCTGGTCAGGGTCACTTTGTGCCGGTCCCATCATTCTGCTGGAGCAGCTGGGGAAATAGACCACTTTCGGTTTTTTGGTCGGTTGCTGCGGCCGTGACACCTTTGGCACCGAACCACGCTGTGGCATCCAGGGCGTCCAGAGCGGCAGCCGCTTTCCTGACAGTTCGCGAGCCGTGCCGGTCATGCGCAGCATGATAGTGGTGCCCAGTGTCCGGTGCAGCAGGTCGGCAAGGTTCAGTCCGGTACGTATCAGAGTGGTGGTTCCGGCAAAATGACTGCCAATATAGTTTGCGGCTGTATTGGCCTCCGCACCATGTTTTCCGTTGCGCAGTATCTTGGTGTAATCGCCGGTATTGATGGCAACAGGGCAGGTGGTGGCGCACAATCCGTCAACCGCGCAGGTGACTTCACCCCAATAGTCGTAATCCTGCTCAAGCCGCTGCAGTTGGCTCGCATCGGCTCCGGTTTGCCGTAAGCCGGCGATCTGCCGCTGTGCCGTGATGCGCTGGCGTGGAGTAGCGGTCAGGTTCTTTGAAGGGCACATGATTTCGCAGAAGCCGCACTCAATGCACTTGTCGATCTTCTCATGCGCCTGCGGCATATGTTTGAGGTTCTCTAAATAGACGGCCGGATTGTCATTGATGATAACACCGGGATTGATCAGGTTATGCGGATCAAAGGCCTTTTTGATGCGTTTCATCAGACAATAGGCCTTGACGCCCCATTCCATTTCGACAAAAGGGGCCATGTTACGCCCGGTACCATGTTCAGCCTTGAGGGCACCGCCGTAGGTGTTGACCACCATGGCGCAGACTTCCTGCATGAATGTATCGTATTGTACGACCTCTGTCTGCTGGGTGAAATCGGGGGTCAACACGAAATGCAGGTTGCCGTCCAGAGCATGCCCGAAAATAATGGCATCGCCATAACCGTTGCGGATCATCATACTGCGCAGTTCAACCGTCGCTTCAGCCAGGCGCTCCAGAGGGAAGGCGATATCTTCAATAATGACCGACGTGCCGATGCGCCGCACGTTGCCGACGGCCGGGAACAGGCCTTTGCGAATATTCCAGAGGGCCTCGTATTCCGCTTTGACATCGGTAAAGGCGATCGGGAATACCGTTGGTATGCCGTCCAGGCGTTGTTTGACCTTTGCCACCTGTGCATCCAGCTCCACATGGCTTTCTCCCCGTACCTCCACCAGCAGCGATGTGACATTCTCATCAAGGGTTTTCAAATATTCCGGCATACCCGGTTTTTCTTCCACGGCGCGCAGTGAAATACGGTCCATCAGTTCGGCAGCAGAAACCACCGTGCGATCCAGCTGCATGACCCCCTGGCAGGCAGTGGCGATATCGGGAAAAAAAATCAGGGCTGATGCCTTATGGGCATGTTCGACAATGGTGCGAAAGGTGATGTCGGCAATGAAGCCGAGCGTCCCCTCGGAACCGATCATCAGATGCTTGATGATATCGATAGGATCCTGGTGATCGACAAACGAGTTGATACCGTAGCCGGTCGTGTTCTTTATCTTGTATTTGCGCGTGATCAAATCCGACAGAGCGCTGTCGGCAGCGATCTCGTCGCGAATAGACTCTACCGATGCAACCAGGTCGCGGTGACCGGCCAGGAACGCTGCACGAGACGCTGCGTCGGTAGTGTCAAGCAGGGTACCATCGTGAAAGATGATCTTCATTTCTGTAACGGTCTTGTAGCTGTTGTCGGTTGTGCCGCAGCACATGCCACTGGCGTTGTTGGCGGCAATGCCGCCGATCATGGCATGGTTGATCGAGGCAGGATCCGGACCTATCTTGCGGTCATACGGTTTCAGGTAGGCATTGGCTTCTGAGCCCATGATGGCAGGTTCCAGCGAGATGGTTTCGCCGTTGTCAGATATAACGCATTTCCCCCAGCCGCCGGACATAACCAGCAGTACCGAATCAGTGACCGCCTGACCGGAAAGGCTGGTACCGGCTGCCCGGAACGTGACGGCAATTTTGATAGAACCGGCAATCGTGATGATGCGCGACATTTCATCGGCACAACTGACCTTGATGACAATCTTCGGTATCAGGCGGTACACACTTGCGTCTGTTCCGTAGGCCATGGTGCTGATCGGATCGCAGAACATCCGTGATTCCGGGATGAACTTGATGCATTCGTGGTAGAAGGTGCGATATGCTTCCGGTAGACGGGCAATGTCAGCAGAATTCGTTTGTGTGATCACAGAATGCTCCTGTTGTTGTGTCGGTTGAGAAAAATCATAACCACCCCCCGAACCCCCTCCTTACATACAGGAGGGGGAGAAAGGAAGTGAACTTTTGGCTGGGTGGTGGTTACGGTATCATCCACTGCAAAGGGTATATTCTTTACCAACAAGTTGTTTAAAGCTCGCTTGTGAATGATTGCTTTATTGAGAGATTACCTTTCAACTAAATTACAGCAGCCGTACATCACTTGATGACTGCCGTTACCACAACCGGAATCATCCATGGGAATACATAGGCCTGCAAGAAAACAACTACACCGACCAGAGAGGCCAATGCAATACTGTGCCAGAAAACACCCCGCAGGATTTCTCCTTCATTTCCCTGCTGCCCGGTTGCAACGCCTGCAACTACAATGCTTTGCGCGTCGATCATCTTGCCCATAACCCCGCCGCTGCTGTTAGCGGCGCAGGAGAGGATCGGATTGATACCCAGAGCTTCGGCACTGATTTTCTGCAGACCTCCGAAGAGAACGTTAGATGAGGTATCACTGCCTGTGAGCGCCACACCGAGCCAACCGAGGAGGGGAGAGAAGAATGGAAAGAGGAACCCCGTTGATGCGAACGCAAGTCCCATGGTTGCATCGAGACCGGAATAACGCGTCATGAATCCGAGAGCAAGCATCGCGGAGATCGTCACGAGCGACATCCGGATCCTTTTCAACGTATTCAAGAAGGTTTTAACCAGTTCGCCGAACGAGAGCCCAAGGAGGAGGCCACTCACGATACCGACCAAAATGAGGCTTGTTCCGGTTGCGGACAGCCAGTTTAATGTGTAGACAGCACCTTCGGCTGTCGCTTTTAGCGCTACCGGCGGAACTTTTATGATTGCTTTGTCAAGCATAGGAACAGGAAAACTGACAAGAGATATCCCCTTCAGGACGTTCTCACTCCCTTTTGCGCCACCATTCAGAACGTTCTTGAACGCCGGGTAACCCCATGCAAACACGAAGACGCACAGCAATGCCCACGGCATCCAGGCCTTGGCGACCTTACCGAAAGATTGATCCGGCCGTGCATCGGCATCGGCCTGACGCCCTTCCTTGGTTTCATGTTCGAAGTGCCAGGTTGTCTTGGGTTTCCAGAATTTCATCAGGATAAGTGTCGCGCCCATCGAAACAGCAGAACCGATGATGTCAACAAGGGAAGGCCCCATGAAGTTGCTCACGAAGAACTGCGTCAAGGCAAAGCTGAGTCCGCATGTCAGGCAGGCGGGCCAGACTTCCATCATCTTCTTCCGGCCGGCCATGGCCCAGATAAGCCAAAAAGGAACTATGAGAGAGAATATCGGCAATTGCCTTCCCACCATCTGACTGAGGGCCATTTCATCAAGACCGGTCACTTTCGCCAGTGTGATGATCGGGATACCCAGCGCGCCATATGCGACCGGGGCCGTGTTTCCAATAAGGGCCAGGATCGCAGCCTGTAAAGGACGGAACCCCAGGCCGATGAGCATCGCACCGGAAATGGCTACCGGCGTACCAAAACCCGCTGCGCCCTCGATAAAAGCACCAAAGCTGAAACCGATAAGGAGGAGCTGGATACGGCGGTCATCCGAAATTCCGGAGATCGAATGTTTAACCACCTCGAAATCACCCGTTTTGACGGTGATGTCGTATACAAAAATCGCGCCCAGGATGATCCATCCGATCGGCAGGAGCCCAAAAGCCGCGCCGTATCCAGCAGAGGCCAGAGCTAAATTCACTGGCATTCCGTATACCAGGATCGCGATGGCAAGCGAAGTCAGAAGCCCGGCAATCGCGGCCCAGTGGGCCTTCACATGGCCGAAGCCAAGCACTCCCAAAAGAACAACTACGGGTATCGCCGCTACCAAAGCTGATAGAATTACGCTTCCAAAGACAGGTGTATAAATTTGAGTCCAAGTTGACATTTAAACCTCCCCATACTGTTTTTTTGAAATACCGTTTGAATTAGCACACGGAATCCGCTCCTTATCCTGACGAATTAATTGCCGTTCTCCACTCCATGCTGCCTCCTTTTTTGTGTTTTATATAAATTTGTCATACCAATTAATATTTTTTCAAATGACTGTCAAGATATATTTTTAAAATAATTAAAATCCTTATTGACAGGGAGTTTAGGATGAAATATCGTAAGTCATATTCTGACATTACAAAAAAATAGCAATGTTGACATGTTTACCAATTTATATTTTAACGTCATTATAGAGAACATAAATAGAAAACGGGTATATTGGTAAAACAAAAGAGGAGATAAATAATGTACGAGCAATTTAAAATCAGGGCGGAAGGTGTCAGTGCAGAAGTATACCGCTTCGTAACAAAGCCCGAGGCGCTTGATTTTGTGATCCGCTTCCTGCAAAAAGAGGGGATGGCTGACAAAGTTAATGCATTTGCACTCTGGACAGACTCTCCATTTCTTGAAGGGATGGACCGGCAATCTCTGGAAAAAAATGTTGGGCTGAAGTTTGAAGTCACCCGCAAGTTGGCAGCAGATGCAAAATTCGGGATCAGCCAGATGGATTGGGCGTTGGCGGATACGGGCACTTTGGTGGATGATTCATCCGCCATCGAGCAGCGACTGGTCTCGTCACTCCCGACAATACATATTGCACTTGTCCCGACAAGCGGGATACTGCCGGACATGCCGACCCTGCTTTCCAAGGTTCATCCGAAGGATTCTTCCTATCTCGCCATGATAACCGGACCGAGTCGTACGGCGGACATTGAGCGGGTGCTGACGATTGGTGTACATGGCCCGGACAGACTTATTATAGTTTTTGTTGATGAGTTGGGAGGAAACATATAATGAGCAACGAATTCAAGGAATCCATTCACAAGGCTATCAATAATGCCAATCTGACCGGCGCTCTCGGAAAATTCTCCGAAGCATACAAAGTTAACCGAGCCAAGGCATATGAGGGGATCGATTTTGAAGAGCTGCGGGGGCGAATTGCTGATCTGAAATCTTATGCCGCTTCACATCTGGATCAGCTTTCTGAACAGTTTACCCGGAGCGCAGAGGCCAGAGGAGCCAAAGTATTCAGGAGCAACGACCCGGCCAAGGTCAGGGAATATATCCTTAAGGTCGCCCAGGAGAACGGCGTCAAAACCGTTGTCAAATCCAAATCCATGGCAACGGAAGAGATTCATCTCAATCAATATCTGGAGAAAGCCGGCATCGAAGTAGGGGAGACCGATCTCGGCGAATGGATCATCCAGCTTGCCGGACAGACACCGTCACACATGGTCATGCCGGCTATTCACATGACGAAGGAGGAGGTCTCCGACCTGTTCAGCAAGGAGGTCAACGAACGCTTGACGTCCGATATTCCGAGGCTTGTCAAAGTGGCCCGCGAGCAGCTCCGCCCGACTTTCCTCGCGGCAGATATGGGTATTTCGGGCGGCAACATTGCCGTTGCTGAAACCGGCAGCATCGTACTGATGACCAACGAGGGGAACGCCCGACTGGTAACATCGCTTCCCAAAATTCACATCGCGCTGGTCGGCATTGAAAAACTGATCGAGAAGTATGCCGACGTCGCCACCATTTTAAAAGCGCTGCCGCGCAGCGCCACCGCCCAGCTGCTGACCAGCTATGTCTCGATCATCACCGGCCCGACGCCGAACAGTGACGGCTCGATGAAGGATATGCATATTATCCTGATGGATAACCGCCGCTCCGAGATGGCTGCCGATCCGAAGTTCAAACAGGCGCTGCAGTGCATTCGTTGCGCCTCGTGCCTCAACGTCTGTCCCATTTTCCGCCTCGTCGGCGGCCATGTGTTCGGCAAGGTCTATACCGGCGGCATCGGCACGATCCTGACCGCCTGGTTTGACGAATTGAAAAAGTCGGAAGATATCCAGGGACTTTGCATCCAGTGCGGCGCCTGCACAGATGTCTGTCCCGGCAAGATTGATATTCCCGATCTTATCATGGAGATCCGGCGTCGCCTGGTGCTGGATCAGGGTCTGCCGCTGCTGCAGAAGACCATCTACGCCGTTGTCAATAATCGCAAACTGTTTCACGGCATGCTACGGGCCGCCTCCATTGCCGGAAAACCGTTTACTTCAGGTAAATTTGTCCGTCATCTGCCGCTGTTTCTGGCCGATCTGACAGACGGGCGCAGTCTGCCGGCAATTGCTGCGGAACCGTTCCGTGATCGATTTAAAAAGATCAAACAGCCGAAGCTGAAAGAAAAAGCAGCCTTTTATGCCGGCTGCCTGATCGATTTTGCCTATCCGGAAATGGGTGAGTCATTGGTTAAAATCCTTAATAAAGGCGGCATTGAGGTACTATTCCCGGAAGACCAGACCTGCTGCGGAGCGCCTGCCCGCTACAATGGAGCGTATGAGGTCGCTGCCAGTAACGCTGTCGATAATGTTAAAGCGTTGCTGCGAGAGGATGTTACCTATGTTGTCTCTGCGTGCCCGACCTGTACCGTGGCGCTTGATCGCGAATTCATCTGTACATTTGAAAGCCTCGGCCAGACGGAATGGCTGCCACAGGCGAAAATTCTTGCCGCAAAGACGATCGATCTGTCCACACTGGTCACAAAACTGGTCAAAGAGGGGCGTTTGACCCTTAAAGAGGGGCAGAAACTGGGGAAAATAACCTACCATGATTCCTGCCACCTGAAACGGACGTTGAAAGTCTCCGAACAGCCGCGAGAGCTGCTGCAGAGTGTGGGCTATGAACTCGCTGAAATGTTTGAATGTGATACCTGCTGTGGGATGGGTGGGTCGTATTCGATGAAACTTCCGGAGATATCAGCGCCGATTCTGCAGCGTAAACTGAGAAATATCAAGGATACCGGAGCATCACTTGTCGCCATGGACTGCCCTGGCTGTGTCATGCAGATCAGAGGTGGTATGGATCAGGATGGAGCCGCTGTTTCCGTGAGACATACGGTGGAACTGCTCGCTGAACAGCTTGATAAATGAGTTGCCATATCGGGTGGAACGATATATGTATGAGGCACCGAAGGACGTATTTCTCAAACAGTGGATGTATGTATGGATTATTCAGTTGAAGATAGTGTGGCGTCTGATCAGGTTAGTGAGCTGATTAAGCAGGGGCACCACCATCTGAAAACCAGAAATTTCATAGAGGCGCGCCAGCTTTTTGAAGAAGGTCTGATGCTCGATCCGGCAAATATTTCTCTGTTGATGGGATTGGCAGAATCAGCCCGACTGCAGAAAGAGTTTACGTTAGCTGCCGTTTATTACCGCCGGGTTCTGGAACTTGATGCGGAACATCTTCTCGCATTACGGGGTCTCGGTGATGCCATGCGAGGATTACATCAATTCGAGAATGCTATCACCACCTGGCTAAAAATATTCGACCTGAAAGGTGAGCAGGATGTTTTTATCCTGACCCGGATTGCCGATTGCTATAAGGCCCTTGATAAGGTTGAAGATTCAATAGTTTATTATGTGAAAACACTCTCCGTTAACAGTCATAACCGTTATGCCCTGATCGGTCTGGCTGATTTATATCATAAGCATGGTGAAGATGCCCTGGCGATTGAATATTATGAAAAAGCGCTCGCCAGTGGCGTGACCTTGATCAAGATCCTGACCATCGTGGGAAACCTTTATTACCGTATGAGAAATTATGAAAAGGCGCGCTATTATTACGAAAAAACCCTTGAACAGGATCCTGGTAATACCTATGCATTGTACGGCCTGGGCAATTACTACCGTTGGAAAAGTGATTATCGACGTGCGATTCAGTTATGGGAAAAGGTTGCGGTACAACATTCCGGCACCGTTAATATGATGGCCCGCCTTGGCGACGCATACCGGAATACCGGGCTGTATAATGATGCTGAACGTGCCTACAAGACCAATCTTGCTGACGGATATCACAGGTATTCACTGGGCGGGCTGATCAAGTTGTATGCTCTGCAGGGACGGATTGCCGAAGCCTGCCAGACGTACGACGAATTGCTGCAACATGAGCATAATGAAGAAAAAAATATCTTTACAGAAGTCGGCGATTTGTTGATCAAGCGGAAGGAATGTGGCATGGCCCGGCAGTTTTTTCTCTACGTTCAGGAACATCAGAGTCAGAACCCTGCTGTCTGCCGCATTATTCAGGAAAAACTCCGCCTGCTTTAAAATTGCAGTATAATTGAGAACGCGCACCGTTCTTGACTTTCCCTCCCGCATTTGGCACTATGCCGCTCCATGAAAAAACTGACCAGACTCATTCATATTGGTTCGGTGCCGATCGGTGGGGATTCCCCCTGTTCGGTGCAGTCCATGTGCAGCACCGACACACGTAATATATCAGCTACAATGGCCCAGATAACAGGTTTGGCTGAAGTCGGCTGTGAAATTGTCCGCTGTGCCGTTCCTGATCTCGATGCAGCCCGTGCCCTGGCTCAGATTAAAAAAATGAGTCCCATCCCTGTTGTCGCCGATATCCATTTCGACTATAAACTTGCGCTTCAGGTACTTGAAGGTGGCATTGACGGGTTGCGTCTCAATCCGGGTAATATTGGCGACAAGTGGAAAGTCGCCGAAATTGTGGCCGCCGCTGCCGAGCGTAACGTGCCGGTCAGAATCGGCGTCAATGCCGGTTCGCTTGAAAAAGAGCTGCTTCAGCGCTATGGGCACCCGAGTGCCGAAGCCATGGTGGCATCGGCACTCGGGCATATTCGCATTCTTGAGGATTTAAATTATCAGGAAATCAAAGTATCTTTGAAGGCGTCAGACGTGATGAGGACGGTTGACGCATATCGACTGTTTTCACAACAGTCAGATTATCCTCTGCATATCGGCATTACTGAAGCGGGCACACTTTTTTCCGGAACCATAAAATCGTCGGTCGGGCTCGGTATCCTGCTGGCGGATGGTATCGGTGACACGATGCGTGTTTCACTGACCGGCGATCCAATCGATGAAGTGCGGGTAGGGTTTGATATTCTGAAAGCGGTCGGATTGCGTCAGCGCGGTGTGAACTTTGTCTCCTGTCCCACGTGCGGACGCTGCGAAATTAACCTGATCCGGGTTGCTGAAGAGGTTGAAAAACGGCTGCAGGGGATAGATAAACAGATTACCGTTGCCGTCATGGGGTGCGCAGTTAATGGCCCCGGAGAGGCGCGCGAAGCGGATGTCGGTATTGCCGGCGGAAAAGGCGAGGGTCTCGTGTTCCGCCATGGTGAAATAGTTCGCAAGGTGCCTGAGGATCAGTTGGCTGATGCGTTAATTGAGGAAATCGCAAAATTGTAGGTTAAATTTAACATGTACCATTCTGGAGTTCTGTAATGTTGTATTCCCGCTATTTTATACCGACGATCAAGGAAACACCGTCTGATGCAGAGGTGGTCTCACACCAGCTCATGCTGAGAGCGGGCATGATCCGCAAGCTTGCATCAGGTATCTACAACTACCTGCCGCTCGGTTTGCGCTCAATACGCAAATTTGAAAACATCGTCCGTGAAGAGATGAATAAGGCTGATGCTATCGAGATGCTGATGCCGAGTGTCCAGCCGGCTGAACTATGGCAGGAGTCGGGGCGCTGGGCCTTTTACGGCAAGGAACTGTTGCGTTTCAAAGACCGTAAAGACGCTGAATTCTGTATGGGACCGACCCATGAAGAGGTTATTACTGACATGGTGCGGCGCGAGATTAAAAGTTACCGGCAGATGCCGCTTAATTTTTATCAGATCCAGACCAAATTTCGAGACGAAATCCGCCCGCGTTTCGGCCTGATGCGCGGTCGCGAGTTCATTATGAAGGATGCGTACTCCTTCGACGCTGACAGTTCAGCTGCCGACCTTTCCTACGAGAAGATGTATAACGCGTATATGCGTATTTTTGAACGGTGCGGACTCAATTTCAGGGCGGTTGAAGCCGACACCGGCAGTATCGGTGGGTCGTCTTCACATGAATTCATGGTGCTGGCAGATTCCGGCGAAGATGCTATCGTTTCCTGCGATGCGTGCCGTTATGCCGCCAATGTTGAAAAAGCTGAATCTCCTTTGTTTACCGCATCATCCGGTGCAGCCCTGGACGTTTTACAGAAAGTCTTGACGCCGGAAATGAAGACCATTGCCGATGTTGCCGCATTTATGAACGTGGCTGCTGATACAACTATCAAGACACTTGTGTACGCCTCCGAAGCCGGTGAACTGGTGATGGCGCTGCTGCGCGGCGACCATGAACTGAACGAGCTCAAACTGAAGAATCATCTCGGCTGGGATGATATCCAGATGGCTTCTGAAGAGCAGATATTTGCCTGCACCGGATCTCCCGTCGGCTTTCTTGGCCCGATAGGTCTGCAGCGGGAGATTTTGGTTATTGCCGACAGGGTTGTTCAGGGTATGACCAATGTTATTGTCGGAGCCAACGAAAAAGATCTGCATTTTAAAAATGTTAATTGCGGCAGGGATTTTGCGGTTCCCGCCTTTGTTGATATCCGTACTGTTGCTGCGGGCGATGCCTGTCCGCGCTGTGCTTCAGGAAAACTTGAGATGTGGCGCGGCATTGAGGTTGGCCATGTATTCAAGCTCGGTACGAAGTATTCGAAGGCGCTCAATGCAACCTATCTTGATGCCAACGGCAGAGAGCAGATTATTTTCATGGGGTGTTACGGCATCGGTATCGGTCGTACCGTCGCAGCTGCAATAGAGCAGAATCATGATGAAAACGGCATCATATTCCCGATCCCGATCGCTCCGTTTCACTGCTCGGTAGTCGCAGTCAATACCAAGGACTCAGGGGTTATGGCCGCAGCCGAAGAGATTTATTTATGCCTTGAAAAAAGTGGTATCGAGGTTCTTTTTGATGATCGTGACGAGCGCCCGGGGGTAAAGTTTAAAGATAACGACCTGATTGGTATTCCGATCAGGATTGTTGTTGGCAGCAAAGGTCTTGCTGAAGGCAAGGTTGAGGTGAAGATCCGCGCAACCGGTGAAGTTCTGTTGCTTTCACTGGATGATGTGGTGTCAACTGTTACTCAGCGTGTAGCTGCCGCACTGGCACATCCGGAATAGCAGTCGGCGCAGTCCATTTTTCCAATTCATCTTAAAGCCGCTCAACAGCAGTGATGCTGAAGAGCGGCTTTTTTTCTGAATATTTTGCTCTAATCGTATATACTAACCAAAATAACCCGCTCAAAAGAAGGAATCAAATGACTACAAGAGAATTATCTGCCGGTGATATTATTGAATCACGTTGCACGAAATGTCGTGAAGTTCTGAATCACAGAATTGTCGCAATGGTGGATGGTAAAGTTATGCGGGTTGAATGCAATACCTGTAAAGGTGTGCATAACTATCATGCTCCTCCTGTGGCAAAAGAGCCGAAAGCCCCGAAAGTCGCGAAGTCAGCAGCTGTCAGCAAACCCCGTGCAATAGGCAGTGCTCCCCGGATATCCAAAAAAGATCCGACTGAGGTGGAGCGTGAAGAGTGGGCGTCACTCCAGCCAACGTTTGATCCGGAAAAAGCGCTTCCGTATGACATGAATGGCAGGTTCCTTGCCAAACGTCTGCTTTTTCACCCTCTGTTCGGTCTTGGAATTGTCAAAACGGTTACCGTGCCGAACAAAATGCAGGTACTCTTCAAAGACGGCATCAAGCTGCTTCGCTGTAACTACATCTGATGGAGTAAATTTAGCCTTGATTTATATGCCTGTTTGCATTACTAAACAGCTTGCGTTTCCATATACTGTATCGCGTACGTGCCACATATCGACCACCCACCACCCATACCAGAGAGGAGAGTACCGATGGCTGTCAAACCGTTTGTTTATCAGGACCCGTTTCCGCTGGCGAAAGATGAAACCTCGTACCGCAAAATTGAAGGTTCAGAAAAGTACATTCTGGTTGAAAAATTTGCCGACACTGATGTCGTGAGAATCTGTCCTGAAGCACTTGCCATTCTTGCCAATGAAGCGATGAGGGATGTCTCCTTTCTGCTCCGCCCTGCTCACAACGAGCAGGTAGCCACCATTTTGAGCGATCCTGAAGCATCAATGAATGACAAGGGTGTTGCTCTGGCTTTTCTGCGCAATGCCGAAATTTCAGCACAATTTGATCTGCCGGTCTGTCAGGATACCGGTACGGCGACCGTCGCGGCAAAAAAGGGTCAGCAGGTCTGGACCGGTGTCAAGGACGAACAGTGGCTCTCTAAAGGAATCTATAAAACCTATACCGAAGAAAATCTGCGCTATTCCCAAACCGTCGCGCTCGATATGTATGAAGAGATCAACACCGGCACTAATCTGCCTGCCCAGATCGATATTCTGGCAACTGAAGGCGACTATTACAAATTTGTATTCATGGCCAAAGGTGGCGGTTCAGCCAACAAGACCATGCTCTATCAGGAAACCAAAGCGCTTCTGACGCCGGACAAGCTGTTTAAGTACCTTGTCGAAAAAATGAAGTATCTTGGCACGGCTGCATGTCCTCCGTATCACATTGCCTTTGTTATCGGTGGCACTTCGGCAGATGCCTGCATGAAAACGGTCAAACTGGCAACAGCCAAGGAGCTTGACGGACTGCCGACAAGTGGGAATGAACATGGCCAGGCTTTCCGTGATGTCGAACTTGAGAACAAACTGCTTGAAGCCGCTCAGAAGCTTGGTATCGGTGCTCAGTTCGGCGGTAAATACTTTGCCCATGACGTGCGGGTAATTCGCCTGCCACGCCATGGAGCGTCCTGTCCGATAGGGATGGCGGTTTCCTGTTCAGCTGACAGAAACATTAAAGCAAAAATTACCCGGGATGGCCTGTTTGTTGAGGAGATGGACCGCAATCCGGGACGCCTGATCCCCGCGCAGTATCGCGGCAAACATGAGCATGGTGTCAAGATCGATCTTAACAAGCCGATGAAGGAAATTCTTGCTGAACTTTCCAAACATCCGGTATCTACGCCGCTGCTGCTTTCCGGCACCATTGTTGTCGGCCGTGATATTGCCCATGCCAAATTCAAGGAAATCATGGATAGCGGCAAACCGCTTCCTGAATACCTGCTTAATCATCCGATCTATTATGCCGGTCCTGCCAAGACGCCGCCAGGTAAGGCATCAGGCTCTTTTGGGCCGACTACTGCCGGACGTATGGATTCTTATGTTGATGAGCTGCAGTCAAAGGGTGGTTCATTGATCATGATTGCCAAAGGAAACCGCAGTCAGCAGGTTACCGATGCCTGCTTGAAGTACGGCGGTTTCTACCTTGGTTCAATCGGCGGTCCGGCGGCCGTTCTGGCTGAAGAGAATATCAAAAAAGTTGAATGCATCGATTTTCCCGAATTGGGTATGGAAGCGGTCTGGAAGATTGAAGTAGAGAATTTCCCGGCATTTATTCTGGTTGATGATAAAGGGACGGACTTTTTTAAACAGCTTGGCCTGTAGAATATACTACTAAGTAATCAGTTTAACACACATACATAGACGAAAAGCCCCGCGTGCCTTAGTTCGCGGGGCTTTATCGTGAACTGCCACTATGTCGACAGGTACCAATTTATTAGCGTGTTGGACGTCGGGAGAGAGTTTCAATGACAAAAATTTCCATCGTTATACCTGCCTACAATGAAGCGGATAATATCGGTCCACTCATCGGCGAAATTGTGAACCTTAAACTGGCCTGTCCGTTTGAAATTATTATTGTCGACGATGCAAGCAGTGATGAAACATATGCCAACGTTCTAAAAATGAAGGCTGATGTTCAGGAATTAAGGATTATCCAGCACAAACAGACATCCGGTCAGAGTGCGTCAGTAGCAACCGGTATAGAGTATGCGACAGGTGAATTAATTGTGACAATGGATGGCGATGGCCAGAATAATCCGGCAGACATTCCAAAAATGGTAGCGGCATTGTTAAACAGTAACAATACCAAATTGCGTATGGTGGCCGGTTTCAGAAAAAAGAGAGATGATTCTGCGTGGCGGATTATCTCTTCAAAAATTGCCAACTCTGTCAGAAGTTTTCTTCTCCGGGATCAAACCCCGGATACGGGATGCGGCTTGAAAGTATTTTACCGGTCAGCATTTCTCAAACTTCCTTTTTTTGATCATATGCACCGATTTTTGCCTGCTCTTATCCAGATGCGTGGCGGTGAAGTGATTTCAATTGAAGTCACTCATCGGGCGAGAATGCGTGGTATATCAAAATATGGGACTCTGGACCGGTTATGGGTTGGAATTGTGGACATTATCGGCGTTTCCTGGTTACGGTTGCGATCTAAAAAAGTGGAAATCGGGCGGTGTGATTAAATGGTGATACCAGAGAAAGTGTGGGTCATGATCGGCCTTACCGGCCAGATTTTTTTTACGATGCGTTTTGTTGTGCAATGGATTGCAACGGAGCGGAAAAAGAAGAGTGTTGTCCCGGAAGCGTTCTGGTATTTCAGCATCGTCGGTTCTCTCATTCTGCTGAGCTATTCAATCTATCGCAAAGATCCGGTGTTTATTCTCGGGCAATCATTCGGTATGACCGTTTATCTGCGGAATCTGTATTTTATCCAAAAGGGCAAGAAAAATGACTCTGATTAAACAATTATGGCTGCCGTTCGTAATAATTGCCATTCCTGGAGTCCTCTTTTCTCTGTTCCTGCCGTTTTTTCCCGTTGATGAAACCCGGTATCTGTCAGTAGCCTGGGAAATGAATCTGCATAAGTCATTTATCGTCCCTCTGCAAAACGCCCTTCCGTACTCACATAAGCCACCATTCCTGTTCTGGCTGTTCAATTTGGACTGGCTGCTTTTGGGAATAAACGAAGTTTCGCTGCGCTTTATTCCTCTGCTGTTCAGCATGTTTAATATTACGCTGGTCTATAAAATCAGTGTGCGGCTCTGGGACGATGAAAAAATTGCCGTATATGCAGCGACTATTTTGTCTTCCACGCTGTCATACCTGCTCTGGTCTTCTTTGATAATGTTTGACGTTATCCTTACCTTCTGGATTTTGCTGGCAATATATGGTTTTTTGTCAGCAGCGGAAAATTATACCTTTAAAAAATCATGGTTCCTTGCCGGTTTAGCTATCGGTGGCGGTATTCTTACGAAAGGCCCCGTTATCCTTGTCTATATTCTTCCGGTAGCTCTCTTTTCCTTTGTATGGATTCCCCGGGAGAAATTCACCGGAAGATGGTATGCGTGGCTGCTGTTGTCGCTCTGCATAGGGATATCTGTCGTCCTTCTCTGGCTGATTCCTGCCGCTTTGACCGGTGGCGAGACGTACAGAAATGCAATTTTGTGGGGTCAGACCGTTAATCGCATGGCTAAATCGTTTGCCCACCAGAGGCCCTTGTGGTGGTATCTCCCCTGGATACTTGCCTTATTGTTACCCTGGATACTGGTGAAGCCGGTCTGGTGCGGCTGGTCACAATTGAAGCAAGACAGCGGCAGTCGCTTTCTTGCCGTCTGGATCGTGCCATCCTTCGTGATTTTATCATTGTTGAGCGGCAAGCAGGTTCATTATTTAATACCGCTCCTGCCGGCTTTTTCCCTTCTTATGGCGAAAAATATCGTGTCCGGTGATGCGATAGGAAAAAGTACCTCATGGCACTATCCGGTCGCGGCATTTTACTGCCTGCTCGGAATAGCGGTATTTGTGTTAACGTTCTTAAAATCGAACAATTTCATAGAAGATTTTGGCGTTATGGGTGCGCGTTCTTTAGCGTTTGGGCTCATCGCAGTCGGAATAATTCTTTATTTTGTGAAAAATAAATCTTCTGCCGGCTTCGTTACGACTGTCGCCGTATCATCAGTTGCTTTCTTTGTGCTTATCGTGTTCAGCGGACAGGCGTTTTTTGCACGGTATGATATCCTCGCTATTTCACAACTGCTGCATGAAAAACAAAAGGACGGTTTTACCATTCTGCATTCTGGTAAGTATCATGGGCAATTCCACTTTATCGGCCGGTTAACCCAGCCACTTGTCGCTCTCGGGAATAATAAAGAAATCAGCGAATACGCGGCCAGTCATGAAAAAATTGCACTTATAACCTACGAACCCAGAAATAAAAGCATCAAAGAAGAGGATATCTATTTTCAGCAGCCGTTTCGGAATAGAACAGTTGTCTTGTGGAATAAAAAAGGGATTGCAGAACTGAGTACCTTTAAAGAGGAAAGCATGGTTCAGGAAACGGAATGATTGTGCAATCAGCGGTGATTCAAATTATATTATAGGTATTTATATATGTATCGGAGGTAGTACAGTGCTGAAAAGCATGACCGGGTATGGTAAAGGGGACTCATCCACTCCACACGGCTCATTTATCGTCGAAATACGTTCCGTCAACCATCGCTATGGTGAAATTTCCGTGCGGCTGCCTCGATCATTGTATGCTCTCGAAAATGATATCAAGCGCCTGGCTTCTGCACACCTCAAACGGGGAAAAATTGATATTTCCGTGCAATGGGACGAAACAACTCCTGCCAATACGGTGCCGCAACTGGATATGGCTGTTGCGCGGGGCTATTTTGATGCCTATGCCCGTTTGGCAAAGGAGCTTAACCTGCCACAGGATGCCGCCCCGTCATACATCATGTCACTTAAGGGTGTGATGAAAGAGATGGCAGCTTCTGTGGATGAAACTGAATTGCAGCCGCAACTGCTGGCTGCAGTACAGAGTGCTGTCACTGCACTGGAAGAGATGCGAATCCGTGAAGGAGAAGCACTTGCCGATGACCTGAAAGCCAGACGAAAGCAGATTGCCGGGTGGTCGGGACTGATAGGAGAGCGGACGCCTCAGATGGTGATAGACTACCGTCAGAAACTGAAGGCCCGGCTGGACCAGCTTCTTGATGGAGTGGAGATGGATGAAAACCGTCTGTCTCAGGAGGTTGCTCTGTTGGCTGACCGCTGCGATATTACGGAGGAACTGGTGCGGCTTGCGAGCCATTTCAGCCAGTTTGACGAGGCACTCTGCAGTTCCGAGCCTGTGGGAAGAAAACTGGATTTTCTGATGCAGGAGATGAACCGGGAGGTCAACACGATCGGTTCGAAGTCAAATGATGCCGGTATTACAAACCTGGTCATCCAGATTAAGGCGGAGATGGAAAAAATGCGTGAGCAGGTGCAGAATGTTGAATAAAAATAGTCATCAACGACTAAATTGGTGCTGCATATAACCGCTGATGGTCGATTATTTTACAGCAGTGCTGCCAAGAACCTAACCTGCTTGCGTTTTCCTGCAACCTCATGTATACATGGAACGTTTTTGTCCAGTGGGCATTATCCTCAGCGCAAATCCGTCAGCCTCCCTCACTTGATAAATTTTTTCTTGCGGTTTCAGGTTTATGAGGTAAGTGTCAGAGACGTTTTTTGCCATTGGAAGTATCCTGTTCGTGTTGTCGACGTGTATAAAAATACAGTATACAAAAATAGATACTTAAGAGTCTGACAGACTCTGTTTTAAAGGAAATCGCATGGAAGAGCATCAGGAATCACCTCAGGCAGAATTGGCTCCGGCACCTCAGGAGTTGATTAAAAAGAAGGGCCTGCTTCGCGAATATGCCGAATCGATCATAATTGCTGTTCTGCTTGCTCTGGTGATCCGCACATATCTTGTGCAGGCGTTTAAAATACCCTCCGGATCCATGGAAGATACTTTGGCAATCGGTGATCACCTGCTGGTAAGCAAGTTTATTTATGGTACTAAAATCCCTTTTCTTGACAAACGGGCCTTGACTATTCGTGACCCGCGTCAGGGTGACGTAATTGTGTTCGAATATCCGGAAGACCCGAGTAAAGATTTTATCAAGCGTGTGGTTGGTGTCCCTGGTGATGTGGTTGAAGGCACGGCCAAGAAGGTTTATGTAAATGGCAAGCCATATGAAAATCCTCATGAAGTACACAAAGAAAAAGACATCATTCCGAAAGAGATGAACCCGCGGGATACCTTTGGTCCGGTTACCGTACCGGCTGATTCTTACTTCGTAATGGGCGACAACAGGGACCGTTCCTACGACAGCCGCTTCTGGAAATTTGTACGTCGAGATCAGATCAAAGGGCTGGCGTTTATAAAATACTGGTCATGGGATCGCGACAAGCTTATGCCGCGGTTTGGAAATATTGGCAGGTTAATAAACTAAAATGCATTTAACATTAAAATAGCGGAGGTTTTAACTATGGATACACTTGGCAACTGGAAACGAACGCATTACTGTGGCGATTTGAATGCTTCGAACATCGGCAGTGAAGTAATCCTGATGGGGTGGGCGCTGCGTCGCCGTGATCATGGCGGGCTCATATTCATCGATCTGCGCGACCGCGAAGGGATAGCTCAGGTCGTATTTGATCCGGAAGTAAATCCATCCGGTCATGCTGTTGCAGAATCTGTGCGCAGTGAGTTTGTTTTGGCGATCCGTGGCATGGTTATTCCCCGTCCGGACGGTACTGTTAACCTGAACATGAAAACCGGCGAAGTTGAAATTCAGGTACTTGAGTGCAAGTTGCTCAACCGCTCCAGGCCGCTTCCGTTCATGCTGGATGAGCACAGTGAAATCAATGAGAATACCCGTCTGAAATACCGCTATCTTGATCTTCGTCGCCCGCAGCTTCAGTATAACCTGATCCTCCGATCAAAGGTTGCACAGTTGACCCGCTCGTATCTGACAGAGAAAGGATTTCTGGAGTTGGAAACCCCCTTTCTTACCAAATCGACCCCGGAGGGTGCGCGTGATTTCCTCGTGCCGTCACGTATCAATCAGGGTCATTTTTATGCCTTGCCGCAATCGCCCCAGATTTTTAAACAAATTTTAATGATTTCCGGTTTTGATAAATATTTCCAGGTGGTACGCTGTTTCCGTGATGAAGATCTGCGCGCCGACCGCCAGCCGGAGTTTACCCAGATCGACTGCGAGATGTCCTTCATTGATCAGGAGGATATTATTACGGTTATGGAAGGGCTGATTGCCCGTATATTTACTGAAGCAAAGGGCGTTACGGTTCAGTTGCCGGTTGAGCGCCTTACTTATGCCGAAGCAATTCGCCGGTTCGGTCTCGACAATCCTGATCTTCGTTTCGGTATGGAACTTTGCGATCTGACAGATATTGTCAAGGCTTCAGGTTTTAAAGTTTTTGCCGATGCTGCCTCTAAAGGCGGGGTAATCAAAGGTATCAATGCCAAGGGGTGCGCCAGGTTTTCGCGTAAAGAGATCGATGACCTGACTGATTTTGTTAAAATCTACGGCGCAAAGGGACTGGCATATGTCAAAATTGAAAATGGTGAGTGGCACTCCCCGATTGCCAAATTCTTTACGGTAGAAGAAATTGCCATTATGAACAATTCTTTTGGGGCTGAAGAGGGTGATCTGCTCTTCTTCGTGGCTGATAAACCTAAAGTTGTCCACGATTCGCTTGGGAAACTGCGTAACCATCTGGCGAATATGCTTAAGTTGATAAGCAAGGATGATTACCGTTTTGTCTGGATAACTGAATTTCCCCTGCTTGAGTGGGATGACGAAGAAAAGCGCTGGTGTGCGGTCCACCATCCTTTTACCGCACCCATGGATGAAGATGTTGACTTTGTCGAATCAGATCCGGGCCGCTGTCGTGCCAAAGCATATGACCTGGTACTTAACGGTAATGAAATTGGCGGCGGCTCCATCAGAATTCATCAGGAGCATGTTCAATCTCTGATGTTCAAGCTGCTTGGAATGACCGTTGAGGATGCCCGCAGCAAGTTCGGCTTTCTGCTTGATGCCCTCGAATTTGGCACCCCCCCGCATGGCGGGATTGCCTTTGGGATGGATCGCCTGATCATGCTACTGACCGGTAGCGACTCAATACGTGATGTTATCGCCTTCCCTAAAACCCAGAAGGGCACGTGCATGATGTCAGAGGCACCATCTCCAGTTGACATCAAGCAACTCCGTGAATTGGGTATCCGATTGGCTGAAAAACCGGTTTGAATATGATCAATAGGGGCCGCCAGGCAGTCTGCATATTTATTATCACTGCAGTGCTGGCGGCCTGTTCTGCGCAGGCTCCTACCTGGCGGAGCAAAACAGCGGCATTAGTTGAAGAGCTTGGGCAAAAAGAAGCTCCCGAACTGTTTCCCCAGGAATACCGCAGTCTGTTGGATACATACGAACATGGAGAAGCGCTCTATCATGTTCGAAAAGATGACAAGGGTGCAGATGGTTATTATCAGCTGGCATTTCAGAAGGCTGAAATACTCAGATCTGAAGTTAATCGGGTAATGAAACAGCGTGCTGCTGAAAAACAGTTGAGAATTGAAGAGTTGGCAGCCAAAGCAAAAGAAGAACAACGGCAGCGTGCCGAAGCTGAAGCCGAATTGCGCTGGCTGGCCCAAAAACAGGCCATGGCTGCCGAAGCAGCACAATCTTCAGTAAAGAAATACAAAACACCGCTTCCCGTATTCCCAACGTCATATACCGTCCGGCGCGGTGAAACTTTGCCACAAATTTCCGCACGTTTGGAAATCTATAACGATTCATCACTCTGGCCGATTATCTTTCGCGCCAATCGTGACCAGATCCGTGACCCGAAGCGACTCTGGCCCGGACAGGTTTTTTCCATACCGAGAAACTTCAGTCGCAACGACGCTGAAGAAGCGCGTCGCTATTCAGCGAGAAATGGTCAAAAATAATTTCTGCTCCCTGTTATTTAGCGAATCCCTTATGCACTGTTTTTACTGATTTTTCCTTGACAGCTAAACATGTTTTGTATACTGTATACAGGATTTTTACTGAGGTTGTAAGCATCGGTATAACTTACAGTTTTATCAAAAATATCTGCCGATCAAGGAGGCCGTCCAGACGGCAGGTGTCCCCGGTTTTCGCGCAACCCTTTCTGATACCCTGAATAACCCGTTTCACTCAATTCAAAGAGTCTCTGACTTTCTGACTAAAACCCAAGGAGAAGATATGACTACACAAAAGATTATCTGGTCTAAAATCGATGAAGCTCCCGCACTGGCTACATACTCGTTACTCCCTATCGTCAATGCTTTCACAAAAGCAGCCGGTGTTGTTGTTGAAACAAGGGATATTTCCGTAGCCGGAAGAATTATTGCAAACTTTCCTGACTTCCTGACTGATGCTCAGAAAATGCCTGATTATCTGGCTGAATTGGGTGATCTGACACAAAAACTGGAAGCCAACATTATCAAGCTGCCCAATGTTAGCGCCTCTATTCCTCAGCTGAAAGCTGCAATCAAAGAATTGCAGGAGCAGGGTTATAAACTTCCCGACTACCCTGAAGATCCGCAGAATGATGCAGAGAAAGAACTTAACGCGCGTTATGCAAAATGCCTTGGAAGTGCTGTCAACCCTGTGTTGAGAGAGGGCAATTCTGACAGAAGATCGGCTCGTGCTGTTAAGGAATACGCAAAAAAATTCCCACATAAAATGGGTGCCTGGAAGTCAGACTCCAAAACTCATGTTTCCCATATGACTGCCGGCGATTTTTTTCACAGTGAAAAATCAGTAACCATGAAGGAAGCCGGTAATGTCCGGATCGAGTTTGTTGATCAGGCCGGTGCAGTCAAGGTACTGAAGGATAAGCTGGTTCTGCAGGCAGGAGAGGTTCTTGACGGCGCATTCATGAGCGCGAAAGCGTTACGCACATTCATCGCCGAGCAGATTGCAGATGCGAAGGCGCAGGGTGTGTTGTTCTCTGTTCATCTTAAAGCCACTATGATGAAAATTTCCGATCCGATTATGTTCGGTCACTTTGTTTCTGTATTCTACAAGGATGTCTTTGAAAAACATGCAGCAACATTTGCCGAACTGGGTGTCAATCCGGATCTTGGCATGGGCGACCTGTATGTGAAACTGAAGAAACTTCCGGAAGCAAAGCAGGCTGAAATTGAAGCGGATATCCAGGAAGTCTACAAGAAGCAACCGCCATTGGCGATGGTTGATTCAGACAAAGGGATCACCAACCTGCACGCAAGTAATGACATTATCATTGATGCATCCATGCCGGTTGTTATTCGTGATTCCGGCGGGATGTGGGGCCCGGACGGCAAACTGCACGACGTCAAATGCGTCATTCCTGATACTTCCTATTCAGAGTGGTATCAGGAGTGCATCGATTTCTGCAAGAAAAACGGTCAGTTCGATCCGACCACCATGGGCAGTGTCTCCAACGTCGGCCTCATGGCACAAAAAGCTGAAGAGTATGGTTCGCACGATAAAACATTCAAGGTTTCGGCAAACGGCATCATGCGTGTAGTTGATGCCGCTGGTAACGTGCTGATTCAGCATGCCGTTGAAGAGGGCGATATCTGGCGCGGTTGTCAGGCAAAAGACCTGCCGATTCAGGACTGGGTCAAGCTGGCCGTTCGCAGGGCACGTGCAACCGGTGCACCGGCAGTTTTCTGGCTTGACAAGAATCGTGGTCATGACGCCCAGATGATTGAAAAAGTGAACACCTATCTCAAGGATCACGATACAACCGGGCTTGAAATTCACATCATGTCTCCTGTTGAAGCGATGCGCTTCACCTTGCCTCGTGCAAAAGCCGGTCAGGATACAATCACTGTTACCGGAAATGCCTTGAGGGATTACCTGACCGACCTCTTCCCGATTCTTGAACTTGGTACCAGCGCTAAAATGCTGTCTATCGTACCGCTGCTGGCCGGTGGCGGACTGTTTGAGACCGGGGCGGGTGGTTCGGCACCGAAGCATGTTCAGCAGTTTGTTCAGGAAGGTTATCTTCGTTGGGACTCGCTTGGCGAATTCCTGGCACTTGGCGTTTCTCTGGAGCATCTGGCCGCTACTTTTAAAAATGAGAAAGCCCAGCTCCTTGCGGACACGCTTGATGTGGCTAACACCAAGTTCCTGGATAATAATAAAAACCCGGCACGTAAAGTCGGTCAGATAGACAACAGAGGCAGCCATTTCTACCTGGCTATGTACTGGGCTGAGGCTTTGGCGGCACAGACTGTTGATATAGATCTTGCGTCTCGTTTTGCCAGGGTTGCACAGCAGCTTCAGGAGAATGAGACAAAGATAAATGAAGAGCTGATCGGTGCACAGGGCACACCACAGGATATCGGCGGTTATTATAACCCGGATCCGGTCAAGACCGAGAAGGCAATGCGTCCCAGTGCAACGTTGAATGCAATTATCGACGCTATTAATAACTGATTTTCAAGGAATTTGTAGTCGGGCAGAAATCGAACGTTGCGGTTTTTCTGAAAATATGATTATTACACAGCAGTAGTAGCAGGCAGTGGCCGGAGATTTTACTCCTGCCTAATTTTACACAAAACAAAAAAGGAGGTAAAGTATGGCTCGTAAAAAGATTTCTCTTATCGGTGGCGGACAGATCGGTGGCGTTCTTGCTCAGCTTTGTGCAATGCGTGAACTTGGTGATGTTGTCCTTTTTGACATTGTTGAAGGTCTTCCCCAGGGTAAGATGCTTGACATTGCCGAAGTTGGCCCGGTTGATCGTTACGACGTAAACCTGAAAGGAACTAACAGCTACGAAGACATCAAAGGTTCCGATGTTGTCATCGTAACTGCCGGTCTGCCACGTAAGCCAGGCATGAGCCGAGACGATCTGATTGAAGTTAACTCCAAGATCATGACTTCGGTTGCTGAAGGAATTAAAGCATACGCTCCTGACTCAATCATTATTGTTATCTCCAATCCTCTTGACGCTATGGTAACGCTTTGCCAGAAAATCACCGGTTTCCCTTATCACCGCGTTATCGGACAGGCCGGTGTACTTGATTCCGCCCGTTTTGCCAGCTTTATCGCCTGGGAGCTTGGTGTGTCGGTCAAAGACGTAACTGCCATGACCCTTGGCGGTCACGGCGACGACATGGTTCCTCTGGTTCGGTATGCAAGTGTTAACGGTATTCCGGTTACCGAACTTCTCGAGCAGAAATACGGTGCAGAGAAGGGTAAAGAGGTTATGGAAGCAATGGTTAAGCGTACCCGTGGTGCCGGCGGCGAAGTTGTTGCTCTGCTGAAAACCGGCTCTGCCTTTTACTCACCGGCATCTTCTGCAATTGCAATGGCCGAGTCAATCCTCAAAGACCAGAAACGCGTGCTGCCGACCTGCTGCTATCTGCAGGGTGAGTTCGGCGTTAACGGTTTCTACGTTGGCGTACCTGCCGTGTTGGGCGAAAAAGGTGTTGAAAGCATCATTCAGTTCAAACTTGATGCAGCAGAGCAGGCCATGATGGATAAATCAGTTGCAGCCGTTAAAGAACTTGTTGGCAGCATGAAATAGATTTTTGATTCCAGGTCTCTGGAAGTCGGCAAAAGAAGGGTGGTGTGTGCGCCCTTCTTTTGCTACTTTGTAGGCTCGGTATTTACCACCTTTTATTACGGAATAAAGGAGTCTTGCTAGATGGAAAAAACATTGCCAAAAATTGAGATTATCGAGAAGTACTGCAAGGGGTGTCATATCTGTGTTGAATTCTGCCCTAAAGACGTGCTTGAAATGAAAGGCTTTTATGCCTCTGTCAAGAATCTTGAAGCCTGTATCAAATGTATGCAGTGCGAACTACGTTGTCCTGACTTCGCTATTAAAGTCATAACCGAATAAATTTACAGGAGGAAATGAACAGTGTCCAAAAAAGTAGCGTTTCTTCAGGGTAATGAAGCTGCCGCACATGGTGCATTATACGCCGGTTGCGACTTCTTTGCAGGTTACCCGATTACCCCCTCAACAGAGGTTTCAGAGGTTCTCTCTTTGGAACTGCCTAAAACCGGCGGAAAGTTTTTGCAGATGGAAGACGAAATTGCCGCCATGGCTGCAATTCTCGGTGGCGCGCTTGCCGGTGGAAAAGTTATGACTTCGACATCCGGACCAGGCTTGTCGCTGAAGCAGGAACTGATCGGCTACGGCTGCATCGCCGAGATTCCGTGCGTTGTGTACAACGTTATGCGTGGCGGTCCTTCGACCGGTATGCCTACCGGACCCAGCCAGTCGGACGTCATGTGCGCCAAATGGGGAACGCATGGTGACCATCCCGCTATCTGCCTTGTACCGGCTTCCGTTCAGGAAACGTATGAAGAGGTTATTCGTGCCTTCAACCTGTCCGAAAAATATCGTACTCCGGTTATGGTTATGCCTGACGAGATCGTCGCACATATGCGTGAACGCATCGTCTTTCCTGAACCGGGCGAGATTGAGGTTATTCCGCGCAAATCTCCGACAGTGCCACCTGAAAAGTACAAGCCATACGACACCAGCTTCGGCGATGTGCCACCGTTGGCTGCCTTTGGTTCCGGCTATAAGTTTCATGTAACCGGTCTCAACAAAATGCAGGATGGTTTCCCTACCACCAAAGCTGAGATCGTTCAGGCGGAAGAGGAACGTCAGGTACGCAAGGTTGATGCAAACATTGATGATATTGTCACGTTTGAAGAATATCTGCTCGACGATGCTGACGTTGTTGTTGTCGCGTATGGTTCCACATCCCGTTCAGCTCGTTATGCAGTCAATATTGCCCGTGAACAGGGAATCAAAGCCGGCATGTTCCGCATCAAGACATTCTGGCCGTTCCCGGATAAACAGATCAAGGCTTTGGCCGGTAAGGTCAAAGGAATTGTTATTCCGGAGATGAACCTCGGCATGTGTTCACTCGAACTTGAGCGTTGTGCGCAGGGCAAGGTTCCGGTCCTCGGCATTTTCCGTGTTGATGGAGAGCCGATCAACCCTGACCAGATCCTCGATAAGATTAAGGAGGTTAAATAATATGGCATTTGATTATGATAAATGGATTCGCCCCGGTAAGTTGCCTCACATCTGGTGCCCCGGTTGCGGCCACGGTATCGTTATGAAGGGACT
The DNA here is from genome assembly GCA_049318985.1 of Desulfuromonadaceae bacterium. GTDB lineage: Bacteria > Desulfobacterota > Desulfuromonadia > Geobacterales > Pseudopelobacteraceae > JACRCG01. Next base: position 138,920 of record JBMOEI010000004.1, read on the forward strand.
TATCAGGGCGATGGATACGCTGCAACTCAAAAAAGAGGAGACAGCAGTTGTCTCCGGCATTGGTTGTGCTTCACGTCTTCCCGGCTATATTGATTGCTGTACGCTCCACACGGCACATGGTCGTGCTGCCGCCTTTGCAACCGGTGTAAAAATGGCCAGGCCGGAAATGAATGTTATTCTGGTTGGCGGCGATGGCGACGGCACCGCAATCGGCGGCAATCATTTCATCCACGCATGCCGCCGCAATATCGACATGACGTACATCATCATGAACAACTACATTTACGGCATGACCGGTGGACAGTTTTCCCCCTGTACACCTACCGGTCACAAGGCGTCTACAACACCCTATGGTAACCCGGACCCCGGTTTTGATATTGCCAAACTCGCCATCGGTGCCGGTGCCACTTTTGTTGCCCGTGGTACTGCGTTCCATGCCAACCAGATTGATAAACTGATTGTAGAAGCGATTCAGCATAAAGGTTTCTCGGTTGTTGAGATCCTTGATGACTGCCCGACAACCTACGGTCGCCGCAACAAGTACAAGTCGGTTATCGAGATGATGAACCGCCTGAAAGAAGTCGCCGTGCCTGTTAAAGCGGCAGAGAAGATGACCGCCGAGCAGCTGCAGGGTAAGGTTCTGACCGGTGTCCTCTACAAGGACGAAACCAAGCCTGAGTATATGGTCGAGTACGCAAAAGTTATCGAGCGTGCCCAGGCAGCCAAGAAATAATTACAGGAAAAGGAGCGATATATTCATGTCAAGATATGAACTCAGGTTTTCCG
>JBMOEI010000005.1:0-122404 GCA_049318985.1 Desulfuromonadaceae bacterium
TGACCGGAAGGACTGGCGCTACGGTACCGTTACTCCCCTGACCGACGGCGGTGCCCCCGACTACGGTGTACTGGGCGGTGGCGCTGGTGATGTTGAGCGGCAGACCGGTGGTATCAAGGTTGTTGCCGGCGGTGTCTTTGGCGGCGGTTGTAGCGTAAAGTTTGTACGTGGTATTGAGAAGATACGGCACGCTGGCGGTAAAGGTGAACGCTGATGCGTCAGCGGTCGGGGCAAGTGTGCCGACTACGTTGTTGCCGGACGGATCCTGAATGTAGACGGTGCTGCTATTGATGCTGGCGGCCTGCATCGCTTCGCTGAATTTGATAATCAGGACATCACCCGGCAGAACACGGCTGTTCGGGCTGATGCTGGAGACCAGCGGTCTGGTGGCGTCCTGGCTGAAAGCAACACTGACTGTGTGATTTGCCGTGACGCTGTTTATGGTGTAGACGCCGGCAACTACGCTGGCGGTGACGTCGGCACCGTTGTCAATGACACTGACCAGCTGGAAGCCGGTCGCCGGGGTGATGGTGATGGCGTGGCTGGCTCCGGCAGCTACGGCGGTGACTCCGCTCGGACTGGTGCTGCCGTTGACAGGGGCGTTGACGGTGACGTTGTAGGCAGCCGGTGCAAAGCTCGCCAGTACCTGGTGATTGGCGGCTATGGCGGCAAGGGTGAATTTGTAGCTGCCGTCAAGCTGACGAACAGGCAAAGCGGCGGCAGCCACGGCGGTGCCGTTGTCGGTGAGCCCGCTTAATACAAAGCCGACGGCAGGAGTGATTATGATGTCGTAGTTCGATCCGGCGGCTACGGTGACCGGAAGGACTGGCGCTACGGTACCGTTACTCCCCTGACCGACGGCGGTGCCGCCGACTACGGTGTACATTGCAGCTGTAATCGTAAAAGTACCAGGCGCAGTTAACTTATTAAAGGCATTACCGGCAAGGTCAGTTGCGGCCCCTGTAACAACAACAGTATAGGTTGCACTTGCGATCAGAGGCGCAGTTGGTGTGAAAGAAGCTCGACGAGTTAAAGGGTCGTACAGCACAGAACCGGCAATGATATTACTATTACCATCTTTAACCAAAATTGAGGTGGCGGGTGAATCAATAGTAACCGCCTTCATGTCTTCGTCAAATTGAATATATATCGGGCCGGAAAATGAAATGTCGGTAGAGGGGGAAACTGTACCGTTAGGTCGAGTTACATCGATATTTGAGGCTGCCGTTGTAAAGTCCCATGAGTAGGGAGCTAACATCGGATTACCAGCCATGTCCTTTACTCCCGTGGTGATTGTGACATGGTAGGTGGCACCGGCATTCAGAGCGCTTGTAGGGGAAAAGGTTGCCGTTAGACCATTAAAAACGGGAGTATTTAACGGTACGTTCAGATTCGACGAATCTGTGACTTTGCAAGTGTTGTTGTTCAGAGTTGTAGTATTAACATCTGATTGGTCAAAAGATATTTGAATGGATGTAGTTACCGGTACCTCAACGCCAGCGGTTCCGGGGCTACCTGGCGAAGAACTTGTGATGACCGGGCCAGTGGTATCAGGCGTGGACTCCGTCGTAAACTGCCAGGTGTGAGCAACCAGAGGATTTACCCCTTCTTTAGGAAGTGCATTTCCGGCAGCATCAAGTATTGTTGTCGTTAAAGTAGCCGTGTAACTAGTGCCATACTCCATTTTTCCGATATGCGCCAAGGTAGCCCTGAAATTTGCGCTATCATAGCTGATTGTAGCACCGGTAACTGGAGTCGCTGCGGGCACTGTAACAGCAGGAACGATAGTAAAGCTGCCTGTCGTTCCGTCTGCACTGGTAGTTATAGTACCACCGTTCATATTTGCAGAAAAAATTGCTGATATTGCTGCGTCAACCGGCACACCTGTTGCGCCATTTGCCGGTGTTGTGGCAGTCACCGTTGCTGGCGCTGATGGTACGATGTCCGACATTATAACTGTGCCAAAACGACCGGACGCATAGAATTGACCCTTGCCGAATGCGACTGCATAAAGAGCATTCGCAGTACCGGAAGGTCGAGCTATCCAAGTAGTACCATAATCTGATGAGGTAAAGATCGTTCCATGGACAGCATCCTCACCTACCGCTGCAAAGACACCATTTCCAAACGCCACGCCATAAAGATTGCCGGTTGTCGGCGAAGCAACAGACTGCCAACTTGCACCATTATCAGTAGATGTAAGAATTACACCGCTTGTCCCAACCGCAACGAACCTTCCATTGCCGAAACCAAGACCACTGATTTGAGATGCAATGCCTGAATTACGTGCCGTCCAGCTGACGGCATCACTCGAAGTAATAATTGCACCATTATCACCGGCAACAACAAATGTGCCATTGCCAAACGCTGCTGCCCGAAGATGAGTTGTAACACCTGTGACCAGATTATTGTTGTAGACATTACCGGTGTAAGTTAGCAACTTTCCGGATAAACCTGCAGCTACGAAAGTTCCGTTACCATAGGTAATTGCATAGAGTCCAGAAGAAGCAATCGATTTTCCGGTACCAGCATCTACAAGTGGCCCGATCCAGGATACACCGGCCGTATCAGATCGATAGACAGCACCTTCCGAACCAAATGCACCTACTGCCATAAAGGAATTGTCACCATATATAACGGCCTTAAAATCACCCGTTACAACAGGCAATGACGCGTTTCCAAGCAACGTAATTGTATTATTTCCTACTGCAACAAAGTTGTCAGCACCGAAACCTATACCGTAAAACTCACTTGTTGATTTGGATGCGGGGTTAAATACGATGTCGTTTCTCTGGCTTGACCAATTAATATTGAAAACATCGGTCAATTTGTACATACCGCCGCCACCGGTTCCTGCATATATCTGTTCGGTTTTGCCCGGATCAAAAGCAATGGCATTAACGACAGATGATGCAAGTCCATTACTGAAACCAGACCAGTCAGTACCGGAGTTGTAAGAAACAAAAATGCCAAAATCCGTGCCCATGTATATTATGTTCGGGGATACCGGATTTATGCCGAAGTAGTTGACCGGGAAACTGCCAAGGCCTGGATTGGTAACGTTCCAGGTAGTACCTGAATCGCTGCTTTTGAAAGCGCCGAGAGAAGTGCCAAGGTAAATGGTTGTAGTCGTTGTAGGATCGAGCGCTATTGTGTTCACCACACCTGATTTAAGAAGAGACCAGGTAATTCCGCTACTTGTTGATTTGTAGATTCCAGTGCCAACCCCACCCGCAGTTGCTCCGACATAAATTGTCGTTGGCGTATTCTTGTCAACAGCTATGGCATTTACGTTAGCAAATGAAATTGGTGCTGCATCATATCGTAATTCTGTAAATGTAAGCGCCGCATCGGTACTTTTGAATAAACCGTTATTATTTCCCAGATAAATCGTATTTGCGTTGACCGGGTCTACTATCACAGTATTAACAGATGTCAACTGGATCGGAGTTGCTTGAGGAGTTGCACCGACAACACTGCTCGGATTGCTTTCAGCTTTTGTCGAAACGACGGAAAATACTGGATTGATAACACCTGGGAAGTCATAAGAAGTAAGTGGTGCATTTTGAACAGGTTGAACAACTGTGTTTATAGTAATTGTGTATGTGGTCGGTTCTACAGTCGGAGCATCCCAAGTTATAGTGCTTACCAAACTTCCGGTTATAGCAGGCCTTAAATTTTCCAGCGCGGTGACAGTAACGCTGCTAACCGGTCCATTAAAGGTTAGAGGTGAAATCACTGGACTGACAGCAGCCCCACCATTTATCACTGCGCTGTACGAGTCAGTTAATGCAACCGCAGGCCATGTAATTGCGGTTTTTGTTACATTCACAGTTCCAACTGATGTAGAACCAGTAGAAGCCCCCCCCACCACGGTAATACTGTTACTTGTAACGGCTCCGTTATGCGTATAAGAGGTTGCCGGTGCAAGGACATTTATTGGAGCACCGCCGTTTATAGCAACATTGTAAGACAATGCACCAGCAACTGCAGCCCAAGTAATTAGGCTCTCGGTTACAGTCGTACTGGATGCAGCAGCCGTCTGAATATTCAGCGCATTAATTGCATAGCTGGTGACATGCCCATTAAATGTATAGGGAGATGTTGCGGCAACTGGCGCTACGCCGTTTATTAAAATTTCATACGATCCAGCACCGGCAACGGGGTCCCATGATATGACACCTTTAGTTACTGCAATATTAGCTGCTTTCCTTACAACATTAACTGCGGTTATGGAATATGTATGGTTTGTGCCATTGGTTGCGACATGAGTATACGATAGCGTGTTGCCTACATTTAGTTTCACTCCATCTATGGCAACATTATAAGAAAGACTGTCACCGGCAACGGCATTCCACGTTACAGTATTTTGAGCGGCTCCAGCTGTTACTGCGGCATTATCCGGGACATACACCGCTGAAATCTGCGGTTTTGCGGAAACCTCGCTGCTTACGGCACTTTCCTGATTAGCAGTATTTGTGGAATTTGCAAAATTGGTAGTAATTGCATAGTAATACGTTGTGCCGTTTGCTGAACTATTATCCGTGTAATTTGTTCCTGCAACCGTACTTAATAAAGTGCTGGTTTTCGTAACTCCAGCGGTAGTTGATCTGTAAATATTATAAGAAGTTGCTCCGGTTACAGCATTCCAGGCAAGAACGTTCGATGCGTTACCGGCAGTTATTTTAACATTTGCCGGGGGGATTACGATGCGTGATATAGTTCCGGCCGCATTTCCAGCATCTATGCTTTTATACAAACCGCCCGCCGTACCAGTGTACAAAATATCATCTGTTGCACCTGAACCAGGAGTCATTGCAATAGAATTTACAGTAAAATTGTTAAGACCCGAGTTTATGGCACTCCAATTTAATCCCGCATTTTTTGTATAAAACAGCCCACCTCCGCCAGTTGCGGCATAAAGTTCCATTAACGTACCAGTATTTGTTGAAGCGGTGTTGTAAGTAATTGCGTTTACATTTGTATTTGTCAGGCCTGTATTTATTGCTGTCCAGACAGCAAGGGCATTACCAGGGTTGTACCGTAAGATTTCACCATTCTCACCAACTGCAATATAGGTTTTGTCACCATCATTGGTTACTGCAAGAATATTATAATTTGAGGGAGTTGACTGTTCAGGAAAAGGGAAAGAGCGCCATGTAGTAAAACCGGTAGTAGAACCGATAATTTTACTGACACTACCAACGACGACATACGTGTCATTAATTGCACCGTAGGTAACCGCATTGAGATCAGCAGCAGTTCCGGAACTCTGGACTACCCAGTTAACACCATTTGCAGAACTGATTATTGCACCGGCAGTACCAACCGCTATAAAATTACCATTAACAAACGAGACCCCTCGGAGCGGTCTTGATGAGTTACTGTCAGGACTCTTTGTCCAGGTATCGCCGTTGTCAGTTGAGTAAAAGATATTTCCGTTATTGCTGATAGTTACAAATGTATTTGGAGCAGCCCCAAAAGCAACCCCGTTCAGCATTTCTCCGGTCAATATATTCGGCTCTGAAATTGTAGTTGTGGATTTACTCCAGGCCATCCCATCATTCGTTCTTACAACAGAACCATTTGCACCAACTGCAACAAAAGACTGTTTTGCAGTTGCATCAACTCCGTAGGCAACAGAATGAAAATTGGCCACGGCACCTGATGTTGAATCAAGTGCCCAACTGATCCCGCCATCTGTTGATTTGAGTATCGCACCATTATCACCAACTGCAACAAATCCGGGAGCTATATTGCCACTCCCGCCGATATTACCAAATGCAATTGCCCGTAAATTTTCCCTTGTTCCGGCAGAACCATCGTTTAGAGCAGTTCTATTATTCCAGTTGATACCGAGATCAGAGGAGGTCAGAATAGTTCCATAATCACCAACAGCAACAAACTTGTTGCTGCCAAAGGATACGCCACGAAGTGCGTTCCCCTGAGGAATCGGATTCTTCCAATGCCAGTTATCCAGAGGATCAGCCTGCGCACTCCCTGAAACCAACGTACTAAACGAAATAACCAGCGCCAGAATATATCCGAAGAAGTTCCTGTTCATATTATTCCTCCAACTGCAAACGTTTGAAATTTGATATATGCGGCTTGTGGTGATTATTCAGGTTTTGCAGTAACTTCAGGCTTATTCAATAAAAACATCCTTCAATTCAACTATCAATTCCCCCAACAGCGGTACAGAGACCTTGTCGTCGCTGGCAAACATATCAGCACGACCAAATTCACCCTGTTCGTTACGACGAAACACCATTACTGTTTTATCAAAAGGATGTACCAGCCAATATTCCTTAACACCCACTCGCTGATAGAGAAAAAACTTATCCTGAAGGTCCATCTTTGACGTACTTGGGGAAAGAATTTCTATCACCAGATCAGGAGCGCCCTTGCACCCTTTATCGTCAAGCTTGCTACTATCACAGACCACAACGATATCAGGCTGAACTACCGTTTCAATCGCGTCATCCGACTGTTCTGGATGTTGAGGCAGCCTGACGTCAAATGGAGCGTCATAGACTCTGCATGGCTTTCCTTTCAGAAAATTAGCAAATTGTCTACAAAGCTCCATTGAAAGTTCCTGATGCTTCCGCGAAGGAGCAGGAGACATCATATATGCTTCACCATCAATCAATTCCCAGCGTTCACTATCCGGCCAAGTCAGATAATCAGCGTAAGTGAAAAATTCGTTTTCTGAGAATTTTGCGATTGCGGCCATTATTACCCTCAAACTTACGTCAACACTTTCATATCGACTCCGGTCTAAACTGCAAAATCTACCGGGATGATTCAGTGTAACAGTTGACAGAAATCTTTCGCCTGATAAGCCAGGTGCCGACCAATACAAAAAGAAGAGCAGCAGCCAGTGGATATTTAACCACAAATATCAGCGGAGTCAAGGCAACCCGCATAATCAACCTCAGTATATCGTGCTGTGCAATAAAGTCGGCTATCGGCGGGCTATGCTTGTAATAGAACGCAACAAAATTTGTCCCCGGTTCTGATTGCAGCAGCACGTGGTCACGGAAGTTTCTGAGCGCCATGACATGTGGATCAAGATAACTGCCATAGGCTGCTGTTGCGATAAAGCAGCCACCGCTGCCACCCCCACCGCCTGTACCGCCACCTGATGAAGGCGGAGGAGTTGTTGTAGTAACGTTAGATGACGAGCCTATCGTGGCTACTACGACAGGGTCATGAATAATTGTGGGAGTTGGATCACTGTCCATGTCAGAAGCAGAATCGCCAGCGGCAGTGCTGTCCTTCACTCTGTAAGATATTGTTTTGTTGACACTATCCACAGAATCCGGGGTAAATTGAAGCCATTTATTATTGGTGACTTTGTAAAACAACGCATTGGCGGGAATTGAGTCAAGTGTAACAGTTACCGGTACCGTACCGCCGACTGAGACACCCCGGATAACCATATCAACAGCCTTGTTCACCACAAGGTTTGCCGGCTTGTTGACAACGGAGTATTCGCTTGAGTTGAGAGAGGCAAAACTTGATACATAGGCATTCGTCTCAGATGAAGTATCCACAGAAACACTGACGCCTGAGCCTGTCCCTGTAAGATTCAAGGTGTATTTACCACCATTAGTATCTGTAACCACCAACTGTGCCGGATAACTGATGAGAGATTTGGGAGTAAAGGTAATCGAAAAATCAAGAACTCCACCAGGAGCGACAGATGTAGATACTGTGGGTAATGTAGACGAATAGGATGACTCTACTGTTGTGGTTGATGGTTTAAAGACGGAAGCACCATTAAATGCAATCGCTGACTGACTGTTATTCATAATTTTGAATTTACTGGTTACAGAATACCCTTTCAACTGATTACCAAAAGAGTAAGGGGTGTTTGACAGCGGATTTGAGCCGGAATCCATAAAGAGAACGAGGGACGACCCCCCCGAACCGGGCACATCAATACTTAAGGTCTTTTTTGATGACAGGCCACTGGCATCGTTAACCTGGATAACAAATACATACGTACCCTCTCCGGTCGGTGTTCCGGTTATTTTTCCGGTATTGGGATCGATTGTCAGGCCAGCAGGGAGTGCACCCCCGTTAGGAGTGACCAGTGACCAGAGATACGGCTGAGCTCCGCCCGATGCTGAAAGGGTTTGATTGTAAACTAATCCCGACGTGGCAGCAGGCAGTGAAGATGTTGTAATTGCGAGTGACGATGTCGATGCTTGTAAACTTACAGTCTGGTTGCCGTTGTACGCATCGGTTTTAATATCAAAGCCGGACGTTGAATACCCCTGTTGGCCAGACTTGAAGGTCACATTTATCAGAATAGGAGAAGCGCCAGGGTTCAATTTGGTTGGGAGTGTACCTGCAAATGAGGTGGTAAAGAGTGCGTTTCCAGGCGATGTAATTTCAGTGATATTCAGCGGTGCATTACCGGTATTAGAGACAGTCACGACATTGGTCACTGCCTGATTGAGTGATGTTATACCAAAGTCTACTTGTGACGGTGACAGTGTGATAACGCCGGCAGTTCCCTGACCGCTCAGAGTAATTGTCGCATTTCCGCCATCACTTACAATCGATAGTGTTCCGGAATAGAGACCATTGGTAGTAGGCGAAAACTGCACCGTAATGTCAACAAATTCATTGGGAACGAATAATAATGATGCAGGGATAACCGGCTTGAAGGCGGTGCTGCCGGAGACTGTTAATGAGTTGACCGTCAGGTTTTTGTTACCTGTGTTTTTGATCCTGAACGTTTTCGGGATGGTGTTTCCAATTGCTGTGGAGCCAAAATCCAGTGGCGTGCCACTTGGTTCGGTCGTCAACTTTGCCTGAACACCGGTTCCGTTAAGTTTTATAATCTGGTTTGTAGCTGGCGAGTCTGTAATGATACTTACTTCATAATCTTTGAAGGTACTGATTTCTGTCGGTGCAAACAAAATGAACAGTTCAAGACTGTTACCGGCTGTAATTGTCTTAGGGAATGTTTGCAGAAAAGGCGAATAATCAGGAGGCAACGCAAGTGAAAACGCGCTGGTTCCGGAAAGACCTGATATGCTTTTAATTGTAACATCTGTGGTACCGCTATTCGTGAAAATCAAGCTGTCCATCTGTTTTTCACCAACATTTGTATTGGTAAAAGTAAGGTTTGATTTACTTGGCGTCAATATCGGTGTTACACCAAGGCCATTGAGATCGACCGACACATCAGCAGCGTCTGATTTTATCACAACCGCAGCGCTGGAAGTACCGTCCACGGGGGTGTAGGTGACTGTAATCGGCAATTCTGATCCTGGAGGCAAAATAGCTGGTTTTAAAGAATCAATAACCGGTGTTGCTGAAAAGACGATCGTTCCTGGTACGCTCACGGATTCAATTGTGAGCGGTGCAATGCCGGTATTACGTATCTTGAATGATTTATAAGCTGCTGTTCCAACTGCTACAGCTTTGGGAATGGCAAAGTCAAGAAGCGTCGGAGTAAGCGGAGTGTTGTCCATGTTCAAGAGTGTAATCTGAGAGTTTCTGATAGAGTAAAGCTGCTCATAAATGTCAGATGTGCCTGTCTCTCCACTTTTCCACACATAGAGGAATTGCTTCGTCAAAGTGTCGTACGCAATTGCTGGTGCCAACTGATTGGCAATATTTGTCGCTATGACAAAGTTGCCTCCAGAAAGCGATCCACCTGGATCAATATTTTGTCCATATACATCAATATTCCCGGAAGAAATTGCGCCATTTCGACTGTCCTGCCAGGCAACAAAAAACCGTTGATTAACAGCATCATACAGGGCAGCCGGCCGTGTCTGGCGAGAACCGGCAAAAGAAGTATCCTGTGGCGTAATGGCATTACTTATTTGCATATTATTATTGTAAAAAGACCCTCCGGAATAAAATATTTGTCCAAAAATTCTATTATTTACACCATCACGCGTATCTTCCCAAGCGACAAAAAACTTACGTGGCGAACTGGCATCATCAACGGATATTGAAGGATTAGTACCCGTACAGGGAGCACCTGGTAGACATTTTTTGACATCGGTATTATCTATCCAACTAGAATCTGTAGATGGAAGTAGTATTTGCTTATCAAAGAGACCGTAAACATGAACGCGTCCATCATCATAATTTGAAGAAGCGAATGAGCTTGTAATAATACCCGTAATTGGATCTAAATTACAGGTAAGAACACCTTTCTGACGAATCCCTTCCCAGGCGAACAGAGTTTCGGGGGAACTGTTATCAGATGCAATGTTAACATTGTTGATGGCTGAAAAAAATTCATACGTCCTGGTTATCGTAAGCGCACTGGCCGATGCACTAATCAGACGAGCCGTTGATGTTTCATGGTTTCGTAGCAAGTCCGCTTCGGTAGTTCCGTTTCCATTTGTAACAATTACAGATGGATCAGAACCTTTCATTCGTAAATAGCCGGCAAAAGTATTTTCGCCCGCAACCCAGGTAAAAGGCACACCCCAACAGGTAGTTGAAAACAGGTTATTAATGTCACGAGATTCAATCCAGGCCAACCAGAATTCATCCCGAGCAGAGTCATAAACTATTTTTGGAGACTTGCGGGAAAGGAGCTTTTCATTGTGATAATCGGCATTCTGACTGTAAACCTCATAGTCAATCTGGTAGTACTTAGTCGTTTTACCAGTACCGCTCGGGACAAAATTATAAAAATTAATTAATCCTGAATTATAATTTACAGAACCTCTGTAATAGTACTGTGAATTTCCGCTTGTCGCATTCATATCCCCATTACCGTCATCAACGAGACTGACGGCAAACGAACTGGTGGTATCAATATCATCAAGTGTATTGCTATTTAAACTTCTCAATCTCACAGCATTTGGCCCTGGGACGAGCGGCCTTCTGGTGGTGGTAAATGACTTTGAATTGTAATAATTGTATGAGCTGTAAGTGCTGAAAACTATTTCTTTTTTCACAATCGGAGCAGCATATTGATAATCCTTGACGCTTGTGTAGCCAACTGTCACCGGTGCACTTACAAGTGGTGGAGGCGTAAGTGGAGTACATGAATACGTTGCGCCACTCAGAGTGGATGATGGCAACCCTGATGAGATGCTGGCGTATTTCAGATAACCGTATGTAGTACTCCCACTCGAATCCTGCCACGTCACCACTAACTTGCTGTCACTGCCGGCTTTATCCTGTCGATAGGCAACCTGCGGGACTGTTTGATCACCCGGTGCAGTTATAATTGAAAACGCTGATGAGCAGAGTGTACCATCCGGGTTAATGAACTGACCAAATATGTCCGAGCCCGAACCATTTCGATTGCGATAATCTTCCCATACAGAGAAATATATGTTTTTATCAGCAAGATAGACGACCTGTGGATTCAACTGGTTGTCAGGGGCGGTGGTAATAGGAAGGATTTCACTCATCTGTTTTGCAGTACTTTTTGAATTGGCGCTTGTCTTGGCGCTGCCGGTATCAGATCCGGAACAACCGGCAACGATGGCAGCCATAACCACCGACATGACACCCGTGATCAATCGGTTTAATTTCATAGAGTCACTCCTCTTCAAATTTCCATTTAGCAGTCTGTTTTAAAAGTTTTACAGGAAGTTAATTGTTCCAAGCTGAACGGAATAATGTTTTGAACGGCCACTTATATCTTCAATAACGTCATAGTCAATATTCGCATAGAAACTCCATCGAGAGATTCCGCCAGGAATAAATCCATGGCTATCGACAAGTTCATCTTTTATATCTGCACGTGCCAGAACCACAGGAATAGAGACACTCCCGCCAGATATCAACGGTGTAGTAGCTAAATATCTTCTCATCACAAAAGAATCAGCACCGGTTTTTGTGTACGTGACGCTGATATTTCTAATAGTAAAGTCTGATTTGGTTAAAGTACCAGGAAATGCCGTTGAAGTGATAGTCGCCGTGGCATCTGCTGTGGTATATTCCGCATTAGGTGCGACGGTAACAGTAGCACCTATTGGATTTGACGTGATCACAGTTGAATACGAAATGGTACCGGTCTCAAAAACGGAAGTCGAGCCGACACTGGATACATCCTCACCACACCCATACAATCCAAAAGACAAAATCACGCATAATAACGATATCCTTTTCATCGGTTAACTCCCTTGAATGATTAAAGTAGCACTGTTTTTTATACGCTTACCCAGCAAAAACGCCCTTCAGGTCAACAGCTAAATCTCCAAATAACGGTACAGATACTTTATCATCCCCGGCATACCGCTCCGGTTTTCCATACATTCCATCTTCACCAATTTTAAACACCATCACCGTCTGTTCTTCAGGATGTACAATCCAGTATTCTTTAACTCCGTGGCGTTGATACATATCATACTTTGTCTTAAGATCATGGGCTGCAGACTCTGCTGTCAATATTTCAACCAGTAGGTCAGGAACACCCATACAACAACGTTCCTCAAGCATTGTCCGATCACAAATAACAATCAGATCAGGTTCAACCACTGTTGTTATCTCGTTATCCGGAACATTTGGTTTATCAATGAGACAAACATCAAAGGGGGCAAAAAACACCTCGGTAGTTTTACCAACAAAAAAATTTCCAAATTGAACGCCCAGACCACCAGAAACACGCTGATGTAACGTTCCTGGAGAACTGCTTAAAGGATAAACAACCCCATTTATCAGCTCCCATCGTTTACCGTCATCCCAGGTAAGATAGTCAGCGTAACTCCAGAGTTCGCAATTATTCTTACGTGCAAGTGGCATATTTGCCTATCTCCGGAACTTTTCTTCCAGTGTCACGACGCCATCCACATCCGCATACAGATCAGACACCGCAACATCAAGATTGATCGAGTCAAGACGAAACAGGTCAGTAAAGGCGTTGACTCTGCGCACCCACTCTCCGCTGTCATTCAGGTGGAAATGTTCAACAGAATAAACATCCTGACTTATCAGCAAACAATCCTGCAAAGTAGGTATTTTCTGATAGCAGGCGAACTTGAAGGTGCGATCATATTCGGCGGTACTTTCTGAAAGAATTTCGGCAATCAGCACCGGGTGCTGCTTATACATGTCGGTATCACGATCACGCTGGTCACAGGTAACCATGACATCAGGGTAAAAAAAAGCATCCACTTCAGATACACGCAGCTTCATATCAGCAATATACGCACGGCAAGACGTGCCTTTAAGATGCATGTTGAGCATAGCTCCCAGATTAAGGGTCAGGGTGCCATGTTTTGACGAAGCACCTTCCTGAGCAAAAACTTCACCAGCATAATATTCACTTTTATAATCCTGATTGGCTTCCCATTCGAGGTAATCTTGAGGTGAAAATGTATGTTGGCTCAGAGCATTCATACAGATTCAGTGTTAAACAGCATCCAGAATTCGCGGCGTAATAAAAATAAGCAGTTCTGTTTTGATCTTTGTCTTTGTATTAGACTTAAACAGTTTACCAAGGTAAGGAATGTCCATCAAAAACGGCACACCGTCATCACCTTCTGTGTCACTGTCAACAAAAATTCCGCCAATAACCGTTGTCTCGCCATCTCGTAACAGCATTTCAGTCGTAGCCTGCTTTGTATTAATCGGCGGAGGACTGCCGGTGCCGGGAGCATCATTTTTGGCATCTATTTTCATCATGATGGTGCCGTTAGCATTGATATGCGGAGTAACTTCGAGAGAAAGAGTTGCCGCAACAAAAGCGGTCACGGCACCGGCGGTCGAAGTAGTATTCTGATAGGGTATCTGCTGTCCCTGCGATATTTTTGCCGGTTTATGATTCAGAGTCGCAACCTTTGGTGATGATATAATCTTTATCATACCTGCGCCAGCTGCGGCATTAAGACGCGCATCCACCTTAAGATTGCTTGCAAGTTTACCGAAAGATATTCCCATTGCGGCGCCGGAGGCCGCTGCTATACCTATAACCGGAGGTGCTGAGGTCAAACCGCCAAAAGAAGAATCCATTGAATTGATGTTCATAACAGATGCTGAACCGTCACGGTAATGCACACCCCAACTGACGCCGAGACTACGGCTAAAGGAAGAAGTTGCCTCAATGATTCGAGCCTCGATCATTACCTGTCGCTCAGGGAGATCAAGCTGACTAAGTATCGCTCTCATATCATTCAAAGCTTGCGGAGTATCTTTAACAATCACTTTACTTGTTCGAGCGTCAGAAGCGATCTGCCCTCTGTCAGGAGTTTTTAATTTTTCAAATTGCGCTGTTATCGCTCCAAGATCAGCATAATTAACTGAAAACGTTTCAGTTTTTAGTTCAATGGACTTGGCTGCAGTTTTCTTAATTTCAAGATCTTCTTCAGCCTGTGACTTGAATTTACCTTTACCTTTTATCAGCAGGATATTGCCATCTTCCCGCTTGTCGAGGTTTTTTGTGTCTAATATGATGTCAAGAGCCTGATCCCACGGGACATTTACCAGTTTAATACTGATTGTTCCGGTAACATCATCACCAAGAACGAAGTTTTTATTGCTGACTTCGGCAAGCAGCTGAAATATCTTCCGTACCTCGGCATCAGCAAATTCAAGAGTTACTTTGCGCCCCTTATAACCACCTGATGTGCCTGCTGACTTGACTGTTGAATCAGATGCGGGTGATAAATCAGGGGAGAGGTCTGCATCGGTTACTGAATCTTTTTTTTGACGAACAGGTACCTTCTTCTGATCAATCGCTTCAATAAACAGCTTATCGCTACTCATTCCTTCCGGATTTTTAAAGTCGATATGCACCATGTCCCCTTCCTGACGATACTCAAAAGGGACAGCTACGCGTGTAGCAATACGTATTTTGGTGTCACTGCCCTTCTTCGTCTTGATAGACAGAGGTGTAATGCGCAAAACAGGAGTGACAAAATTGAGCGTTTCAAGCGATCGCTGAAGATTTTTGGGCAGTGTCGCATTTTTAATCGTCAGAGTAACATATCCGGCTGATTTAATCGGCGGTTCGGCGTGGATATTTCCGTTTACTTTGATTGAAACTCTCGAAATGCTTTCTATAACCTGAAAGTCAATCATCTCAATTACTGAGTTGACAGAGGATTTACTGCTAATAACGTCAGACACAGGCGGTTGCTTTTCAAGTATAGTCTGCTTTGGTATAACAGGCTTTATTTCAGGCTTTATTTCAGGCTTTATTTCAGGCTTTATTTCAGGTTTTATTTCTGGTTTTATTTCTGGTTTAACTTCCTGTGTCACCAAAGGCTTAGCGTCAAGAGTAATAATAACAGCTGAATCACTCCTGGCAGCAGACGCTTCAGGGAAACTACCGTTAACGGCGTCAAGAACAACGCGTACCTTGTCCGGATAAATCCCGATACGCGCAGAAGCAACTCCGGAAGCATTCAACGGTAAAAGCCTCGTTGATAACCCGCTTTTTACATTCATTAAATCAACGACAAAACGCTCAGGATTATTGAGCCTGAATGTTTTAAAATCGCCGACAACGCCATCAAGAGCAAAAACAATCGTATTGTCTTTAACTGCAATCCCGGTCAGCGTCCTGACTGAAGCATCAATAGCAATGGCACCGGCCGGTTCTACAGCAGCAGCGGCTGGTGCGGCAGTATCCGCAACCTTATTATCCGGAGTATTTGAAATAACAGACAGGTCACTGGCTATCAGTTGTGGAAATGCTATTATCAACTCACCGGGATTAGACGGATGAGTTGAAATAACCGCTTCCCCATCATTCACCAGACCTATTTCTACGCGGGTTAAAACTCCCGCATCAGTATCAAAACGATTCGCAGTAACCGTCTTGAAATTTCCCTTATTTACGTTTACCGGTTCAGCGATATTACCTTGAGAAACCTGGGAGAAGTCAATAATAAGCCGCAGCGGTGATATAGTTTTGTAACTGGTGTACGTAGCCGGAGAGGTGAGCTTGATAATTAATTCAGTAGTGATACCTTCACCAGTCGATTTAACTGACTCAATACCGGCAATCTGAGCCGGCTTTGGCAGTTCAGCAGTAACGGCATAGTGAGGCACTGAAACAATACCGCCTGCAACTATCGAAACAGCCAAAAGCACATGTTTCAGTGTATGGATCTTCCATTTCATGCGGAACTCCTTATTGCTTCCTTGGAAGGGTAAGTTTTATAGTTTCTTTACGGGTTTTACCGCTTTCATCCTTAAACTGCTCTACCACATCGACACCATTCGCAGTGATCAATACAATCCTGCCATCATTTTTTCCAATCGTCATGCCGACTTTCAACACATAGCCTTTTCCACCCGGATCAGTAACCATTGCCTTGTTATCCCGTACACCGGAGACTATGCCAATGAGCTTGAACTGATTCACGTCAAAACTGTGAATAGGCAAGGAATCATGCTGCGCTTTTTTTATCGTGTCATATGATCTTTTCGGTTCAGATTTAACGACAATAAAAGGCCTGAAAGGATCTTTTTTATTACTGAAATCGAATTGGTTGACTGGCGGGGTGGCGGACATACGAGACGCGGAACTGACAGCATTCTGGACAGGTTTAGGCGCAACTGCGGCTGTTTTTGGAGGCTTGGCCGGTGGAGGTGTAGTCACAACCGGCTTATCCTTGCTGCACGCTGTTAACACAAAAATGCAGATCAGAATCCCGGCAGACGTCGAAAAAAAACTATTTCTTTTGAGCAGCTTTTTTATCATCCTTAATCTCTTTCTTATCAAGGAACCGGAAAGTGGTCGCGAGACACGTAACTTTGGTCATCATGCGATTATTGACACTCTTAATATCTGAAAACGAGACATTCGTAATATTAACGATACGTGGCAGGTTGGCAACAGCAGCAAAAAAGTTTGCAACACTAAAATATGATCCCGACACAACTATATCAACCGGTACATCTGCATAAAAGTCTTTTGAAACCTCCGGTTTAGGCCGAAATGTGAGAAAATCGAGACCCGATGATTTACCGGTTGTCGTAATACTGGTCAACAAAGTCGGAATTTCTTTCGAATTCGGCAATTCAGTGAGTGCCTGCGCTAACTCCTGATTCAATTTTTCGTATTCAATTTTTAATTTCGGGAGATTATTTGCGATTCTTGTTTTTTCAGTAATCTCAACTTGCAACTGGGTAAGTTTGTTTTTCAGTTCTTCATGCTCTTTGTACTTTGGAATATATAAAAACCACACTAAAGCCGCTGCTTCAAGAACAGTAACCACTACAAGAACAAGAATTTTCTGTTTTTGTGGGAGCTTAAGTATTTTCTCTATATTTGGATCCATATTCAGACCACCTGATTGGTATTACATTATTTTTTGTCTACAGCAGCGGTTGGTAATGCTAATTCTAACTTCATAGTTATATCAAATTTTTTCAATTTGGTGTCGGCAACAACTGTCTGTTCAGATACAACTAATTCTACTGCCATAAAGTCGCTGGACGCTTCAAGAGATTTCATGAACTGGGCAATAAGATCTTCACTAAACGCTATTCCTGATATTCTAACGTCCTGACCTGATTCACTGTAATTCGTCAACCAGAGCTGCTCTGGAGTAATATCACTCAGCGTTGCTAATCGCTGTGCCGGACCGGTTTTATTCTTTCGTAACTGAGCAAGTACATCAAGCTTTTTTCTGACCTGTTCTTTGAGGGCTTTAAGCTCTTCAAGCTTGCCTATTTTTGCCTTCAGTTCATTAATTTTATTATTCGCCGTCGTTATATCCTCTTTAGCCGTCGCAACCTGAACACGCTTGACGACGTACAGAGACGTCACAACAAGTGCTATTACAACAACAGCAACCCCGGCGATAGCTAACTGCTGGATAGCAGTTTCTTTCTTTCTGGATGCCCGTACGGGTAAAAGATTAATTTTTATCATTTATCCCCTACCCTCCTGATAGCAAGTCCAATCGGCACAGCCATAAACTGGGCGATCTCCAAAAGGTATTCAGGGTCAAAATCTTTTTCATTATACTTAATTTTTGCAAAGGGATTAAGTATCTCGACAGGCAATCCGATTTTTTCAGATATTGTGTCAATCAGTTTATAGACTTTAGAACAACCTCCGGAAATGAACACACCGGATATTCGACTGTCGCTTGCGGTCGAATTATAAAAATCAAGGGAACGCCTGATTTCCTGAGTGATTGTTTCATTAACCTTTAAAATTATATTTATAAGTTGATTGTTACTACTCTCAAACGCAAGCAGCTTACCTGTTTCGGCATCTTCATGACTAAGCCCGATCTGCTTCTGAATTTCTTCAGTGTAAAGATTCCCGCCCATCTGTACATCGCGGGTGAAAAGCGTTATACCATCCCTGATAACATTAATATTCATAATGCTGGCACCAATATTTACGAGTGCAAGTATATCTTCGGAACTAAAGTCGTGATTTGCTTCAAATGCGTTCTGAACAGCAAAAGAATCAACATCAACAACCGAAAGACGCATTCCGGCATCAGCAAACACGGAGACGTAATCATTAATAATATCCTTCTTGCTGGCCACAAGCAGAACATTCATTTTTGACGGATCATTATTGTCGGGCGACAAAATTTGAAAATCCATGTTTACATCATTGATATCAAAAGGGATATATTGTTCCGCTTCCCAGGAGATTTGCTCTTCCAACTCTTCCTGCGGCATTGTCGACAGTACAATTTTCCTGATAATAACCGAGTTACCGGAAATCGAACAGACAACATCCTTGGTTTTTATTCCAAGACTCGAAACAAGGTTTTTAATTACTGCAACTATTGCAGCGCTATCCATGAGCGTATTGTCAACAATCGCCTCAGGTGGTAATGGGAAAATACCGGCATTCAACAACTGGTAGGAACCGTTATTGTCCTTAAGTTGCACTACCTTGACGGAACTTGATCCGATATCTATTCCTATAAAATCTTTTTTCTTATTAAAGAGAAACATATCCAGTCCCGTTATTCCTGATCCTGAAATACTTTGGTTTTATCCTCTAAGCTGTAACCCAGGGCCAGAATAATTTTCCTCATGGTTTCCATTCGGCACTCTTCACCACGCTCAATACGAGCAATCGTTAAAACAGAAATACCAGCTTTGCGAGCAAGTTCTGACTTGCTTAACAATCTGGATTCACGAATAAACTTCACTCTGTTTTTATTTTTCATAAGCACTTGTTCCACAAAAAAATATTAGTACAAGTGACATTTACTATAATTTAGGATCATGTCAAGCTAATTTCGTATAATTATGCATAATTCCCTATCTTGAAAACACCTTTGTGAGGTCTACTTTCAGATCACCAACATATAGAGTCATCGGCTACAGCATCTTTTGCCTCTATAAAACGGACATCAAATGGCGCGTAATACATTTCACAGGATTTATCTGAGAGATAAGCATCTATTTGACGACCCAGAAGCTTTGAAATGTGCTGATGCCGCCGCACCGGACCAGGACTCATGCATAAAGCCTGGCCATCTATCAGTTCCCACCGTTTATCATCATCCCACTTCAGATAATCTGTGTATGTGTATCGCTCATCTGAGTGTAGTTTTGGCTGCGGCATTGCGTACTCCTTTTAGTTGCAGCTACTTTGTCAACTGTGCAGACACCAAATCTATAAATATTTCTAATAAGCATACAACACAGAAAGTTTAGATTTTTCTTTGGGAGTGTTTGTATTTTCAGCTACAATTTCGATACGATACATGGCCGGCATTGATTTAACTTTAAAATTCTGCCCTCCACCTGTCCCCGAACCGTCATCAAGACTATCATAACCAGAAAGGTCACTTCCTGTGCATTTTCCTGTAGGGTATGGGCGCAAGTCTGAACAGAGAGTGTCTACAATTTTTGTGTAAACTGTGTAGGTTTCAGCAGGTGTTGAAGAATTAAGTTTTAGAGTAAAATCAGTATTGACTTTAGGGTCTGATGTGCTACTGCACCCTGTACCCCACTGTGATGGAGGTTTGGTTAGTTTATCCATGAGGCATGAATCAGTATTTGCAGTAAAACTCATGCTTGAAGGGTATAACAAGCTACTAAGCGCAGCAGATGGATTTGTAAGACTGGCAGACAAAGTAGTTGTAAAAATTTTCGGAATAACTTCTTTGATAATGATATCTGTCCCACCATACGAGGCATCAAGCACACTGCGATAGCGTTTGTTTGCCCCTGAAGATTTTATTCCGCTAGTCACCATTAGCAGTAAATACATTATAATAGTCAAAGAGATTAGAGTAAGCATCAAAGCAGTAACCAATGCTATACCTCTGTTGTTATTGAGAATTTTCATAGCATCATCCTATATGTTAATTGAGCAAAAGATTCTTGGGTCTAACTACTATTCTATATATCTTCCAACGGTAATTGAGCCACCCTAACGTGGAAAGATTTGCCACCGAATACGTTCTGGTTAGACTTCCGTTTGTAGTATCACCAACTGTTATCGGGGAGACATTGGTGAAATTGCTGTCTTTGCGACCTTCCTGTGCCATAATGTAGACCTTGATATATCTAAGCTTGTTTCTGATCTCAGACGGACTTTCCATGACCGTTTTAATTGCTGCTTCAGTAATAGTCGTGCCTGATACGAATATTTTTGTTGAATCGCTATTGTAGGCAGAAGACTCCTCAATAACTCCATCTCCGTTAAGATCCCAGCCGAATACTACCTGCATATCAGCAACACAATCCAAGATTGGCATATAGGTCAGCTTACCTGTTTTTGTGCCACTTGTCGTACCATGGTTCACGTTTGTTTTGTATAAGATGCCGGTATTAGGATTCCCAGCACTATCCTTTGCACACGAAGATGGGATTTTTGTTGTATCTCCAGGAATTGCCACAAAATAATCGGCTCGGTTGAAGGGCATTACCAAATCGGTATTTTTTACAATGCCGTACATATAAAAAATCTCTTGTGAATTTGTCGGTGAATATGCTGAATTGAAGGATACATTGGTATAGTTTACCCAGTAGGTCGCTGGAGTAGACGGAACATACACTAAACTGTTTGTCAGCACTCCTGTTGATGAAAAGGATCGACTTAGGACAATTACTCTGTCATCGGATGCCTTCAGATTATCTTCAGCATTCGGCCAAGACTTCGCAGGTTTAGTACTAACTTCTCCATTCACACCAGAATATGACAGATATGTCCATTTCTGTGCAGCCGAGTTCGTTGCCACGGTCGTTGCCTTGATGGCAAGATAATCTGTGCCGGTCAACACATTGTAAGTAGCGCCCCCCTCATCGGACGTTGCGGTTGAGGCAGGTATATAATTCCAAGACGCTACGGCGCGCGGTATATTGCCTGAGCCGGGTGCTCCAGCCGTTCCACTTCCATCATTCAACCATTTGGCAGGCTCAACAACAGCTTCGGCATATTTTGGCTTGGCATCAGAAGCAGATGAATAAAAAGAAAACGGGATGCCAAAACCGGTTTGTTGGAGATCATGGCGAAATAACTCAAGTCCTACAATCCCTTCTATATTGCTTTCTTCGCTCGATACGAGACGTCCAGTTGTTTTCAAAATGGAATTAAAGGCAGAAGAGGTAATCATGAGGACCCCAATAACTAGTGCCATAGTAATGAGAAGCTCAAGTAAGGTAAAACCACGAATATTTTTCATATCAAAATCACCTGTTAATAATTATGGTGTCACCACAATGGTAGAAATGGTGTGAGACAGCTTGCGCCCCTTATATCTCCAAGCAACCCTTGACGTTAGCTCTTTGGACGTAACTACTGATGGTGTCACTGTAGTATCGGTTCTTATTGTCGCTACAGACAGTACAACAGAATAATTGGCAAAGCCTGAACGGAGACCTCGTGACACCAGTAAATTCGTAACAGCAGTGTCGTTGGCTAGGGTCGTAGCTGAACCTGTATCACTGACAAGAGCAGTGAATGAGGCAGTATCAAACACTTTTGATTTCGCTCGTATCATCCGGTCATCGGCGAGCGTGATTGCTTCATTACGCAAGAGACTCCCCAAGTTTTGCACTGTCGCCATGTTGACTGCTTGCAAAAGCCCCAGCAATCCAACCATCATAATCAAGGTTGCTACACAAAACTCTATCAGCGTAAAACCAGCTTCCTTATTTAAATTCACATGTTGTTCCATTCATTTTCCCCATGTTTGCACGTGCCGTTGAAATAACAAGACAGTTGACTGAAGCTGATCCCATGCCAGAAATCGACGGGTCAATAGTCACTGTAAACCAGTTAAAAGTGATGCCTGATGCATCAAAGATAACAGGCGTATCAACAATACTAGTTATTGTAGTACCTGAGTTGGTTCGCGTACTAAGAGCGTATTTCAGATTTTTCGTCACAACAACAGTACCTGTAGTGCCAACTGTAGCGGTCGTAGGTTGTGATGTGCTATATGATTTCATCACATAACTATTTGGTTGAAACATAATGCTGTAGTATTTTTTCTGCGTAAAAGCATTCGTGCGTGCTTCATTTAGATCAACAAAAATTTCTCGAACTTGCGACTCAATCTTATTCTTTGTCTGCCACGTATTGAAATTCAAAGCGCCAATCCCCATTACAATGCCCATGATTGTTATGGTAATGATCATTTCTATCAGGGTGAATCCTGAACGGTCATTTTGTGTGTTTCTGAAGGTTGACATGATCTATTTTTCCTGAAGATGTAAAATCTTCTTAGGTGGTTTGTTGCCAGCATTGGTTACAATCGGCGGTGGCGGTGTTGGAGGTCTCCCAGTCAAAGGAGTTCCCAATTTCCTACCGTCTTTGGCTGTTAGTGCCGTCTTCAAGTCAACCTCTTCAAAAGCACCGGTTGAAACCTGAAGCAGCACCTTGCTGTTAAGCGTGGCAGCTGGAAGAGCACAGCCATCATTGAATTTTACCGCCCATATATAAGAGTCACCACCAAACTTACAAACATCTGCGGCTGGCATGAAGGTGGTAAACTCAACCATCCCGTTGGTAAGAGAGACAGGATCCGTGATGGAACGCTCCGCATTCATGGTAGTAGTCGAAAGTTCGAGGGGAATATACCAACCTTTTTTACCCGTCATATCACAACTGGTGATATCGTTTTGGCTATTGAAATCTGAACTAGAGGTACTAAAAGCCAGGGTGTCGGTACAAGTTTTGTCTATGGTATTAGTCGTCTTATAACAAGGGTCAGCTACACCCATGATGTAGCGTTGAGTGGTTTTATCATCACCACCGTAATAAAAGCGACCAGACCCAAAGTAGAGCCAAAGATTCTTATTTCTCCGATCCTGCAGGCGAGCAATGCCAGATGTAACAGAGCCAACACCAGTAATTACCTCGCTTGTTTTCCAGTTTAAGACTCCTAAGGTTCTTTTAGGATATTCTTCCATAGTTAGTAGACGAATCACCCCTCCGTTTGACCATTCTGTTGTGGCAGTGATTGCTGCTGTGTCAGCGATATTTGCCTTGGAATATCCTACATAAACTACATCATCTTGATAATTTCCCGTAGCACCCGCGTTCCACCTGTCCGTGTCAACCGACGCATTTATCATACTTCCACCGAACGCCCGCTTGATGCCGGTATCAATAACCCAATAGTTTGTATCCTCCACAAGCGCACCTGTCGCTTCAAGATCAACAACAAACAGCTTCAGATTTTGATCAGACTTTGCTAGGAAATTGCCATACGAAACAGGACCTGTCGGACCGGAGGCAAAGACCGCAAACGATTTACCGTTCTTTGTCTTGTCAACCTTTGTAACAGCGGGAGAACCCGAAGTTGTAGTGGCACTGATCCGCACAATAGCGGCGCCGGATGTTGAATAGCCAAGCCCCGGTGGGGCAAACTCCCACTTCAGTGTTGGTTGATTGGCCAACACTCCGCTACTGTTAAAATACTGACCTGTTATATCAAAGGCAAAATATGATGAATAACCAAGACCCTTGGTTGCATCTGCAGGATCTACAATCGGTGTTTTCACACACGTAGCAAGTGGATCATTTGCTGTTACTGCGGCCGGAACAACGTCAAAACATGCTGAAGTTTTTATAGCTGTAGCGCCAGCAGCCCCCATACTGCCAATCAAAACAGTTCTCCAGTTGCTGCCATCAGCTGTATTTTTGGGGCAATCAGAAATATTAGCTGTGGTACCTGCCGCACATCCGGTTGGTCTGCCTATGGAGACATCAGCCAAGACCGTAGGACCATCGACATAATACAAATGATTGGATGAATTTGGACTGTATGTTGAATCACCCGTGAGGTATTTCAAATACGGGAGGGCGTTTCGCGGGATATACGCCCATTGTTCATCCCCTAGTTTTGTACCATCAGCAGACCCTTCGCCGGTTAGTTTAGCCTTCACACTTCCGGTTATTGATGACCCGGAAACAGTCAACGTGCCAAGCTTGAAGGCATGAAACATTCCATCATTTGCACCTACATACGCCATACCTCTGTTTTTGTAGTTATCCGAAGCTAAAAACTTTGCATAGCTCGCATCGCCATACCCTGATGGTGAAGGTATATCGAATAGACTTATTCTATTTGATGACTGTAGCCGTGGAGTTGAGGAAATGATATCTCCAAGCTTCCACTCGGTAGCGGTGTCTGTTGACAAAAATTTCCCTTTGCGAACACGATATCCGGTCTGGTCTGTGCCACGGATATAACTGATAATCTTTTGGGACTCAGCAAGGTCAGTAGCCTGAAGATATGGCATCAAATTGGTAGATCTTGTTAGTTTATTTGAGAAACCACCTTCAGTGTCTGAATACGTAACCAGTGATGTTCCATTCAAGGAGGTATGTATAGTTCTTGAATCAGCAGTACGGGTATGAAGTTGTTTGCCGGCACGCCAGATACTTTTAACCTCATCAGGATCAATAGACGCTTTGACAACAACATCGCCGGTTCCATCACCATTGGTATCCTGCTTGGTTTCAACTCTTGTATCAGTGCCATTAAAGAAAAATTGCGTTGCATTATCTGATAGCAGATTAAGCACTCTGTCGCCGTCGGTATCTTCACGGACGGTGCTATTAGCAATAAACGGATCGACATAATACCACAAATTCTGCATCTCCCCGACCCAGACAACTTCGGCTCCATCGCCAGGAAAAACCTTGCTCGGATAATACACCGCTTGCAACAGATTAGCCCCGGTGCCCTCACTGTTACTGAGAATAGAGGCAGCCGTACCGGAAGAGACCTTGGCAAAAATCGCTGTTATAGCGTCAGTTATGGTCTTTGCGAGCGCCTCGCCGCTACCGTCTGTAGGTTCAAAATAGTTGTAAGGCAGGCCGGTGTGCCTCTGAGTTGGCAAATCTGCCGTTGGGCCAGGTGATTTATCCCATTCTGAGCATTTTGTATTCCAGGTGGCGGTAGTATAAACAGCCGCAGAGCCAGTACCAGAATGGGAAATAGAACCAGCAGGATTACATTCATCAAGCGGGAAAGTTGGGTTGTCGTCAGCAGTAAATATGACTGTTGTGCCGGCAACATCCCTACTATCGGTATATCCGGTCGTGTTTGCCGCTGTTTTAAGTGTCACCGTGGTATAGGCAGTTGATGCTCCTGGCGCTGACGTAAAAGGGTATGGCAAATTATTTTTGTCACTCTCCACATCGTCAAATCCACCAAAAATAGCAGTGGTAATCAAGGCATTACGACCGCCAGCTGATTCACCAAAAGCATATACAGCATATGTGGTTACAGCCTGTACGCCGGGTAAAGCGGGCTGTGCTGTGTCAGGTCTTAGGTCATACTGTGTGCCACCCGTCAAATCCTTGCGGTGCATATTATATGCAGGGCCAACAGGATCAACCCCATCATTCCATTCACCGTCGGAAACCAGAACAACAAATGCCTTTCTGCAAGGGGCAGCCGGTGAATTAGTATTTGTAGCAGCCGTTCCGTCCAATGGTGGTTCGTAAAATGGATCGGAGGCACCATTTTTAGCCGCTATCAAAAGGGTTCCTGAAGAAGGCTTTACTGTCGAAGAAGCCACTGCAACTTGTTTGAAAAACTTCTCTGCTTCCGCCAAAGCTGGTCCAGTATTGGTTGAACCTGTCGAAGCGGTGCCATTTATTGCGGCGATGTAATTTGCTAAAGGCTGGTTTTTAACTGTGCTATTTGCAGTCGTGCCGCCGGTGTAATCAATTTTATTGTCGGTATCAAAGAATGATAACTCGATGTCGGCTTTTGTTTTCTCATCCCCTGGACCATTATAAATAGACTGTATAATGCCGGTAAAATCTGTAGGTGTTGTAGATTTTACTCGTATCCAAGCTGTCAAGTTTTGCGTAAGTCTAATATATTTTGGGTTTGCATCCGTCAGGCCTGAAGAGGTGATTGTAAGTACGCTGGCTGTGACACCCCCGGTAGCAATAGTCCATTTCGCGTTATTGCCGCTTGTAGCAAAACCATCGGCATCAAATGACATTCCCTCGACCCATCCGTCAGTAACAAAACTTCCTCCATCTAAACGTGTGATTTTATTTATTGCAGTAGCCGTGCCTCCGGATATGTACGTGCGTCCTACGGTATCCAGATCGACTGCAAACGTGTTTGCAGTAACGCTATTAACTACCAGTTTCGCAAGGTTTACCTTTGTTGCCATGGTTCCGACTACTGATGCGATAGTTATGCTGTCACCATTTGAAAACCCGTGGGCCGGTGATGTGAAAATAGTGGGTAACCCCGGTGCAGCCGCGGTGATCGTTTTTGCGCTCCCTCCGGTAAAAGTCATTGATTTATCTAAGGTCAAAGGATAAGCAAGCACTTTACACACAGGACCAACTGTTAAAGGAGCGGTCTTTATTGTTACACTTCTTTTAAGATTTTCAGCTACTCCGGTATTGGTCGTCACTGTAATTTTCGTAGAGGTTATAGATTCAACGATCCAGCTATTATTGTTCGCAGCGTTGCTAAAGCCAGAAGTGACGATTAAAGTTCCAGGCACAACCCCGGTTGTCGTGTAAGACCCGGTACTGCGTGTAAATGTAGTTTTAGAGCTAACCGATGCAACAGTAATGAAAGTTGAAGTAGATGAAGAAGAAATCGTCGTCACAACCGAACCAATAGAAGGATTGGGAGAAAATATGTTAACTTTGCCTGCAGTCTCTAGGTTAAAGCTGCAATTAGTCGTTGCTTCATTACTAAGATTGCTTCTAGAGTAATTTTCATTTGCAGCTAGTTCATGTTCCAAAACTGTCTTATCTGCTGAATCTGAAGGGTTCACCCAAATACGTCCACCGGTCAAAACTTTTCTCATAATGTCGTATTTGTTAGATGTTACATAGTTGAGTAATTTACCGGAAACACAAGTACCTCGTGCTTGTGTAGTTGTTCCAATTAAATCCGTATCTGTACAAGCAGAATTTTCTTGCCAATAATTATCAGCTGTCACATCGTATTTGTAATACTTATCTTGCTTGAAATACCCCCAGTAGCCTGTAGCAGTATCGTATGTGCCATCGAAACGGGAATACGGATGTGCTTTCATTGAGCCGGTTGCATCGAGAACGAAGTGAATATTTGGTTTCGCAACATTGGCAATAAAGGGGGGCGCACAACTGTATTGGGTGTTTATAGAGACTGCATAACAAGTTTGTGTTGTGTGTAAACAGAGTAACAGCAGTGCTATTCCAAAACTAACAAATATTGTTTTCATAGTTCTCACCTCTTTCTCATCTTTAAGGTAAAACCGGGACCCCCCTTAGGGGTCACCCATTAATGGCGCAACGTATAGTGCGTAAACATAAGTTTGCTTCCCCTTAAAACTGCCATTTATGCTTCAGCAACTGCGGGTTTGAAACTATAATCACACCCACAATAGCAAGCACGACAATAATCGTTATGATAATGAGATTCCGCGTAGAAAAAACCTTCGCCATGATTTTCTCCATTGGCGTCAATATTTTTCCATGGCAGTAAATGCAAACCTTCAGTTTCGGTGCTATCAGTTTTTTGCAGTACGGGCAGTTAATGTGTTTTTCTATAACAACCGGCTTCTGTTGTTGCTTTTTCCTACGCGCCGCATTCTGTTCGTCTTTGAGCGCTTTATACTTTTCATATTCCCGTGCGTAATCTTTATAGATCAACGATCCGGTTATGGTTGTAAACAGTTCTTCCAACTGCTTCATGTTTTCAGACGCTGTTGACCGCTCAGTAGCATCTGAAGAGCGGATGGCCTTACTATATTCATCTTTTAACTTCCGGTAGGTTTTTTCAACCTGCTCCGGGTTGTCGCTGAATGAAAGCCCCATCGCTTTATAACAAAGCTCGATATCAGACAGCTCATTTTCTGAAACTTCACTCATACTGGCTCTCCATATAATTAGAAATTACTGACTAAAGATATCTTTCGATTAAAAGAAGTTACGCAACATGCATACAATTTAAGCATTACTAAATACGTCCGTGCAACGTTAAAGCAAATTTAGTGCCATCGCCACATATTGTCTAATTACCTTATATAACGACATTTTTTTGATTTAAAATATATTTATACGCAAATAGGTCATAATTTAAAAAAACAAAACCCTGCTCTATGAAATATTTGCATAGTTCAAGGATCAATTCTCCGTTATGCCGAAATACACGAAGTTGCCCATAAAAGAGAATCCTCCGAGGTCATTGCTTTTACTCCGGAGTGAGTTTGACTCTGTCATCGGTTTCTACATTCAAATTCCACTCGTCAGCACGTCAAGGGCTGAAATGATTTCGAGCCGCATTGATTCAAGAGAATCAACTTTTTTACCGAGCTCTCGAACATGGACAGCCGCCATCTGTTGCGTTGCGAGTATCACCTCTGAGTCACATACCGTCAAAATCGGGTTAAGCCTTGAAATAATATCCATATTCCCATTCTTTATAAATTCGGCAGACTGAAGCGGAATGACAACTCTTGAGTCAAAATTTGAAAGTATGTCTGACTGAACATCAACAACAAAAGGAACTATTTTTGAGTATTTGCCGAGATTTCTATATACATCAAATTGAGCCACTAGAAGAGCCTCCTCTCGTCACTGTAGAGACCGTTCTCGTTTATCATTCTGTTGTAATCATCAAAGGCTTTCTTGTTTTTATCGATCCACTCTTTTTCTTGCTTCTTCTTTTTATACAATTGAAGTGACTCTTCGAGCATTTTCGAGAGATTGAGATTATCCTCTTTTGCTATTTGAAGCAGATCTATACTAATACTTAGATTTGCAGATTTTTTCTGAAGCTTTGTTCGATGAAGATCAAGGTTCATGGCAATCTCCTTTGTTAAATGAAACACGCTACTTTATGCGCATAATAATTATTATTTGTAAAGCGGTATAGTTTATTTTATGCGCACTATTTTTTATAGTAAGCAAGCACAGGGGAACAATTTGAACAATCCGGAACATTCTATTTGTTAACTAAAATATAATGGCTGTTTATTCAACTATTTTCAGCTTCAGGATATCTCGGTGTACCTCCTTGAGAGATTTTATGATTTCCCTGCGAATAGTTTTTTTTTCAGGAATCTCAGCCAGTTTATTTTTAAAATCATTAGCAGCAATCCTTAGAAGCAGTTCCGTACTTGCTCCCACCTTTTCTAATTCAATATCCTCTTTAACCGCCAAAATTATGAGCTTCAAGTTTTCAAGTGTAACTATATCTTTTCCAATATCCGCCTTGTATTGGATATTATCCGTTGCCTCAAGGTGTTCAGTGAGGGCTTGCTGAATTTCCTGACAGGCGGTACTAATGCTTTCGAGCCGTTTGAAATTGTGCATCCAATCTATTTTTGACATTAATGGCCTCCGAAGCGCAGATACTTTTAATTGAATTGAAGGATTGTATCAGAAATATACGATTTGGAAAGTGCCGCCAGAAAGAAAAATCCCCTCCGTATTGCCATGTATCATTGACAAGAATTTGCTCAACAGGCATATCTGTAGGAATACATCCAATAAAAAGGAAATTACCATGAACTCCAGCTATACATTTGAACAACTGGTTACCATAATGCGCAAACTCCGTGCCCCCGGCGGATGTCCCTGGGACGCGGAACAGACGCATGAAAGCCTTACCCGTTATCTGCTTGAGGAAACCTACGAAGTTATTGAGGCTATCGACGAGAAAGATCCCCGGCATCTCAAGGAAGAATTGGGGGACCTGCTTCTTCAGCCGGTATTTCACGCTTCCATTGCCGAGGAGTCAGGGGATTTTACGATTGATGACGTCATCACCACTCTCTGTGACAAACTCATCCGCCGCCACCCTCATGTATTTGGCGATCTTGAGATCAAGGACAGCGATGCACAGGTAGAAAACTGGGAAAAAATTAAAAAACTCGAAAAGGGTAATGAGCGGCAGTCAGCGCTTTCAGGGGTCCCTGCACACCTTCCCGCCCTTTTGAAGGCCCACAAAATTGGTGAGAAAGCTTCGCGGGTCGGCTTTGACTGGGAACATGCCGATCAGGTTTTTGCCAAGGTCATGGAGGAACTGCATGAATTTGAAGAGGCATGGGCCGGTGGGAATCCGGCACGCATGGAAGATGAGTTGGGTGATTTACTGTTTGCCATCTCAAACCTGGGACGGTTCTTACAACTCAATCCGGAAGAGGCTCTGCGTAAAACCATAGGCCGATTTCAAAAACGCTTCAGTTACGTGGAAACCGAGTTGCTACGTCGGGGCGTGCCGATGCAAAACGCGACACTTGAAGAAATGGATCTGCTCTGGGAAAAAGCTAAATACGCTGAACGTGAGAGCACACTTTAATTAAACACTGCGAAGTTACTGTTTTTACACGGTTGTTGTTCTTATCCACAAAAATTGTGGATAACCTGTGGATAACGGTGTTGACGATAGGCAAAAGTGATATTTTTGCAAGAGTTTTATCCGAAATGCCGTTTTTTTATACAACGTAATTTACAAGTAATATCGGTAAGTTATGTTCATATGCAGCAAAAATAGGGGTTTACGCTGTCAAGCACTTTCAGCACTAAAAATTGTTTTTTTATCAGCGTGCCGTCCTGTGCATAACCAGCTGATTTGTAACGACCAGTAACCCATTCAATTCAATGCCTTCCAACTGTAACAGCACTTTTTTTGCGTTCACTCCTCCTGGAGCTGAAAAACCGGTCAGGCGTCCATCTGCTGCAACAACCCGATGACAGGGGATAATCACCGGTATCGGGTTTGAAGCCAGTGCGCCTCCGACAGCCCTGGCGGCACGTGGAGAACCACACAGCTTTGCAACCTGGCCATACGAACATATTTCACCAAACGCAAGTTTTCGAATCATATTCAGAACATTTTGGCGAAACGGGGGAAGAGCAGTGATATCCACCGGAATAGCACTGAAATCTGTGCGTTCACCATGAAAATATCTGTGCAGCATCAAAGCAGAATGAGTAGAAATTTCAGACGGCTCTGATTCGTGCTGTTCCGGGTGACAGACAAGATCACTTCGACTTACGTCAGGCAGTTCTACGCCTGTTACTCCCTGATCTGAGGCGGATACGATTCCGGGACCCCAGGGGGTCAGAAAATACGAACGATACACCAGCATTTACACCCTCAACTTTCTGCGCAGTATTGATAACGCTTCAAGTGCTTCTTCTGATTTTAACAGTTTCGCCAGCAGAATATAGACCGAGCCGCCACAGATGATTGATCCTCCCAGCACGACACCTTTCAAAACCTTGTGACCATCCTGGGCCCAGTCAGCAAACGAGCAGCCATACCATACCATCAGCGCCATCGGAAGCGACGCTGCAGTCGATTTAAGCGCAGTCGCCATGATGGCGCGCCCGCCAAAAGGGCCGATCTTGCGCCTCAGCAGCCAGAGCAGCATCAGCATGTTACAGAACGCCGAAAGCGTTGTTGCCAGGGCCAATCCGCCATGCTTGAGTGGCCCCATCAGGGCAAGGCTCACGCAGAGGTTGACGACAAAGGCTATAAGTGCCGTATAGACCGGTGTTTTTGTATCTTTGAGCGCATAAAATACCGGTGCCAGCACCCGGGTTAAAGCAACAAAAGAGAGGCCGACCGAATAATAGAGCAGCGCTGTGGCGGAATTAACAACTGTATTGTAATCAAACGCGCCACCCATAAATATCAGGCTGAAGATAGGGGTTGAACAGACCATCAGGCCGGCCATGGCCGGAATGGTGATAAAGAGCATCAGACGCACCCCGAAAGAGAGTGTCTCTTTCATACCCTCAATATCCCCTTCTGCTGCCTGCCTGCTCATCGACGGCAGAACCGCCTGCGCCACGGATACCGTAAAAATACCCTGAGGGAACTCGAATAATCGCTGGGCATAATAGAGATACGATACACTCCCCTGTGGGAGCAGGGAAGCAAGGATGGCGCTGACCGTTATGTTCAGGTAATAGACACCTACCCCGAACACGGACGGCAGCATCAACAGGGCAATACTACGGATTTCCGGTGTATTAAAGGTGAAATCCGGCTTGAGTGCAAAACCTTTACGCCAGAGAACCGGCAGCTGCATGATCAACTGAATACAACCGCCAATCAGGACACCTACAGCAAGGGCGGTGATGGGAACCTCAAAAAAATTTCGGAGACAGAGGGCTGCCAGAATCATGGAAATATTGAGAAATACCGTTGAAATAGCGGGGGTAAAGAAGTGCCGCAAAGTATTGAGTATCCCCATGCAGAGTGCAACAAGGCTGATAAAAAATATGTAGGGAAACATCAGCCGATTGAGCAGCACCGTCAGTTCAAATTTCCCCGGTATGGAACTGAAACCGGGAAACATAAGGCCGACAATGGCCGGCGAAAAGAGGATGCCGAGCAGCGTAATAATCGCCATGACAATGGTAAGCAGGGTAGCGCAGGTATTGGCAAGCTCACGGGCTTTTTCGTCTCCGCGTTGGGAGAGAGTAGTAGAAAACGTTGGAATGAACGCTGAAGTCAGGGCGCCCTCGGCAAAAAAACGCCGCAACATATTGGGAATCTGAAACGCCGCAAAAAAGGCATCCGTAGCCAGTCCGGCGCCGAACAGCCGCGAAACGACCATATCACGCACCATGCCCATGATACGTGACAGCATGGTGGCACTGCCTAAAATTCCGGCAGCTCTGGCTATATTCCGTTTTTCAGACATAGAGCGGGAATGTTACCCGACGTGAGCGATGAAAAAATCACGAACCCTGGTGATATCAGCATCCATGATCTCGCACCGGGTCGGTTTGCCATACAATTCTTTGACGGATTCAGGAGTGGGGGGCTGAAATCCGAGTGACCGCTCCACGGTTTCACTGAATTTCGCCGGGTGGGCTGTTGCGAGGCAGACCCGTGCGGAATCCGGCGGTAACAGGTCAAGAGCCGCTTTGACGCCAACTGCGGTATGAGGATCAAGCAGGTAGCCGGTTTCAGTATAAAACTCACGGATGGTCTGAAGCGTTGCAGTCTGATCAACAGAAGCAGAACAAAAATCTGCGCGAACCTGAGTCATTTCAGCCGGAGTGAATAAAATGCGGCCAGACTCCTTCAGTTCTGCAAATGCTTTTTTAAGTCGGGAAGAGTCTTCAGCAAACAGATGAAACAGGTAGCGCTCAAAATTGGATGCGATCTGGATATCCATAGAGGGAGAAACCGTTGCAACCACCTCACCGAGAGAATAATCCGACGCATTGATGCACCGGGTCAGAATGTTATTCTCGTTTGTTGCCAGTAACAGCTTGTCAGCCGGCAAACCCATCCTCTTTGCAACATATCCGGCAAAAATATCGCCAAAATTACCGGTTGGTACTGAAAAATGAACCGGTGCATCGGTCGTATCGGTAACCCGCAGCCAGGCGTAAAAATAATAGACCACCTGCGCCAGCACCCGTGCCCAGTTAATGGAATTGACCGCTCCGAGAGCATATTTCTCTTTAAACTCCAGATCCCCGAAAAGCTCTTTCACCATATCCTGGCAGTCATCGAAGGTTCCGCGCAGCGCAATATTATGAACGTTGGCATCGGTGACTGAGGTCATCTGCAGCGCCTGAACTTCAGAGGTTTTGCCATACGGATGCAGGATAAAAATAGAAATACCCTTCTTGCCGCGCACACCATGAATGGCGGCACTGCCGGTATCACCCGATGTTGCCCCGATGATGTTCATCGTTTGCCGGCGTTCTGTCAGGATGTATTCAAACAGATTGCCGAGAAACTGCAGCGCAACATCCTTGAACGCGAGAGTAACTCCATGAAACAGTTCGAGAATATATACGCCGTTCTTTTTGATCAACGGGGTGACTTCCGGGTCCGTAAAGGTGGCGTAGGAACGATTGATCAGTGATTTCAGATCTTCGGCAGGGATATCAGTAACATACAGGGATATAACTTCAAAGGCGAGTTCCGGGTAGGTAAGCTTCCGCCAGGATTCAAGCCTTTCCATGGAAACGGCCGGATAGGTTTGCGGGAGAAGCAGGCCGCCATCAGAAGCCAATCCCATCATGACGGCATCTTTAAAGGTAATAGGATCTATGCCGCCTCGGGTACTGATATAACGCATGATAAAAGCTCCTTACTCATAAAATGTGCCACAACTTTGGTGAATAACATACTTTCAGACAGAACACAAAACTTGATCGGGAGCTCTGGATTCTTGCCTGTATTACAACCGATTCAACCGGTTTTTAAAGATAAAATTCGTTCCCTGAATATAGCCCAACGCATCCAGAAGCAGATCCTCATGCGGCTTTATCACCGTAGTAGCTCCGTCTTTCCTGACAAAACTGAAATAGTCGGCCTCTTTCTTCGGGCCGAGCACCAGTAACTTGTCGCCCTGAATATAGCCAAGCTTCTGATACGTTGATATAAATGCCCGGTCTGTCCAGGGGTCTGGCGTAAGAATATTTTTACCGATAAATGCACTGGAGTATTTCATATCAAGCAGAGCAAGAACTGTTGGAGCAACGTCGATCTGGCTCATCATCCGGTCAACTACCCGTGGTTTAACATACGCGGGGGCATAAATAAAAAGCGGTATCTCATAGTTTTTTATCGGCAGTGCCAGCTTTGCAGCACTCCCGGCACAGTGGTCGGCAACAACAATAAATATGGTATCTCTAAACCACGGCTTCTTTTTTGCTTCAGCCAAAAGCCGTCCAAGCGCATAATCTGCGTATTTTATACCGCCATCCCGACCGGTATGCGACGGAATATCAATCTTTCCCTCCGGATAGGTGAAGGGACGATGATTCGAGGTGGTCATCACGACGCTGAAAAAAGGCTTTTTATCCGCATGTGAAAGATCCGCCTCTTTGATAACCTTTAAAAACAGGTCCTCATCGCAGACACCCCAGGCATTGGTAAAGGTTATCTCTTCTTTGGAAAAATTTGTCCGGTCAATAGATTTAAAACCGTTATGTTCGTAAAAATAATTCATGTTGTCGAAGTAGCCATGACCGGCATAGATAAACTTGTTATCGTAGCCTTTCTCCTTCATGACTGAACCCCACGAAACAAAGTTTTCATTGTTCGGCCGTTTCACAATTGAAGTGCCGGGCAGCGGCGGCATTGACAGGGTTAGCGCCTCCAACCCGCGAACCGTACGGGTTCCTGTTGCATACAGGTGCGAGAAGGAGAGCGATTCTGTCGCCAGCTTATCGAGGTTCGGTGTCATTCCTTTCGTACTGCCGAATGATGTCAAATATTCGGCACTCAGGCTTTCTTCAATTACCAGTACAATATTCAAACGTTTTTCCACGCCACCCGGTTGAATAATCCGTGTAAACGAAGGGCCGTCGCTGTCTTTAAAGCGCCCCTCTTTTTCTTGTACCAAAGTCTTCAAGCGGGCAAGAACGGCGGTATCATCCCTGTTGACATAAAACTTGTTAAAGTCGAGTTCATTATTTCTGAAAGCCGAAAAGAGGCAATAAATGCCGTTTCCCGCTAATTCATTCGCATAATTATTAGGCGATATCTGCGTCATTGACAGGTCAACGGCAGCAAATGAAAGTACCGGCAGAGTAAGAAGTGCGGCGCCAACTTTAAGGCGGCCACCAATTTTTGATGCGTAAGAGAATGAACGTGAAAGGTGTTTTTTTACCGGTAGAAACAGTCCCAAATTAAAAAGCAGTAGAACCGCCAGGATCGTATTGACGGGGTACGATTCTCTGATATTGCGGACAACTTCGGTGGTATAAATCAGATAATCGACGGCAATAAAATTGAAACGGGTGGCAAATTCATCAAAAAACGTGTATTCAGCGACGACATTAAAAAGCATGAGATAGGTAATGACAAACAGTGCCGCGTATGAGCACCATCTGAACAACGCGCTGTTGAACAGCCGGTCAGGAAGAATAACAACAATTAAGACCAACGGAATTGCAGCGTATGAAAAAGTCACACAATCAAAGAAAAATCCGACCGCGTATATTTTAATGAACAGTAGGGGATTAAGATCCAACTGGGGCAGCGACTTTACCAGAAGAACCGTCCGGGTTACCGCCGAAAAAACAATAACAGTCAACCAGAGTGTGTAAACCGCATGAAACCTGCTTTTTATCTGCATAAACGTACAATCCTTATACCCATGGTAATGGAATCAAGGAGCTGAGACGGTAATTACCTGGCTCCCCTCTCCTCCTGAATTAATAATTTGAAGCCTGAAATCTTTTTTAGCTGAAGAGTACGGATGCCTCTGGTAAATCATTTTTGTACAGTCAACGTACAATAGCTTTTCCCGGTCTGTCATCTCCTGTCCACGCCCACCAATCTGTATACCATCGACGAACATCGATGAATTCTGACTAAAGTTCCTACCGGTAATAATCAGTTCATAGTAGTTAACATACTCGGTGCCGACGGTTACCTGGCTGATTTCAGGCTTGGTTTCAATAACAAGCGCCAGCGATGCCGAACCGTTTTCGGGGGAGTTCCTGACTAACACCTGATGAAGTCCACCCGGGACAGGTGGAACAACAAACGAGAGAGATTCCGATGAAACAAGCGTGCTGTTGAGTGCCGCCCCATCAAAAAAAAGCATTGAAGTGTCACCGAAATTATTGCCATGAGCCATTACCTCCCGCTCTTTACCCGAAGCACAAAAACTGAGCTGGGCGGGACTCAGCGATGTGAGTACCGGTCGTAACGGGAGAACCGTGAAATTATATGACCTGCCGATCGTACCGTCGGAAC
This sequence comes from Desulfuromonadaceae bacterium, assembly GCA_049318985.1. Classification (GTDB taxonomy): domain Bacteria; phylum Desulfobacterota; class Desulfuromonadia; order Geobacterales; family Pseudopelobacteraceae; genus JACRCG01. The sequence continues at coordinate 37,056 of JBMOEI010000005.1, forward strand.
GCTTCAGATAGAGGGCATATATACCCGCATCCAACAGCGGCGGTACTGTAAATTCAATGGTCTTGGTATCACTTGTGCGCGCAGCTATTTCAGTACTCCCGAGAAAAACAGAGGCGTTTTCTCCAAAACCGGTTCCGGACAGTACAACCTTGGTGCCAGGTTCAGCCTGTGCAGGAATGATACTCAGGATAGTAACCGGAGTTGCCACGGGAGCTGCTGCCGGAACAGGTTCACTCTTCACCCGCTTCAAACGTTCGGCTGCACCAGCGGTGGTGGCCAGAAATAAACAGCATACAACTGAGAGAATTTGTAGCGTAGCAATAAACATAAGTACCCTCCATTCAGTGTGGATCTTTACCGTTACCCTTTAACCGACATCGTCATCCAGATGCCTCCCAGCATGAAAACAGCATTCGCACCCCATGCTGCAACAACAGGGGGCAAAACACCACTACGACCATACGAAAGAAGTACCGCATTTACCACAAAATAAGCAAAACTGATTCCGATGCTTGCACCGATTCCCATGGCAATACCGCCGGAACGGCTGTTTCGAAGCGCAAAAGGGATACCGAGTAGTACCATTATCACTGCAGCAAACGGAGTTGCAATTTTGGTATGCATCAATGTGTAATAGCGGAACGCCTTGTAACCGCCACGTTCCAGATTTTCGGCATACTCCTTCAGGACACGGAGACTCATATTGTCGGCATCACGATCCAGAACCTGTAAATCTTCTATTTTAAGATTGAGATCAAACGTCAACTTCGGAACTGATTTCGTTTCAAACCCGACCGGTGTCAGGAATTTTTTTTCTACTGCAGAAGACAGCAGCCACTGCCCATCCTGATAAACTGCCGTATCCGCGTCAACCCTGCTGACAGGATTCATGACTGCATCAACCGTCCAGATAACAACACCGCTTAATGTCCGGGTCTTAGGTTCAAACAGGCGTGCCTGAAGAATCAGAGATTCGGACCGGAACCAGATATTGTTACGTTTAAAGGTAAGATTGTCTTCTTTTTTCTTGATCTTGATCCGATCAATCTGTTCTGTTTTTATATACGTATAGGGGAGGAGCAGTTCGGCGTTTAGAAGCAACAAAATACTGGCAAAAAAACCGAGTGTCAGCATCGGCACTGAAATTTTCAGCAGACTGACGCCACAACTGCGCATGGCAATAATCTCACTATCACGGGAAAGAACACCGAGAGTCAGAAGGGTCGCCATAAGTATTGAGAATGTCGCCGTCCGGCTTACCATTTCAGGGAGTTTCCAGATAAAATATTCTAAAACATCGCTCGCATCAGCACCCGCACGCATAAACCGGGGGATTTTTTCTATCATGTCAATTACGAGATAAAGCCCGATAAACCCGCAGAGACAGAGGATAAGAAGGCGCAGCCAGGTTTTGGCAATATACCTGTCGAGGAGAGTCATATCAGGATGGCCTTCGAAAAAAATCAAGGACCGGATTTAGTTGTAGCCGGGGGAGGCTCTTTTCCAGAGATGCCATGCGCAGAAAATATAAACCGATGCCGAGAAAAACCAGATTGGGGAACCAGAGAGCAATCGAGCTCGGTAAAAGACCCCTTTCCGGAAAAGTCTTGGCAACCGACATCATGACATAATAGGAGAGAATGATTAAAATACTTACCGCAAAGCCGCCCGATTTACCTGATCGTCTATTCTGTATCCCTAACGGTACTGCCAGGATTGCGAAAACAAAAGAAGCACACGGAAAGGTAATACGGCTATGGAACTCAATTCGATGTCTGAGGCGGAGAGCGGCAGGGATTGCGGGATCATTCATCTGGATCATGAGATCCGTCAGCCGAATGTCAGACTCATTGCGGGATTGTGGCGTACTGTTCTCCTTGTCACCTACCGTCATACTGTATTCTCCAAAATAAACCAACCGGTAGTTCCCGCTTTCACCGGCCATATGAATAGAGCCATTTTGCAAAGACAAGAGCAGCTCGTTACTTCCGGATACTCCTGAAATGACGCCATCCCGCGCAAAGATAGTCATGGGCCGGGCCTGATTACGGCCATCATGGATAACAACCCCTTGCAACTGCCTGTTCTTCTCTTCATAGTGATCCGTATACATGACGACGCCCGGAATATCGTCCCAAAATGTCTTTTCCCGAATTGTTGCAGCGATATTCTTTGTCAACACCAGCAGGCTAAGCTCCCTGAATTTGCTGTTTCCCCACGGCACTCCGATCGTACTGACACCGAATGCAAGTATGACAGCGACAAGAGCGCAGAACATAACCGGCGGCATCATCTGAAAAAGACTTATGCCGCTTGCCTTGATAACAATAATCTCGTTATCAGCGGAAAATCTCCCAAAGGCCAGGAGAACCGCCAGCAAAAAGGCCATAGGAATCGTATAAATAAGAAATGACGGGATAAGATACAGGATCATTTTACTGACGTCTGTAAATGGAACCCCTCGAGACACAACAAGTTCCGTTAACTTGATGAGGCGCCCCATAAGAAGAACCAGAGTAAAGATGACGATACCCAGCAGGAACAGCGAGGAAATTTCGCGAATTATGTAGAGAGATAAAATACGTTTCACGGACGGATAATACATGAGCGGGAGATTTGTGTAAAGGGGCGTAAAAGCAAGTTCCACTTATCTGTAATAGGGGACTCTTATTTATGGATACAATGGATTGATGTTATCCCGCTTTTTGAAAAGGGGGTTAGGGGAATTTGACCCGATTTACTGGTTTAAATCCTCGCCCGCCCAGGAAGGACGGGCGCTCATTATTTTCCTGCACAAAAAAAGACCCGCAGGAAATCCTGTGGGTCTTTTTTTGTGCCGCTTGTGAAACGAAAACCAGATCAGCCCCGGGCTGACCACTGACCATGAAGATTACAGAGCTCGCGAGCGGTGACAGATGATGCCGTAACGCAGAACACCGCTTCGGCAACCTCACCCGGTTTAAGGAATTGGCGATATGCCGTGCCATCTGCAAGCAACTCGATCCACTCGATAAAATGCTTCTCCTCCATTGGATGTGCCACGCTGCCAACCGTAACTTTGTAACCGCCATCCACTTTTGTGATAACCGGTACATGTTTTTCTTTGGCGGCATCAACGGTGTTTTCTGTCAGCAGTACCATCTCTTCAGCACAGCAGGTAAGCGCTCCGCCTCCGGCATGGATGGCTTCGACGATGTTGCCGCACAGGTTACATTTGTACACTTCAAGTAATTTTGCCATTGCTATTTTTCTCCTTTGATATATGAGTAGCCCTGTAAAGGGACCCGGTAAATTACCAATTCTCGCCAAGCAGTTCAAAATGCGCTTTGGGGTGCAGGCAGGCGATACAGACTTCAGGAGCCTCTTTGCCGGTGTGGAGATACCCACAGTTGCGGCAACGCCAGACTACATCTCCATCCCGGGTAAATACCCGACCGGCGTCAATATTCGCCAACAGATCGCGATACCGTTTTTCATGCTGTTTCTCAGCGACAGAAATTGCCGTCCACGCTGCAGCAATTGCCGGAAAGCCCTCTTCCTTGGCGGTTGCAGCAAACGCTGGATAGAGGAGCGTATGCTCTTCATGTTCGCCATTCGCTGCTGCCAGAAGGTTTTCTGCCGTTGTAGCAATTTTTCCGGCAGGAAAACAGGCGGTTATTTCAAGATCGCCACCCTCCAGAAATTTGAAAAACCGTTTGGCATGCTCTTTTTCCTGATTCGCCGTCTCCTCAAAAATATCGGCAATCTGAACAAACCCCTCTTTTTTGGCAACACCGGCAAAGTAAGTATAGCGATTACGCGCCTGACTTTCACCGGCAAACGATTTGAGCAGATTCTGCTCAGTTTTTGTTCCCTTGATTGAAGCGGCCATAGTACCTCCATAAGGTAGAGTTTAAATACGACTGATGGAGTCCTTTATACCGCACTTCTATTTTTTTGCAAACAAGAAAAATAAAAGGGGGACACATTTCTGCGCCCCCCGCAATTTCAAACAATATACGTCAGATACTACTTATGCCTACTCACGGCCGCCTGCAGCAGCCCATTTTTCAAGCATTGGAGTCGTAACAGACTTCGGACGCTCAAGAGCGTAGCCCAGGCCGCGGTCCCAGGTAATGTTGGCCATGCAGCCAAGTGCGCGGCCTACACCGAACAGCACGGTGTAGAATTCAAACTCGGTCAGACCAAAGTACATCTGGATAACGCCGGACTGTGCGTCAACGTTTGGCCATGGGTTTTTGGTTTTGCCATGCTCAGTGAGAACGCCGGGAGCAACTTCGAAGATCATGGCGATAACTTTGAAGAGCGGGTAATCTTTGAGGCCCTCAGTATTCAGGCAGAACTCACGCTGTGAGGTATAGCGGGGATCGGTCTTACGGAGAACGGCATGACCGTATCCCGGAATAACCTGACCGGCATTAAGAGTATCCCAGAGAGCGGCTTTGATCAGTTCTGCGGTAGGCTCGACACCTTTGCAGTATTTTTCCTGAAATTTGAGGGTCCAGTCGAGAACTTCCTGGTTGGCAAGCCCGTGCAGCGGGCCGGCCAGGCCGTTCAGACCTGCAGAGTATGCGTAATAAGGATCAGAGAGAGCAGAATGTACCAAGTGAGTGGTGTGAGCCGAAACATTCCCGGACTCATGATCTGAGTGCAGGATGAAGTACATGCGGGCAACGTCTTTGTACTCTTCTTTCTGGCCGATCATATGAGCGAAGTTGGCGCCCATGTCAAGAGTCGGATCAATAGCAACCTGCTTGTCATCGCGATATTTCAGGTTGTAAATGAAAGCGGCAACGATCGGGATACGGGCAACGATATCACTTGCATCTTCATACACAGATTCCCATGCAGTCATTTTGTTGAATTTGCCTGAGTTATAGAAACCGGCAAACTTGGAGTCTTTCTGCATTGCCAGCATGGCTACGGAGAGCATAACCATCGGGTGGCTGTCACGCGGCAGCGCGCGAACTGCGTCAAATACATACTGAGGAACGACCTGACGTGTTTTCCACTCGGCAACTACTTCAGCAACCTGAGCATCGGTTGGAATGTCCCCTGTAAGCAGCAGGTACCAGAAGGACTCAACGGTAGGATATGTCGAACCGGCAGCCTTGGGCAGTGCAGCAAATGTCTCCGGGATGGTCATGCCACGGAAACGGATTCCTTCCTGTGGATCCAGATAGGAGATATCGGTTACGAGTGACCGGATATCACGGGCTCCACCGATACACTGGTCAATGGTGACTTTGTCGATAACAACCTGACCAAATTCTTTGACGAGCTTGGCGGTGCGGGGACGGTGTTCCTCAATCTTCAGCTTGAGCGTGTCTTTCAGGGCCATTGTTTTACTCTCCTTTTTGTGGTGTGGTGTTAAACCCGGATAAAAAGCTTTTACGGCTTCCTAACAACTGGTCCAAAATGTTCGGGGGGAGAAACGGGACTCTTTTTTGGCATACTGTATACAAGATTTGTGCTGCTGTTATACTCGACCGGCTACTAATAATGCAACAAAAATTTTGCCCTGTGAAATCAACCCAGAATTACCAGCTCATCACTCGAGTGGGTAAGGCGCTTGAGGCCTTCATTACTCAGATAAAAGGTATTTTCGATGCCTATGGCACCCTCTCCCGGAAAGACGACCTTCGGCTCAAAGGCGAACACCATGCCGATATCCAGCGTCATCTGATCGTACCCCCTGGCAATAAACGGGTACTCGTCGAGCTCCACTCCGAGACCGTGGCCGATAAATGAGACCTGCGCCCCTTTTGCACCCATGAAGCTGTCATCATATCCCAAATCAACAGCGCATCTGTGGCAGATACTGTACAGCTCCCCCCAACTCAGGCCGACTTTGGCAACATCCGTCATTAATGCCTGAATTTTCAGCATATCATCATAGGCTCTCCGCAATCGATCAGACGGCGCGCCAACCGAAAACACCCTGGTTTGATCACACAGGTACCCGTCGACACATCCGGCGATATCAACAATGACCGGTTCATTCGGTTCAATTCGTTTCAATCCGACGCCTTGTCCAAAAGAAGGGTTAAGTCCCATCCCTCCAAGCGGTGCATCCATGTATGCCGGCACGGCACTATCAGTCCCGGAAAACACCTGGCCGTAGCAGACATCAGTATTAAAGCCGCGCATACGTATAAGCCCCTGGTGACCGGCTTTACGGAGCGTGTATTCAAGCTCGGCGGCGACATCCAGATCGGTCATGCCGACAGCAATAATTTCGCAGGCGCGACGATACGCCAGATCAATCTGGTCAGCAGCATCCTTCATAAGATGAATCTCGTAATGAGATTTTATCATCCTGACTTTTCGTATCAGAGGCGTTACGTCAGAGAAAACAGCGCCCGGATAGAGCGTACGATACCGTTCTAAAAAATTTACCGGCAGGACATCAAGTTCCAGCCCGATACGTTTCGGCAGGCAATATCCATACTCAGCCAGAATTTTCGGCATATCCTTCAATGAAGTGAAGGGAATGACCTCCTTAAGGCCCGATTCCATACGGGCTCGCGCCGCATCTTTGCGCACCATGTACAGAGGCTGACCTGAAGCGGGTACATACAGATTTCCGTTCTGAACAGTACCGGTAAAATAAAACAGATCCGCATTTTGCACTATGATGACGGCGTCCAGTGATTCGGAAACCATATATTCCTGGAGTTTATTGCAGCGATATTCCAGCTCTGTGGTCGGAGTCAGACGCATCTACGATCCTCTTTTCCTGATTAATCGACATTACACTGGAGCGATTATAACCAGGATTACTCAGTATGCAAGCAAACCCGCCACTATATTTTATTTATCAATATTGACCTGACAGACAGAGTAAGATACTTTACCGTTCAGATTTTCTGAAGAAGGGGAGAACTGATTATATGCAACGCCCATCCTGGGACCAGTATTTCATGGACATCACCCGCCTCGTTGCGACCCGGTCCTCCTGTTTACGCCGACAGGTAGGAGCACTGCTGGTCAAGGATCGTAATATTCTTGCCACAGGCTATAATGGCGTCCCGTCAGGGATTACCCATTGTGAAGTAGCTGGTTGCCTGCGTGAGCGCCTTAACGTGCCCTCCGGCGAGCGGCATGAACTCTGCCGCGGTCTTCACGCCGAGCAGAATGCCATCATACAGGCCGCCAAACACGGCACCAACATCGATGGGGCGACTCTGTACTGCACCACCATGCCCTGCATTATCTGTACAAAAATGATTATCAACGCCGGAATAAGCAGGGTGATCTACGGTGCAGGATATGCCGATGAACTGGCCCGTGAAATGATTGCAGAAAGCGGCATCACCATCTGCAATTTTGCCCCGGAAAGCGCCGGGCATTCTGCATGAAATGTCCTTTCTGCAACAATCTCGACAGTAAGGTAGTCGACTCACGACCCGACAAAGGTGGTTCGGCCATCAGGCGTCGGCGTGAATGTGAACAGTGCGGCAAGCGTTTTACCACCTACGAACGGATCGAAGAGATGCTGCCGCAGGTGTGCAAAAAGGATAGCCGCCGTGAACCGTTTGATCGCTTTAAAATAATCAACGGCATTGTCAAGGCGTGCGAAAAACGCCCCATTTCCAAAGCCGACATCGAACTGCTGGTTGACCGCCTTGAAACACGCCTTCAGGAATCAACCGAGCGGGAAATTTCAACGACGACCATCGGCGAATGGGTTATGAAAGAGTTGCACGGCATGGACGAGGTTGCCTATGTCCGTTTTGCCTCCGTCTACCGATCATTCAGGGATATCAGTGAATTCATGAAGGAATTGCAGGAGCTACTAAAAAAATGACCGCCGACACGAAACAGATGAAACGCGCCCTGACTCTTGCCCGCAAGGGCATTGGCAAGACCTCGCCCAATCCGGTGGTAGGCTGTGTGATTGTTAAAAACGGCACTGTTGTTGGTGAAGGGTGGCACAAAAAAGCCGGTGGGCCTCATGCGGAAATTCACGCTCTGGAAATGGCCGGTGATGCCGCACGGGATGCCGATGTCTATGTGACGTTGGAACCGTGCTGCCACTCCGGCAAAACACCTCCATGCAGTAAAGCGCTTATCAAAGCGGGTGTCAGGCAAGTTGTCGCCGGAATGCGCGACCCAAATCCAGAAGTAAACGGCGGTGGACTTGAGGCGCTTGAAGCAGCCGGCATCAAAACCTCGTGCGGGATGCTGGAAGAAGAGTGCCGGGCCATCAACCTGCCTTTCATCAAGTACGTAACAACCGGCATGCCCTATGTGACCTACAAGTGCGCCATGACGCTGGACGGAAACATCGCCACACTCACCGGAGAATCGCGCTGGATAAGCTGTGAAGAATCGCGAAAACAGGTACACCTGATGCGTTCGCGCATGGATGCCGTTATGGTAGGAGTAGACACGATTATAGCCGACAACCCCCAACTGACGGTTCGACACGTCCGGGGGAAAGATCCGTTGCGGATAATTGTCGATACGCGCCTGCGAACACCCAAGACCGTTACTATTCTAAACGGGGAGCTTTCAACCAAAACTATCATTGCCACTTCAGAAATTGATACAGATATACATCGTCCGTATCTCGACCAGGGCGCAACCGTAGTTGTCTGCGATGAATGTGATGGTCGTGTTTCCATGCAGGATCTGCTGCAGAAGCTGGGGATAATGGGAGTACAGTCCATTCTTCTTGAGGGGGGGAGCCGCCTGGCAGGGAGTATGCTGCAGCTCGGCGTGATTGACGAGCTGGTATTTTTTGTGGCACCAAAGATCATCGGCAGCAACGGTTTTGCCCCTTTTAATCTGCAGGGGATTACCAGTATGGCGGATGCAATCAAACTGGACTTTACCGATATGCGCCGCATCGGTTCAGATATTGTCGTCACTGCCCGCCCGGAGCGTTTATGTTCACCGGCTTGATCGAAACTGTCGGCAGGGTAACGGCCTGTGAACGACGAGGAGCAGCAGCGGTTTTGACAGTAGCCTCCTCCCTGCCGGTTGCAGAAATTGCCATCGGTGACTCGGTGGCCGTCAACGGTGCCTGCCTGACGGTGACCGCAAAGCGTGAAACGTTTCTGTCGTTCGATGTTTCGCCGGAGTCATTGACTGCCTCTACTCTCGGCAGTCTGAGAAACGGAGAGAGCGTTAACCTTGAGCGCGCGTTGCGGCTTGGCGACAGAATGGGTGGGCACATTGTATCCGGCCATGTAGATTGTATCGGGAAACTCTCCAGGATGACCGAAATATCCGGTAATAGGGTCCTTGAGTTCACATTTTCTGCCGACTACGCCCGATATCTGATACACAAAGGTTCAGTTGCAATCAACGGCATCAGCCTTACAGTTAATACAGTTACTTCAGACAGTTTTTCCGTCAACGTAATACCTCTTACCCAGTCATCAACGACTTTGGCTAAATTGAAGATCGGAGATGCTGTCAACATCGAGACTGATTTAATCGGAAAATACGTAGAGCGACTGGCGTCTCCCTGGAAATCCGGCGGCAACCTGAGTATGAAAACGCTCGCAGAAAATGGCTTTATCTAAACAGGAAAGGAACATACATGTCCGTAGCAACCATCGAAGAAGCAATTGAAGATATCAGACAGGGAAAGATGGTAATTCTTGTTGATGATGAAGATCGTGAAAATGAGGGTGATCTGACGCTGGCAGCCGAGGCGGCCACACCGGAGAATATCAATTTCATGGCCAGATACGGTCGCGGACTGATCTGCCTTACGCTGACACCGGAAAAGTGTGATGAATTGGGACTGCGACCGATGGTGCGAGACAATACGTCTCCGTTTGAGACTGCATTCACCATATCTATCGAGGCAAAACATGGCGTTACCACCGGCATTTCAGCCGCAGACCGTGCCCTCACGATTGTGACCGCTGTCGCAGACGGCGCCAGCCCCAGAGACCTTGTCAGTCCCGGCCATATCTTCCCGTTGCGGGCACGGAAAGGCGGCGTTCTTGTACGCCTTGGCCAGACGGAGGGTTCCGTCGATCTGGCTCGCCTTGCCGGCCTGAAACCGGCCGGAGTAATCTGCGAGATCATGAATGACGACGGCACAATGGCCCGGATGCCGGAGCTGAAAGTATTTGCGAAGGAGCATGATATAAAAATCTGCACCATTGCCGATCTGGTAGCCTACCGTCTTAAAAACGAACGACTGGTCCGCACCGTGGCAGAGGCGCATCTCCCCTCCTCTTTTGGCGGCGAATGGCGGGCCATCGGTTTTGAAAATGATATCGACAAGCTTGAACATATCGCTCTGGTAAAAGGGGAGCTGAAGAAAGATCAGCCGATCCTGGTCCGTGTTCACTCGGAATGCCTGACCGGGGATGTGCTCGGCAGTCAGCGCTGCGACTGCGGCGAACAGCTGCATCGCGCAATGAGGCAGATAGCGGCGGAAGGATGCGGAGTGATCCTGTACATGCGTCAGGAAGGGCGTGGCATCGGCCTGGTCAACAAACTGAAAGCGTATGAATTGCAGGATCAGGGGCGTGACACCGTGGAAGCAAACCTGGAACTCGGCTTCAAGGCAGATCTCCGGGAATACGGCCTCGGTGCACAGATCCTGCTGGCTCTCGGCATCACCAAAATTCGTCTGTTGACTAATAATCCCAAAAAACTTGTCGGCCTGCAAGGCTATGGCATTGATATTATTGAGCGGGTCTCAATCGAAACGGAGCCGACTGACAGCAACCGTGACTATCTTGAGACCAAGCGCGAAAAGATGGGACATCTGCTGGGAAACCTGTAATGAATATTCTTCTGCACACCTGCTGCGGACCGTGCGCCATCTTCCCGCTCCGGCAGTTACGAGCAGCCGGGCACCAGGTCACCGGCTTTTTCTATAACCACAATATCCACCCCTATCAGGAGTATGCCCGTCGACGGGATACTACGGTTCAAATGGCCGGGCATCTTGTTATGCCACTGATAATGCGTGACGACTATGATGTTGAAGGTTTTCTGCAGCATGTGGCCGCCGACCCGCACAGACGCTGCAGTTACTGTTATGCATCGCGTCTGCGGGCAACCGCGCAAGCCGCCGCCGAAGGGGGCTTTGATGCATTTACCGCTGCGCTTCTCTACAGCAGATACCAGAAACATGATGAAATACGGACTTTGGGGGATCAGATCGGCAAAGAATCCGGAGTACCATTTTACTATCAGGATTTCCGTTCAGGGTGGCAGGAGGGGATCCTGCTTTCGAAGGAACTGGGACTCTATCGCCAGCAGTACTGCGGCTGTATCTACAGTGAGAAGGAACGGTACCTGCCAAAAGTCAAGAAGACAGGATTGGGGGCGTAGGAAAAATCAGTGCCGAAACAAAAAAGCCCGTGCTGCCACGGGCTTTTTTTGTTGCAGTCGGATTAATGTCAATTAGGCCTGGATAGCGCTTACAGGACAAGTATCTACACATGCACCGCAGTCGATACAGGTATCGGCATCGATAACACGTTTTGCACCCTGCTCGCTGATAGCGTTAACAGGACAGGAATCTTCACATGCCGCACAATTTGTGCAATCATCAGTAATAGTATGAGCCACAATTTCACCTCCTTGTTAGATTAGCTTGCCTGACGGAAAGCGGAGTGTGATGTACCATACCGGTTTTTAAATGTCCAGCAAAGAAATTTCCCCGGAAAAAAAAATTTACAACATAATTTTATTGAAATCATTTCGCGTTCCGTATATATATAAAAACAGTTAAATTACAGATAGTTATTTTAGTTTTACTGTTATTTTTTTATTCATATTGAATCAAATATCTGTTATCAAAAGGGGGCACACATGATTATCATGGCGCTGAATTGCGGGAGTTCATCAGTTAAATACCAGCTGTTCGACTGGGCAAAAATGGAGGTCGTCGCGAAAGGTATGGTAGAGCGGGTTATTATCGGCGGCTCGTACATTGTGCATGAAGTTCCCGGTTTTGAGAATTACCATCTGGAACTGGACTGCGCCAATCATCAGGAAGCAATTGATCTTGTCATTAAAACTGTTACTGATGAGATTCATGGCGTTTTGAAAAGTGTCCACGAGATAAATGCCGTTGGCCATAGAGTTGTGCATGGGGGCGAAAAATTCACCTGTTCCGTGCTGATAGACAAAAATGTGCTGGATGCCGTAAAAGAGGTGCAGCACCTGGCTCCACTCCATAATCCGCCTAACATTGAAGGAATTGAGGCCGCCCAGGCCCTGATGCCGACCGTACCGCATATTGCCATTTTCGACACCGCTTTCCATCAGACAATGCCGGAGTATGCGTACATCTATCCCCTCCCCTACGAGTGGTATGAGAAGAACCAGGTTCGCCGTTACGGTTTTCACGGCACATCGCACCTGTATGTATCAAAACGTGCGGCAGCTCTGCTCGGTAAAGATCCCAGGGATACCAACATTGTCACGATGCACATTGGCAACGGGGTTTCCCACTGCGCCATAAAAAATGGTATCTCGGTAGATACATCAATGGGCCTTACCCCGCTTGAAGGTGCGGTCATGGGTACCCGTTGTGGTGATATTGATCCCGCTATTCCGGCGTTCATGATGCAGAAAGACAACCTGTCCGCCAAGGAAATAGATAGTATCCTCAACAAAAAAAGCGGCGTATTGGGTATTACCGGACGCTTTACCGACCGCCGCGATGTTATTGAGCACGCCAATGCCGGGGACAAACGTTGTAAACTGTCTCTCGATATCGAGGCGTATCGTCTCAAAAAATATATCGGAGCCTATATGGCTGCCGTCGGTAAACTTGATGCGGTTGTCTTCACCGCAGGCGTGGGTGAAATGGGCGCACTGATACGTGAAAAAGCGATTGAAGGGCTTGATCACATCGGCATCATCCTTGACCGTGAACGTAACAAGAGTGCCATGACCCGCAAACGGGAAACTCTGATTACAACTGATGACTCTCCGGTCAAAGTATACGTTATCCCGACGGATGAGGAACTGGTGTTCACCGAAGATGTTGTCGGTATTTTGAACGGCACCTACACAGATCATATGAATTTCGAATATTCGTTCTCAAAAGCTGATTTTGTCAGAAAATAAAACAGCTGCTCTCTGTTGTTGAGGCACAAAAAAACCGGCGCTCTGCCGGTTTTTTTGTGGGGAGTCCGAACTTGGAATGAATATCAAAACGCCTTCATCAACTCCCTTACCAGTGATGTCGCGTACGAACCTTTCGGCAGGGAGAACTCAACCGTCACTGCATCTCCGGAAGCGCTCCAGGAAAGATCCCCGGCAGGAACCCGCAATGGCCTGCGCTCTCCCTCCATCCGCAAACCACCGGGCAGATCAAAAAGGTGCAGATGTAATCCTGACTGTTCTAAAATATCCTGTTCAAGGATTCCAGCAACACCCTCAGGACGTTTCATCTTGCAGCCAAACATCGGTCCTGTTGCCGATATTTCAAACGCCGCAGCCCTCCCCTGCTCTGCAAGAGCATCTTCAACCAGAAAACAGGCGCCATTAACATGTTTACAGGCAAGATCGCCGGTTATGACTTCGTCCAGACAACTGATTCTGCGCGCCACAACCTCGTCAAATAAAAATGATTGGGCAGCCGAAAGATACATTTTTTTCAAGCGGGGATGAACCGCCGCAAAGGCTTTTTCATAGTCACCCGGACGACTGACCAACCGCTGCAGCAGATCACGCTCACTGCGGCAATGTCGCGGGAACATCCGCAGCGCTTCTTGCAGTTCCCCCCGCTGATAGGCACCAATAGCGGCCGCCCACTCCCGGTCACGCACCGAATCCGGGTCGCCCATCAGGAAATCCACGCAGTCGCGCCAATTCTGGCGCAGCATGGCCGCACCGATCAGATGTGAATTCCCCTGCGCACCATAGCGCTGATACCCGAAATAATTCGGCATGCCACGTTTTTTGAGAATGTCCAAAATTACTGGAACCGTCCCGGCAGCGCCACTCGAAACGCCCCGAATGACAATGCGAAAGTGATTTCCCCTGAGATGCCCCACTTTAAGTTTGTTGGAGTGGCGCGCTGCTGCAACGACAGTCACACCATCCAGCGACAGATTAACTGCCTTCTCAGGAGACAGTTTCTGAATAGAAACCGTCTGCCGGGTAACACCGACAGCATCCTTCATACCGGCATAGCCGATATCCCGCTCCGGAACCTTTAAACTTCTTGAGATACGACTGATAGCCTCCAGCGTGGTAATACCGCGCTTTTCTATTGTCAGATAGCAATGTTCACCGGAACCGCACGGGAGATAGGCAGGGATTTCCTCGACCAGAAAGTCCTCGGGGATTTCTTTGATAGCCCCGCCGATACCGGGTAAATCAGCAGTCAGGTACGGATGTATCCGCTTGGCAATCATCCCAACCCACCGCTCTGCCGCAACGCTTCATAGAGCACAATCCCTGCCGAGGTTGAAAGATTAAGGCTGCGTACTTTTTCCGACGGCATCGGTATGGTGAATGATGTCTCCGGATTCGCCTTGAGAAGATCCTCCGGCAGACCTTTGGTCTCTTTCCCGAAAACGATATAATCACCGGGCTGAAACCCGGCATCCAGATAACAGCGGGCAACCCTGGTACTCAGGTAGAAGAACCTTCCTTCCGGAGCCGCTGCCTGCAGCATTTCCAGATCCGGCCACCGCTGCAGGGAGACGAATTCCCAATAATCAAGTCCCGCCCGTTTCAGATAGCGGTCATCCAGGGAAAAACCGAGTTTTCCGACCAGGTGCAGGACTGTTCCGGTGGCCGCACACAAACGGGCAATATTACCGGTGTTGGGAGGAATTTCCGGTTCGATCAGAACAATATTGAATGGTTTCATGGGCACCTGTATACCATCAAATGCCGCTGCCGCGCTTGCTTTTTTTTCTCTACAGGACTATTGTGTCATCTCTAAAATCCGTAGAATCTGGAGATTCGGTCATGAAAATAATTGTAACAGACGAAGTTTCAGCGGAAGGGCTTGCACTCTTAACCCAGGAACCCCGCATCCATCTGGACGTAAAACTCGGCTTGAAAAAAGAGGAGTTACTTGCCGTAATCGGCGACTACGACATCATCATCACCCGCAGTGGTACGACTGTTGACAAGTCGCTTCTTGATGCAGCCACCCGACTGAAGATGGTCGCCCGGGCGGGAGTCGGCATCGACAATGTTGATGTTGACTATGCGAGCTCCAAAGGGGTGATTGTTGTCAACGCACCGTTCGGCAACACCAACAGCGCCGCAGAACATACCATGGCGCTGCTGCTTTCATTCTGTCGCAACGTACCGACTGCCAACAACAGCCTCAAAGCGGGCGAATGGAAGCGGGCCCCATTTACCGGATACGAACTTAAAAACAAAATCGCCGGAGTCATTGGTATCGGCAAAGTCGGCGGTCGTGTTGCCACACGCCTGAAAGCGTTTGAGTGCGAGGTGCTTGCCTGCGACCCGTATATATCCGTCAAACGTGCCCACGACCTGGGTGTTAAGCTCGTGTCCCATGACGAAATCTACAAAAATTGTGACATCATCACCGTCCACACGCCGCTTAATGATGAAACCAAAGGGATGGTCGGAGCAAGAGAGTTCGGCCTGATGAAAAGCGGCGTGATTGTTCTTAACGTTGCCCGAGGCGGAATCATTGAAGAGCAGGCGATGCTCGACAATCTGAACTCCGGCAAGGTGCTCGGCGGAGCGTTTGACGTCTGGAGCGCGGAACCTCCGGTGTCCGAGACTCTGAAGCAGCTGATTGCCCATAAAAATATGGTAGTTACCCCGCATCTGGGCGCCAATACCTTCGAGGCGCAGGTGAATGTGGCGATTGACGTATCACAGGAAATCGTCAACTACCTGGACGACAAACCGCTTGAAAACGCGGTAAATATTCCCCGTTTTGACATGGCTCTGATGGATCAGATGCGACCGTTCCTCAATCTTATGAGCGTTATCTGCGATTTCGGCGTGCAGCTGGTTGACACCAATCCTGAAAAAATCACCTTCGGCTTCAGCGGTGCCATTGCTCACTACGACTGCTCGCCGCTTGCCGTATGCGGACTGTCAGCCATCCTGAACCATAAACTTGATCAGGATGTCAATATGGTCAACGCAAGCCTGATTGCAGAGCAGATGGGGATCGTCGTTGAAGAGACGAAATCAACTCTGTCTGACGCCTTTTCCAACGTGATCACACTCATCATTGAAGGCAAGGGAAAGCGGAGACTGGTCGCAGGCACCCTCTTTGAGGGCCAACCGCGCATCGTTCGCCTGCGGGACTATTCCATGGACTTCACCCCGGATGAGCATATGCTGATGCTTAACTATGAAGACCGTCCCGGCATGATCGGCAAAATCGGTACCATCATGGGGCAGCATGATATCAATATCGCCTCTATGAACCTCGGCCGCAGAGCAAAAAAAGGGGAGGCGATGGTTATTCTGTCACTTGATTCACCGGTACCGGCACCGGTCGTCGAAGAGTTGCAAAGCGCCACGGAAGCATCTTTTATAAAAGCGCTCAAAATGAGAGTTGGAGCCTGTTCCCGCAACTGCGGCTGCGGCGTATAGACAGCACCAATGCAATTTCCCGCTATTGACCCGGTTTTTCTCAGCATCGGCCCGCTCCAGTTCCGCTGGTACGGGCTGATGTATGTCCTCTCCTTCATCGCTACCTATTTTATTATCCGTTCTGAAGTTGCTCGCAAAAAACTTTCCCTGACAAGCGACGACATCGCCGATCTTGTTTTTTATGGAGCCATGGGAGTGGTTCTCGGTGGTCGTTCTGGCTACATACTTTTCTACAACCTTGGCTTTTACCTCGCTAATCCGCTCAAGCTCTTTGCCGTCTGGGAAGGAGGCATGTCTTTCCATGGCGGCTTTTTGGGCGTAACGCTGGCTTTCCGGCTCTTCGCCTCCCGAAAAAAAGTTCCTTTTTTGGCTCTGGCTGACATGGCTGCAATCTGCGCACCGGTTGGGCTCGGACTGGGGCGAATCGGCAATTTTATCAACGGAGAGTTGTACGGCAGGGCGACTGATGCCGCCTGGGGAATCATATTTCCCGGCAGTGACGGAGTCCCGCGCCATCCATCACAACTTTATGAAGCATTTCTGGAAGGTCTTCTGCTCTTTTTCATTGTCCGCACCTTGTCCCGCCGCTATCCGGCTACCGGATTAGCCTGCTGGTCATTCATCGCCGGATATGGCCTCTTTCGCTTCATTGTCGAGTTTTTCCGGCAACCGGATGCGCAGCTGGGTACTTTTTTTGGTTTGTTGTCCATGGGGCAGTTACTCAGCCTGCCGATGTTTCTCCTCGGTTGCGTATTCGTATTCAAACTTTCCAGGTATCCTCTGGCAGAGGCACATAGAAATAAAGTGTGACTCTCTGCAATTCAGGATTGAAAAAGTCTTTTTTTGGGCTATACTCGAAGAAAATAACCATGGAGGTTTACAATCATGATCAGTAAAAAAATGTCCGACTCTCTTAACACCCATATGAACCTTGAGCTCTTCTCTGCTCACCTGTATCTTGTCATGTCTTCCTGCGCCGGCGACCTGGGGTTGAAAGGTGCCGCTAACTGGTTTTTTGTGCAGTATCGTGAAGAGATGATTCACTTTATGAAGTTTTATACCTATCTGGCTGATCAGGGAATTGTTATATCGATGCCGGCCAGTAAGGCGGTGCCGAATAAATACAAATCACTGCTCGACATGATGCAGAAAACCTATGCCCATGAGCAGTTGATCACCTCCTGCATCAACAACCTGAGCGAGCAGGCTGTTCAGGAGAAGGATCACGCTACCCAGATCTTCCTGCAATGGTTTGTGACAGAGCAGATTGAAGAGGAAAATAACGACCGCGATCTTATTGCCAAGCTCAAGCTGGTTGGTGATAACGGCCACGGGATTCTGATGATTGACGGAGAGATGGGACAGCGGGTTTTTGTTGCCCCGGTTGGCTCCGTTCTTGCGGTGTAGCCGATGACTACGAAAATTCGATTCTGCGAACATAACAAGGGTAAAGGAAAAGTGGTTCGGCGGCTTGAAGAAGAGTTTCCCGATCTGAACATAAAAGTGAAGAGTTGCGTCAAGCAGTGTGGCTGCTGCCGGGATCAGCCGGTGGCGGTTGTCGACAAGAAAAAGGTCACCGGGAAAGATGGTGATGATTTGTATGCAAAGATCGTAGAAATGATCCGGCAGGAGTAGGTTGGAATAACGATCTACATTCTGCCGGAACGAATAATGGCGTAGACCAGCCAGAGTCCCACAACTCCCGCAACTATGTATCCCATAAATGCAAGCATGGGAAATCCCATGACTTTTGGACCTTTATCGGTCTGCATGATGATCGAAGAACCGATGATCATTGCTGCCAGGAACATGCTTGTTGAAAGGCGGTTCATGGAACGATCAAAGTCGGCGGTAAATTTATCCAGGCCGCGATGCTCGAGATCGATTTTAAACTTGTTGCGGTTTACGCGATTGATAATCTCTTTCAGGTCTTGAGGAATGTTGCGGGCCAGATTGAGATAAGAAAAAAGAACCTGGTTGATTTCCCGCGAAACCCTCCGGGGTGAAAATTTTTGTCGAATTTCCTTTACCATGAACGGCCGTAGATGTTCCGCCATATCGAAGGCGGGGTCGAGCGCACGCCCCGACCCTTCGATCAAAACCAGTGATTTGGCCAGCAGCATCAGATCAGGCTGTATTCTGATACTGTAATTGGTAATTATTTCGATGAACTCCAGTAACATGCGCCCGACTTCAAGCTCTTTGAGCGGCATTTCGTAGTAGCCATCCATAAAATGTGACAAGTCCCGTTTAAGCGACCTGCTGTCAAGCGAGTCCGATATATCACCGGCAAAGAGGAGCAGGGAGATGACTTCGTCCATGTCCCGTTTGACGATAGCAGAAAGTATATCCGTCAGGAATGTTTTAAGCCCTTCATCCAACCGCCCTACGATGCCATAATCAAGCAGGCATATTACATTATCAGGCAGGATCAGAATATTTCCCGGATGAAGATCACCATGGAAAAAACCGTGTGTCAGAACCATTTCAAGAAAAGAGTCAGCTCCGCGTCGCGCGATCAGTTTCCCATCAAGTCCCTGTTCAAAAAGTTTGTTCCTGTCCGAGATCTTTACCCCGGCTATATACTCCATAGTCAGGACAGCTTTGGAAGTTTGTTCCCAATAAACCTTGGGAAAGTACATCCATGGCGTTTTTACAAAATTGTCTCTGAATTTTTCTATCGTGTGCGCTTCACGGGAAAAATCCATCTCCCTGCGGATAGTCCGGGCAAATTCACGCATGACAGAGACCGGATCGTAGAGCTCACTGCCGGAAATATGCCGCTCTGCAAGCGTGGCCAGTGACATCAGAGCGCTGATGTCTGCTTCCACAACAGCAACGATGCCGGGGCGTCTCAGCTTGATGACCACATCCTCGCCCGTTATTAACCTGGCTCTATGAACCTGGGCAATAGAAGCAGCAGCCAGCGGTTCAGGATCAATCTCCGCGAAGAACTGCTCAACAGGGGCTCCCAGTTCGGTCGCTATCTGGACTAACGCCTCCTCAAACGAAAAGCTCGGCACACTGTCCTGCAGCTTTTCAAATTCCATAACAAAAGCATGCGGTATGATATCCGGCCTGGTTGAGAGCAGTTGCCCCAATTTGATAAAGGTCGGCCCAAGCTCCTCAAGAGCAAGACGCAGTCGCTCTGCAGCAGTGAGTCTGGCAATATCAGCTCTTTTTCGATTGAACAGCTTCCGGCTGCGCGCCACCACATCGGCAAGCCCGAGCATCTCAAGCGCCTGATCAAAACCATAGGTGCTGAGGACGCGAACGATATTCAGATAACGCCGGATACTGCGGATGTTCCGGTTGATGTTCAGGAACGGGAGCATGTATTAATTGCTGCTCCGGGATTCCAGTTCCTGAACCCGTTTGACCAGCCGGTCAAATTCATCACGGGAAACCAGTCCAAGACGATTAACGACCTTCTGAACTTCATCTTCGGCAATAGCCTGAATTTTTTCCCTGCTCTCTTTGGCAAGGCTCTGAATTTTGTCAACAAACTGCTTTCCTTCATCTTCACTTATTTTGAAACGATCCTTCATTTCTGCAACCATTTCTTCAGCCTTTTTCTGCGTGATAGCCGCAACACCGATTGTCGTCAATACAGCCTTTTCAAGTAACTCCAGCATGGTAAACCTCCCGAAATATAGTAGTAACCCGATGGTTACCTGTTACTCCCGCAGCTTTCGCGCAATCTCAAACAGGGCAATACCCCCGGCAACAGAGGCGTTCAATGAGCTCACCCCGCCGTACTGCGGAATCGACATTACCACATCACACAGTTTCCGCACCAGCGGCCTGATCCCCTCTCCTTCACCACCAACGACCAGCACGACATTTCCGGAATAATCAGTACTATAGATTGACTGCCGGGCAGTGCCGTCAAGACCATATACCCAGTAACCACGTTTCTTCAGCGCTTCAAGCGTATGGGCAATATTAGTCACCATAGAAACCGGAACGGTCTCTACGGCACCTGCCGACGTTTTTTCAGCAGCGGCGGTAATTCCACAGGCACGGTCTTTTGGTATGACAACGCCATCAACTCCGGCACAGGCTGCGGAACGAATCAACGCACCCAGATTATGCGGGTCTTGAATGGCATCGAGAACCAGAATAAATCCGGATTTTCCGGCGTGACTGATCGACGTCAACAGATCGTCAAAATCGGCATAGCGGAACGGTTCAACCTCCAGCGCGATTCCCTGATGATGCGATGATGCACACATTTTCGTCAGGTCAATTTTTTCCCGGCGGTGAACCGCTACACCGCGTTCTTCGGCCAACCTGATAATTTTTTCAACCCGATGATCGGTCGCGCTGATCTGAACATACAGGTTGAAAGCGCCGCGTGTCCCCTGAAGTGACTCTTTCACCGGGTTGACACCAAAAATCAGTTCGCCCTTCATACCGCACCATCCGCTATTTCTGCAGCGATTCGTTCTGCTGCCTGAGCAGGATCAGCCGCTTTGGCAATCGGACGGCCGATCACCAGATAGTCCGCGCCACAGAATACCGCCTCAGCTGGTGTCATTATTCTTTTCTGATCATCTGCAGAGGCAAAAACGGGCCGCACCCCCGGAGTAACGATGAGAAAATCGGGCCCGCACACTTCCCTGATCAGGCCGATCTCAAGCGGAGAAGCAACCACACCATCCATACCGGACTCCTTGGCAAGCCGGGCAAGGCGTACCACCATATCCTGAACGGAATGTTCGATTCCAACCTGTCGCAAAGTTTCTACGGTGGATGAAGTCAAAATTGTCACTGCAAGGAGCCGGGGACGCTCTGTATCATTAAACTCTTTATGCATAGCCGTAACTGCAGTTTCCATCATTTCGGCGCCACCAAGCGCATGCAGATTGGCAAGCTGGACGCCAAGACGCGCAGCTTCGAGCATCGCATGTGCCACTGTGTTCGGAATGTCATGATATTTAAGATCAAGAAAAACCTGGCCGCCATGACGCTGGACCGCCTTTACCGCTGCCGGGCCGCAGGAGGTGAACAGCTCCTTACCGACTTTGAACATCCCGATTTTATCGGCCAACATTTCTGCCCACCGGTCAATATCATCGAGACCATGCACATCCAGGGCAAATATAATTTTTTTCCGCGCTTCTTCTAACGTCATGGTTCCCTCATTTCATGAATTCTATTGCAGATGCAATAATTCCTTCCGTATCAATTCCGACATCCTTACGCAACCGGGCCTGACTCCCCTGCTCAACATAATGATCGGGCAGACCAAGACGGCGCACTTTTACATTCTGCAGATTATTATCATGGAGCAACTCCAGAACGGCACTGCCAAAACCGCCCTGCAAAGCATTTTCCTCCACGGTCATGATCATGCCGCTCTGCTGAGCGACATTCAGGATCAGTTCTTTATCAAGTGGTTTGACAAAACGGGCGTTAACCACTCCGGTGGAAATGCCGTTAATGCCGAGCGCCTCTGCCGCCTGAAGTGCCGGATAAACCGTTGCCCCAATCGCAATAATAGTCAAATCCTTGCCATACATGAGCTGTTCACCCTTCCCGATTTCAAGGCATTTCAGCTCTCGATCCATCGCTACGCCATAACCGGCACCGCGCGGATAGCGAAGCGCCATCGGAACGCCGGAACAAATGGCGGTCTTAAGCATGTGACGCAATTCATTCTCATCTTTCGGGGCCATAGCAGCTATTCCCGGCAGGTGCCGTAAATAGGAAAGATCAAAAGCGCCATGATGTGTCGGGCCGTCGTCACCCACCAGTCCGGCTCGATCCATGGCAATGGTTACCGGTAAATTCTGCAGGCATATATCGTGAAAAACCTGATCGTAGGCGCGCTGGACAAAGGTGGAATATATGGCAACCACCGGTTTGAATCCTTCAACCGCAAGACCGGCCGCAAATGTCATGGCATGCTGCTCTGCGATACCGACATCAAAAAAACGCTCCGGAAAACGCTGAGAAAACGGGTTAAGTCCCGTTCCATCCGGCATGGCAGCGGTTATGGCAATTATTTTAGGATCCTCCGCAGCCAACTGGACCAGAGTCTCTCCAAAAACATCCGTATACGATTTGATGTCCGGTTTCGGCACCCCTTTACCGGTAGCCACATCAAAAGCCCCCACACCATGATATTTGGCAGGCGTCTCTTCAGCAGGTTTGTACCCTTTTCCTTTGGTCGTCATAACATGAACAAGCAGTGGCCCGTCAAGTTCATTGATGTTTTTGAATATTTCGACCAACTGCGGCAGACTGTGGCCATCCAGGGGGCCGATATAATCAAAACCAAGAGCTTCAAAGAGAGCACCGGGGGTGAGAAACCCCTTCAATGAATTTTCAGCTCTTCGCGCGAAATGCAGGATATCGGTACCAAAAGCCGGAATATGCGTAAGCAGTGTCTGCAGCTCTTTTTTTAAATCACGATAATATCGCCCCGTCATTTTACGTGAAATAAACGCGGAAAAAGCACCCACATTTTTTGAAATCGACATTTCATTATCATTCAATATGACAATCAGGTTCTTTTTGAGATGCCCCGCCTGATTCAGCGCTTCAAAAGCCATACCACCGGTCAGGGATCCATCACCAATGACCGCTATGGAATGATTTCTCTTTCTCTCAATGCCTGCCGCTGCAGCCATACCGAGTCCCGCTGAAATCGATGTCGAAGCGTGCCCGACCCCGAACGCATCATGCTCTGACTCGCACCGTTTTGGAAATCCGGAAATACCCTTGTACTGTCGCTGGGTATGGAAACGGTCACGCCGTCCGGTCAGAATCTTGTGTGTATAGGCCTGATGCCCGACATCCCAAATTATGTTATCAAGTGGAGAGTCGAAACAGTAGTGCAGAGCAATAGACAGTTCAACTGTTCCGAGATTTGAGCCGAGATGGCCACCGGTTATTGAGACCGTATCCAAAAGGAATGTTCGAATCTCAGCAGCAAGCTCCGGCAGTTGTTCCGGTTTCAGCTTTTTCAAATCTACAGGAGAATTTATATTTTTTAGAAGCATTGCCGTACTCCAGTGGAAACCGACCATAAAAGTCAACTTTTAAAGATTGAGATATTAGCATATTACACCATGCCCTGTATATTTTTTTCCATTTTAAAGGCTGTTGCCCGTGACAATCCAATGAAATGTGTTAAAGCTGCTTGACAACGTACTGATACATACGCATAAATGTGGCGACATCAATAATCGGCCGAAAATATTTACGTAACTTGACAGGATGCTTATGCCACGATTTTTTTGCCAATCTTGTGTACTGATAACTCTCTTGTGCGGATATCTCCAGAGTGCCCACGCTGTCCAGTGGCAGGCTTTGAATGGAACAGTTCGATACAAGGTCGCATATGATGAACATTCCATCCGCCTGACTTCTCTAGGCCGCCTTGAACTGTGGCTCCGGTTTACACCCCGGGGAGAAACGGAACGTACATTAGCAGCAACGGAATACAAGGACAAACGCTATCGATCACATATGGAATTCTATGAAATCGACTGCAGCGAGCAGACCGCACTGCTCGGATTGATTGATGTTTTAGGTACATCACGAGCACGCCTGAAACGACTTCAGGTTGGCTCACCTCCTGAACCGATACTCCCCGGATCGCTCCTTGAGAATGCAGCCCAGCGCATCTGTCCGGTTCTTGATGACGAGACAGAAAGTGAAGAAGAGCCCGAACCTGAGCCGGACTCACCGGCTACCCCGCCGCCAAACAGCGGCCAGCTGCAGCAGATTGAACGTTTACAAAAGATAGCAGATTCAAAAGATGCCACCGTTGAAACGTTTAAAGAGCTCGGAAACATCTATTTTGATACCAACCAGCCTGAGTTAGCGATCAAGGCTTATGACAAGGCACTCGCGTTGCGACCCGATGACACTGACATCCTGAATGATCAGGGTGCCATGTATCGGCAGACCGGAGATTTCAGCAAAGCACTGGCAAATTTTGAGCGGGCAAGCACAGCTGACCCGAATAATCTCGATAGCCTTTATAATAGCGGCCATGTATATGCCTTCGACCTGAAAAACATCCCGAAAGCTCTTGTTATTTGGAAGCGGTATCTTAAATTGGAGTCAAAAAGTGAAGCTGCACGTCAGGTACAGTCGTTTGTTGATCTGTATGGGAAACAACAGGAGAAAGAGTAATTTTGATAAATTTTATTCTGTTTTTTGCTGATGTGTGGTACTTGTTCCCAACTTAAGTTAATCAGTTAAATAGTTACGCGCCCGTAGCTCAGCTGGATAGAGCACCAGGCTTCGAACCTGGGTGTCGGCCGTTCGAATCGGTCCGGGCGTACCAATAAAAACAAGCGGTCAGGTTATTCCCTGGCCGCTTTTGCTTATTGTGTAACCTCTAGGGTAACCAGTACAGGTTGCTTTCCACCTGTATGAAATTCTCAGTGAGGCAGGTTACGACGATGATCTGATAAATGAAGCTACCGAAGCTCTGGCTGATATTGTTGCGCAGGCAGATGCTTTACCCCAATATTTATCGTTAGTCAGAGCTTCAGCATGCTCTGAAGCTTCGTGATGAAGCAACAACAGCCACTGAATTTCGCAAGGCCATGACAGTTATACTGATGGCCAAAATGGGTCTTAATCCCAGCCGCACGGCTGATTTACCGGGGACCAGTCGCTGTACAACGTTCCGGGATCGCCTTGATGTTCGCAATCAAGATGATCCACAGAAGGGATCATGGGGTGGTCGCCGTCGCTTTACCATGACTATAGAGGAGGAACGCAAGTTCTTTACCGAATGGGAAACTGAGGCAAAGGCTGGCGGCATTCTTTCTGTGCCACCAATTCATGTGGCTTTGATAGAACGACCGGGTCGAACCATTGTCCCGTCATATACTTATCGGATGCTGGCTCGGCGTGGCTGGTGGAAGGTGCAACCAGACACCAAGCACCCAAAGAGCGATCAGGCACTGTATATCAGATACTTGAGATTCTAAACAGCTTTGTGTAATGGCTGGATCCGGAGATGCAGCCTTTTAAAGTGCCATGAATTAGTGATTACTTTGCAACCGGAGCAGCAGGAGCAGCATCGGCTTTAGGAAATTCTACTTTTTTATCAGTGCTGTTGCTATTGCCTGTAACTGGGCATCAGTTAAACCCATTGAACCCATGCCCCCTTTTATTTGAGAAAATGTTCTGTTCTTCTTGGATGAAGTTGCCACTAAACCATTTGTTCCAATCCTGACTACGATGCCCGGAGCAAAATTTATAAAATGATCCCGAAGCACTTTCCGGGTTGCTCAGTGAATATGTACTGAGAAAATCCGGCGCAGTCTCCTCATTCGTCAGTGGCCAATAATGCGAAGTGAGAACATTTTATCCAATACTATCGCTTGACTCTACCCTGCTTCAGGGATATTTGTCGTCTGATCCAGAATAAATGTTCAAAAACAAGAGGAGTGAGTGATGAACAAAATGGTTCTTGTGTTGGCTATTGCCGCTGTTGCTATGGCGGGTTGTGCCGGCAAACTGGGTAAAGGTGAACCGGGATATGATCTGGTGAATTCAAAATGTGGTCATTGCCACTTTACTGGAGTAAAGAAAGCACACGCAACTAAAGAAGAGTGGGATAAGACCGTAACAAAAATGATAGGTAAAGGTGCTGCATTGAATGAAGCCGAAAAAGCAACTGTGGTGGACTTCCTGGTGAAATACTATCATCCCTGACAAACAGATGGAGCAGACTAAATGCAGATACTGAAATGGAGTAGCGAACTTGAAGTAGGCTTGGAGCAGATCGACAACCAGCATAAGCAGCTGATTAATATAATTAATGAGCTAACTATTGCTGTAGAATATGATCAACCGAATTCCGTTTTGCTTCCAATTGTTGACAAGTTGCAGGAGTATGCAAACTCGCACTTTAAAGCCGAAGAAGATCTTTTCACCACGTATGACTACCCCGATCGGGAAGTACATGAGGCTGAACACACAACATTTATCGGTTCAATAAAATACATCCGCAGGCAATGCGAGATTATTGATACATCCATGTCAACCAAGATAAGAGATTTTCTGCTTCAATGGCTTTGTACCCATATTAAAGTCAATGACAAGGCATATATGCGTTTTATAGGCATCCCGGCTTGATCAATTTTTGTGCTACAAAAAAATAATCCGGACAAAAAACTCTTTTATGATCCAGATTAAGCGTTTGGTATGTATGGCGGAGAAAATAAAAATATGAATAAAAGGAAGGGTACTCAAATGATTTCACCCGTATCAGGAACAATGCCTATGAATTCATCATCACCGGCAGCTCAGGCTCCGGAAGCAACGAAAGTAACGCAGGCAGTGAAGAATATCCAGGTCGATATTTCCAGACTTGCTCAAAAACTTGCTTCTGACGGTGACACCCAGGCACAAGAGGCGAAGGAGAGTGGCGCTGAAAAGTCTTCAGAAAAGGCACGAGGCAAAGCATAATTATTTGTGGAATTATTCCCGATAGTGAATTGGTATGTGCAGAGAAATTACTTCAGCTTAGAGGTTAAGAGATGAAAAAGTTCATTGTTATATTCTTAGCAGCAGTAATCTCTTTTTCAGTGTCTGCCCTGGTTCTTGCTCAGGATAGTACCGAATTACCTGAACAGCTCATTATATCTGAGGAAACGCCGCAACCTGCTCCAGAACCTGAGCCTGCTCCAGCGGCAGCATCCGAGCCTGCTCCTGCTCAAGAACCAGAACCCGAATCTGCACCTGCTCCCACTCAAGAGTCAGAACCTGCTCCTGCTCCCACACAAGAGTCAGAACCTGCTCCTGCTCCCACCACAGAGACAGCACCTGAACCTGAACCTGCCCCGGAACCAGAACAAAAATAGCCCAATAATCCCAATGATACCGTTCAGAACCGATTGGTATCATTGGGGTCATTGACTTATTTACCTCAACAGGCATACTATCAAACCGGTGCCTGGACGTAATAAGTGAAAATCAACCTGTCTGCTGGAGAGATGCCATATGAGATTTCTACTTGTTTTTGTTTTGCTCGTTACCCTGCCGCTGACCGTTGGCGCTACCGATTACCGTGGTGATTGCGACATTGTCTTCCAAGGCAGCTCAACTCTGCACGGCTTTCATGGTAAAGCCCGTTGCCAGCCTTTTACCGTCAACATAATCGACGGCATCATCGATAGCTCAAAATTGAACGTAGCGATTGCTGACATGGACACGGATAACGGTAAACGTGACAAAAATATGCGTGAGATGTTCGAGGAAAAGAAATATCCGTTGATTACCGGAAGCGCCGCAGCGGTAGCGCTCAAGGATATCCGCACAAGCCAGAAAAGCGGTTCCGATAGCTTACACAAAATCAGCTTCAAACTTAAGATTCGCGATGTCGTTAAGCCGGTGACGGCAACTGTTAAAAATTTTGTTGAAACAGATTCTCGCATCACATCGGATGTCGCATT
Source organism: Desulfuromonadaceae bacterium (assembly GCA_049318985.1). Classification (GTDB taxonomy): domain Bacteria; phylum Desulfobacterota; class Desulfuromonadia; order Geobacterales; family Pseudopelobacteraceae; genus JACRCG01. The sequence continues at coordinate 65,033 of JBMOEI010000005.1, forward strand.
TACACTTTCCCTGGCAGACTATCAACTCCAGCCGCCGTCAGTTCTCGGTATGATTAAGGTTGACGACAAGGTTTCAGTAACAGCGACGTTCATCCTGAACGCCACAAAATAATCATAGAGACAAGGAGGCCTGATATGTCGATCTGGATCCACCACATAGAAACAGCAGTACCTCCCATCTGCTACAACCAGTCGGAGATCGGCCAGCGGATGATCGAGTGGAGCCATGATGAGCGTGATAAACGGCTCTTACGGATGCTTTACCGCAGTTCCGGGATTGAAACCCGCTACAGTGTCATACCGGATATGGGGGCAAATTTTTTGATTCCTGACGGAGAGGGCTCGTTCCGGCAGCAGAGTACTGCCGAACGCAACGCGATCTATACCCGTGAAGCGACCAGACTTGCCGTTGATCTTGGCCATAAACTGCTCGCCGCCGCGCCTGAGTTTGCTCCGAAGGAGATCACTCATGTGATCACCGCATCCTGTACCGGTTTTTTTAATCCGGGAATCGATTACATGCTGTGCCAGGAATTGGGGCTTGCCGGCAACGTCCAGCGCTTTCATCTTGGCTTCATGGGATGTTATGCGGCGTTTCCCGCCCTGAATATGGCAACCCAGTTCTGCAGGGCCAATCCGGATGCCGTGGTGCTTGTCATGTGCCTTGAACTCTGTTCCCTGCATCTGCAGATCAACGGCAGTGAAGACACGATATTAGCTAATTCCCTGTTTGCCGATGGGGCCGGAGCAGCTCTGGTCAGCGCCCGTCCGCCGCAGTCAGGCTGTTCCTCCTACCGGGTCTGTGACTTCGATTCTGCCCTGATACCGAGTGGACGGGAGGCAATGGCCTGGAGCATCGGCGATTACGGCTTTGACATCTCATTGTCAAGCTATGTCCCGAAAATCATCGGGGCCGGAATTTTTGATCTGCTGCAGCCGCTGCTTGCCGGAAATGCCCTGACAACCGGGGACATTCAGCGCTGGGCCGTGCATCCCGGTGGCAAAACAATTGTTGACAAGGTCGCCGCAAGCCTTGAGTTAACACCGGAGCAGGTTCAACCATCACGGAATGTATTGCGGACGTTCGGCAATATGAGCGCCGCAACGATTTTCTTTGTCCTCAAGGAAACATTGGATCAAGCCGTTACCGATGATCAGGATAAGGTCTGTGCGATCGCCTTTGGTCCCGGCTTGACCGTGGAAACGGCTCTGCTCCAAATCGAAAAGGCAGCAGGTGTGAGCCGCAACTGATCATGACGTTCTCCGACATCATCGAAAATCTGTTTTTCCGGTTGATCGATACATGGCGTAAACCCTGCCTCTTTACCATTCTGGCAATAACCCTGATTATGGTTTTTTTTACTCTCCGGATACCGATCGAGAGTAACAATGCTTCAATGGTTTCCCGTAATCAGCATCTCCAGGTTAATTACGACCTTTTTCGCAGGACATTCGGCAACGATGAAATGCTCCTGGTGGCCATTACCAGGCCGGATCTGCTGCAGCCTGAAGGGCTCCGGACTGTCGACCGGCTCACCAGCGAGATTACCCGAATTAAAGGCATCACCAGAGTTTTGAGCCTGACTAATGCCATGCAGCTGGTTCCCGGTGATTTTGGAGCAGAGACCACTCTGCTTATTGACAAACCATATACCGGCAATAGTCTCCAGAATATCTCCCGCTCCCTTGAGCAAAATCCGGAGCTTTCACAACTGCTCCTCTCAAAAGACCGGCAGACCGGCGTCATCCTCATCGATCTTGCGGGAGAAGCGCAGCAACAAGGTTCCGGCATTGCCGCCATCGAAGTTCTTCTTAATTCCCGCTTCAGCGACCAGAACGTTCACCTGACCGGCATCCCCCTGCTGAAGCTCACTGTTTCACGGCTTATCCAACGCGATCAACGGGTAATAATTCCGTGGTCGGTTGCGGTCCTGAGTGTTCTGCTGCTCCTGATGTTTCGACGCCTTTCCGGACTGCTGCTCCCCCTTGCCGCCATGGCTATCAGTCTCTGCTGGACCGTCGGATTATACAGCGTATGTGGAAACTCTTTGAACACGATTACGGCGCTCCTGCCGCCGGTGATTATGGTAATATCCATCGCAACATCAGTTCACCTGTTCAGCGGCTGGCTGCACTTAGCCGGGGAACCGGGCGACCCTAAACGTCTGCTCGCCGGGGAGATGCAGAAACTTTTTCTCCCCAGCCTCTTCGCCGCGATTACAACGGCCCTTGGCCTTGCCTCTCTGTTAGTCAGCGACATACCGGCAGTCCGTCTCTTCGCCGGTTATTGCGCCGTCGGCGTCATGCTTTCATGGCTGATCAACATTCTGGTCGTGCCGTCTGCGTTAAGCTTTCTGCCGATACCGGAAACAGGCCGACGCCTGCATGACATCGGGGTCCTGAAAAACCTGTTGCGGATAGCGGCCAACGCTACGGTCCGCCATCCGCGACTGGTACTTGTTTCGATGCTGCTTACTGCCGTTGCCGCACTAAGCGGGCTGGGACGCATCGAAAACAACACTGATCTGGTCCGTTTTCTCAAGCCCGATGCAACGCTCCGGCGCGACACACTGTTCATCGACGCCGCTTTCGGCGGGGTGAACCGTGTCGAATTCATGCTTACACGGGTTGACGGCAGACCACTGACTACTCTTGATGACATGACCCGCCTCAGCAGGCTTCAAGACTCGATACAGGCAGTGCCGCATGTCTCCGGCAGTTACAGCATCATCAGCGTCCTCAAACAGCTTGGACGGGCTGAACTGAAGCTACAGTCGGCGTTACCGGAAAGCGGCAATGATCTGCTCAAGCTTTTCGACCTGCTGGAAGTTGCCCCGGATCAGGAATTTCTGCGAAAAATCATCAGCGCCGACTTTACCAGGCTGCGCCTCAGCGTGAGTACCAGAGCTATCGGTACCGCTGACACGGCTCAACTTGTGTCAACTATTGAGAAGCTGGCGGTCAGCCGACTGGGGAATAGTTATCATGTCATCCCGACGGGAGAGTCGTATCAGCTGGCAACTGATTCAAACCGCCTGGTAGCAAGTGTAGCAAGCAGTTTCGGGCTTTCTCTGGTGATGGTTTTCATACCCATATTTATCCTTTTTCGCTCAGTCAAACTTCTGTTTCTGGTCCTGCTCCCAAACATCATCCCGCTGGCATGGACAGCAGGACTGGTTGCCTGGCTTGGAATCGACCTCAGCACCGGAACCGCAATGATCGCATCGGTGGCAATCGGCATGACGGTGGACAGCACCATTTATTACCTGACCCGTTTCCTGAGGGAAGACCGGGGCGATTGCAAGGAAGCGGTAATCCGGACAACTATGGCGACCGGCCGTGCCCTTACCATTTCAACTCTGGTACTTTTTTTCGGCTTTTCGGTTGGCGGCCTGAGCAGCTTTATGCCAACCATCTATTTTTCCGTTCTGACCGGGATCACCATGATGGGTGCCCTGATATGCGACATCTTTGTCCTTCCGGCCAGTCTTGTCCTCTTTGATGAGTGGCAAAAAAGGATATCAATATGAAGAAGCTTCTCATCGGTTTGTTGCTCTGCCTCTTTCTCCCCGCTGCGTCCTACGCAACACAAAAAGATCCGGAGCAGCTTATCCGCTCCGCCCCGGTTCCTGCTGAACCTCCCTATCAGGGTGAGTTCCGTCTGCTGCACCGTGATTCTGCGCTGGTTGCACAAACCCTTCTCAACAGCAAAGTGATGTCGAGAGTGGTTGGAGCGATCCAGAAAAGAGAATTGAATAACTGGCCGAAGGACCGGGAAGGGGGGACCGATTCACGGCGTTACACCGGGGAACTCGTCAAGGCGCTTCAGACCGTTGAGGAGCGCGCCGAAGAGGGACAGCGCTTTCTCCAGCTGATGATAGAATTTGTCCTCGACGGAAAGCAGAGCTACGTTGCCCTGTACGCACCAACTCTGACACAAAAGGGGGATCGGCTCGTACTGCAGAAGAAGGAGCTGTTGAAAAAACTGCCGTTCTCCCGCACATACGTCTACAAAAACATACTCTTCATTATTCAGGACTGCTTTCAGCTGGAGGTTGGCAAAGCACTTGAGTTAGTCCGACCGGTCGCGGGGTACCTGCAATGAACCGTTGGCAGAATGCCCTGAAAATCAATACCCGGATCGATGATCCGGCTAAAAAGCGGCTCTTCAACGAGCAGCACTTTACCGAAGCTGCGAGCCGTTACGACATCGCCACCCGGGCCATGTCGCTCGGTCGCGATCAGAACTGGAAAAAACTGATGGTGGCAGCTCTCCCGGAGATCAGCACACCACGCTGCGTCGACCTCGCCTGCGGGACCGGAGATATCGCCTTTCTGCTCGGAGAACGGTTCCCGCCGGGGCAGATAACCGGCATCGATCTGACAGCAGACATGGTGACTCTGGCCGATCAGCGTAATCGTTTTAACAATATCGAGTTTGCGTGCCGGGATATGGCTGAAACGGGCTTCGCTGAGGCAAGCGTTGATATCGTTACCGGCAGTTATGCGCTCCGCAACGCCCCTGATCTGGCTCTGGCACTTCAGGAGGTCAACCGGATACTCAAGCCGGGAGGGCACGCAGCCTTTCTCGACTTTTCCAAATCGAGCCTGCCCCTACAGCAGACGGCCCAATACTGGCTGCTCAAATGCTGGTGCGGCCTCTGGGGTACTCTGCTCCACGGCAACCCGACCATCCACGCCTATATTGCCGACAGCCTTGAACAATTTCCTCCCCGTGATGAGTACCACCAGCTGATTCGACGCACCGGCTTTGCTATTGTCTCCAGCCGATCCTTCTATTTCGGCATGCTGGAACTATTGGTAATTAAAAAAGTGAAGTGTGTGGTAAAAACAGCGAGGTAAATACGTATGAGACTGAGTGTAGCTACCAATTTTGACCCCGAACTTGTAGAAAAGTGCCGGGATTATCCGGTTACCGAACTGTTCGGCAAGCTGCGCACCGACGCCGTCGGCGGTGGCCGGGCCCCGTACCAGCTGGCCAAGGTGTCGCGCCGGCAACTGGAGGATCATGTCAGGCATCTGCATAAATCCGGCATCGCCTTCAACTACCTGCTCAACTCGTCCTGCATGGGCAACCGTGAGATCACCAGCAGGGGGCAACAGGAGATCAACGAACTGCTCGCCTGGATCAGTGACATCGGTGTCACGGCAGTCACCGTATCTTCTCCTTTCATACTGCAACTCATCAAGGCCCGTTATCCACATGTAAAGGTCCGGATTTCGGTCTTTGCAGGAGTCGATCGGGTTCGTAAAGCCCGGATGTGGGAGGAACTCGGAGCCGACTGCATCGTCCTCGACAGCATTCTGGTTAACCGCGAACTGGAAACGCTGAAAGAGATCCGTAAGGCTGTCACATGCGATCTTGAACTGATGGCCAACAACAACTGCCTGACCGGTTGCGCCATGTCGCCGATGCATATGAACGCCCTGGCCCACAGCGGTCAGTCCTGGCACGACAACAAAGGGTTCTTCATCGACTGGTGTTTTCTCAAGTGTACTGAAATGAAAATGCGCAATCCGGTACATTACATCCGTTCGGAATGGATACGCCCCGAAGACCTGCCGATTTATGAGGAGATGGGCTACGACCTGTTCAAAATAGCCGAGCGCGATATCCCCACGAAGATTATGATGACCCGGATCAAGGCCTACAGCGAGCGCCACTTTGACGGCAACCTGCTCGACCTGATCCAGGCCTACGGCTTCCAGGGAATCAAGGAGAATCACACCTACTACAAGCGCGGACTTGGCTGGTTTCTGCGCTTTATTATACGACCGGGGCTGGCGAATCCATTACGGATGCTGCCGCTCAAACGCCTGGCCGAACTACGCGGCATGACCCGTCCGATCGAAGGACACCCGCCGGTATATATCAACAACCGGGCCCTCGATGGCTTCATGGAACGTTTTCGCAGCAAAAGCTGCATCGGCGTTGACTGTGAGGAGTGTCGCTGGTGCCATGAATTTGCGGCCAGAGCGGTGACCATTGATGAGGCCAATCGCGCCGAATCACTTGAGGCCTACGAACAGCTGTTTGAATCGTTGCACGATGGCAGTATGTGGAGCTATCTGCGAAGGAAAAGAAAGGCACATCCATAAGATATCCGCATTGGTGCCACCCAATAGTATTTCTGGAATGATATACGCCTATCGGCAGTATTGTGCAATTTACTTCCAAAAATCTGATTTTTATGGCATTTAGTCGCACTTTAGTATGTAAATCCCTTACTCGCAAAACCCGTGCATAAACGGAGTTGAAAATTAATTCCATAATTTCAAAAGAGCTGCTTGCCATACTTGCCTGCCCCGTCTGCAAAAGTGATCTCGAACCGGATACGGATCGATCTGCTCTGCTCTGCCGCCACTGCCTTCTGGCCTTTCCCATGCGAGACGGCATACCTGTCATGCTGATTGACCAGGCAGAGCGGATTTCCTGAATGGAGTGCGAAAAAGCAGGGAAGAGAATTCTGGTGTTGCGCTACCGCTTTATCGGTGACACCATTCTCACGATACCTTTTCTGCGCAATCTGCAGCGGGCCGAACCGGACGCCTATATCGCCTGGGTGGTCGCACCGGGGTCATCCGAAGTTGTCAACGGCATCCCGTACGTAGACGAATTCATCTACTGGGATCCGGTCACCATCCATGCCGACAGCCGGGGAACACACAAGACGCTTGGCGACAAACTGGGATTTATACGCGACCTTCGAGCCCGCCGGTTCGACAAAGTCTATGTGCTGAAACGCTCCTTCGGTAGTGCCTTGATGGCATTTCTCTCTGGTGCACGGAAACGGATCGGCTTTGCCACCGAGGGGCGGAGTTTTCTGTTGACCACGGGTGTAAAGTATCATCACGACCAGCATGAAGTGCAGAATTTTCTTGATGTGCTGCGAGCGGATGGCATTTCTGTAACCGATGATCATCTGGAAGCATGGCTTTCGAGCGAGGAGCGCCACTTCGCCGACCGCTTTTTTGAGGAAGCAGGGGTAAAGCCAGGGGAATTGGTGATCGGCATTCACCCGTTTGCCGCCAATCCTCCGCGAGCCTGGCATCTCGATAACTTCACCGAACTTGCGCGGCAGTTGCAGGAGCGCTTCAAAGCCCACATCCTTTTTTTAGGCGGCCCGCGCGATCAGGAAGCGCTGCCGGGCATCCGGGCGGCACTGCCGACACCGCCACTGGAGGCAGTGGGTACAACGTCTCTGCGTCAAACGATGGCGCTCCTTTCCCGCTGTCGCCTGCTGGTATGCAATGACAGCGGTATCATGCATCTCGCCGCATCGTTACGAGTGCCACTGGTAGCCCTGTTCGGGCCGCAATCGCCGGCCAAATTCGGACCATGGGGGGAAAACTGCCGGGTGGTCTCCCGGCAGTTCCCGTGCAGTCCCTGTAAACAGAAGTTTTTTACCGAATGTGAACCGTCATCCAGTGGGAAGCCGATGTGCTTGGAAGGAATCACAGTCGAACAGGTTTTCGAATCCATCGCAAGTGACACGGACTGGAAATGGAATCACTAATTGGTATGCAAAACCCTAAATCGATACTTATCATAGGGTTCGGCGGTAAAGGGGTTGGCGACCAGGTTATTGCGACTCCTTTCATTCGCAACCTTGCCGTGAATTTCCCGAAAGCGGCCATTGATTTCGCAGCATCAAGCCAGGTGGGGGTTGAACTCCTTCAGTATGATCCTTGTCTCAGTGACAGTTATGTTTTGAATATGGACTGTTTCCGCTTCGGCGGGAGACTGGCAATACTGAAAAAAAATTCCTACCTCTTGTGGATCAGGAGAAAAGGGTATGATCGGGTCTATGTGCTGAGTACCAAGCTACGTCACGCTCTTGTTGCCTTTCTTTCCGGGGCACCCGAGCGAATTGGCTTCGCGTCATATCATAGAGAGTTTCTGCTGACCCGCTACTGGGACGAACCTGTTTCTAAAAATCTTGTTGATCGTTTTCTCGATCTCCTGCAACTGGATGGCCTTACTGTCAAAAACAATACGGTGGAAATCCATCTTCTTGAAGACGAAATTGCAGAATCGGGGCAGATGCTTAAAAAGCTCAACCCAGACTCAAAACCTGTAGTTGCAATTGCTCCCTTCTCAGCCGATATGCGCAGGACCTGGGGGCTTCCAGCGTTTTCTGCATTGATATCGCACTGCCTTTCTGAAGGATATTTTGTCGTAGTCATCGGTTCACCATCCGATTGTCATCTAATGGATACGAGTAGGTTTCCTATGAGTAATCTGGTTGCAAATCTGGTTGGAATTCTTTCCATTCGTCAATCAGCAGCTATTATAAAAAATGCGGCAGCTTTTGTCGGTAACGACAGCGGGCTTGCCCATGTGGCAGGCGCTGTAGGAACAAAGGGCATTGTTATTGGCTATCATGTAACAAAAGTGTGGTATCCCTCAGCGCCGTGCATCCGGACTATTATCAAGGTTCCCGGGTGTACCTCATGTGACCTTACAGCCTGTGTTGGCAATACGTTGAATATTCCACCATGTTTTCAGGCAGTATCAGTTTCAGATGTAATGAGAGAATTGAAATCAGTTATGTGACACTAGTAATATTTAGTGGTTGCAGTATTAGAGGGAGTGGGGTACATGAAGGTCGTTCTTGTTAATAATTCTACAGCAGTAAGTGGCGGAGAGGAGTACCTCCTCGATCTTGCTCAACGCATTGGTCAATTCGGGTTTGATCCGGTATTTTTTATTCATGAAGAAGGCGTTCTCAATCAGAAGGTCAAAGAGCGCGGCTACCGTTATCACCCGGTATTCAACCGCCAGAGGCTTGCCGTACCATTTCGTATTGCCAGGTCAATTCGCGCTGAAGAGCCCGAAATCATATTAGTCGCCCGGGAACATAACATCTATTCCGTGTTAGCAGGAGCCCTACTTGCCCGACCGTGGCTCAAGCGCAAACCAAAACTTCTGAATGTCTTTCAGACGCCGACCGCTCGCAGCTACCCATTACTGACGACAATGTATGATGGCGTTATCGCCACATCAGAATACACCGGTGCATCATTCTACCCCAAGAATCCGGGGCTTGAGCAGATGACACGGACAATCCATTACGGCATCCCGGTACCTGAGTGCCAACCAGCCAAGATGGATAAAAATCGTGAGCGGAGAGTTCTCAAAGGGAAAAAATTTCCTATCATCGGCATGGTTGGCGAATTATGGAAAAACCAGGATGAACTGGTTGATGCCGGGGTAAAACTGTGTGCCACTTTTCCTGAGATAACAATAGCAATTGTCGGCGGCGGTGGGACCGATCTTTTGACAAAAAAAATAGCTGCGTATGGCTTAGAGAAAAATTTCATCCTCACCGGTCGTATACCCAGGGAGCAGATCCCGGACCTATTCTACGATCTCGACCTGTCAGTCTCTACTCATCGGAATGAAGGTTTCGGTATTGTGCATATTGAATCGCTAGCCGCACGCACTCCGGTTATTGCCTACAATAACGGGGGACTGGTGGAGATTATCCGTAAAGGTGGCGGAATACTCGTAAACGGTGTTACCGATGATTTTTCGAGAGAAATTATTTCACTGTTGAATAATGATGACAGGCGGTTTGAGATGGGAGAAGTGGGGCGCAGGGTTTTTGAAGAAAATTTTACGCTGGATATGATGGTGAAGCATCATGTCGAGTATTTTCAAGAGTTGTTAAAAGTTACTGTTTCAAATTAATAAGGGGAAACCATGAAGATCGAAGCGATTGCGCCTTCCGGACTACATGAAAAAGTATTAGAGCTGATAGCAACTTTACCCGGTTTGAACGTTCTTGATGCGCCGGCAGGTTTCGGGGCTTTAACAGAAAAGCTTCTTGCAAACGGAAAGCACGTTTTAGCTGCAGATCTTGATATTGACAAATTGATGGTGATTAAAAATGACGATCTACGATCAATAAAGCTTGATTTTAATGATGCCTGTTTGCCGTTGCCGGATGATTCGCTTGATATAGCAATATCAATAGAGGGAATTGAACATCTGCAGTGTCAGTGGAATTGGATACGAAATTTATATCGATCATTAAAACCGGGGGGATATCTAGTTATTACAACACCAAACATTTTAAATTTTAAATCACGGGTAAGATATCTGCTGGAAGGAAGATACGAACATTTCAAAAGACCACTCGTCAAAGATAAGTCTTGGATCCACGATCTCGAAAACTATCATATCTCACCACTATCTTATTTTGAATTGCAATTTATATTAGAAAGCACCGGCTTTAATGTATTGGGAGTCCATACTAACAAATATTCTTCAAAAAGCATCCTTAGTATTGCTCTGAGGCCGATTTTCAATCTGGTATATAAATACAAAAACATACGAGATATGCGACGTAATCGTGGTAACCACGGATTACTTTATGAAACTATCATGTCGGATGCGCTCTTTTTTGGTGAGTGCCTTGTGGTATTGGCCAGGAAACCTGTTGCTGGAGATATCTAGGAACATGGATTCAGAAAATCAAAAGGGAATTACATGCAGATGCATCAAATAGCCGATCTAACTGTCGTAATCCTCACCAAAAATGAGGAGCAGGTAATTTCCCGATGTATCAACTCTGTGCCATTTGCTACGGAGATACTCGTAATCGATTCGGAGAGTACCGATAGTACTTGCACGATAGCAGCCGATCTTGGAGCACGTATTGTCATTGAACCCTGGCCGGATAACTTTGCCGTGCAGCGAAACCGAGGTGATGCACACGTACAAACAGGTTGGATTTTACATCTTGATGCTGACGAGACGGTCTCACCTGATATGGAAAAAGGGCTTGTAGCATTCTTTTCTACTAAAATAGATGATCAGATAACTGCCGGGCGGTTTCTCCGCAAAGAACTCATTTTTGGCAAATGGATCAAGCATGGTGGCTGGTATCAACAACACAAAGTGCGACTATATCGCAAGGGTGCAGGTGAGTGGTCTGGCAGGGTCCACGAGAATTTCAGCGGTTTCCCGGGAGAACCGTTTACTTTTGATGGATCAATTTTACACGACTCCTATACGGACATTCATACTTTCATCGATAAATTTAACCGCTACAGTACCATCGATGCAGAAGAAGGGTTTGCTTCAGGGCGGAAATTCAGCTTGTTTAGACTGTTTTTTCAGCCTCTTGAGCGTTTTTTGGGTAGATATGTTGTTCACCGTGGATACCGGGATGGAATGCACGGGTTTGTGCTGGCTGCACTGATCGGAATGAACTATTTCCTCCGTTATATCAAGTTGTGGGAAAAAGAGTTTGCAGAAAAATCTGATGATAGAAGTACAGACTTCTAGAGTAATAATCGGCTGTGATACGGGGATGAAACTCTATTAAGTTTAAGCCATGTAACTCGATTAGTGATGAAATTCGACTGAAACATGATGTTTAAGAAAGACAGCGCTTCGGATGACGGAAAGACAGGAACAAATAAAATATTGGGTAATTCAGACCTGTTATTTTTTAACGGGCGCACTATTCCTAGGCATATATACTGCGCACACATATGCACCTGCCGTTTTACTGCTGATTTCACTGCCGCTAATTATCAAGAGGGAAGTATATTCAACCTTAAGCCGGGATAACCAGCTTTACCTGATGATCTCAGTTACGTTTGTACTGGTGCAATATATCTCTATTTTGCTGGATGGAGGAAGAATTAGAGACTTTGATCATCCCGGCAGGGTATTAATGGGAGCGTCTCTTTTTATCCTTTGTCTGAAATACCCGCCGCGTTTTTTATGGCTGATGGTCGGCGTCTCAACCGGAGCTATTGGTGCGGGTATCAGGGCTGTTTGGGGCTGTTATTTTTCAGGCGAAGTTCGGGCATTTGAACATCAAATGAACGCAATCCAGGGTGGCGATATCAGTATGTCGCTTGGACTACTCAGCTTATGTGGTGCAATGTGGGCCGTAAAAAAATCGTACCATCTATATACAATTTTTTTCACCGTTGCCGCCGGTATGGGTGTAATAGGCAGCATTTTATCGCAGTCACGTGGAGGCTGGATTCTTTTACCGGTGATTCCATTCATAATTTATAAGATTTGCAGTGACTGGTTTTCGAAACGACTTAAGACGGGATTACTGTGTATCTATTGCCTGCTAATTATCTTTTGTCTGACCCCGCAAAGTTCCATACCACAACGATTTGCCATAGCGGGGCAAGATATTACCCTCTATTTTTCGGGTGGTACAAAGGACACGTCCATTGGTAAACGTATTGAAAATTGGAAAAGCGCACTGGATAGTTTTGTCCAGAAACCATTGTTCGGCTGGGGTAAGCATGGCGTTCTCAAATCCCGTGAGCAACAATTACTAAACGGCTCTCTAGGCAAAGCTGCCCATGAATACGCTGATGCACACAGCCAATACCTTGATGAATTGGCAAAGCGCGGAATAATCGGGTTTGCAGCCCTTCTGGCTTTGTTTCTCTATCCACTTAATATTTTCATAAAAGGATTGAAATTTCACGAACAACCAGAGAGCAGAGCATTTGCGGCAAGTGGCATTATACTGGTTCTCTCAACGATGGGATATTGTGTAACCCAGTCTTTTTTAAATCACTATTCTGGCATTATTTTTTATTCTGTTTTTGTTGTGTATTTTGTTTCTGCTGTATCTTCTAAACCAGAAAATATCAGATCACCAAAATTATAGCTTTTATTTTATATTTCAATGATATAGGCGCACGCAGCATGAAACCAAGAATAATAATTCTTGTTTTTTATTGCTCGAAAAATTATACTTCTCCGTTAATTTTTTCTGCTCAAATGCAAAACAGGAATTCTCTGCCATCATTTCCAGAGTGATTTGCAGGAGTTGGGGGGTGGCAATGATTGAATTAACTCTGCGATCTATGTTCACCTTTTGTTCTGATAATATTCCCTGTTGTTTCGATCCGTTAGATGACGTTTAAACGTAAAGAATAATGCAACGAGGTATTACGTACCCGGGAAATATCTCAAAAAGAAGATCATATTTTATGAGAACATGGGCGGAGTGATGTGGCTTTACTTTTGGAGTGTAAATAAATGCTGAAACCCCTTGCCTATATGACCTCTGTTGTAGAAACGTACCGTATGATTATTCGTTATCGCAAGCTATTAATTGATATGACCCGCCGGGAAATAATGGAGCGTCATGCTGGGCAAACACTTGGTTTTTTTTGGAGCATTGGGCAGCCACTTGTTATGTGCATACTGTACTTGGCTGTATTTGGGTTTGTTTTCAAATTAAGGCCACCGGCAAGTGAAGAGTTCTCAAGTGCCCGCAGGCTAACTGACTATTCGGTCTACTTACTGAGTGGTATGATTCCTTGGATAGCTTTGCAGGACATTATGGGACGGTCTACAAGTGCAATACTTAATCAGGCAAATCTTGTAAAGCAAGTTGTTTTCCCCGTAATCATATTACCCTTGAGATGTGTCGGCACGACTGTCTTTAATATGTGTATTTTTTTAGGGATGTTCATTATTTATCAGCTTTCCGTATATAGAGCTCTGCCGATAACAGTAGCACTATTGCCAGCCTTGCTTATTATGCAGATACTCTTCATGTCCGGAATAGCGCTGATTTTTTCAACGGTCTCCGTTTTTTTCAAAGACCTTAGAGAGATTGTTCAAATGAGTTGTGCTGCACTTATGTTTATCATGCCGGTATTCTATACAATGCAGGATTTACCACGCTGGTTTAAACCTGTTATACTCGCCAATCCACTGAGCCATATTATTCTCTGCTGGCAGGATGTGCTCTACTTCGGGAGAATTGAAAACCCCGCTTCTTGGGGCGTAGTTGCATTACTATCTGTTGTCACCTTTTCCCTCGGTTGCAGAATTTTCAGAGCACTCAATCCCATCCTGGGGAATGTCCTATGAGTGCTAATAGCTCAAATACCTGTGCCATCAGGGTTGAACACCTCTACAAGATGTTCAAGTTATATCGTCGCCCACTGGATATGGCACTTGAGAAATTGTTGGGACGACCTAAACATGACGAATTCTGGTCGCTCAAAGATATATCATTCACAGTCAACCGAGGTGAAGTCGTAGGAATTGTCGGCCGCAATGGTGCCGGCAAAAGCACCCTCCTCCGTATTATTGCGGGAACTCTTGACAGCACGAGCGGTACGGTTCAAGTAAATGGTCGCGTTTCTGCCATTTTAGAGCTAGGCACCGGGTTTCATTTTGAATACACCGGACGAGAGAACATCTATATGGGGGGCATGTGTCTCGGCATGACCAAAGAGGAGATAGATGAAAAGATCAACTGGATCATTGATTTCAGCGAACTTGAGGACTTTATTGATAACCCTTTCAAAACTTACTCCTCTGGAATGCAGGCTCGACTTACCTTCGCAACTGCAACCTCTGTAAACCCTGATATACTTATCGTAGATGAGGCGCTGTCTGTTGGCGATGCAAAGTTTCAGCGTAAATGTTACGAAAGAATTCGTCATTTTAGGGATCAAGGGAAAACAATACTTCTGGTAACCCATGACACCAACACCATTGCAACCTTTGCCGACCGGGCGCTGCTGCTGCTCGACGGCCGAGTCCACATGGACGAAACACCTCAGAAAGTCTCAATGACTTACTATGACATGCTCTTTGGAAGCGGCGCGATAGATGTAAACTCTGCAAAAACGCCAGTTCGCACAGTATCGACTGAAACCGCCCAGGCGGAGCAGGCTGATAAAGTAGATGTTGCAAATATTTCATCACAGTTGGTTGCAGGGGAGCATGCTCGGCAAAACCTGACGTCATCTCCTCTGGTATTGCACAAATATGCCAAACGGTGCGGAAAACAGGATGTTGCCGAGGTAATCGACTACGGGATCCTTGATTTGAAAGGGAATCGTGCCTCGGTACTCCAGACAGGGAGCAGTTACTCCTTTTTTGTCAAGATTTTATTCCATCAGGATTTGCATGATCCCGGTTTCGGTTTTTTGATTCGAAATCTGAAGGGCGTGGATATATTTGGCACAAGCACCGTAAATAACCAGGTTGTAGTGCCCCCCATGCAGGCTGGCGATGTTCTTTTCGGTGTGATGGATGTCAATCTGTGGCTGACCAACCACGACTACTTTCTCAGCGCCGGTTGCGGAAATTCAAAAGGTTCTGAGGTATATGATTTCTGCTATGATGGCCTTATGTTTTCAATCCCCCGACTAAACAACATCCAACATGCATCCGTGGTAAATCTGGAGCATAAAATGTCATTTGAGGTGTTTCACAAGGATAACCTTTAATGACAGACTCCATTCGTAAAGACTATCTCCCCTTTGGGCGCCCTAATTTTTCTGCCGAAGAAATCAATGCTGTCGTCCGAGTTATGGAATCAGGGTGGATCGGCATGGGGGCAGAGACCATTGCTTTTGAAAGAGAATTGGCCAGTTTTGTGGGTGCCCCTTATGCCATTGCTGTTAATTCCTGCACATCAGCGCTTTTTCTATCGCTACTGGTTCACGGGGTTGGTCCCGGTGATGAAGTTATCTGTCCCAGCCTAACCTGGTGCAGTACAGCCAATGCCGCCCATTACTGCGGAGCAACTCCGGTTCTGTGTGATGTAGATCTACAGACATTTTCGGTAACACCTGAAACCATCGCTGCCGCACTAACAACAAAAACCAAGGCTGTTGTGGTGGTGCATTATGGTGGTCTGGCCGCAGATATACATGCCATACGCCTTGCAGTGCCGGCACATGTTATAATAATTGAAGATGCTGCCCATGCTTTGGGGGCTAAATATCCAGATGGCTCGCCGGTTGGCTCTTCAGGAAATCTGACATGCTTCAGTTTCTACGCAAACAAAAATCTCTCAACTGGTGAAGGTGGAGCGATTGCTGTAACTGATGAGGATATGCTCTCCCACCTTCAGGCTTTAAGTCGACAAGGACTTTCAAATGATGCGTGGAAGCGCTTTACCCATCCGCAAGCAGCCCTCGTACCCGGCATAGCAGAACTTGGGTATAAGATGAATTTTATGGATCTGCTGGCCTGCATCGGGAGAGTACAGTTACGCCGCCAGCCTGAGTTTCACTCAATTCGCCATAAAATTGCCAGTTTCTATCTTGAGCGCCTTGCGGGACTGCCTTTAAAATTTGATTTCCAGGCTGGATTAAATAATTCTTCACATGCTCTTCACCTCTTTGTGGTGTCATTACCTGTTGAGCAGATGAAAGGTACCCGAAACGAAATTATCCTCGCACTTCGGGAGCGGAATGTAGGGGCGAGTATCCACTATGCACCGTTGCATACCATGCCGTTTTTTGAACAAACCCGGCGTACTGATATGCCAAACACCAACTATCTGGGAGAGCGGATTATGACGTTACCGATCAGCGCCAGCATGACCCCTGAAGATGCCGAATACGTCGTGCAACAGCTTCAACTGGTTATTAATCAATGAGCAACTCCTCTATTTTTACAGATCCTGTAACCGGTACCCGCTACGGTTTCTATGATCGACTGCGGAGTGAGTTCCCCTCCCAAATCATTGCTGACATAACAGAGGTATGCAATCTGGCCTGTGTGCATTGCCCTCACTCTGATTTCAAAAAAACAGAACATTACGCAGGCCGACATCTTGACCCTGAGTTGAACAGCAAGATGGTGGACGAAGTGCGCAGACATGGCGAGGGCATTACGCAGTACATTCGCTACACCAGTAATGGTGAACCTTTGTTGCATCCCAAGGGTTACGATCTGATTGAGGAGGCGGTTCGGTACTCCGGAGTCTTTGTTACCCTAACCACCAACGGTACGATCATGAATGAAGTCCGCACGCAACGTCTTCTTGATGCCGGTGTGCACCTGATTGATATCAGCATTGATGCATTCTATCCTGAGACTTACGCCAACGTACGCGTAAATGGCGATCTTGCAGTTACACAAAAAAACGTGCTGAGACTTATTCGCTGGGTGAAGGAATCAAGGTCGGCAACAAAGGTCGTGGTCAGCTACGTCGAGCAACCGGCAAATTGCCAAGAAACTGATAAGTTTGAACAGTTTTGGAATGATAATGGTGCGGACAATGTAGTGATACGCAGACTACACTCTTGCTCAGGAGCGAAGGAAGGCCTGGCAACTGAGAAACGACAAATGCTCGACGAAACAAAATCACGAAAACCGTGTTTATACCCGTGGGAACGGATTGTATTGACAGCACGTGGTGATTTGGCCTTTTGTCCGGCAGATTGGGGGCATCGAGCCTTCATTGAAAAATATGCTTCTACAACTATTTATGATGTCTGGTGCGGGTCGTTTTATGATTCATTGAGAAAAGCGCATCTAGAAAATGATTTTGCTGAACATGCTTTTTGCGAGCAGTGTCCTGATTGGTCAGACACCAGATGGCCTGATGAAGGCCGTAGCTATGCAAATATGATAGAAGATTTTACAGGCAAGGAGTGATGCGTCCACCATGAATATCGATACAACAGCCCCGATTATCAAGCAGCTTGAGGACGCAGTCCAAGCCATCCCGGGCTGGTCTCCAGTAGACCAGCTGTATTCACTTTTCAACCTTGTCTATATGACTTCCGGGCTCGAAGGAGATATTATAGAAATTGGCTCTTGGTGCGGGCGCTCAGCAGTTGCACTGGGTATGGCCGCTCAACTGACCGGAGGCACCAAGATTCATTGTATAGACCTCTTTCCTGCTAAAGATGACTGGCGCGAAAATCCCGACGGGAGTTTTTCTTTAGAAGTTACCATTGACGGGAGGACATTCGGTGGATACCAGGAGCAGACGGTATGGCGCGAGCCTTATCTGAAGGATATCGCCCCTCTTTATGAAAATTATGCAAGTATCTACGATATCTTTTGTCAAAGCATCAAGAGTAATGGGCTTGAATCGCTGGTTTCCACCTACCGTGGCGATTCATCTACCTTTATGTCCAGCATCACCGATAACTTCAAATGCAGAGTCGCCTTTATTGATGGCGATCATTCCTATGATGCTGTCTGTGATGACATCCATAATATTGAAAGATTTCTCATCTCTGGGGGCTGGGTCTGTCTAGATGATGCCTTTTCCCATTACGATGGGATAAACCGTGCTATTAACGACTGTATTATCAGCAGTGGCAAGTATGAGCTTTGCCAGCAAATGACCAGAAAGTTTTTTGTTGCAAGAAAGAAGTAGGTTATGCGCACAGGCATCATCCAATCCTGTTACATACCGTGGCGTGGTTTTTTCGATTTCATAGATAATGTTGAACTGTTCATCTTGTATGACGATGTTAAATATTCGCATGGTTCATGGAGAAACAGAAATCAGTTCAGAAATGCTTCAGGATTGAGATGGCTGACTGTTCCCGTAATGGCCGGTGCCACCGACCTACCTATTGATCAGGTTCTTATTGGGAAAACCGTTAAACCCTGGGACAAATTACACCACCGTCTACTCAAAGAATCACTGGGTACAACTCCCTATTTCAAGGATGCCATGACCTTATGGGAAGACGGCATCAGTGCGAATGATATGTATCTCAGCAATCTCAATGAAAGGCTGATCCGTGGTATATGCGACTATCTGCATATATCTACCACAATCGTAAGATCACGGGATTATGATTGCCAGGGCGAAAAGACCGCCCGCCTCATCAACCTTCTGAAAAAAGTGGGGGCGACAGCCTATCTATCAGGCCCTGCAGCAAAGGCATATCTTGATGAAGATGCCTTCAGACAGGCAGGCATCGGCCTGTATTATAAAACCTATGATTACGAACCGTACCCCCAACAGTGGGGTGATTTTGAAGGGGCGGTTACGGTACTGGATCTGATTGCCAACTGTGGACCGGACGCAAGAAAACACCTGAAAAGCAAAACTCCCGATGAGGTTGTGTCCCCATGAAAATTGCTTTTGTAGGTAATGCCAATAATTACCCTCTGGCAGTTGCCAGGTCCATGCGCACACAGGGACATCAAGTAGACTTTTTTTTGGTCAACAACCCTTCCTATCCCTTAGACAACCCGGAAAATAGATATTGTGAATATGCTGACGGATACGCTGATTGGATCATTGATCTCCGCCCGTTAGATATGTGGTCATATTCGGCCTCACTTGAAAAAGAAAATAGAGCAAATTTCAACCTGCTTATTTCACGGCTACAACTATACGATGCATTTGTGTTTAACCAAGTGGCTGTTTTTTTATCCAGATATGTTACCAAGCCAATCTACCTGCTGTTAACTGGCACTGATTTGCTGACCTTTGCCGATCTCAACTATTCCTCACTTAGATTATCTTTGTACCAAAATATTGAAGACACCGTTGAGAGAGAGAGAATAAAATATTTTTACGAGCAACGGGTTGCAGACCAGAGAAAAGCCATACACACCTGTGCCGGTTTCAATTTTTTTCCAATAGGAGTTGTTCCAGAAGGTGACACATTGATTGAGTCCATCGGAGTCACTCCCGAAAAAAGGGATTCCTACATGGTTCTGGACACCGATTCAATCGGTTATGCCCCATTTAAAGAAAATGATATTTTCACTATTACATTTGCTGCCCGACTGACTTGGGTAAGAGACGACGTATCAATAGTTACAAGACTCGACCTAAAGGGTACCGACATCTTCATCAAGGCACTAAGTATACTTGCAAGCAGGGGACGAACCGTAAGGGTGCATCTTTTTCGTAAAGGCGCCCACGTTGAGCAGACCAAGGTGATGGCTGAACAGCTGGGAGTGGCCGACTGGATCATATGGCACGACGAGGTGACGCAGGCGGAACTGCTCGAGTCCTTTAAGACTATGGATGTTGTTGTTGATAATCTTGAATCACCGGCAATCGGCATGGTAGCCCTTGATGCCTTGGCAACGGGGCGACCAGTGATCGCCCGTGTAGCTGATATGAGCGGTTTTGGGGTAATTGAGCCACCCCCGATCTGTTCTGCAAAATCTCCTGAAGAAGTGGCCGACTGGATTGAACGCCTTATGGACGATAATGCCTTGAAAGAGGATTATGCACGCCGCGGGCGGCGGTTTGTCGACACCTATTTTTCCGCAAACCTTGCCGCTAAACGAATTATGGATGTCGTACAGGGCTTGAATAATCCTTATCACATGCAGCGCTTAGAATATCTGCACAAATGTCCTTCTGCAACAAAGTGGATGTACCGAGGGCTTAGGCTCTACCATATCATTCGGAATCGTCAGTTTAACTTACTGCGCAGACGTTTATTCCCTATACAAGACTGTTACATCAAGAATCAACCGCCATCACCACCATCCCTGACAGTCAAATTGGCTGCAATTCCTTATTGTTCCCCTGATTTTGAAACGGTTTTACCGTTACTCCCAACTGCAACTAAAATTTCTTTGCCCAAATTTTCTCCGCTTAAAATCACACATTATATTGGCACACTCGGGTCGGGCGGGGCAGAGCGTCAGTTGACCTATGTTGCAAGAGGGCAAAAGGCTGCTGGCAATGAGGTTAGCGTCTATTGCATGAGCCTTGAAAGTGCTAGTAACCGGCATTTCATGCCGGAACTTGAAGAACGCTCCATCCTGGTGGGTACCCCACAACCAGAAGCAGCGATGCAAGTCTGGAAAATGTTTGAGGATGGCGACTTGGACAAGCGAATACTGCCTTACATAGCCCCTGAGATTCGTGAATATACGTTGGCACTTGCCGGAGAACTTTTTAAAAATAAACCCGATGTACTACACTGCTGGCTTGATACAACAAACTGTGCCGGTGCCTGGGCGGGGTTGTTAGCTGGAGTGCCGCGCATAGTTTGTTCCTTTAGAAGCGCGAACCCTTCTAATTACAATGAAACTTTTTACCATGGTATGGCTGGCTGGATGCACACCGCTTATTTGGTTTTTAACCAGTACCCTGCTGTTAGGTTTCTTGCCAATGCTCATGCCGTATCAAAGGACTATGCAGACTGGCTTGAAATTTCTCCTGATCAAATCATTGTCGTCCATAATGGCCTTGACTTTGATAGAATGCCACAGGCGGAACATGAGGATCTATTAGTTTTGCGCCAAGAGTTAGGCATTCCAGAAGATGTTCCAGTTATTGCGGGGGTTTTTCGATTGACTGAAGAGAAACGACCTTTTGATTTTCTTAAGATTATAGCAAAAGTGCGAGAGTCAATTCCGAACGTATATGTTGTGCATGCTGGAGTGGGCTGCCTTGAACAAGAGTTTTTTGCAGAGGCAAATCTATTGGGGCTTGGTACCAGCCTCAAGATGCTTGGACAAAGAAACGATACCCATCGCATCATGGCTCTATCAGATATCTTGCTGCATTGCGCCAAATCAGAAGGGTTTTCCAACGTTGTTTTGGAGTCCAGCTGGTTTTACACGCCCCCGGTTTCCACACGCGTTGGGGAAATGGAGTGTATTGTAGAAGACGGCATTTCAGGCTACTTGCATGATGTAGGCGACATTAACGGCATGACAGAAAGTATCAGAACCCTGCTTAGCGACTCAGAAAGACGCCAACGTTTTGCGGAACTCGGACATATGTCTATAAAAGAAAAATTTCCCCTTAACTGTCTAATTGTTAACACAATAGAGCTATATCACCAGGAGAAATAAGATGGAAGATCCTAAAGAACGTTTTGGATTTGGACAAAACTGGAATGATTTTATTATTAAGCAGTTTTCTCCTGAACGTGTGACGGCTGCTAAGTCAAAACTGTTAGGAGCCTTGAGATTGGCAGATTTGAGGGGTAAAACATTCTTGGACATTGGTTGCGGCAGCGGCCTGCATTCTTTAGCGGCCATACAAGCCGGTGCAGAACGTGTAGTAAGCTTCGACTATGACCCAAATTCCGTGCGTACAGCCCAAATGTTAAAGGAAATGTTCGGAAACCCTGGTAATTGGCAGATCAGCCAGGGGTCGGTACTCGACGAACAGAATATGAAAAATTTAGGAACATTTGATATCGTCTACTCATGGGGGGTGCTACACCATACAGGCTTCATGTGGAAGGCCATAGAAAATGCAAGGATTCCACTTGGGGAAAACGGCGTGTTTCTCATTGCGCTATACAGTCATACTGCATATCAAGATGGTGAGTTATCAGGAAGGCCAAGTCCAGAACAGTGGGTAGAAATTAAGAAAAAATATAATAGTTCTCATGCTGTGGTAAAACGTTTTATGGAGTGGGAATATGTCTGGCACGACTCATTAAAACCACCCATCTCTAAGCCTTGGCTTGTATTTGAGCGCTATGCGGCTTTTAAAAAACGTGAAAAAGAATATGTTAAAGAGCGCGGTATGGAAATTTGGACAGATATCAGAGACTGGCTTGGCGGTTATCCCATGGAGTTCGTCAATGAATTTGAGCTCCAGGCCTTTGCCAAAGAACGCTTGGGATTAAAGCTGGTTGAAATGTTAGCAGGCGAAGGAAATACGGAGTTTATTCTATGCCCTTTTACAGCAACAAACTGGTGGGCCGCTATTGACGCTGGTAGACAGTGCAGACAAATCAAGTCCCCGTTTACCCATGTGAGCGATAACTGTTGGATGATAGAACTGCCAGATCTTGCCGATATGGCCGATTCGAATGACTCACATCGCAAATCCACACTCCGCATGTACGAAGGCACTGACATGATGTCTTTCGCTCACTCAACTCATCGTGCTATTCATCGTTATGGAGCCGGACGCTATAGCCATTGGAATGGTAACCTCTATTTCTCTACATCTGACAATTCTGACCCCAATACAAATGGTCGTATCTACAGCATTCGTTTCAATTTATAACTGATCAGGAGTTAATAGTATACATGTGTGGGATCGTAGGTTTTTGGGAACAAAAGCAATGCCGGAGTGCACTAGACCGGCAAAACGCGATAGAACGGATGACTGCTATCTTGTTACACCGCGGGCCTAATGACGGCGGTACCTGGTGCGATGACTCCGTAGAGCTTGCACTGGGGCACAGGCGCCTATCCATACTCGATTTATCTCCGGCCGGCCATCAGCCGATGTTTTCATCCAGTGGCCGTTTTGTTATCGTCTACAACGGCGAGATTTATAACTCAGCTGAATTGCGTCATGATCTCAAAAAAATCGGTATGACTTTTCGAGGTCATTCAGATACCGAAGCCTTGTTGGAGGGCTGCGCCGCCTGGGGCGTTGAAGCCACAGTTCGGCGCTGCATCGGAATGTTTGCGTTTGCCCTGTGGGATAGAGAGAATCGAACCCTCTGGCTTGTGCGCGACCGCTTAGGAATAAAACCGTTGTATTGGGGCCAGATGGGGGGAACATTTCTTTTTGCTTCCGAGCTTAAAGCAATGAAAAGTTACCCTGGCTGGCATGGTCAGGTTAACCGGGATGCTGTCGCTGCCTTGTTGACCTATTGTTATATTCCCGGCCCAATAAGCATCTACGAAGGAATACATAAGCTTCAGCCAGGCCATATTCTGGAGCTGCGCGAAGGCACAGCCCCCCGGATCAATGCTTACTGGAGTGCCCAGAATGTTATGCTTTCCGGAGCAGCACACCGCCATGAGGACATGACTGACGCTGAGGCAAAGGATTCCCTTGAGTCACTGCTGCGTGATGCTGTAAAATGTAGGATGGTTGCGGATGTACCCCTGGGGGCTTTCCTTTCAGGCGGTATTGATTCGTCACTTGTGGTTGCCATGATGCAGGCGCAGAGCGAAGCCAAAATACGAACTTTTTCTATCGGGTTTAAGGAAGCCTCCTACAATGAGGCTCCTTATGCCAAGGCCGTGGCCGAGCACCTTGGCACCGAGCATACCGAGATGTATGTCACACCGAAAGATGCGTGGGATGTAATCCCTTCACTGCCTGACTTGTATGACGAGCCCTTTGCCGATTCATCGCAGATTCCAACTTATTTACTGTCCAAGTTAACACAAAAACATGTGACCATTGCCCTCTCGGGAGATGGCGGTGATGAACTTTTTGCCGGCTATACGCGCTATTTTATGGGACTGGATAAATATAAAGGCATTTCACCTTTCCAAAATTCGATGCGATCGTTACTCCATGGTTCTATCAGGCTTTTAAACCGGGAAACATGGGATAATCTAGGACAATTTGTGCCTTCGCGCTGGCGTCATCATCTTGGAAACAGGCTCTATTGTCATTCCGAATGGAGACGGCCAGAAGAGTATTTTAGAGAGAGCTATCTTACGCATTGGCCAAACGCAACGGAAATAGTTCCCGGAAGCACACTACCAAAGACTGTTTTACGAAATGCTCAGGACTATCGACGACTTCCCTGGCTTGCAGAGCGTTTTCAATACATGGACATAGCTGCCTACCTGCCCGATGACATACTGGTAAAAGTTGATCGTGCCAGTATGGCCGTGGGGCTTGAGGCCAGAGTGCCTCTGCTTGATCACAGAGTTTTCGAGCTCGCTTGGAGCTTGCCGCGCAGGATGAGTATTCGCGATGGCAAAGGTAAGTGGATACTGCGCCAGATACTTTATAAATATGTGCCGTCAGAACTGATTGAACGCCCCAAGATGGGATTTGGCGTTCCCATTGACGAGTGGCTACGTGGCCCACTACGAGACTGGGCCGAAAGCCTGTTGAATGAACGTCGATTACATCAGGAGGGTTTTTTCAAACCGGCCCCTATTAGAGAGATGTGGCAGCGCCATCTTGCTGGCGAGGGGTGGCACTATTTTCTTTGGGACATCCTGATGTTCCAAGCTTGGTTAGAGAAAAATGGATCACACTGATAAACTGGAGGTTCTATCACTTTCGACTAACTTCGGTGCTGTGACCTCGCCATGTTTCTATATACCCACGTCATCATATTGTGAGAATGTAATTAAACATTCTTCTGAAGAACTACAATCAATTTTGTCACTGAAAAAAATTGATAACAACAGATGCGTTCATGCTTTTGGTTTCAGCGAACAACACGCTGAGATTAACAACAATTTCCCTAACTTACTTTTTCATGACCTTGATCATACTGGAGAACATTCTGAAAACCAGGTTCTGAATAATTTCAGCAATTATGATTTAGCTGAAGCTACTTTGGCACCTGTTCGCAACACTGAATTATCTATAATTGTTGTCCATACATTACTCGAACGTATTACCGATCCACTCCCTTTTCTTAGTTCCTTGCGAAGCCTTTTATTTGAAGGCCACATCTGCTTGCTTAGCATTGACGAATATCCTCAAAACGAAGATAGTTGTCCGCCGTTACATGGCTACGTTCGCCAGTGGACAGCTGACAGCTGTATGCTTTTTCTTGCTGAAGCAGGTTTTAAGGTTAGTTGTTTAGGACGTTCAACACACCGGCAAGAGAACGTCTGTTTTGAGGTCTCAGCGGACGCATTGGACTACCAAGCTTTTTTGAATAGACTTGCCCTTCCGCCGCCTACTATTGAATATCTGGTCGTCAGCCAAGAACATTCAGCGGCAGCATTAACCGGTGGAATCGGCACATATATAGGAGAGCTTGAGAGAGTTGTAGGCCCTGATCAACTCGGCTTTTTTTTGATAGGAAAAGGGGAACTACTCCCGTCGGTGGATGAATGTCATAGTAGGCACTATATCCATCTTGCATCATTAGGATTGATATTCACCGACAACCTGACACTTGAAGCTGCTGTTGCAGCAGCGCTCGATGTGCTTATTTACTTATATCCTTCCCTTAAGGTTATTGAAATTCAGGACGTGAATGGTAAAGCGTTCCAGTTTTTACAGGCCAAATTATCAGGAAAATACCCTTCTCGTTTGATGTCTCAAGTTGTATGTCACGCTTCAAGAATATCTCTTGAAAAGCTCTATGCTGTCTGGCTTGATCCTGCAGAAAAAGAAATTGCAGAAGAAAAGTTTGTCATTGAACAGGCAGATGTCCTAAAGTTTCCAACTCGGTATCTTCACATTTTTTATCAGCAGGTTGGTTATGCATTTACGGACTCCCGCACCAGGGTCGAGCGTCTACCGTTTTGTTATACGAGCAGGAGAACATGTTGCCGGTTTCAAGAAGCAGATACCCTGATTTTTTTCGGAAAACGTAGCCATTACAAAGGTTTTGACATTTTCACCGATACGGTTCGTGAACTCCTTAAACAGCATACTCCAATATCAAGAATCCTGTTAATTGGACCGAGATTTGAGGAGATGACCGAATGTAATCTTTTTTTTGATTCCCTAAGTGACATAGGAATCATTGTGGAAGAGTATTCCCTGCAAAGAGATCAGGCAATTACTCTCCTTCGGGAAAATGCACATCGAGCAATCTGCGCTATCAGCTATGTTGCCGACAATCATCCTTATTCGTTATTAGAGGTGATTGATGCCGGTTGTATGCTTGTTGCAACAAATACGGGGGGCATACCTGAACTGATACCCGCTGCATTTAGAGTCGACGTTCTTTGTCCACCCAATTCGACAGATCTTGCACGTTTGTTGATGCGATGGATAAGTGAAAAAAATGAGGTGCGTCAGCGTTTTGTTGAATCGATGAGAGATGCCGCATCTTCTGATCAGGAAAATATCAATCAGCAAATTTATCCAAAATTGATGAAAGCATACGACCAGTGGCAAGCTTCTCGAATTATGAGTAAGGTGACCGCCCCTTCGATCACCTGCGTTATCATAGTTGAAGGATGTACTGAAGGGCTCTTCAATCTGCTCTGTTCAATACACCAACAGGTACAGCCGCCCACAAAAGTTTTAATTGTTGTACCTCAGTCTGCATTTGGCCTCATAAAAAATGTGTCACACGAAATGCAGCGCCTAGAGGGGATTGATGTATCTGTGTTATCTGTCAAAGAGACTGAGGATGGTGCAATGCTTAATGAAGCATTAACGCATATTTTCACTGAGTTTATAGTAGTTCTTCACCCGGGTGTGTTACTGAGCAAGACCTGTCTCAGCTCCTATTTTTCCTACATGCAGATCAATCCATGGTGTACGCTTGTATCCAGTTTTCTAGGTATATACGATGCAGGTAAATTACCCATTATCATTAACAGTCGGATCGAAAAATATCTCGGAGACGGGGTCTTGGCAAGTCAGTTTCACAATACACTTGGTCACCCATTTGGCATGTATCGTACTTTACATATCAAGAAGTTCAGCGGATTTGTTAGTAAGATGGGGTTGTCACGAAACGGCTGGCCCATGCAGTTGAAATTAGTTTCGAGCGGTTGCAAGCTTGGCGTCATTCCATGGGTGGAGGTGAATTTTCCGCATATTGATGCACGATACGGCGAAAACTATGATGAACAATACTCACTCGCCATGGCAACAAGTAGCATAAACCGCTTTGAGAGTTTCAGGCTCCAAAGCCATGCAAGACACTTGAAAAGAGTGGAGAACCGTGACGAAGACTTAGTTTGCTATATTCGTTCGCTTGAAGCCCTGCTTGAAACAAAGGAATTCCAGCTTGTTAGTATACCGTATCTTACAAATCGTCTTATACGGGAGTCGCTGAAAAGATGCATACATTTCATTTGCTGTTCTTTTCTGTGCAAGGACTCCTCACAACCAAAGCCAGAAACCATACTTACATCAAATAAAATATGATAAAAATTGCATTTATAAGCCAACCAGAATATTTTAGATTTTGTTACGAGCAGGATCTTAATGATTATTATCAAGTTTTAGAGGTTCCGTATAACTTTGACATGGGGGGCAAAGATTTCAGATGCCTTGTTGAGTACGATGCTGATTTCAATATTTTTTTCCGCGGGGAGTTCATACCTAATGAGTTGTTGAATAAACTTAGCGGAGTAACGATTTGCCTGTCGAGTGAGCCTTTCCCTCGCTTTATAGGTGGGAGGCTTAATTTCACATTTGATTCATTGGTGCGTTATCTTCACTTCAGAACTATCAGGAACAGACCTTTCGATTACGTGTTCCACTATGATCAGGCTTCATTACCGTTTATCAAGAATGATGGACTTCAATTGTCAGGTGCCTTTCACTTTCCGGTTGCCACAAGTTGCTACAAAAAAATAGTATCAGAACCAAAGTGGGATCTTTTTTTTATTGGCCGCAGTTCATCACATCGCGAGCGATATTTTTCTCACATGAAGCATATATATAATTTTCTCCATATTGCACACGGGGTTTGGGGTCCGCCTTTGATAGAATATATCAGCTCCTCAAAGATATGCCTGAATATTCACGCAGAAAATGAGGTTTCCTGGGAGCCACGTATGCAAATGCTTCTCGCATGTGGTGCATTTGTGATCAGCGAGAAAATCACCCCGAATTCAATCTTACGGCCAAATGTCGATTATATTGAGATATCTACTCCGCAGGAATTACACCAAGCTATTGCCTACTACCTGCATCATCCCGAGGAGCGAAAGAAAATTTCTGAAAGTGCAGTGGAACGAGTACATGAAACACTTGATTCAAAGGTCGTATTTTCCAGTTTAATCACTAACATTAGTGATAATAACATACACAAATTTCAAACAACCAAGTGTAGCTCGGCCTTAGAGTTGCTTGAATTTATATACAATACTACCAGGCGTTTTAAACAAACAATCAGGAGAAAATTTTCAATATGAATTATACCCTAAACGAAAAATACAGTTCGATTGAGGATTTACTTAATAAATTCCCGAATGGTACCTTAGTCGACCTGGGTTGCGGTTATTATAAGCCGAATGGATATATCGGCATTGACGACATGAGGGGCGAAAACACGCAGATTGTAAATCAAAGCAATTTGCCGGATATATTTATGGATTTAAATTCTGAAGTGCTACCTTTTGAGGACAACTCAGTGAATGAGATCCGATCATCTCATTTTTTAGAGCATTCAAATATGAGACATATACTTCGCGAATCTTACAGGGTCCTAAAACCGGATGGAATTTTTACGGCCATTGTTCCATATGCGAACTCTGCTGAGGGATTGTATCCTGGCCACACTTTATTTTTAACCGAGAAGTGGTTCAATGAAAATATCTACTTTAAAGAGCATTTTAAGATTATGGCCGAAAAATATTATCCTAGTTCAACCTATAAATCATTACCATTTTTTATTCGATTATTGATTCCATTCAAATATGCTCGACTTTTTCTGTTTAATGCCTGTTGGCAGATGGAACTTACATGCAAGGTGATAAAGTGAAAATAGTATATGTATTACCATGCTGTTCTGTTTCTGGGGGCATTGCTGTTGTGTGTCAACATGCAAACAGGTTGTTGTTAAGAGGGTATGATGTTTTGTTTTTGACGGAGACTCCTCATGACACGTATATGGGCTGGTTTCCAGGGCAGCAAATTCTGATTATCACCATTGAAGATTACCCTGGTGATGTTGATATTCTTATTGCTACAGGTTGGACTACATCCTTTCGTGTTGCCCAATTACCGGCAAAAGAAAAAATCTATTTTGTGCAGTCCGACGAGACAAGATTTCATCCACTGGACAGTATTTGGCAGTATCTATGCACTATCAGTTATTGCTTTGACTTTCATTTCATGACAGAAGCTCGCTGGATACAAACATGGTTAATGGATAATTTTGGCAAGAATTCTTATCTAGTTCCAAATGGTCTGGATGAAAATATTTTCTATCCATGCGCCCCCCTTGAAAAAAAAGGCAGGCGTCCGAGAGTTCTCTTGGAAGGAGCTATTGGTCTGCCATATAAAGGGATGAAAGAGGCATTTGAAGCGATAAGGGATTTGGACGTCGAAATTTGGTGTGTCAGTTCGTATGGCAAACCGGATAAATCGTGGAGATGTGATCGTTTTTTTGAGTATGTACCCATGCAAAAGATGCGCGAAATTTATTCTTCTTGTGATATTTTACTCAAGCTTAGCAGAGTGGAAGGTTTTTTTGGCCCACCTATGGAAATGATGGCTTGTGGAGGAGTTTCAGTTATTGGAAGAGTTACCGGTTTCGACGAATACATCATAGATGGTGTCAATGCTTTAGTTATTGACCCTCTTGATATCCATGCTGCAACTCTTGCTGTCAAGCAGCTGCTCGCTGACAAGGAGTTGTATGAAAAACTACAGTACTATGGTAGAAAAACTGCGAGTGAATGGGCATGGGAACCAACCATTGATAAGCTAGAAGAAATTTTTACTACCATAATAAAATCTCCGCCCCGTCAGTGGCGTCCACACAGAACCGACTTAAATAGCGCTATAGCATCTTTCTATTATACTGCAATTGGCAAAATTCCAGCCCAAACGAACAACCTGATTGATATAGTTGCCAGCGAAAATGTTGAAAAGCTCTGCAGACGCTTAAAAAAATCCCGTTTTTTCAAATTACTTGCGGACATTACGGCACATGTCTATTACCGTTTAAGAACAAGACGCGTACGAAGCTCAAGACTAAAATAAATATGCCAAAATCAAGCATTGCAGCAGTAATCGTCACCCACAATCCCCAAGTTGATGTTCTCTCTTACAATATATCAAAAGTTATTTCGCAGGTAGACAGTGTCATTGTCATAGATAATGCTTCAACAAATCAGGATGTATTACATAACTTATTTGTTCATAAAGTAGTTAGCTTTATTGCCAATGAGATGAATCTGGGTATTGCTGCAGCATTCAACAAAGGAGCTAACTTCGCAAAATCGAAAGGCCTGTCCTATATTCTGTTGTTGGATCAAGATAGCACTACCTCGCTTAATATGATATCAAGACTCTGGGATGCCCACAATTCAATAAGGAGTAGAGGTATTCTTATTTCAGCTGTTGGCCCCACCTATAAGGATCCAGTTACCGAAAATACCGCATATTTTATCCAAGCGAGTCAACAACAGGCGAAAAAACAATCCGTCGTTACGGATAAGGATGATTATGTCTCTGCCGACTATCTGATTTCATCAGGGTCGTTTATCTCGGTAGAAGCATTTGAAGAAATTGGACCATTTGACGAATCCCTCTTTATTGACAGAGTTGATACAGAATGGTTCTTCAGGGCACGCTCATTGGGATTTCAGGCATTTGGTGTCCCTGATGCCGGCATGCACCACACGTTAGGCGAAAAGACACGGAAAGTTTGGTTTGGTCGCTGGCGCCATGTGCCCCAGCATAAACCATTCAGGCAATATTATATGTATCGTAACAGCATATTGTTATACAAACGGGATTACATCCCGCTACTGTGGAAAATAAATGACTTGATCAAGCTTGTATACCTTTTCGCGTTCAGCATGTTTTGCATGCCGGAGAAGGTGAAACGGCTGAGTATGATTACGAGTGGAATTTTTGATGGGTTGCGCGGCAAATCGGGTAAACTCGAGTATACTCTTGAGTGATATTACCACCCCTCATCTTTCAGTATGTATGGCCACCTATAATGGTGAACGCTTTGTAGGGCAGCAGATTGCAACGATACTTACTCAGATAGGATCTGAAGATGAACTGATAGTTTCTGATGATGGTTCTACTGATTCAACCTATAGGATTATATCCTCAATTGCTGACCCTCGCATTTGTCTTATTTCTAACTCGAATCCAGGCAGTCCTGCGCGAAATTTTGAAAATGCTCTCCGTTACGCACGAGGGGCCTTAATCTTTCTCGCCGATCAGGATGACATCTGGGAACCAAACAAAATTGCCGTTCAAACCGCTTTGCTAAGCTATTATGACCTGGTTGTAAGCGACTGTTTGTTGATTGATAAATCGGGAAATCTGCTGGCGGACTCCTTTTTTGCTTTACAAGGATCTGGCCCCGGTTTTTTCAAAAATTTATATAAAAACTCGTTTCTTGGATGTTGTATGGCATTTCGCCGCTCTATTTTGAAAAAAGTGCTGCCATTTCCGCCAGCCATAGCAATGCATGATATATGGATAGGCCTGATCGCGGAACTGTACGGCAGCACATATTTTTGTCCAGAAAAACTTGTTTGTTACCGCCGCCACGACTCTTCCGCCAGTACTGCAGGCGCTAAAAGCACGAAAACTTTAACCAGCCAAGTATCATATCGGTTGTATTTTCTGTATGCGATAGCCTGCCACATGGTGTCGGGACGATGAAAGTTTCGATTATAACTGTTTGTTATAACAGCGAGGCATTTATTCAAGACGCAATTGCATCTGTTGCGGCCCAGAGATATCAGAATTTTGAACATATCATCGTCGATGGCGGCTCAACAGACGACACTCTTGGAATTATTAACCGGCATCGGTCATGTTTCTCCAACATTGTCTCAGAGCCCGACGATGGTATGTATGACGCTATGAATAAAGGTATCGCCCTTGCTACCGGTGAAATTGTCGGAATATTGAATGCGGATGATTTTTATGCCCACGCCAATGTTATTAATGACATAGCCGCAATATTTAAAGATAGCTTTATTGATGCATGCTATGGTGATCTTGAGTATGTGGACTCTCTTCACACAAATAAAGTTCTTCGATATTGGCGTTCTGGTGACTATCTAACGGAACGGTTTTATCATGGTTGGATGCCACCGCACCCTACATTTTTTGTCAGACGCTCCCTCTACGGGAAATATGGTTCCTTCAAACTTGAATTAGGCTCTTCCGCCGATTACGAGCTTATGCTGCGCTTTCTCCTCAAGCACAGGGCACGTGCGGCATATATTCCCGATGTTCTTGTAAAGATGCGAACTGGCGGTGCAAGTAATGCCTCCTTACGGAATCGCCTGAAGGCAAACAGTATGGACAGACTCGCTTGGCGGATTAATGGCTTGCGTCATCGCCCCTGGACTATATACATGAAGCCACTTTCTAAATTGGGGCAGTTTTTTAAACGCAAATCAGTTCCGGAATAGGAGCAAACGACAATTACTCTGTTTAAGCGAGTGCATCCTTTACGAAAGATGTCGAGAAAAATTGCATCCCAAATAATTTCGGCATATAGTGCAAAAGCGTTTATAAATTTTTCCAAGCATTAGGGAACAATGTTTTTTATCCTACTTAGCATAACAGCCACCTCATTCATTTCCTCCATGCTGATTATCCGTTATAACCACCTGCATAGACATGTAACCAACAACCATCCAGCCGAGGGGCCTCAGCAGTTTCACCTTGGCAGCATTCCTCGAATTGGGGGTGTTCCGATATCTATGAGCATAGTAATCGGTGTGACGCTGCTCTTTGTAAAATTTAAAATCCCTCTTCTGGTCGGCATAATGTGGCTTGGTGCAGCAACTCCTGTTTTTCTGGCCGGCCTTTCAGAAGACTTAACAAATAAGATTGGAGCCAATTGGCGATTGCTTGCTGCTTTTGTATCAGCAGCAATAGGTGTCTGGGTAACGAATACCCCGTTTTCTTACTTGGCAATACCTGGAATAGATCAGTTACTGAAAACATCACCACCATTTGCAATCGCCCTGACAATTTTTGCCGTTGGTGGAGTATGTCATTCGATGAATCTTATCGACGGTTATAATGGCCTGCTGGGTGGCGTAAGCATTATCATCCTTTGTGCTCTTGGGTTTATATCGTGGAAGACGGGTGATACAGAACTTTATCTCATCTGTTTAGCAGCTATTGCTGCCGTTGTTGGTTTCCTGTTCTGGAACTATCCGCGCGGCCTTATTTTTGCCGGTGACGGCGGTGCATATTTACTCGGATTCATTATTGCGGAAGTTTCTGTTCTACTGGTTACCCGGCATTCTGAAGTTTCCCCATGGTTTCCGCTTATGCTTGTAATCTACCCGATATGGGAAACAATTTTTTCCATATATCGTCGTAGAATTATCAAAGGGCGGTCGGTGGCACTGCCGGATGCCCTCCATTTACATCAGATTATATTCAGTCGGATGGTGCGTTGGATGGTTGGGAAACAGGAGGCAAAACATCTTCTGAGGCGCAACTCCCTTACTACGCCGTATTTATGGGGTATGTGCCTCGTTACGGTCTGTCCGGCATTGGCCTTCTGGCAGAACAGTGCGGCATTACAATTTAGCTGCCTCATTTTTATAGTTTTGTATGTGTGGTTATACTCCAGTATCGTACGCTTCAAGTCACCCCGATGGATGGTAATGAAAAGCCAAAAATCTAATTCTAAATGACAATTCATTCCTGATGTCATAAGAAGAAATCTCTATTCTATCGGTATGGTTTTATGAATTGTCCAACACTTTTAGTTATTGAACCCAATCTCCGCACAGCAAGCGGCCATTATGCTGATTTCGTCAGAGCTATAGGTTCTCGTGCTGAAGGTCTTGAGTTGGAGGTATATGCTCATCCTGACGCCGATACTATGCTTGCCAACATGTCGGGGGTGCGGGTTTGTTCCCTGGAACCTAGAGTTGGTGCGAGGCTTGCTGAATGGCAAACCATTTTTCGGGCAGTACGCGAGGATCAGCCTTTTCTGGTATTGACTGCTGATGGTCGTCATGCAGCGGCAGTTTCTCTCTCTGCGGCTCGTATCGGATGCGTGCCCACAAATGCACGATTATTTTTCCATCGCCCACCCACGACATTCCGCGATAAATGTTTCCTGCCGCTTGCAGATCTTGCCCGCGAGCATGCACTTGCAATCACTCCGACTGAAATGGTCGCCGATGCGCTGTGCGAAACCGGCTGGAAAAAAGTCGTCTGCGTCCCCTATCCGATCCTCGCGGAAAATAAACAACCACAACCGGAGCCGTTTTCCCACCTGCTCATGGCCGGAGCTGCGCGTGTTAACAAAGGTTTAGATCTTGTCGCCGAACTTGCTGTCCAGTGGGCTCATGAGAGGCGGAATTTACCACTGTCAGTACAGGTTTCGCAGAAACATGCCGATAGACACGGGCACCGTGAGGGGGCAGCGGTACGTGCACTTCTTTCTTCAGGCTACCAGGGACTCCGGACCGATGCCACGGCACCGGACAGAGCAGAATATCTGGCCCGTTTCCGGGGGGCACTGGTACTTGCACCCTATGCTCGAGAGCAGTTTTCCAGTCAGGTAAGCGGTGTTGTGCTTGACGCTCTGCTTCATGGCACACCGGTGATCGCCACCAGGGGCACATGGCCCGGAGATCAGGTAGAGCGCTTTGGTGCCGGCGTTACTATTGCCGAGCGAACACCTGCCGCTCTTGCAACCGCCATTGACCGGGTACTTTCCGATTGGGCAACCTATAATGCCAGAGCCTGTGCTTCTTCAAGTATACTGGCACAGGAACACGATCCGATCCATCTGCTGCAAGTCATGAGCGGTGTGGCTTCTGTCAGAAACCGATGAATCAGACACCAAAAAAAATCCTCATCATCAAGCCGGGCGCCATTGGTGACCTGCTGCATATATCCCCTGCACTCCGCGCACTCAAAGAGCATTTTCCTGATGCGCTCGTCGATATCATGGTCGGGTCACGGAGCACAAAGTGTCTCTTTGAGCTCAATCCTCACATCCGCAGGGTATTGCACTTTGACCGTAAAGGCGATCATCGCAGTTTGAGCGCGTTTACTGCACTCTGGCATGAAGTACATAAGGAAAACTATGATCTGGTGATTAATTTCCAACGAAGCGCTGTCAAAGTCTGGTTGCTGGTTATGGCAGCGCTTCCTTGCAGAGTGCTGGTCTATCATAAGACACGGCACAGAAAGGTACATGCGGTCGTGAACCACCTTGAAACCCTTGTTCCGCTTGGTATTAACGTGAAAGATACCGATTTGAATCTGGAGCTGTATCTTGGTGAGGAGGATACGCAGTTTGCTACTGAGCAGATTCCAATGGCTGGAATGGGCGGAAAACCTCTGATCGCCCTGAATTTGGGTGCAAGTAATCGCATTAAATGCTGGGCGCCTCAATCCTTTGCACAGTTGGGAGACCGCATTGCCGGGGAACTCGGTGCCGGGATTATTCTGGTAGGTGGCACTGATGAGCTTGACTTAGCTGATTTGGTCATGAACGCCGCTCTGGTCAAGCCACTTAATCTGGTTGGAAAAATGTCCCTCACCCAACTGGGCGCGTTACTACAGCGTTGCAAGCTGCTGGTAAGCGGAGATACCGGCCCTCTTCATCTCGCAACGGCAGTTGGAACCAGAGTAATAGGACTGTTCGGCGCTATTGATCCTGAGCGAACCGGCCCTGTCGGCAATGGGCATAGAGTGATACGCCATCCGGAGGTTCCCTGCGTCCCGTGCAACGGCAAGAAGTGCCACCATACTCCTTCTCTGGAGTGTATGACACGGATTACTGTTGATGAAGTTGCTATTGTAGCAAAAAAAATGTTATTCGAAGAGTCGTAGCATGCGCATCCTTATTGTCAAATTGTCCGCCCTCGGCGACATCATTCACGCCTTGCCGGTGCTCGACTATCTGCGGCAGGCGGCTCCCGGAGCTGAAATTGACTGGATAGTAGAGGAGCAGAATCAAGCCATCCTGCAAGGGCATCCCCTGATCGGGAACGTGATTACTGTCAATACGCGGAAATGGCGTAAAGCGCCGTTCTCGGTTGACACCCGTCGCGAAGCAGGCGAGATAGTCAGGCGACTGCGCAGTGCATCATATGACATGCTGTTCGACCTGCAGGGAAACCTAAAGAGCGGCATTATTGCTGGCCTTGCGGGTGTGCCAAAGCGTTACGGCTTTGACCGCACCGGCGTCCGCGAATCGCTGAACCTGCTCTTCACCAACCATCATATCCCGCTTGGACCGGAAGACCACCATATTTCAAGGCGTTCACTAAAGATCGTTAGTTCTGCTTTTGATGGCAATTACAGCTCTTATGCCATTGCCAGCTATATCCATACCAGCATTGAGGAGAATGAAGCTGCAGCAG
Organism: Desulfuromonadaceae bacterium; assembly: GCA_049318985.1. Taxonomy (GTDB): domain Bacteria; phylum Desulfobacterota; class Desulfuromonadia; order Geobacterales; family Pseudopelobacteraceae; genus JACRCG01. The sequence continues at coordinate 101,688 of JBMOEI010000005.1, forward strand.
AGCTATTGCTTACAGCACCGGGAAATATTCATCTTCTCTTTCATACTGGGACAACTTGGGAGACAAAAAAATGGTCTGTAGAAGGCTGGCTGGAATTAGCACAGCAGGTATTGGAAAGACTGCCTGGAGCGAGTATCCTGTTCTCATGGGGCAATGAGCAAGAATGGGGTGAGGCACAAAAATTAGTTACCGAGCTTGGTAACCGGGCAATGCTGTTGCCACACCTACAATTAAAAATGTTCTGTGCGTTGATGAAAAAAGTTGATGTTGTGGTTGGCGGAGATACTGGGCCTGTCCATCTTGCTGCAGCTGTCGGCACCCCGACCGTTTCTTTCTACCGCGCCACCGATGGCCAACGTAACGGTCCTCAGGGGCCAAACCACATAACCATCCAGTCCGGCATGCCCTGTACAATGTGTCTGCAAAAGTTATGCGTCCGTGACAATGAGTGTCGTTACAGCATTCATGCTGTTGTGCTACTGGAGTCTATAATCAGTGTTACAACCGCGATTCACAGTAGCTCTTGACTCTACCATGCCTTTAATATCACAAAAACAGAGATAAAATTCCGCCAACAACTTTATTATTCAATTTTTAAAGGACAATGACACTAATGCAATTCTTTAATCGGGCAGAGATGGCAGTAAATAGGAAAATAATTTTCAAATGGATTTACTGGTTCATGCTCTTTAACTGGACTCTCGCCATGGGGATAGGCGCTGTGTATCTCAAAGCGACTAAATTTCCGGATGATATCCTGGCACAGTTTTTTTACTTATTTCGTTTCCCACACATTTTTTTTCAATTGCACTTTTAACATTCCTGACCGTCATGATTATAGGCTTAATCTGGCCAAAGCGGCGACTGGTCGTTACTGCCGCTGTTATGGTAGGAATGGCCATGTTGGTAATTTTGATAATTGATGGTGGGGTTTATTCCCTTTACCGTTTCCACCTAAATGGGATGGTTTGGAACTTGGTAACCAGCGGAGTAGCTGTTGAAGTTCTTTCGATTACCTGGGTTACTTGGATTACTTTCATAGGGCTTGTTGCTACTATTTTATTGATTGAAATAATTGGTTCCAGGATGATTTGGCGCTACGCTGATCGTTTAAAATTTGGCTGGCCTGTTTTTAATACCCTGCTTTTTCTATTTCTGGCAGCTAATTTTATGCACGCATGGGCTGATTATGTTCATTATACATCAATCACTAGAACAGTAAGGACACTGCCTGCTTTCAAGCCGATTACCATGAAACGGCACATGAAGCGCCTCGGCTTTATTCCTTTGAGGCGAGAAACAGGGGTAGAGCAGGTTGATTCCGGAAGCGGTTTGCTCTATCCGGTTGAACCGTTGCAATTCAAGGGCGCAGCAAAACCGTATAATCTTATGATCATAGTGATCGACAGTTGGCGTTTTGACATGATTAGCGCGGAAGCTACCCCGAATATCTGGCAGTTTGCATCCAATAGCACGGTTTTTGATCAGCATTACAGTTCAGCCAATGCTACAAGGTTTGGGATATTTTCTCTCTTTTACGGTCTTTACGGTACATACTGGCACTCTTTCCTCGCTGAACAACGTGGACCGGTGTTACTTGCTGAACTCAAGAAGCGGGGATATGAAATGGGTATTTTTGCAAGTGCTCCATTATCTAATCCTGAATTTGATCGGACTGTTTTTATCGAAGCAAATGACTCGATGAAAAACAAAGTAGAAGGTAATCGACCGGTTGATAGAGACCAACAGATCACTAAGAATATGCTTAACTTTATAAATAAAACGAATAACCAGCCTTTTTTTGGTTTTCTGTTTTATGATGCACCTCATGCGAAGCAGTTCCCGGAATCATTTGCTATCAACAAACCTTACATTACGAGCCCTAATTATTTGACTTTAAATAAAAAAACCGATCCTCTGCCAATTATTAACAACTACAAAAATGCATTGCGGTTTGTTGATAGTGAAGTCGGCGAGGTACTCACAACTCTTCAGAGCAAGGGGAAACTTAAGGATACCGTTGTCCTGATCACTGGAGATCATGGCGAAGAGTTCAATGACTTAAACCTTGGTTACTGGGGACATAACAGTAATTTTGCACAGTATCAAACACGTACACCACTGGTGCTCCATGTTCCCGGTCAACTGCCGCAACATTTCAATCACCTGACAACCCATCTAGATGTTGCACCGACGTTGATGCGTAATCTATTCGCCTCCACAACTGATCCATCAAAATACTCAAACGGCACATATTTGACCGATACTCGCCCTCGTTCTTTTGTACTGGTCAGCACCTGGGCTTCATTTGCTATGATCGAAACCAAAAGAATTTGCATAGTGGAAAACAGGGGTTCGACAGAAGTTGTCGATCGTAATTACGGGAATCTTACTGGTGAAGCATTGAACCCGTTATATTCTAAAACAGCCCTTGAAGAAATGAGTCGATTTTATAAACATTAGGAATTACTCTGATTTTACTCAAAATATTCATATGAAAATGTTCCTCTTCGTCAATCCGGCATCCGGCAGTCATTCTGCCCAACGCTTGCAGCTTGTCCTGAAACAGCTCCGGGCACACGCCGTGATTCCACACGTTTTTGAGGTCCGGACTCCGGCCGAAATTTACGCCTGCTGCAACAGTATCAATAAGGAGCTGGAGCCACCTCTTGTTATTGTGGCCGGTGGTGACGGCACCTGCAATGCTGTTATCAACGGACTGGAACCGGACAAAGCGACTCTGGCTTTGCTGCCGTTCGGCACCTCAAACGTGCTGGCGGCTGAAATAGGCATTACTTCGCTAGCCGATGCTCTTGAACGGATAATCGCGGGAAAGAGCCGCTCTCTGTCAGTCGGGGTTATCGAACTGGAGGGGCGCACGCTCCGCTTTCTGCTCATGGCGGGAATTGGTCTTGATGGTGCTGTTGTCAGAGATGTCTGGCCGCTGGGGAAACGGTTTTTGCGGCAAGGCGCCTACGCACTGTCAGCACTTAAACGAGTTCTGCTCTGGGATTCCACACGCTTTGAAATGAGCACCCCCAAGGGTACGGTGGCATGCCACACCGCCATTATCTGCAACGCCTCACGCTATGGTGGCGATTTCATCCTGTCACCCGATTGCAGCCCCTTCTTGCCTGGACTTTCCGCAGTATGTATCACCGGCAACAGCCGCAGCACCTATCTGAGCAGCGCGTTGGAACTGTTTAACGGCAGGGCTGAAAACAGCAGAAATCTGACCCGAATTCACTCTTCGAGCTTTGAAATCCGGGGGACGCACCCCATTCAGATCGACGGGGACTTTGTTGGCTATGGGCCGGCACGCATATCAGAATGTGTCGATTTCGCCAGGATTATTGTTTAGTCTAAATTATTTCTTAAACAGGATGTACACACAGCATGGCACTTCATCGTTTTTCCCGTACTGAGCTCCTGATCGGCTCTTCCGGACTATCAAATCTGGCCAGCAAACACGTCATTATCTGCGGGATCGGCGGCGTCGGCAGCTATGCCGCTGAAGCTCTCGGGCGGGCCGGTGTTGGCATGATAACACTGGTGGATTTTGATGATATCTGTCTGACCAACATCAATCGGCAAATCCATGCGCTTTCCAGCACGGTTGGCCAGTGCAAAGTGGAGGCAATGGCAGCTCGACTGCGCGACATCAATCCGTCGGCTGTAATTTTACCGGTTAAAGAGTTTTTCTCAGCGGAGAATGCCGGGCGACTGCTCACACCTCACCCTGATTATGTCCTTGACGCCATTGACCACTTCACCGCCAAGACCTCATTGATAACGATCTGCCGCCACCAGGGTATTCCGGTCATATCCAGCATGGGAGCCGCAAATAAACTGGATCCGACTAAAATTGAAGTATCTGATATTTCTGCTACTAAAAACTGCCGAATGGCACGTAGCATGCGGAAAATTTTGAAGAGCTCCGGCATCACCTCTGGAGTTCAGGTGGTCTACTCAACCGAACTGCACCGGGAGCTTGATCCGGTGTCAGCAAGCGCGTGCGGCACTGAGTGTATCTGTCCCAATCAGTCGGAACAGACGTTCAGCTGCCAGCACCGCCGGGTAATTCTCGGCAGCATTTCATACATACCTTCTATCTTCGGATTGACTATGGCAGGTGTTGTCGTTAACGAACTATTGAACCTGAGTTGACAGACAGTAGAAAAATATTCTGTTTTACCGGTAACGTGTGCTGTTTTTTATTGACAAGCCTGGAAAATAAAAGGTAACGTCACACCACCTCAGATTTAGCATCCTGGCACCCAGAATTGATTCCCAAGACAATTTCACTATAAAAACTAACCATTCCTTCTGGAAAAACCGTATATCTGCAATTGAGCATGAAACCTCGATATCACCATTCGTAATTCGGCCGCAGATGTTCTTACCCGGAGCCTCAGCCAACTATAACAGCCCCATACACTACCAGAGCAACATTACGCAGGAGAGCAGATGAATTTACAAGAGCTTAAAGGCAAGAAAATCAGTGACCTCAACACTATTGCACGGGATCTCAACATTGAGGGGGCTTCGAGCCTCCGCAAACAGGACCTGATCTTTGCAATTCTGAATGCCCAGACCGAGCAGAACGGTTCCATCTTTGGCGAAGGGGTCCTGGAAACATTGCAGGACGGCTTCGGCTTTCTGCGGGCTACCGATTACAACTATCTGCCCGGCCCCGATGATATCTACGTTTCCCCCAGCCAGATCAGGCGCTTTAATCTGCGCACCGGGGACACCGTTTCCGGTCAGATCAGACCCCCAAAAGAGGGAGAACGATATTTCGCCCTGCTCAAGGTTGAGTCGGTCAACCACGAATCACCTGAAATCGCCCGCGACAAAATCCTTTTCGACAACCTGACACCACTGTATCCGCAGGAAAAGCTCACCCTTGAGACGACGCCGGATAATATGCCAATGCGCATTATCGAGCTGGTCGCTCCAATCGGAAAAGGGCAGCGCGGTCTGATCGTTGCCCCCCCCCGCACCGGCAAGACCGTGCTGATCCAGAACATCGCCAACTCTATTGCCGCCAACCACCCGGAAGTGTACCTGATCGTTCTTCTGATTGACGAACGCCCGGAAGAGGTCACCGACATGCAGCGTTCGGTTAAGGGCGAAGTTGTTTCCTCTACCTTTGACGAACCGGCGACTCGCCACGTTCAGGTTGCCGAGATGGTCATCGAAAAGGCCAAGCGACTGGTGGAGCATAAAAAAGATGTCGTTATCCTGCTTGATTCGATCACCCGCCTGGCACGGGCGTACAATACGGTATTACCACCATCAGGCAAGATCCTGACTGGAGGTGTCGATGCCAATGCCCTCCAGAAACCAAAGCGTTTCTTTGGTGCTGCGCGTAATATCGAAGAGGGTGGCTCGCTGACGATTATTGCCACTGCCCTGGTTGACACCGGCAGCAAAATGGACGATGTCATCTTTGAAGAATTCAAAGGTACCGGCAATATGGAGTTGCATCTTGACCGAAAACTGGTTGAGAAGCGCACCTTCCCTGCCATTGATATCAACAAATCGGGAACCCGCAAAGAAGAGCTGCTGATCGAAAAAGCGTCACTGAACCGGATCTGGATTCTGCGCAAAGTTATCCACCCGATGAACGTCGTCGACAGCATGGAGTTCCTCCTCGACAAGCTTTCGGAAGCGAAGACAAATCAGGCTTTTCTCGATTCAATGTCGAAATAATAAAATAAAGTTGTTGCAAAATAGTTTCAAACTGGCTAATATCACCACTTATTGTTTATAGCTGATTACGTTACGTCGTAAAGCACTACTGAGGGAGGAAGAGATGAAAGAAGGAATTCACCCGGCTTATTCCGAGATTACCGTTAAGTGCCAGTGTGGTAATACATTCCAAACACGATCCACAAAAAAAGAGATCAGCACTGAAATCTGTTCTGCCTGCCACCCGTTCTACACCGGCAAGCAAAAACTGATTGATACTGCAGGACGTGTTGAGCGCTTCAAAAAACGTTACGGTCAGGTTTGACAGATCGTTCTGTAAACTCTTGAGAGGGGCTTTGTCGCAAGGCAAATCCCCTTTTTTTTCTCCTGCTCCCCCTTATTTCAACATAGATTCAGGGGCGCACCCACTTTTGAATAAGAGCATGCCGGTTTTTGGAATAATCTCTATTACTTCCCCCTGAGCATGGCTCGTGGAGGGCACCATGAATGTCACTCTGATCGAACACACACCTAACCCTGAACGTACGGTAGCTTTTGCCGCCCGTCTCTGTTACTCGCCAATCTCAATTGATAAATTGCGGGAAAAGATGGCGGTTTCAGATATTGAGACCTTTCTGGACAAGATTATGTCGCTCGGGCACCACTCGGTCCTTGAGCACGCCTCGTTCACCTTCGGCATTGAGGGGATTTCACGCGTTACCACGCACCAGATGGTTCGGCATCGAATCGCCTCTTTTTCTCAGCAATCCCAGCGGTATGTGCCGCAGGCGGAGGAATTCACCTCCATCATGCCTGACACCATTGCCGAGAATCCTGAAGCGCGAAAGATATTCGTCTTTATGTCCGAAACCTTCCACAAGGCATATGCACAGTTGGTCGAGATGGGTATTCCGGCGGAGGACGCCCGCTATATTCTGCCCAACGCCACAGAGACTAAAATTATCATGACCATGAATGCCCGTGAACTTCTGCACTTTTTTTCCCTGCGTTGCTGCCAGCGGGCTCAGTGGGAAATACGCGAAATGAGTGTTGAACTATTACGACTGGTAAAAAGAATCGCACCCATTATTTTCCGTCAGGCCGGCCCCGGATGTGTTGGTGGCCCCTGCCCTGAAGGAAAACTCTGCTGTGGACAGATGGACGAAGTACGGGAATTTTATAAAAACCTGGAATAACTTTTCATGAGGTACCATGAGTAAAATATACGTCGGCGGACAGGCCGTTATTGAAGGGGTAATGATGCGCGCACCCCGCTCGGTGGCCATCGCTGTGCGCCGGGCCGACGGTGAAATCATTGTAAAAAAAGAGCTGGTTGTGCCGCTCTCCGAACGTTTTCCGGTTGTAAAACTCCCGGTTATCCGTGGTGCAGTAGCACTCTTTACCTCCCTTATAATCGGTATCAAGGCGCTTAATTTTTCTGCTACAGAAGCGATGACTGAAGATGAAAAAGAACAAGAAAACGCGAAGAGTAAAAAGAGTGGCAAAGATGGGGGCAGCGACCTCTCTTCGTGGGCGATGGCAGGCACTATGGCAATCGCCTTCGGCTTCGGTATCTGTCTGTTTTTTCTCTTTCCGCTTTATCTGACAAAACTGATGACGCCGGTAATCGGTGACAACAATATTATCTTTAATCTTGTAGATGGCGTTATCCGGGTGATTGTTTTTCTGCTCTACATCTGGGCTATTTCACAAATGGAAGATATTCAGCGCGTTTTTCAGTATCACGGGGCCGAGCATAAATCAATTTTTGCCTTCGAGGCCGGTGATGAACTGTCCGTTGAGAACGTGCGCCGCTACAGCCGCCTGCACCCTCGCTGCGGCACCAGTTTTCTGCTTATCGTCATGCTGGTCAGCATTGCCGTGTTTTCCCTGATTCCCAAGCTCTGGCCGTTCTATCTCAAAGCCGGTTCGCGCATTGTGCTGTTGCCGATGATAGCCGGCATCTCCTACGAATTTCTTAAATGGAGCGCTGCACATGACAATCATCCACTCGTTAAAATGATAATAACTCCCGGTCTGGCGCTACAGCGCCTGACTACTCGCGAACCTGACGACAGCCAGCTTGAAGTCGCCATTCGTGCCATGAACGAGGCACTGGAAGTGAATGCCGGATTCAAAGACGACCGGTTGGTGGTGTAAACCGGTTCCGCGCTATGCTCTCCTTTACTATCACCCACCTGGATCACTGTCGTCGCCTGGAAAGTTATCTGCGCACCCTCATGCCGACATCTCCGTTCGGCTACGCCCGCAAGCTGATAAAAAACGGGGCGGCCAGGTGCAACGGCGCTATAGTCACTCCTGATACTCTGCTTGCAAACCGCAACGTTGTCACACTCAAGGAAAGCGGAGCGACAACCGGTTATATCTCCCCCATCCGACCGCTTCTGGACATTCTCTATGAAGACGCCATGATCATGATTGTTAACAAACCGTCCGGCCTGCCGATGCATCGTACTGCCGAATGTGAAGAGAATCTGGTGGACGTCGGTCAGAGTTATATGATTCAGCGTGAGACCTCCTGCAAACTGTATCCGGTTAACCGCCTTGATCGAGGCACCTCAGGAGCGGTAATTCTGGCTAAAAGTTCCAGTTCTGCCGGTATCTACGGGCGACAGGTTAAAGAGACCGGCCTTGATAAGCTTTATCTGGCGCTGGTGTGGGGAACTCCTGAAGAAAACGGCGTCATCACCGAGCCACTGGATGAAAAAGAGTCAGAGACCCGCTACCGCACCCTGCTGGCTGGCGAGAACTGCTCGCTGCTGGCAGTGACTCCGATCAGCGGACGGATGCATCAGATCCGCCGCCATCTGGCTGCCATCGGTCATCCGGTTATTGGCGATAAACGCTATAACGGCGGTGACATGCCGGAATTTTCAGGGTTTGCCCTGCACTCATTCCGGACGTCACTAACCTTGTCCGAATCAGGTGTATTGACCGTCTGCGCTCCTCTCCCGGATGAACTGTTGAATCTCTGCGAACAACGGGGGATCGGGCGTGATACTTTGCTGGAGACGTTATATCGGCTGGTATAAATTTTGACGTAGGAGCGTCTTATAGACGCGACAATCGCGGCAACATGGCGCTCCTACAGTGATACGGGAGGACGTATGAGTGAAAAAACGATATTTATAACCGGAGCATCTTCCGGATTCGGTGCTGCCTGCGCCCGGATGTTTGCCAGCGGGGGTAACCGGCTGATTCTGACCTCCCGGCGGATTGATCCGCTTCTGAAGTTGCAGGAGGAGTTGGCAGCAGATGCCGAAATACATATCATACCGCTGGACGTCCGAGATCGGGAAGCGGTGCAGGGAGCAGTTGAACATCTGCCGCAACGCTTTCGGGAAATTGACATTTTGATCAACAACGCCGGTCTTGCCCTGGGATTGGAACCGGCACATAAGGTGGATCTGGATGACTGGGACACCATGGTTGATACCAACATTAAGGGATTGATGTACTGCACCCGTTTTGTGCTGCCCGGCATGGTCGCCCGTAACAGTGGCCACATTATCAACATCAGCTCGACTGCGAGCGACTGGCCCTATCCGGGCGGCAACGTCTACGGCGGTACCAAAGCCTTTGTAACCCAGTTTTCCCGTAATCTCCGCTGTGACCTGCTCGGCACACGGGTACGGGTCTCCTGCATTCAGCCCGGCATGGCCGAAACAGAATTTTCCAAAGTGCGCTTCAAAGGCAATGATGAGAAAGCTGCCGGCGTCTACCAAGGCACGGAACCTCTGACCGCAGAGGATATTGCTGAAACGGTACGCTGGATTACCAGCCAGCCGCCGCATGTCAATGTCAATACTCTGGAGTTAATGTCAATTGATCAATCCTGGGGTCCGTTTGCCATTCACCGGGAAGCAAAATAAACAGTACGAAGGATAGCAACGATGGCAAAAGAGCTCTATGTTGGACATATATCGGAACAGGCAACTGAAGAAGATCTCCGCAAACTTTTTGAGATTATGGGGGTCGTCACCTCGGTCCACCTGATTGTGGACGAACAGACCGGGGAGTTCAAGCGCTGCGGGTATGTGCGGATGCTGTCAGAGGTAAACCTGGATGAGGTGGTCGAAACCCTCGATGGCACGTATCTGATCGACCGCTGCATTGTCGTCAGCATCGCAAAGCCGCAGAAAGATCGGCCGGCAAAGACACCGTTCGTCAGGAGAACGCCAAAAACAGCTGTACGTCCTGCCTCCGGCGCTCGTCCGGCAGCTGCGCGTCCTGCGACTGCTGAGAGCGTTAAAGGAAGCACACGAACGGCCGCAGCGAAACCTGCCAAGAGCACCCGCCCTGCGGTGAAAGAAGCGACAAAAACCGGTCGATCTTCTGCCGCAAAAGATGCGGTCAGAAAATTCCGTCCCAAAGCGGCCAAAGATGCTGCCGCCAGTGAGCGCCCCGCTTCCGCCGCCAAGCGCACGGGACGTCCGCCGACAAGTAAGCGTCAGGGGGACAGCCCTCGACCACCATCAAAGGGGCGCCGATAATCATCCCCAAGGAGCGTATCAATGAAAAGCCTACCCCTTTTTCTGTTCCTGACCCTCGTACTGATTCCTGTAGTCGTCTTTTCAGCCGGGCCGCAGCGTATTGCTGCAACCTCCCGCATCACCGCTGTCACCGTCTATCCCGACCGGGCGCTCACTACCCGCAGTGCAACCTTCACCCTGACACCGGGCAGTTACCTGATTACCTTTGACTCCCTTCCTACGTTGATATTGGACGATTCAGTACGTGTGAATGGCAAAGGATCCGCCGCTACGACCATAACGGGGCTGGAGGTCAAACGCCTGTTTCTGGAACAGAGCGGCGAGAAACAGGTACAGGAACTGCTGAGTGAAATCCGGGGTCTGGAGAAACGCGCCGCCGGGCTGGACGCAAAAAAGTCCGGTATCACGGCGCAAAAAGCCTTTCTTGAATCGATCCGCGTTGCCTGGGGAGACCGTATCTCCAAAGAGCTGGCCATTGGACGCCCGACTTCTGCAGAGTTACAGGATGCCGCCACCTTTGTCGGTACCGGAACAGCCAAAGCAGAAGAGCAGATCCGTGAGATCGAGTTTGACAAAAAGGACATCAAGGACAAGATAGACGCCCTGCGCCGCCAGCAACATGAAGCGACTGGTTCGGGGCGTAAGGAGGCCAAAACAGTCGAGGTTGCTGTTGAAGTCACGCGCGCCGGGAACCTGACTCTTGAACTGGCAGCAATGTTACCCCGCGCAAGCTGGGAGCCAGCCTACGATGTCCGTCTGGCCCCGGACGGCACAAGTGCCGATCGGACCTTTCAGGCAATGATCCGCCAGCAGACCGGCGAAGAGTGGCGCAATATCGACCTGACTCTTTCCACCGCCCGTCCGGCAATCGGCGGTGCGCCACCGGAGCTGATGCCGTGGAATGTTTCACTCTATCACCCCCGACCGATGATGGCGGCGATACCTGTTGCCAGTGCGTCTGTACAGGTCTCCCGAGAAAAAGCGCTTCGGAGTCAGATGGATTATGGAGTTCAGAAGGAAGCGGCACAAGCTGAAGAAGCCGTTGCAGAATTTGCTGTTGCTCAGATACGTGACGAGCAGTCGTCCGTCTCTTTTCACATCCCCCGCACCATCGACATCCCGTCTGACGGCAGTCGTCATAGTGCGATGGTAGCAACTCTGCAGGTACCGGTCCGCATCGAGTACCTTGCTGTACCGAAGCTCTCCCCTGCGGTGTATCTTAAGTCAGAGGTCATCAACAACGCCCCCTACCCACTCCTGCCCGGCAAGGTCAACACGTTTATTGGTAACAGCTTTACCGGGAGTTCCCACTTGAATAAAGTTGCAGCCGGCGAAAAGTTCGACCTGTTTTTCGGTAATGATGATCAGGTAACGGTCAAACGTGAGGAGCTGAAACAGCATAAGGAAGCGGGAATATTCGGCAAGAACCGGGTCAGCTACCGCTACCGTATCGAGATGGAAAACTTCCGCAAGGAACCGCTTGCCCTTACCGTGCGCGACCAATTACCGGTTGCCGGCGATGAAGAAATCAAGATAACGCTGGAAGAGCCGTCAATTAAACCTGCAGAGACCAAGGGCGACGGTACGGTGGTATGGAGTGTACCGCTGAAGGCGGGAGAAAAAAAGGCTCTGACCTTCGGAATAATGGTGGAATATCCGAAAGATAAAGAAATCACCGGCCTGTAAATTCAACCATCGAAAGACTCAGGATAAAAGCGGCATCATCCCCTAAACTATCTTCCGGATGGTCTCTTCCAAAACTGATAATTTGTATGGTTTTTGAATAAATCCGGCCAGCCCTTTGCCGACGAATTTCTGAGTAACTTCCTGCTCGTTGTAGCCGCTGGACATTATAACTTTGACGTCAGGTTTGATCTGCCGCAGTTCACGGAAGCATTGTTCTCCGTCCATGTGTGGCATGGTCAGGTCCAGAATAATAACGGCATCGTTTATGACATCATGCAGTGATAATCCAATGCGGGCTCCGGTTTCTGCTGTTACAGCGTCAGCGGAACGCTTGGCTCCAATACCCTGGATTTTAGCCAGATGTCGGAGATCATCATATTCTATACCGATGATGCTGATAATGGTGAACAGAAGGATAAGGACGTTGACGATGATTTTGGATCTGATGCTCTCGATAGTGTTATTTCCCTCGGCGATCGTCCCGTACTTCTGTATCCGCCAGGTGGAATGCTCAAGTTGAAGGCCTTATTTGATAATGGTGCGGCTCCTTACAAGTACGAATTAAGGATTTCTGTAAGTTCTGCCAGGCCGTCTACTGTGATGTCACTATAATAAGGCCAGCGCTGGCCATCCGGGCGTCCAACATGAATGGTGATTGCACCGGCGGCTTTCCCGGCTTGTAAGTCAAAGAGGTAATCTCCGACCATGACAACGCTGTCGGATACTGTTCCCCATTGTTCAAGCAGGTAAAAGATACCAGCCGGATCCGGTTTCGGAAGGGCCTCATCCCGGCCAAGTACGTGGCTGTCTTCAAAATAGCAACGAGCCCCGATCGCCTCCAGGGTCAGCAGGGCAATCTCCCGGCTGTTGCGGGTCAGTATGCCCATCCGCACACCGAGACTCTCCAGCAGAGCAAGCAGATCTGAAACACCCGGTGCTGCCTCTGCGCGGCAGGCAAGATCGTGTTCGATATCGTACAATCGACGGTGACGAAGGGCGGCCTCATCCGGCAGGAGTGTGTTCAGGTGCCCCAGAATGTCAGATCCATCTGGGATTGCGAGCTCACGGCGGATAAAAGCGAAGTCATGCACTGGTTGCGTCAATGTACCATCCAGGTCAAAGACCCAGCAGTTTCGGTTTTTAAGTTGGCAGATTACTTCTCCCATAATTGACGTTTTTCCTCAATTCCTGTAAAAGCGTTTCATCCAACGCAAGTTTAGCCGAATACGGTTTGCCCGTCAATAATACCTGTCGCAAACTTTTTCCGCTTTATCTCCAACCTTGGCTGGTGTATATCAAAACCGGACCAAGAGTGTAAATCAAATCATAAGGAGAAATTATGTTCAGAATACTTCCAATCATGCTTGTTTGCTTTCTCGCAACCCCACTCTTTGCTGCCGAACCGATCAAGACCGATGAGCAAAAAACGTTCTACGCAATCGGCATGTTCCTGGCCCGGCAGCTTTCCACATTTAATCTGACCCCTTCTGAAATGGAGCTTGTAAAACAGGGACTGGGTGACTCGTCTGCTAAAGGTTCTCCGGTAGTGGACTTGGAGTCATATGAGGCAAAAATTCAAGAATTGGCACTAAAGCGACGGAATGAACAGAGCGAAAAGATGGCTGCAGCTGACAAGAAGTTCCTTGAAAAGGCTGTTCAGGAAAAAGGAGCGGTCAAATCAGAATCCGGCCTTATTTATTTCTCTTTGAAAGAAGGTTCCGGCGCTACTCCGAAAGCCGAAGATACGGTCATGGTCAACTATCGCGGCGCTCTCACCGATGGTAAGGAGTTTGACAGTTCCTATAAGCGTAACGAGCCACTTGAAATCAAGGTGGACAACGTAATTCCGTGTTGGGTCGAAGGACTGCAAAAAATGAAAGTCGGCGGAAAAGCGAAGCTGCTCTGCCCATCGCAGCTGGCCTATGGAGATGAAGGTGCCGGAGAGATCCTGCCGGGCGCAGCATTAGTTTTCGAGGTGGAGTTGCTCAGTATCAAGAATTAGATGTCAGAATGGTTTTTGAGTATTAAATTCGATATCGATGGATTTTTAACAACGTTTCTGTCTGCGGGCAGATTATTACTGTGACTAAAAGGAGTGGGACAATGGGCATTACAAAACTGCTGGCAACGGTTCTTGCCGGCGCCGCACTATTGAGCGGCTGCAGCGGCGAAAAAGAAACCGAGTCAAGTACTATTCCGGCACAGGGCAGCAGCTATATTGTTGTGGCCTGGAACGATCTGGGCATGCACTGCCTTAACCCAAGTTATGATACTGCCGTTATTCTCCCCCCCTATAATACGGTTTGGGCTCAGGTCATCAAACGAGCCAACCCGCCGCAGGTGGTAACATCAGGTTTATCAGTATCATATCGCATACTCAACAACACGACCTCCCAGGGCAAGGGGCTTTTCCACCAGTTCTGGACGAATTCGCAGCAGCTGTTTGGTTCATCCCCGGCTCTGGACAAGGGACTCAATCTCGATGATCGGACTGTCAGTAATGGTTTGAGTGGCACCATGCTTGCCAAAGGCGATCATTTCCAAGTGAGCGGCATACCGGTAGTCCCGTACGACGACAACTCAACTGTGCGCAATCCGTATCAGGTAGCAGAAATTACCGTCAAGGATGCGGGCGGCACAATTATCGCGCAGACCCGTGCAACCGTTCCTACCTCTGATGAGATCAACTGTGGTAAATGCCACGCAGCCGGCGGCACAGTAACTCAGGTCTTCGAAGATGTCCTGACCAGACACGACGAGAGACATGGCACTTCGCTGAAGACTCAGAAGCCGGTACGCTGCTCTTCCTGCCACGGCAGTCCGGTATTAAATGCTCCACTCCAGCCGGGAATACCATACCTGTCCTTTGCACTCCATAATGCGCATCAAAGCAGAACTGCGCCAGGCGGGTCTGCCATCAGTTGCTACGATTGCCATCCCGGGGCTTCAACCCAGTGCAACCGCAGTGTCAGCCATACTGCGGCCGATGGCAACTGTGCCAATGCAAACTGTCATGGGACAATGGCCACTGTGGCATCTTCAATCATAGCCGGCAGAGTACCCTGGGTGACGGAGCCAAAGTGTTCAACATGTCATACAGGCGTAGGTCTTGCTGATACCGGGACAACTCTTTACCGTAACAGCAACATCGGTCACGGTGGCATCTACTGTGCCGGATGTCACGGCAGCCCCCACGCCATGGTTCCTTCAAAAGTCGCCAGCGACAACTATCAGGCTCTCCAGTACCAGGCAAAGGCCTTGCCTCTTGGTGACTGCCGCAATTGTCACAGTTCAAAACGCGGCGGCGGCAATAACTTCGCAGGTGAGCATGGAGGGCGTTCTTCAGCATGTAACGTCTGTCACACCGGCTTCACAAATGCGGGCGACACAACAAAATATCCCCATAAATTCCAGTGGTAATTTGATCGTATCGAAACGTTACAGTCTTTAAAGGTATGGCAGCAGGAGGATCGTAATAATGGCAGAAGAAAAAAAAGAGACGTGGCTCAACTACCTGGCCCTGACTACAGTTATTCTTGCTGTTTGTGCTACTCTTGCAACGTTCAAAGGTGGTGGATATTCAACAAGGTCGGTTATGAGTCAGACGCAGGCATCTGATCAGTGGGCATATTTCCAGGCCAAAAGCATTAAAAGCTACATCTATGAAATGCAAAAAGACAAACTGAAACTTGAATTAAAAGCTAATGGCAACATGTCACCACAGGCAACTGCTGAATATGCAAAAAAAATTGAGGAGTATGAAAAAAAGTCTAAACAGTATGATGCTGAAAAGAACGAAATTCAAGCCGGAGCTAAGCAATTCGAACAAATAAGGAACGATGCTCAGAAACACTCCCAGATATTCGGCATTGCCGTCATATATTTACAGATAGCAATTCTTCTCTCCTCAATAGCGGCGTTAATAAAGAAGAAACTTGTCTGGCTTCTTGGAGTAAGTGTCGGCCTGGTCGGGGTTGTATATTTTATGAATGGATTTTTACTGTTCTTTTGAACAGAGATGAATGCATTGATTCGGATGTCAGTTTACTGTTTTGAATTCGGTCAAATGCTTTCTATAACGCAACGGGACATGTTTCTGCTGCAGTTTTGGATTGTGCCGTTCTGCAATGGCGTGATGCTGGAAATAACGCTGCCAGAGAGCGGCATAGTCATGTTCGGCTGCGGCGAGAGCCGGCTCGGCAGTCAGTTCAATATTTTTGACGAGGCGCCATGACGTCAGATCATACAGAGCCGCCTGATTGCGCTGCAGGTCATGAATCATCCAGGGACGATCTCCAACCCGTCCGACAAAATGAGGGGCGATAAATGTCAGAATATCTGCCTCCGGCTCGATTTTGGCGTACAAAAAGCCAGCCTCGACTTCACGAAAGCGCACAAACCCTTTGTACTTATGAGCTTCATGAGACACATACAAGGCAATCCGGTTGACCGAATGCACCGGTTCCTCCGCCAGCATCCCGCACAAACGCTTTCCCACCTGAAGTCCCATCGTGAGATACCGCCACACCAGCATTTCAATACAGTTTTTTTGGCTGTGGAAGGCATAGCGCACGGTAGTAAACGCCTCCTGCGAGACCGCATTGATAAATTGCTTCCGAAACACGACAGCACGTTCGCGCACGGTCGCAACCTCACTGATGTAACTGACAAAGAGTCCAACGTTGTGAACATCTCCCTCCCGCACGAATTCCGGTGCATCCTCACCCGCATCCAGACAGTCGGCCACGGCACAGAGAAAACCTTCAAAGCTGCCGTCGTAGCGGTAGATCACCATCACAACTCCCCTGTCAACGCTGATGTATCCGGAATAGCGGCAAACAGCTCCAACTGATCCAGTCGCGCCGGGCGCCGGATCGGAGCCAGCAATCGCTCCACAAGATGCGGGCCATCCAGCCTGATACCCCCGAGATAACGGCCACCGGCAGTCAGGAAATATTTTGCCCGTTTCAGCACCACCCCCAGTTTTTTCAACTCCACCTCACCGAGACGGGTGCCGCGCCTGGCCTGAACAATGCGCCGGGCAGAGCGGACACCGATCCCCGGTACCCGTAACAGCACCTCATAGTCAACCCGGTTCACCTCCACCGGAAACAGCTCCAGGTGGCGCAGCGCCCAGTCACTCTTCGGATCAAAGCGCATATCCAGATTGGGGCGCGCATCATCCAGCAGTTCATGGGCAGAAAAACCATAGAAGCGCAGCAACCAGTCAGCCTGATAGAGACGATGTTCCCGCAGTAGCGGCGGAGTCGGCAGTGCGGGCAGACGGCTGTCGCTGGAACCCGGTATATAGGCGGAGTAGTAGACCCGCTTCAGCTCCAGCCTGTTGTACAGCCCTTCTGTCAGGGTGATGATATCGCGGTCGCTCTCCGGCGTAGCTCCGATGATCAGTTGTGTGCTCTGCCCAGCCGGGGCAAAACAGGGCGCGCGACGTGATTTTGTCCGGGCCTCTTTCGCCTCAACAATCAGGCCGCTGACTTGACGCATCGGGTTGATAACCGACTCGCGCGGCTTGTCCGGCGCCAACAGTGCAAGGCTCTGGCGACTGGGGAGTTCAATATTAATGCTGACCCGGTCGGCATAGCGCCCGGCTTGGGCAATCAGCAACGGATCTGCACCGGGCACCAGCTTGAGATGAATGTAGCCGTTGAAGCGTTCAACTTGCCGCAGACGCCGCGCTATGGAAATCAACAGCTCCATCGTATAGTCAGCAGAACGGATTACACCGGTGCTAAGAAACAACCCTTCGATATAGTTGCGGCGGTAGAAGTTCATCGTCAAAGCAACGACCTCGTCAGAGCTGAAAGAGGCCCGGGGTATGTCATTGGAGCGACGGTTGAGACAGTAGGCGCAATCAAAAATGCAGGCGTTGGTGAGGAGTATTTTCAGCAGCGAAATACAGCGACCATCGGCGGTCCAGGTATGACAGATACCGCTAGCCGCCGTGCTGCCGAGAGCACCGGCTTTGCCGGCACGACTGCTGCCGCTGGAGGAGCAGGATACATCGTACCTAGCGCTGTCCGCCAGAATTTCAAGGCGTTGTTCGAGGGGGAGGGTGATCATGGTGAAAAGGGTACCACAGCTGTATGACAGAATGTGGCATGAAAATTACTCCTGCCGCAATTAGCTGCAAAAAAGCCGGGGAAAACAGCTCCCCGGCTCTCGAAAGGAGCACACATGGCAGTATGTGCTCACCCAACGACCTCATGTTCGTTTCAGACAGGATGCTGTGTCGAAACAGGAAAAAGTGTTATTTCATGCGAGTAGAGTAAAATTGCTTCCCGCATCACCATTGACAGGCTTTTCCGGGTACGCTGCATTATCTCATCAAGTACCGCTTTTTCAGCATCGGTGATTCGCAACGACACGACATTGTAGCGCGGATATTCTTTCTGTTTGTTAGCCATCGAGTATCTCCACATTCCCAGAAACAGGCCTAATCGCCGTCGTGACTGTATTCCTTATAAGCGCCGCAGCATAAAATGATGTCGCCGACCTTCAACAGATAGGTTGTTTTATGTTCCACTTCATTTGTTTCCGGATTGAGATAGAGATAATCAACCCACCCCGAACCCTTTAGCCGTGCCTTTTCGACAATTTCCTTGCGGAATAATTTCCCGTCACTGTCCGGAACGTCGATTAAGTTTTTTCCGATCAGGGTGGGGTTTTTCGGGTGCGCCACCATAACCCCTTGAAGATCATAGGCGAATACGTACAGCTCTCCCTTGTCAAACGTTCCTTTCGGCTTACTGATCTCGGCAAGCGCCTTCCCTTTTCCCTGGTATTTCACAAAGGCGGCAGCCTGTTTCACCAGAGCTTTGGCGTCATCCTTACCGGAAGCGTATGACAGCCCTGTGCAGAGGAACACACCCATTAATCCGATCACAATTGCAATTACACTCTGTTTCTTCATGGCACTCTCCAGTAAATCCGTTTGTAGATTTGTAATTCTACCGTTATTCCGCTGCTGCCGGTTCGCCTTCCAGAACCAACTCCGGCTCTTCCGCTTCAACATCAGTGTCGTCGTTAAGCATCCGCGCCATCTTATCCATGTCCAGCTCGTTTTCCCACCGTGAGACCACCACCGTCGCCACGCCGTTGCCAATCAGATTGGTGAGGGCGCGGGCTTCCGACATAAAGCGGTCAATGCCGAGAATCAGCGCCAGTCCTGCAACCGGAATGGTCGGAATAACCGCAAAGGTCGCGGCCAGGGTGATGAAGCCGCCACCGGTTACCGCTGCTGCTCCCTTTGATGTCAGCAGCAGCACGCCGAGAATCGTCAGGGTCTGCATCATCGTCAGCGGCGTGTTGGTAGCCTGGGCAACGAAAACCGCAGCCATGGTCAGATAGATCGAGGTGCCGTCCAGATTGAACGAGTAGCCGGTCGGGATGACCAGACCGACAACCGATTTGCTGCAGCCGAGATTTTCAAGTTTGGCCATCATGCGCGGCAGCACCGATTCGGATGATGATGTGCCGAGGACAATCAAGAGCTCTTCGCGGATGTATCTGATGAATTTAAAAACACTGAACCCCGCCATTTTACAAACAGCGCCGAGTATGACGACGATGAACAGCAGGCAGGTAAGATAGAAACTGCCCATCAACAGACCCAGCTTGGCGAGTGAACCGAGACCGAATTTACCGATCGTGAAGGCCATGGCGCCAAAGGCACCGATGGGAGCTGCCTTCATGATGAAACCGACGATGGCGAACAGGACATGCGAAACCGAGTCGATAAACTTGAAGACCGTTTTGCCGCGCTCGCCCATCTTGGAAAGCGCAACTCCGAACAGGATCGCAAAGAGCAGCACCTGGAGGATATCCCCCTTGGCAAAGGCGTCCACGACACTACTGGGAATGATATTCATCACGAAATCGATCGTGCTGTGTCCCTGCTGTGCTTTGGCCGTATAGACGGCAACAGCCTTGGCGTCAAGTTTGGAAACGTCGGCATTCATACCGACACCCGGTTTAATGACGCTGACCACTACCAGGCCGATTCCCAGTGCGATAGTGCTGAGAACCTCGAAATAGAGCAGCGCTTTGGCGCCGACCCGGCCAACCTTTTTCATGTCTTCCATGCCGGCAATACCGGTGACCACGGTACAGAAGATGATCGGTGCGATGATCATCTTGATCAGTCTGATGAAGCCGTCACCAAGCGGTTTCATGGCGGTACCGGTTTCAGGGTAGAAGTGACCAATGCAGATGCCGATACTAATGGCGGTCAATACCTGAAAGTACAAATGCTGGTAGAACTTTTTTCCGTTCATGGTTGCTCCTTTTTTCCCTGCAGACGTTTTGAACATCGTATATGCCGGTAGGAGAGCAAGTGGAGTGCCAAAAGTGTATACAATTTTAACCGGCTGTTATTGTTATTGTATTTTCTATTATGGAGCGTTTGAGACAGGGCAAGCGGTATAACCGGGAGAGTGGTGTTACGAGAGTAAAATGACAATTTTGCTTTTATTTCAAGCAGTTAGGCAGTCATAACCTTGGTTATAGTCAATAACCCAGGTTATGACCATTCCTGACCTTCCGCTCATGGTTCGACAAGCTCACCACGAACGGAAGATCAGCAACTTAGAATTGCTAAAATCCGTTCGTCCTGAGCTTGTCGAAGCAGGGACTGATTTTAGCGGAATATTGGCGCTGATCAGGCGATCCTTTACCGGAGAGGCCGTTACACAATCCCCCGCAGCTTCAGTCGCTTGCTCAAAGCCGGCTGCGATATCCCCAACAGGCGGGCGGCGATGGTCTGGTTGCCGTTGGCACGGGTCATGGCCTCTTCGACGAGCAGTT
>JBMOEI010000006.1:0-118672 GCA_049318985.1 Desulfuromonadaceae bacterium
ACAATAATTATAAAATGTATTTTCTCAAGTTCTAAATATAATTTTCGCGCTTCACATTTATTCTCCTGTGAGTAGTGATTTAGTTATTTAACTGCATAGATACGTATTGAAGCGGTGTGGTCACAGAACCAGACTTCTGGCTTTTACGACGTAATAACTGCCGACCAGCATCAGAATGATGCCGCCAACAACTCCCAAGCGCTGTTTATGTCGCACCATTTTGTTGATGAATCCTGCCGAAACGAAGCCGACAATCAGATAGACCGAAGAACTGAGGCCATAGACAAACGAGATGGCCAGTCCTTTGAACACGCCCAGATCCAGCAGAAACGGCGCGAGATACAGATATTTTCTCCCCGGATTGAACAGCCCCCGGAACAGTCCGAGGCCAAAACCCGCTTTGGCAGGAGTACCCTTGCCTCCACAGCGGCTTTTGATCCCCAGGCGTACCTTGTATTCCCGTATCTTCCACCAGAGATTCCCCTCCTCCACAACGACCGCCCGATACATGCCGAGCAGGATGATGGTGACACCGAAGATAAGATTCATGATCCGTTCGTCAATGTGCACCGCCTTGCCCAGCAGGCAGACGGCAACACCGAAACAGACCAGGCCGAGCAGTCTGCCGAGCAGAAATCGCACTCCGGCCATTCGGTCCGCCAGGGACAGACCGAAGGCAAAGAAGGGGCAGAGCACAAGGCCTTCCACCGACAGGCCGAGTATCATAACAGTCATAAGAGTATCCACTGATTGTCCTTACGGTCGTGAATCAACTGCATTTCAGACTTTTGGCTATTTCCACTACTTTCTGCAGTGTCATGAAAGGGTCCTGCATGCCCACAACGGCATAGTGGGTTTTGGAACTGCGGCAGTAGAGATCAATGACATTGAGAGTCTCCTGAACTATTTTTCCGCACGGTTTTTCTGCCGACAGCTTGATAACCCTGGTTTGAGCCACACCACCGCTACCAAGGACAAGAGATCCGCCGTGCTGCTCTGATACCGGAACATACGCCGGCGTCGGCAGAAGTGCCGATCCGGCGATATCCCGATCCGACCAGTAAATACCGGTGAAACGGTCAAAGGTAATATCGCAGGCATCTTTACTTCCGAGCGAAGCAGACCCGGATATGTTCGTGCCTGTTGTAACCTCACGGGGCAGGTGCAGAGGAACCTGTACAGTGCCCCTGCCGACGTTCACCGTCCGGGCTTTTGCCGGTTGTGCCGGTTGGGCCACGAGGGAAGCCATTGATGAGCCGATCAGAACCACACTGAAAATCAGAACGATCGTCATGGTTTTTGTCATGGTAAACTCCTGCAGATGCAAATACCTATTTGTTCCTCGCCAGACGGAGTCCGGCCGGACACATGGTGAAGTTCACATCCTTGGTGAAGCGTTTATTCGGCAGCATGCAGGTGTCCGGCCCACCGCTGTTGCCGCCGCGAAACACAAACTTGTTAAAACCGGTGGCATGTCCTTTCGGGTTCACCGTACTGAGATCGGTATACCCGGTTGCCGGAACTCCGGTGCGTGCTGTGGAATATTTATCCCATACCCACTCATGGACGTTGCCGGCAACATCATACAGACCAAGCTCATTCGGTTTCAGAGAACCGATTTTGCGGAGGTCGCCTTTTTTGGTTACGGTTCCAGTCGTGAAGTTTGCCAGGACCGCTCCGCCTGCCAGGGTTGCAGCCGAAGCCTTTTTACCGCCGTACCAGGCTACTTCGCGGGCGACATTGCTGCCGGGGAATTTGTAGCCTTTACTCAACTTGCCACCCTTTGCCGCATATTCCCATTCAGCTTCTGTGGGGAGACGGTAGCCATTCGCAGACCAGTTGGCGGTCACCGTCCATTTCTTCGGATCTTTTGCATCTGTGGTGATGTTTTTCGGATCTTTATTGATTTTATCGATCGTATAGACAGGTGTCAGCCCTTCCAGGGTGCTTCTCCAGTTGCAGTATTCAACTGCGTCATACCAGTCAATACCGTAAACCGGATTTTGACCTCTACCGGCATTATTCGTATCCACCAGATCCGGCTTGCCGGTTGCTTTGGTGTAGGCATCCCACTCATCAAAGGTAAGTTCATACTTGCTGATGTAAAAATCAGATACGGTAACATCACGGGCAGGTGCAGCTTTTGCAACCGCGTTGTCGCCGATAACGGCTGTGCCCCCTTCAACGAGGACCAGCGGTGAAACTTTTGCAACAGGTGGTGTAGTCACCGGAGTTGAGGTTGAACTGCTGTCTCCGCAGCCGAGTAGGCCTGCCATGAGAGTTACTGCTGCTGCCGATGCTGCGGTGATTTTTGTCAATCGCTTCATGTTATTGTTCTCCTGTTGGTTTAGTGCGTGCGATTTAAAGGCACGGTAAATGGTTTTCAGTTTAATGTCTGGTGCAGACTGTTCTGCCCGATCAGACCTACCGCGTCGGCGCGGCACTGGCTGCAGTGCTTGAACTGGCCGAGGATGTTCTGGTTGGCATCCCGGACTGCGGAAAGTTCTGCATCCGTCGGCGGTTTGACATGGGCAAAATCAGCCTGAGGAATCAGCGGCATGACGTTCATGATCGCAGCTCCACGCGATTTCACCGCTACGGCAATTTTTTCAACTTCAAATTCATTGATTCCCGGAATCAGTACCGTATTGATCTTGACGGTAATCCCCAGGTCAGCTGCCTGCTGTAAGCCGTCCAGCTGGTTGCGGATCAGCAGTTCTGCCCCTTCCGCACCGCGAAAGGTCTCTCCATTGTACTGGACATATCCGTAAATCTGTCCGCCGACCTGCGGGTTCACCGCATTGATCGTGATGGTCAGACTGCGCAGATCAAGCGATTCAAGGCGACTCATGCTTCGAGGCAGCATGAGACCATTGGTGCTGAGACAGGAGATCATCTCCGGAAATTCGCCATGGATGAGTTCAAACGTCTCGAAGGTTTCTTCGTTTGCCAGTGGATCCCCCGGGCCGGCGATGCCGACAACTTTGATGATCGGGCCCATGACCGGGCTGGTCTTCACCTCCCGAACCCGGTCCAGCGCTTCGGCGGGTGTCAGGATTCGGCTGGTCACACCGGGCCGGGATTCATTGGCGCAGTCGTGACGGCGTGTGCAGTAGTTGCACTTGATGTTGCAGCGCGGCGCCACCGCAAGGTGAATTCGGCCGTTTTTTTTATGGTCGCCGCCAAAACAGGGGTGCCCATGGATCGATTTACGTGTAATGCATGCGGAACTCATAATTTTTCCTTTTCTGGTTCGAAATCGGATGCGAGCCAATAACCGGGCACAAAAAAGCCAAATAACGCCAGCCGCTCCTGTTCGGAGTGGCTGGGCTATTTGGCTGGCTGGCTTGCGAACGGCTGCAGAGTGAACTACAACTGTAAGCTGGCTTGCTGGCTCTGTTACATCAGGGGTTTCTGGAGCAGCAGTTTTTCGCTTTTTGTTACGACGAGAACATAGGTAGTTTCACCGTACTGGACGGTAAGGGGAAAGTCATTTCGGGCCATTGTCAGCCGTTTTCGTGACGGTACCGGATCGGTCTCCTTGAATTCGGAAATTTCCATACGCGCAGCTCCTTGTGCGACAGGATTTCCGCACCGAGTGATTGTGCGGAAGCTGTCCGCTATCGGTTTGTAGGGTGTCTCAATAAAATTTAAAATTTTCAGGAGTAGACGGGGAGTAGTCTCGGGGGAGGATCGGGAGGTTCAGCATGACGAGAGGCCATGCGTCGGGTCAGGGGGGAGTAGCGAGTCTCTTTGTGAGGCGGTTCAATCATTTTTTCGGCATAGATATACGGCAGTACATCTGAGGAACCAGCAGCGGCAAGCAGCTGTATTTTTCCTTTACCGCAGGGAGAGCCACACTTTAAGACGACCTGATGTTTCGACTGTTCTTCAGTGCCGGGAGCCGCTGTCTGGTCACTGTTTTCCTGCCGATGAGGGGTGCCGTTTTTAGCACAGCATGAGTTTTTTGCTACTGCCGGTCTCTGTGGCGGGCAGCAATTTCTTCCCGGTTTTCCGGTACTCTCTGCCCCGCCGACGGACCCGGCAATCGCGGTTTTTTCGGCTCGTGCCTGATGCTTCTGTGCACAGCAGCAGGAATGTGCGGAACGACTTTCCAGGGAACAGCCGTCGATTTCGCAGCTGCCGGAGCACTCTCCGGTAATGGCGTGAGCTACCATCCGCGAATGGAGAGTGAGTGGCGTGAAAAGGATCAGCAGATAGATCACTGTCATCAACGACGCTACGGTACGCCGGGATAAAATTCTTCTGATATGTCGGGTGTCACTTTGCATGGGCAGCTATAGTTGCGATATAAATTGAAGTTGTCAAGTATAATTTTGAAGAAAATTTTTTTGGATTGATTGCACGAAATACTTGACAAATGCGGTACAAAAGTTTAAAGACTACATAAATAATAGATATACAAGATAAAATATTGTTGTCAACTTACTGGTAAACCGGAGGTTCTGACTCGCATACGCGATCGGACCTCCGTTTTTT
This sequence comes from Desulfuromonadaceae bacterium, assembly GCA_049318985.1. Lineage (GTDB taxonomy): Bacteria > Desulfobacterota > Desulfuromonadia > Geobacterales > Pseudopelobacteraceae > JACRCG01. Next base: position 4,501 of record JBMOEI010000006.1, read on the forward strand.
TTTGCCACTACTGCGGCACTATCCCGGCCAGATCAAATCAAATGCACGCAGCACTGCAGCGTGCAGCAATGAAAGGAGTATCGTGAGCTATACCATTAAAGAGTTTATCGGCAGCAAGGAGTGGAAATTTGAGCACCATCGGCCCGTAGTCGGTCTGGATCTCGGTTCGCGCGCCTCCAAAGGTGTATTGCTGACTTCGCGCAAGATTTACACCACCCTGATTCCGACCGGGCTCTACATGCAGGAGACGGCCGATGAACTGTTGAAAAAACTGCTGCGTCTGGCCCGGGTGAAGCGTTCCGACCTGGCCTACATCGTCAGCACCGGCTATGGCCGCATTGCGTTGGAATTTTCCGACATCCCCTTTGAGGTGGTCACCGAGATCTCCTGTCACGCGATGGGTGCCCATGCCCTTTATCCGACCACCCGTACAATCATAGATATCGGCGGTCAGGATTCCAAGGCGATCAAGGTGGATACCGAGACTGGCAAGGTCGTCGATTTTGTCATGAACGACAAATGCGCCGCCGGTACCGGCCAGTTTTTGGAAAAGGCCGCTGTACTGCTCGGGTTGACCCTTGATGAACTCGGCTCATATTCCCTGAACTCCACCGATCCGGCCCAGATCAGCAGCCAGTGCGTGGTATTCGCCGAGTCAGAGATGATTTCGCTGCGTGCCAAGGGGGCCAAGACCAACGACAAGGACGCGGTGGCCAATATTGCAGCCGGAATCCATTATTCGGCCGCCCGGCGGGTGCGTAACCTGCTCGGGCGGGTCGGCTCCGAGCCCGGTCTTCTCTTCACTGGAGGTGTCTCCAATAACCCCGGCATGCGGCGTATCCTCGAAGAGTTGATCGGCTCCCCTTTCACGGAAACAACCTTCGACATGATATATGCCGGCGCCCTCGGCGCGGCGGCATATGCCACCCTGCACGCATCTCAGGAACGAGCGGCGGAGGATAACATCCATGAATTTCGCGGTGTGGATCTGCTGCAGGTCACCGAGTTGATCGAACAGCAGCAGGAAACCTTTATCGACTCGAAGAACGACGACATTAAAGTTGGGTACCTCTGCACCTACACGCCTCTGGAACTGCTTAATGCCGCCGGTGTCAAGCATGCCCGCCTTTTCAAGGCCGGCAATCCGGATACCGTTGCTGCTGGAGAACGCTTTACCCAGAGTGTATTCTGCGATTTCAGCAAGAGTTGCATCGGCGCCTTCTCCGAGGGTGATCCACTCTACAAGGCTATCGACAAGGTATACAACTTCCATACCTGTGCCTCCATGAAGCGTGCCAGCGAAGTCATCGAGCAGTTCGTGCCGGTGAAACTGCTCAATCTTCCCAAGCTGCGCGACAGTGAAGCATCGCGGACCTTTTTCCGCAACGAGATCGTTGCCTTCCGTGATGATCTGGAAAAGCTCTCCGGTCAGAAAATCAGTGATGAAGCGGTCCAGGAACAGATAGGACTCTATAACTCCCTGCGCCAGCTGCTGAAAAAGTTTTCCGAACTGCGCAAACGCTTCCATCCCCCGCTCTCCGGTAGTGAATATCTGGAGCTGGTACGGGCATTCTACTACGTGCCGGGTGAAGCACTGCTGCCGGTCTATGAAGATCTCTACCGGCGGCTCAGCGCCGTTCCGGACCGAGGCGAAAGCAGCAGGCTGCGCCTGATGATCGCCGGGAGCATCGTTGCGGACGGCGACCGCCGTCTGCTCGATATCATCGAGAAAGAGCTCGGGCTGCAGGTGGTGGTCGAAGACCACTGCACCGGGCTGAAACCCTTCTACCATACCACCAGTTATAACGACGATCCTTTCCAGTCCCTTGCAGACGGCTATCTTGATCAGGCTCCCTGCGCCCGCATGAAGACGCTGGAAGCCAACGTGGAATTTTCCGGCCGGCTGGCCCGGGAGTATGCTGCGGATGGCGTGCTCTACGTCTACCATAAATTCTGTTCCTGCTACGGTGTCACCAAAAAGGAGTTTCTGGTACATTTCCAGGGTCTGGATCTGCCGGTGCTGGATATTTCCGCCGACTATTCGGAGAGCGATCATGGACAGCTGAAAACACGAATCGAGGCGTTCATCGAGGTATTGAACGCCAAAAGGAGCCAGACCAATGAGCCGTACATCATCAACGCGTAAGGCCGCCGCAGCTGGCGGCAACCTGCATGATATCCCGTCACCAGCAAAAACAGCCCTCGCCGAGCTGGCCAAGACCTATTCCTTCGAAGGCATCGAGCAACAGGCGGCCGCCGGAAAGTCTGCTGTGTGGGGGGGCAGTTCCTGGGAAGCACCGCTGCTGTATGCCTGTGACACCATCCCGATCGGGATCGCCGAACTGTGGAAAAATGAAAGCCGCGAAGCTGAGGAGATCGCTGAAAATCACTTCCAGGTGCCGGCCGAATACTGCTCCATGATCAAGGCCATGATTGGCCGTCTCCACCTGCGCAAGGATGAGAAGATCAAGCGCATCCTTTACTTCGGCTCAACCTGCGAACCGATCAGCAACGTTTTGGAACTGGCCAAGGCGGACGGCTACGAGATGCACTGCATCGAGAACATCACCGCCTTTACGGCCGAGGACAAGCGCCCCGATGTTATCAGTTTTTTTGTTGACGAACTGCAGAAAATTGCGTTCTGGCTTACCGGCAAGCCGGTAGATGAAGAGCGGCTCTGGGTAGAGATCCGCCGCAAAAATCTGGTCTCCGCCAAGGTCAGGCGGATTCTGGAACTGCGTCTGAAGAGTCCCTTTTATCTGAAGAGTCTGCCGACCCTGCAGGTGATTCAGGGTTCCAACCATTATTTCGGCAATCCGGATGAATATTTGCGGGTGCTGGACTTGCTGATCGAAGAGCTTGAATTTGCGGCGCTGACACCAGACACCCGTCCCTATATTCCGCTGGTGTTGACCGGCGGTGCGGCGGGTGGGGGCGGAATCCTCAAGGTCATTGAAGAATCAAACGCGGCTATTGTCGGCTGGGTGCTGGCCGGTACCGAACCGTACCGAGAAGATGTACCGGCGCTGGAAGCCATGGCTCATTACGTTCTGGACGCCCAGGGCAGGGGAGAGTTGGGGGAGGGGGCCGGGACCTCCGCAACCTACCGGAAATTTTTTGTGGAAAAAATTTACCGGGAGAGCGGCGCTCGCGGAATAATCGCTTCGACCATTACCGGCTGCCCCTACGGTAGCGTCGTACAGCAGATCGAGCGCGACTATTTCAAAACTCTGAATATCCCGGTCATCGCCCTGGAAAGTTCAGTGCACAAGGAGCGCCCCACTGAGGAGCAGGTGATGCGGGTGAAGACCTTTGTGGAGATGCTTTCGTAGTACATATTGTGGTAGAGGAGGTTTTCGCATGAAAGAAATATATCTCGACAATAATGCCACCACAAAGGTCGATGAAGCGGTATTCGAAGAGATGCGACCCTATTTTTGCGAACTGTACGGCAACCCCAGTTCCATGCATTTCTTCGGCGGCCAGGTGCAGAGCAAGGTTAACGAAGCGAGAGGTCGGGTTGCCGAACTTTTGGGCGCATCGCCGGACGAAATCGTCTTTACCGCCTGCGGCACCGAAAGTGACAACACCGCTATCCGTTCCGCCCTGGAAGTATTCCCCGAGCGAAAGCACGTCATCACCAGTCGGGTGGAACATCCGGCCATCCTGACTCAGTGCCGCAATCTGCGTCAGAAGGGATACCGGCTGACGGAGATTGGTGTTGACGCCTCCGGTCGTCTGGATCTGGAAGAGTTGAAAACCGCAGTGGATGAACAGACGGCGATTGTCTCGCTCATGTGGGCCAACAACGAAACCGGTGTCATCTTTCCGGTGGAAGAGGCCGCTGCCATCGCTCAGGCTAAAGGAGCGCTCTTTCACAGTGACGCAGTTCAGGCTGTCGGCAAACTGCCGATCAACCTGGCAGCCTCGAACATCGACATGCTGTCTCTGTCCGGCCACAAACTGCACGCCCCAAAAGGGATCGGAGTACTGTATGTGCGGCGTGGCACACCGTTCCGCCCTTTTCTGGTTGGGGGGCATCAGGAAAAAAGCCGTCGGGCCGGAACCGAAAATGCCGCAGCTATCATTGCTCTGGGCAAGGCGTGTCAACTGGCCGGTCAGCACCTTGAAGCGGAGAACACGATTGTCAAAGCCCGGCGCGATCACCTGCAGTCCGAACTGCTGTCAGCTATTCCTCACGCCCGCATCAACGGCGGTGGTGCAGAACGCCTGCCCAACACCACCTCCATCGCCTTCGAGTTTGTCGAGGGGGAGGCTATCCTGCTGCTGTTGTCAGAATTAGGGATCTGTGCCTCGTCCGGCAGCGCCTGCACCTCCGGGTCACTGGAACCTTCCCATGTTCTGCGTGCCATGGGGGTGCCGTTCACCTGTGCCCACGGTTCGATCCGTTTCTCGCTCTCCCGTTTTACCACCGACGAGGAGATACAGACGGTTATCCGTGAGCTGCCGCCGATCATTGACCGTCTGCGCTCGATGTCTCCCTTTGGCCGGGAGCACCGGAGCTCCTGAGGCGGGATGGAGTCGTAGAATATAATGCATACAGCACCGGCGGCAGAGCTGCACAAACGGGAGTTTTACCTGTACCGTCACACAGACAAACTTTCTATCCTGCTCTTTTTTCTTGCCTGGGAACTCGCTCCTAAACTAGGCGGGATCGTAGAGATTTTTATTGCTCCCCCGTCAGCTGTTCTACTGCTTCTGTGTGAACAATTCTTTTCCGGAGAGCTTACACAGCATATCACCATCAGTTTTTCACGGTCTGAAAATGGGAGCCGGAACCTCATTTTTCTCGCTGATCATGGCGGAAATGATCGGAGCAAGCCGTGGCCTCGGCTGGCTGGTCCGTAATGCCCAGATGAATTTTCAGATGCCCAATGTTATTGCGGCGGTTGTCCTGATTGCGCTGCTGAATTACGGCATCACGACCCTGTTCGGCGCTGCCGAGGCCCGTCTGTTTGTCTGGCGCCAGAAGTCGAATGAGGGTTAGGAGTCTGGCAAAAGTATCTTGTCTTCGCTTTGTCCCGTTCCATGATTATCTCTATAGGAGATGAGATGAAAATAAAAAGAGAGAAAACAGACTATACCATTTTGGCAGTTTCGCATGCACTCGATCTTCTGGAGCAGTTTAACGGTATCCACGATGAGATTGGTCTGACTGAGCTGAGTAAGCGACTGAAGCTTAATAAGAATAACGTCTTCCGTCTGCTTGCGACACTTGAGGGACGTGAATACATTGAGCAGAACCGGATTACGGCAAATTATCGGCTGGGAATTAAAACTCTGGAGATGGGGCAGACTTTTATCCGGCAAGGCAGGTTGAAGAGTCGAGCGCGTCCGGTTCTGGAAGATACTGCAAATTTCTGCAACGAAACGACACTGTTGGCGATACTGAAACAGGACACCGTTTTTTATCTTGATGCGGTCGAAACGACCCATGTCGTTCGTGTCGCTCCCCGTGTCGGATCCTGGCTGCCGGCATACTGCACCACTGCAGGTATGGTACAGCTGGCGTTTCTGCCCGAAAATGAACTGGAAATAATCCTGACAGCACTTGTGTCGTCCGGCATCACTGCCAGTACGAGTATTGATCGAGATACTTTTCAGAATCATCTCGGTGAGATTGCCCGGAACGGTTATGCACTTGACCGGGATGACTTCGAGGTTGGCTTGCGTGGGATTGCAGCCCCGGTATGTGACTTCAGTGGTAGAAACGTTGGTTCGGTCAGCCTTGTTGGACCTTCGCTCCGTTTTTCAGACAGGAGGCTGGAGTACGAGCTGATTCCGCTCTGCCTTCAGGCCGCTGCCGATATTTCCACGCGACTCGGCTACTCTCCGTAGGAGTGACGGGTGATCTTAATAATAACAGTAGTGAGGGAGGAACTATGAAAGCAATAGCAACAGAGAACACAAATCCGGAGGGATATATGAAGTACATGCGAAGCATGATGTTATTGTCGATAATTCTTACCGCGGCTTTGTTCGTCTGCGGGACTGCCCGGGCCGGAGTCGATACGGTGACAGGTGTCAAAGCGGTGCCTGCCAAAGCAGAAGAGGTTCAGCCGATTCTGGTCGGGCAGGTATTTCCCAAAGCTTTGCTCAAAGGAATTGACGGTACTGCAATGGATCTATCTGCGCTCCTGACAGAAAAACCATCCATACTGATCTTTTATCGGGGCGGTTGGTGCAAGTACTGCAACGAACAACTGAGCCAACTACAGGCGCTCGTTCCGGAATTTGACAGGCTCGGTTTCCAGCTGCTTGCCATCAGCCCGGACAGCCCTGAACAGCTGAAAAAAACTGCAGAAAAGCTGCAGCTTGGGTATCGTCTGCTTTCCGACAATGATGCAAATCTGATCAGAAAGCTCGGCATCGCCTTCCAGCTGGATGATGCCACCGTCAGCAAATATAAGAACGAGTATAAGGTTGACCTGGAAGGAGCTTCCGGTCAGAAGCACCACCAGCTTCCGGTCCCATCTGCATTTGTGATTGACCGGAGCAGTCTGATTCACCTAGCCTACGTGAATCCCAATTACAAGATCAGGATTGATCCGGACGTCCTGCTGGCTGCTGCCAGATCGCTTCTCAAGCAAGTCGCTGCGGAGCAGTCGAAAGCCAAGTGACTATATGATTACCCTGCGATAGCTATAGTGGAGATTCTGGAACAGCTGACCAAATGGTTGAAATTATAGAGACCAATGATTCTGCTCTGGAGTATGGCGTCATTTTTTAGGAAAAAATTTTGAACGGTAAAATTTTCTTGACAGAAATTCTTTATTACGATAAAAAGCTATAAAATATATAGATAGCATTAAATTTTAATCTGCAACGAACTATGTCGTTCTGAATTGCGACTGTAGATAAAAACATAAATTCTCGCCTGATCTGTGGTGAGGAATTCAAAAAAGTAAAACCAACCGGAAAGCCGGAGGTTTCATCGTTGCAGTACGATGTGAACCTCCGGCTTTTTCTATGCTGTCGCTGCATCCGTTTGACACTATTGAAGTACCAAACCGACCGGATAACCGGAGGTTTCACCGCACCAAGACGCGGGGAATCCTCCGGTTTTTTTTGTCACATAAAAAAGCAGCACATATCAAAGAAAGAGGTGTTGAAATGAAAGTAGCTGATATTATTGATGAAAAGCTTGTACCGACCGTCAGCGGCGCCAGAGTTATCGGCATCGATATCGGATCCAGGACTGGCAAGGCGGTGTTGCTGGCCAATGGAGAACTCCATGCGGTACAGGTGTATACCGGGGTCAACATGCAGGAAACGGCCGATGAACTGTTTGCTGAGCTGCTGGAAGTGTCGGGACTTCAGCGGAACGATATCGATTATATCGTCGGCACCGGCTATGGCAGAGTCGCCATGGATTTCGAAGGGATTCAGCGTCAGATCGTCACAGAAATTTCCTGTCACGCCATGGGGAACCACTATCTGAATGCCGGAATCAAAACAATCATCGATATCGGTGGCCAGGACTCCAAGGCGATCAAAGTCGACCCGGAAAACGGCAAGGTTGTTGAATTCATCATGAACGACAAGTGTGCCGCCGGAACGGGACGTTTCCTGGAAAAAGTGGCGGAACTGCTGGATCTGAAACTGAGCGAGCTGGGACCGGCATCAGTCAAGGGGACCAAGCCATCGGAAATCAGCAGCCAATGCGTGGTCTTCGCCGAATCCGAAGTCATCTCCCTGCGGGCGCGGGGTGAGACTGCCGAAAATATTGCCGCCGGTATCCATCAGGCCACCGCCCGCCGTATCCGCAACCTGCTCAGCCGTATGGGACTGGAGCCGGAACTGGCCTTCTCCGGCGGCGTATCCAATAATATCGGTATGAAAAAGGCACTGGAAGATCAGCTTGGCCATACGATCAGCACACCGAAAATCGACAGCATCTTTGCAGGAGCACTCGGCGCAGCGGTCTACGCCCAGCAGTATCATGATCAGACGCTTACCTCGATCAGTGCTGAGGCCGACAATTATGTCTTCGACCTGACCGAGATCGAGAATCGTGTCGCCAAGCAGCAGGAGGCGCTGATTACCGGTGCAGATAACCGTAAGAAGGTCGGCTATCTCTGCACCTATACCCCTCTGGAGCTGATCAATGCGGCCGGTGTTGCCCAGATCAGGCTGTTCAAGGCGGGTAACACCGAAGAGGTGGCTTCGGGTGAGCAGATCACCCAGGCGGTATTCTGCGACTTTACCAAAAGCATTCTGGGGGCCTTTAAACTTGGTGATTCGCTCTACAAGTCCCTTGACAAGGTCTACACCTTCTACACCTGCGACTGTATCAAAAAAGTAGGGGAGGCGATCGGCGACTTTTTTGCCCCGTCTGACGTGCTCAATCTCCCCCGGCAGCGCCACAAGGAAAATTCCCGCAATTACTACCGCACCGAGATTCTCAATTTCAAAGAGGATCTGGAGCAGCTCTCCGGCAATACGGTCACCGAGGAAGCGGTACGTTTCCAGATCAAACTGTACAACAAGATCCGCCAGGTACTGCGCGATATTTCGCAGCTGCGCAAACGGAAGAGTCCGCCGCTGACCGGCAAGGATTTCCTCGATCTGGTCAAGGCCTTTTTCTACCTGCCGCCCGAAGAGCTGTATTCCCTCTACAGTGAGGTTTACACCACCCTGGCAGCTGTTCCGGACGAAGGACCGCGCCGCATCCGCCTGATGATGTCCGGCGGGATCATCGCCGATGGCGACCGTCGTCTGCTGGAGCTGATCGAGAACGAGATCGGTGCACGGGTCGTGGTTGAAGATCACTGCACCGGCCTGAAGAACGTTGACTATCAGATCGATGAGACCATCGACCCGTATCAGGCTCTGGCCGACGGCTATCTTGATCAGTCCCCCTGCGCCCGCATGAAACCGCTGCAGGACAGGATTGATATTTCAGGAGCCCTGGCCAGGGAGTATGACGTTGACGGCATCCTGTTCGTCTACCTTAAATTCTGCCCCTGCTACGGTCAGACCAAGCACGAATTCTTCAAACACTTCCAGGATCTGGGGTTGCCGATTCTGGAGGTGCCGATCGACTATTCGGCCAGTGACCAGGGTCAGCTTAAAACCCGTCTGGAAGCCTTTATTGAAGTTCTTGGTGAGCGGGAAGCCAAAACAGCACACCTGGCAGAACAGAAACTGTTGATACCTGAAACGGTATTGGCCTGCGGCACGGCTGACGCGTGTAACTCTTGTGCATCATATACTGCGTACGGAAAGTGAGGAATAGATAATGGATCCATTGGATATCGGAACACAGCGCGATTACATCGAATACAGCAAGGAAGTCCACAACTACTCCCCGGCGGTGCAAAAAATTCTCGATCTGTCGGAATCATACATTCCGGATGCTGAAAAGGCCTACGCAGAGGGAAAAATCGACGCACTCTGGTGCGGTGGCTATGGCTGGGAAGTTCCGCTTGCATACGCTTCCGGCGTGGTGCCGGTGGCCTTCAGCGAAATGGGCCGCCTCAGCGACCGGACGGTGATGCAGATCTCGGAGGATTATTACCAGTTTCCCCAGGAAACCTGTTCCATGGTCAAATGCACGGTCGGTCAGTGGCATCTGCGCAAGGACGGCAAAGGGATCAAGCGTATTCTGGGCAACGGCTCAGCCTGCGAACCGTACAATCTGGCCTGGGAGGTTATGAAGCGGGAAGGATTTGACGTCTACAACAATGATGTGCTCTACCGCGGCGCCCACGTTAATGGCGAAAAGCTGGACAAACTGGTTGACTTTTTTATCTCCGAGGTCCACGGCGTGGCGGAATGGCTGACCGGAACGAGTGTTATCAATGAAGACAAGCTTGCGTTCGAGCTCAAGCGCAAGAACCGTCTGCTGGACAAGATGAAAAAAATCCTGACGCTCAGGCTGGAACATCCTTTCTATGTAAAGAGTCTGGCCACCATCCAGATGCTCAACATCGGTCTGAACAACTATTTCGGTAAGCCTGATGAGTATGAGGCGGCGCTCGATGAACTGCTGGAGGAGCTGGAGAGTCGGCCGGTCAATAACACGGAGCGCAACAAGGCCATCCCGCTGGTCTGGGCCGGCGGCACCGGTCAGGAGTTCGGCATCTATGAGGCGATCGACCAGGCCGGCGGCGCACTCCTTGGTCTGCGTAGTGTCCCGTTCAAAAACTACCGTGAAGATGTACCGCCGGTGGAGGCGCTGGCCCACTTCGTCTATTCCAACTCCATGGCCGGGGCCAATGTCTTTGCCCGCAATATTATCGAAGGTGAAATAGACAAGGTCGGCGCCAAGGGGCTGATCCTCTATGGCTATATCGGCTGTTCATTTGCCAGCGTCGACCGGGAAATGTGGCGGGAGTACTTCCACCAGAAGGGGATACCGAGCATCAATCTGGAAGGCTCCTTCCAGACCGGCGCGCCCAGCGGTCAGGTGCTGACCAGGATCAAGGCGTTTATCGAGATGTTATCGTAACGCACGTTTAAAGAATGTATCGAATCAAACAATCCACAGATAAGGAGAATGCATCCATGGGATATAAAGTTGAAGACGTTCTTGATGAAAAGCTTGTAGCAACCATCAGTCAGGCCAGAGTAATCGGCATCGATATCGGATCACGTACCGGCAAGGCGGTGCTGTTATCCGACGGCAATCTCTATACGGCCATAACTCCCACCGGCGTCCATACGCAGGAGACAGCCGATAAGCTGTTTAAAAAGCTGCTGAAACAGACCGGCCTTGAACAGTATGACATCGAATATATCGTCGGTACCGGTTATGGTCGCGTGGCACTGGAATTCGGCGATATCCAGCACAAAATCGTTACCGAAATTTCCTGTCATGCCATGGGCGCTCATGTCCTCAATTCGAACGTCCGCTCCATCGTCGATATCGGCGGCCAGGACTCCAAGGCGATCCGGGTGGACACCAGAAACGGCAAGGTTGTCGAATTTATCATGAATGACAAATGTGCCGCCGGTACCGGCCGCTTTCTGGAAAAAGCTGCCGTGCTCCTCGGGTTGACTACGGAAGAATTGGGTGCCGAATCACTCAAGGCCACCAAACCTTCCGATGTCAGCAGCCAGTGTGTGGTGTTCGCTGAATCCGAAGTCATCTCGCTCAAGGCCAAGGGGGCAACTCGGGCCGACATTGCCGCAGGAATCCATATTGCCACCGCCCGCCGGGTACGTAATCTGTTCAACCGGATCGGGCTGGAGGCCGACCTTGTTTTTACCGGCGGTGTTTCCAATAACGCCGGCATGAAGAAGGCACTGGAGGATATACTTGGTCACAAAATCAGCGACGTCAAACTGAACACTATTTATGCCGGTGCCCTTGGTGCCGCAGTAATCGCCCAGAAGAGTCTGGCCGCTGCAGCCGAAGAAGAGGATGACAAGAAGGAGGTCGTCAATGGGTAGCCAGCATCTTTGGAAGGAGAAACAGTACGATGAATAAAATAACACCAACTACAACCGTGTCTGAACTAGGACTGGAGCTGCAAACATTCACCGCTCAGGAACTTTCGCATCATGACGGACTGAACGGCAACCCGGGATACATTGCCATCAATAATCTTGTCTATGATGTTTCCGGAGTTCAGCTCCTCAAGGATGGCCGGCATCACGGAGTTACTCCGGGCAGCGATGTAACCGACCTGTTCGTACACAATAAAGCCATACTCAATCGCTTGAAGATCGTCGGTAAACTCGGGTAAAGCTGATGTGTCTGCTCGGCTTTGCCCTCGATAGTCATCCCCGTTACCGCCTGGTGCTTGCTGCCAACCGTGATGAAAACTACCTGCGCCCGACAGCTACCGCACGTTTCTGGGATGATGTCCCGCAGATCCTTGCTGGACGTGACCTCCAGGCGGGGGGAACCTGGCTGGGGGTGTCTAGGAACGGTCGTCTGGCAGCATTGACCAACTTTTACGGCCCTGATGAGTACTTTGCCGATAAGCTTTCACGGGGGGCGTTGATCCCGGAGTTTCTATCCGGCGATGTGTCTCCCGATAACTTCCTTGAGCTGCTCATGCAGAATGGTGATCGCTACAACGGCTTTGGTCTTGTTTTTGGCGATCTCAACGGACTTTCCTTCTATTCCAATCGCGGTCCGGCCTTCCATTCACTCCCTGCCGGAATATACGGACTCAGTAACCATCTCCTCGATACTCACTGGCCGAAAGTTGCCGCTATAAAGGAGGGGATTCATCAGGCCATAACCTCTTCAGATTTTATCGATCCGGATGCCGTTTTCGGTCTTCTCACCGATCGAAGCCGTCACCTCGATCACCTGCTGCCGGACACTGGTGTCGGGATCGAACGGGAGCGGGCTCTGGCTTCGATTTTTGTAACGCTTGAGGAGTTTGGTACCCGCTGTTCGACCGTTGTCCTTATTGACCACGAGAATCGCATCTCTTTTCTGGAGCGAAGTTATGATGCCGGGCAGAGGAATCTCGGGACGGTGGAATTCCATTTTGACCTTGATTGGAATGTATGAAGCGCTCTCTTGAAGGAGAGTCGCCGGTAATCTGTAAAAACTGTGCCTTGATGCTGGCCCGCCTGGTCTATCGCCGCTGCTGGTGGTTTCCGCTGGTGCGGGAACCGCTGCTTTCGGGGATGCGGATCCTGGCCCGGCAGAATGGCGTCGACGCCGGCAGTCACAGGGTGCGTAACCCGGAATGCCGGGGGTGTATCCGCTTCATGAAAGCTGAACTGGAGGAGAAATCGGTAACATTTCGCCTTCTCAACAGCATGATAGGTAATAGCTTTACCGCTCTGCGTGATGCCCGTGTCTCACAGTATGAGCGGGACGAGGCGAAACGTTTTGCCCGCGAGGCCATGGGGCAGGAAGAGACGGTCTTAAAGTAACAAGAACCATGAAATGTCCGGTTGCGATACTGGGGAGCATACATGATAATACCTGGATATCGATAGATTTCGTCATCGGCAATGTCAGTTCTATTGTGCAGGGGTAATACACAGTTGGCCAAAGCTGGACTAAAAACAAAAAAACAAGCCCTCGAGGGGCTGCAAGGAGCTACATGATGATTACCGTACTGGTTCAGTTCAAGCTTCCTCACCTGTTTACTCGCGATAAGGCTCGCGAGATTTTTTTAAGCACAGCTCCCAAATATCGGGAGATTCCGGGACTCATTCGCAAAAATTACCTGCTTTCCCAAGACGGCAGCACGGCGGGCGGAGCATATCTCTGGAAGTCCCGGGAGGATGCAGAACGCCTGTATACCGATGAATGGAAGCAGTTCATCTTCGATAAGCATGGTGCGCACCCATCCCTGACCTACTTCGAAACCCCGGTGGTTGTTGACAATGCGACTGGGGAGACCATTACAGACATCTGAGGTGAGTGCACTACACTCAACGGCAGGTGGTCGGATATGGCAGTTGCTGCGTATCGACCACACGATCAAAAACAAAAGGAGTAAGCTATGGAACTGTTTCAAGCAATCAAGGAGCGTTACAGCTATCGCGGAGCATTTGTACAGAAACCGTTACCGGAGGCGGATCTGCGCAAGATCGTCCAGGCCGGGCTGGATGCCCCCAGCGGCAAGAACCTGCAGACCACCCAGTTCATCATCATCGACGACCCGGAAAAGCTCGACCGCGTCAGAGGGGTGTTTGCCGGGCAGGCCTTCATAACCACCGCCCAGGCTTTCATCGCTCTGTTCTACGATATCGAGGAGCAGGCCGCTTCCGAGTTCCCCTACACCTTCGAAGTGGAGGACGCCGCCGCGGCAGTGCAGAACATCCTGCTGGCCATCACCGGCCTGGGGTATGCCTCAGTCTGGTTGGACGGGGTGCTGCGCAACGAACAGCGGGCCGAAAGAATCGGCGAGATCGTCGGACTGCCAAAGTCAAAGCGGATTCGGATATTGCTTCCTGTTGGAGTTCCGACTGATGAAAATCATTCGCGCAAAGAGAAACTGGCATTTGACAAGCGGGTCTGGTTTAATACTTGGCAACCTGCCTGATAGTCGTGTCTTAAAACAGCAGGAACCCACTTTTTCACATGGAGCAGTAATGTCTCATAAGGATTCTTTGCCACTAACTCGCATGACTACCCTGCCTAACGGCATCCGGGTAGTAACCCAGACGACGGCCGGTATACAGAGTGCCGCTATCGGCATCCGTATTGACAGCAGTACCAGAAATGAACCGGCAGACTTGGGGGGCGCTTCACATTTCATCGAGCATCTGCTCTTCAAGGGAACCGAGAGACGCAGTGCGGACCGGATTCTGGAAGATTTTGATGCCCTCGGCGCCCGGGTCAATGCGTACACGACCCAGGAAGAGGTGCTTTATTATGCCTCTTCACTGGCATCCGCGCTGCCGCAATCCTATGAAATACTGGCAGACCTGTACGTTAATTCAGCGTTACCTGCTAATGAAGTGGAAAAAGAACGTGGCGTGGTTCTGCAGGAAATAGCCATGAACCGGGATAACCCGGGTCGGTTCGTGTATGACCGGTTTCACCGGGGGTTCTGGCAGGGACATCCGCTCGGCGCACCGGTGCTCGGCACACCCGAATCCATAGGGGCCATACAGCGGGAACGACTGCTGGAGCATAAACATGCACACTACCGTGCCGGTGCCACCATCGTATCGGCGGCTGGAAATGTGGATCACGAGCAGATTGTGGCATTGAGCAGACGTTTTCTCGCCGATCTTCCTGACGGCACGCTGCCGAACGCTCCTGCTCCGGAAGAGTGGCGACCGGCAGTTGCCGATCAGGTTCATCATCAGCGAACCATGGAGCAGACCCAGTTCTATCTCGGCTATCCCATACCTCCTGCCGGGAGCAGGCATCGCAACAGTCTGGCCGTACTGAACCAGATTCTCGGCTGCGGCATGAGTTCACGCCTGTTCCGCGAAGTGAGGGAACGTCGCAGTCTGGCCTATTCCGTATACTCCACTATGGCCTCCTATACCGATTCCGGCGGTCTGCTGATTTTTGCCGGAACGAAGCCGGAGCGGGCCCGCGAGGCCATCGAAGTGTGCCAGGCTGAAGTGCAGCGATTCTGCCGGGAAACGATCAGCAGCGATATTCTGGAGTCGGCTAAACAGCAGATCCGCAGCAAGCGTCTCATGGCACTGGACGACTGCGAACTTCAGGTGAGGCGTATTTCAAACACCACCTCCATCCTCGGTGAACCGGAACCGATCGGTCCGTCACTTGAGGCGATTGCAACAATTAGCGCTGGTGATGTCCGTGCCATGGCAGAAGAGCTTTTTGCCGGAGTTGAACCCCGGGTTGAATCGATCGGACCAGGGGAGGGGCTCGTATGAAGAAGTGAAGAGCCTCTGTCGGATTGATTTGTGCCTGATGGCTAATATATATTGACTTCGCGGCATAACCTCCATAATTTTGGCCCTTCAATTATATGTTTAGGACAACAGGTTGACTTGATGACAAGAGACCGGATGCTATCCATCCGGTCTCTTGTCGTTACAGATGTGCTGACCGTAAAAGCGGAGGCCAAAGGTAATCCTTTGACCTCCACTTTTTTTGTGCGGATTTTTATAGTCAAATTGCACCGTTTAAAAAATATGGAGGCAACCATGGGCAACCATTGCCCTGCATTCGGTGCGCGATACCTCCACCCGTCATGATATCCGCGGCACGGTCTACGGTAGCGTTTCGGCCATCGGTGCACCGCTGAACGTTTTTTCCATGCTGTTCGGCACCTGGCTGGCCGGCCGCTATGGCGTCGAGAAGGTTTACGCGGTGGGAGGGATCCTGGCCATGCTGAGCATGTTTGCCATCGTGCTGACCGGTACCTTCAGTATTACTCATGAAACAGCAGCGGAGCAAACGGAGGATAATGTAATACATCCTCCGATTGCCGGGCTTGCCGATACCACGGCATCTTGATGAATCGTGTATGAGCGGGAAGGCAGAGAACAGGAACTTTAACTGAAATGGAACGAACTCATGAACTATCATACTCTGGGAAAAACCGGTGAACGTCTGTCCATATTGGGATTTGGCATCATGCGACTGACGCGTGATCCGGAACAGCCTGATCGGATCAACCGGAAACTTGCCAATGAAATAGTGCGCTATGCCATCGACCATGGCGTCAACTATTTTGATACGGCTCAGAACTATTCGGCCGGCGAGAGTGAAAGTGTGCTTGGAGAGGCCCTGCGCGGCCGGCGGGAACAGGTGAAGATCGCCACCAAGGTGGGTTTATGGCACACCCGGAACGGCCTTCCCGGAATCGAAGCCCACCTGACATCACAACTTCAGCGTCTGGAAACCGGCCATATTGATTTTTACATGATCCATGCACTGACGGATGCCCGCTGGAAGGTCTTTAAGGAGATAGGTCTGCTGGATTTTCTTGACCGGAAGAAACGCGAGGGAATCCTGCGACATGTCGGTTTCAGCTATCACGGCTCGCCCGCTTTTTATCAGGAGGTAATCGGCGCGTGGGATTGGGAGTTTACCCAGATCCAGTTCAATTATGTGGATCGATATATCCAGGCTGGTGAGGCCGGTCTGGTAACAGCACACCGCAGAGGTGTTGATACCATCATCATGGAACCATTGCGTGGCGGACAGCTGGTGCGCGAGGTGCATCCCGCCATCCGTCAGGTGCTCCATGAAGCCAACCCGGACAAAACCCTGGCGCAGTGGGCACTGGAATATCTCTGGAACCGGCCGGAGGTTGATCTGGTACTGAGCGGCATGACCACCATGGCTGATGTGCGCGAGAACATCGCCCTGGCAGAGCAGGCCGGAGTCGGCATGCTGACGGAGCAGGAAGTGGCTGCGCTGGAGAAGGCAGGTGTTATCTACCAATCGCTGATCCGCGTCCCCTGCACCCTGTGCCGTTACTGCGAGGGATGTCCTCAGGGGATAGACATCGCCCGGATCATGCGGCTTTACTACAATTCAGCCACCCTGGATCCGGTGGTTGCCCGCCGTCAGTATCAGGAACTGGTCAGTCAGAGCAAGGAATGTATCGATTGCGGTATGTGTGAAGTGGTCTGCCCCCAGGACATCCGCATTACGGAAGTGTTCCGCGAGGCGGCGGCGTTTTTTGCGAGCGATGGTACGTGAACTGGAATAGCCAGCTTAAATCCAATCGTGTCGACCGGTCATTTCAACCAGGTTCAGACACCAATGCCTACGTGGGCGGGAACATGACAGATGACAACGTAACGCACACAATCAGGCTGAACGTCTATGGCAGAAATATGCTGTTGAAGCGTAGCGCTGGCGGGTGGTTGGCCTACTACGCCGGTGACGACGGTAAAACCCGTCCGGCCGGAGATGTCATGATCCCGGCGTTCGTCACAGATGAGGATGTGGAACGATATGTTGCCGACCTGTGCCACGAATGGGCAACGCTACGTTATCCTGATGTGGAGAAGACGTGACGGCTTTTTTCGGAATTTTTTTCTCGGTACGTAACAAAATGTCTTTACAGCGTGATTAATTATTGGTATATTAAAACTAGCATTGTTGTAGATATTTATTAAAGTCTACCGAACTCTGATCTTGTAATGGTCAACATAATAGCTGAACTTGCGGAAACACTGCGTGATACCATGCACTGTTCCGTTTGACTGACTGGAAAACCGGAGGTTATCACCACATGTTCTTGTGATGGTAACCTCCTTTTTGTTGTCCGACATAGGCTGGTCATGATGACCGGTCGCATAAAGAGCCCAATCGCAACAGCTGGTTCCTTACGGAGCGACTGCGTGCGAAATACTGACTGGAAATCCGGAGGTTTTCAGCGCATGCATCGTGCGCTGCAGACCTCTTTTTTATTGCAGTTGTTTTTATGACATAGGCTTGATGTATACGCCGCTCATTAAGTATCTTACTGTGGAGATCGGTCCGTCCTGGAACGGCCTCCATGGTAGACTGACTGGTAAACCGGAGGTTTTCAACGCATGTACCGTGCGCTGCAAACCTCTTTTTTTGTACTGGAATGTGCCGGTGTGTTGAGACCGGTAACTGCAGCTGATTTATTGCCGCATACTCATTTAAATCAGTACCCATCTACGTGACTAGAGGGCATCACACACAAGAAAGGGAGAATCAAAATGGGATCAAAAAGAGTTGGAATTGTTGCAGTATCACTGTCTCTTGCCATAGTTTCGGCCGGAGCGGTAGCCTGGAGCGTGGACAAGCAGAGTGTCACCAAAGGGAAAGCCGCCGGGCAACCGGCGAATGATCTGTTCGCACCTCAGCCGAAGGATGTGATCGAGTTGAAAGTGCCGACACCGACCAGTTTTCACAGCGGTGTCGATATTATTGCCCAGAAGTACGGTTTTTTTGCTCGGGAAGGGATAAAGCTGAAATACGTTGGCGCGCTTGACACTCCGTCTTTGCAGATTGCTGCTCTGAAGGCTGGCCAGATTGATGTGCTGGGAGGACATCCGGATATCTTTATCAATGTCATCAAGGGGGGCTTCAAGGTCAAAGGGGTTGTGCGCAGTTCGCTTGGTAACGAAACGTATCCGCATATGTCATTTTTTGTCAGAAAGGACAGCGGCATCAATTCCGCCAAAGATCTGATCGGCAGGAAAGTCGCGCCTGGGGAGGGGAAAGCCGGCTCCTTCGATACGAGCTGCGGCGGCTTCTTCTGGAGCAGATACCTGAAGGAGAACGGCATTCCGCGTGACAAGCTTGTTCAGGTACCTCTGGCCGAACCGCAGCAGGAGCAGGCGTTGCGTCAAGGATTGATCGATGTCTCGGCAAATGGCCCGACGTTCGCCGGAAACTATCTGAAGCGCGGGGAATTCAAGCGGTTGTTCACCTCCTGGGACCTGTTCGATACAGTAACCGACAAAGAGGATTCGGAAATCAGCTTCCGCGGCTTTACCGAGGACTTTATTGCCAAGAATCCTGAAACCGTCAGAAGATTCGTGCGGGCTATCGTTAAGGCCAATGCCTGGACACTCGATCATCATCTGCTGAGCAGCGAGTACGTCGGCCAGTTGCAGGATTTCGAATCCAGTGTCACTGCTGAACATCATTTGGCGGCTTCCGGACTTATTGAGGATCGACCACTGAAGCTCTGGCTGGCACACTTTGAGGAGATTGGAACATTGAAGCCGGGTCAACTCAGACCGACGGATCTCTATACCAATGAATTCAACCCGTTCACTGCTGCTAATTCCGGCAAAAAATATCCTTCCTTTTTTGACGGTAAGCTTAAGACTAAAAAGAAAGGTTAACTGCTGAATACTCTGCACAGTTTCATCGAAAAATCCACTTACACAGAGGGACACATATAATGGGAAAATCCAGAATCGTAACACATGTTATATCGCTATTTTTGTTACTTGCGGCCGCCACTGTGGCAGTCGCCGCTCCAAATACCATCACCCTGAAAGTCGCCGAGCCGACCAATTTCCATAGCGGCGCTGATGTAATTGCCGAACGGTACGGTTTTTTCGAGCGGGAAGGGCTCAAATTCCAGTATGTCAATGTACCCGACGTTCCCGCGAAACAGCTTGCCGCTCTCAAAGCCGGGCAGATTGATGTCCTGGCCGGTCATCCCGACCTGTTTATCAATGCCGTCAAGAGCGGATTAAAAGTCAAAGGTGTCGTGAGGGGCTCTCTGGGCAATGCTTCATATCCGCATCTGTCATTTTTTGTCAGAAAAGACAGTACGATCAAAAGCGGCAAAGACCTGGCCGGCAAAAAAGTCGCCCCCGGGGAGTGGAAAGAGAGCACCTTTGATACCAGCTGCGCCGGATTCTACTGGAGCCGCTTCCTGAAAGAGAACAACATAGCGCGCAACGCAGTGAAGCAGGTGCCGTTACCCGAGTCGCAGCACGCCAAGGCGTTGGAGGACGGCTCCGTTGATGTGATCATCAGTACCCCTGCCTATACCGACCGCCACCTGAAAGACGCCAAACTCCGGTTGCTCCGGGATACCTGGGATCTGTATCCGGTGGCTACCGACCGGGAAGATGCCGAAATTTATCTGCGTGGTTTTACAGATGACTTCATCAAAAAGAATCCCGAGGCGGTCAGGAAATATGTCAGGGCGCTGGTACAGGCGCAGCAATATGCCAATGACCACCGCAAGGAAAACTTCGCCTATTTCGAAGAGCTGCAGAAGGTCGCACCCAGCATTACCAACAAGCTCCACCTGTCGGTCAGCGGCCTGATTGAGGATCGTCCGCTGAAATTATGGCTGGCACAGCTTGAAGCTAACGGTACCCTGAAGCCCGGTCAGATCAAACCGGGAGATCTCTACACAAATGCCTATAACCCTTACAGTGAATATAAGGCGAACGATCCCAAAAAGAACCCGACCTTCTACGACACGCTGAAACTTGACTGGTCGAAGAAGAATAAGGGCGGAGTGGTGGACAAGACAGAAGAAGAGATCAGAAAAGATGAATTGAAAACAAATGTTGCGCCGGCTGCTCCCGGTAAAAAGAAGAAATAATCTGATGTGAATTATTGGAGCACTCTCCACGGAGTTGCCGGTTCTCTCCCTGAAGTGGCATCTCCGTCGGTTGACTGAACCGTCGGACAATCAATAAGGCAAGGTAAATTGACATGGCTGTACGTGAAAATGTTCAACACAGCAGCATCCTGAGATGGTCGGGAGTTCTTCTGTTCCTGCTGCTCTGGGAAACTGCTCCCCGTCTCGGATGGGTTGACCCCTATTTTCTCCCCCCGTTTTCAACGGTCGTAGTGGAAATATTCCGGCTCTTTTTTGTCGGTTTTCTGGGGATTCATATTCTTGTCAGTTTATGGCGGGCGCTGGTGGGGTTGACGTTTGCGCTGCTCATTGGTGTCCCGCTCGGTTATCTCCTCGGACGGAGATTTGTCGGGACCGCCGAGGTGCTGCAGCCGGTTCTGACAGCGTTAAGCCAGGTCAATCCCTTTTCGTTGCTGCCGGTCTTTCTCCTTTTTCTCGGCATCGGCGAAGTTGCCAAACTGGCAGTAATCTGTTGGGTTTCACTCTGGCCGGTTATTTTTTACACCATTACCGCCACCCGCAGCGTCGATCCTCTGATGGTCAAGATGTCCGCCTCCCTGGGGATATCCCGCAGAGAACAACTCTTCAAGGTTATTCTGCCCGCTTCACTGCCGACCATTTTTGTCGGGGTGCGGATCAGCGCCGGACTCACCTTTTTTATCCTTATGGCTGCTGAAATGCTCGGCGCCAGCGCCGGGGTCGGCTATCTCGTTCACAACGCAGCCATGAACTACAAAATTCCGTCAATCTATGCCGGCTCAACCCTGATTGTGCTGCTGGGGTACTTTCTGAACAAGGGACTGCTCAGACTGGAACGTACTCTGTTCGTCTGGCAGGAAAAATCGGCTTTTAACGCCAGATCATCCAGTGGATCTGCTGCGTATCGCTGGCGACCCGGACGGCGCACCGCCCTGGCTGCCGCCGCACTGTACCTGTTTCTGCTTGTCTATGGCGGCTGGCAGGTGCAGTTGGTCAACAGTGAAGCAGCGGATATCTGGAGTGACGTCGAACGGCACCAGCGACATTTCGGTGTTCCGGTAGGGGGAGGCGAATGAGGTCTGCTGTCATACAAATAACCCCGGGCATCATCTCACGTATGCCGGCAACGGGTGGGAGATAACCATGTCACTGTTTCAGAAAAGAGTTGTCCTGATACTCTTCCTCTTCCTGTTGTGGGAGGTTTTGCCTCGTATCGGCATCATAGACCGTCTGCTCATCCCTCCGTTATCGACCATACTGGAAACTGCGTACGATCTGTTTGCCCATGGAGAGCTGTGGAAGCATTCGTCCATCAGCCTGCAGCGGGCACTGGTCGGTCTCTGTGCGGCGGTATTTCTCGGCTTGCCTGCGGGACTGCTTCTGGGAGGGTGGTTTCCCAGACTGCAGCAGGCGGTTGAACCGCTCATGGAGCTTTTCGCCCAGGCAAATCCGGTGATTCTGGCCCATATCATCATCTTCTTTCTGGGTGTCGGTGAAGTAGCGCGCACCTTTATCATCGGCTGGCTCTGTATCTGGCCGATCATTTTCTGCGCCATAAGCGGTATACACTCGGTTGATCAGCAGCTGCTCAAGTCAGCCCGCTCCTTTGGGCTGGGCCGTTTCCGACTCTTCTTCCTGGTGGTAATACCGGCCTCGGCGCCTTCGATTTTCACCGGGGTGCGTCTGGCTGCAGGATATGCCTTTATCATGTTGGTCGCATCGGAAATGATGGGTGCCAACACGGGGCTTGGCTATTTCATCGTGATGAGTCAAGAGTCATACAAGGTCGCCGATGTTTTTGCCGGTACACTGATCGTCACGCTGTTTGCCGTAGTGACGGATGCAGTCATACGGTATGCCGAGAAGCGGGTCGTTATCTGGGATGCAACCGGGAACGAGGATTTTCTGAATCTGAAACAAGCGGAGGAGACCTGATCGGTTCAGCGTCAGGATAGGCATATATATAAGGTAATCGTTCGAGTTGTAATGACACATCAGTACAAAAAACCATGCACAAGAGAGGTAAGCAATGTCTTCAGAACGTGTGATAACGAATGTTCAATTTGACCGTGAATTTGTGTCGCAAAACCAGCAGATCGCCGTAACGGAGAATTCCCCCCGTCCTTTGTCGCAACAAAAGCTGTTCAATAAGGAGAAACTTTGGGAATATTCGACGACGCTGCCCCAGAAATCGGTAATTATTGTCCTGTCTCTGATCGCCTGGGAGATACTGCCCCGTGCGGGAATACTCGATCCGGTGTTCCTCCCTGCTCTTTCTACGGTTATCGAATCACTGTTTCTGATGATAACTTCAGGAGAACTGCTTAAACACACCCTGATAAGTTTTCAGCGTGCCCTGATCGGTTTTGCTCTGGCGACCGCCCTGGCAATACCGCTGGCCTTCCTGATCGGCTGGTTCAAGACATTTGAAAAGTATGTCGATCCACCGCTGCAGGCCTTCCGGCAACTACCGACTCTGGCGCTGTTTCCGGTCTTCATTCTGGTCTTCGGCATCGGTGAAGTCTCAAAGATTGCCATCATTGCCAAAGCCACCTTCTGGCCGATATTTCTCAACACGGTTTCGGGAGTTTCCCAGCTTGATCCCCTGCTTGTCAAATCGGCACGTTCGATGGGGGTAAAGTCCTTCGGCATGTTCTGGAGAGTGGTGCTGCCGGCGTCTATTCCATCCATGTTTTCCGGACTGCGTCTCTCGGCCACAACTGCGCTGCTCATGCTGGTTGCGGCCGAGATGCTTGGTGCCAGTTCCGGCATCGGTTTTCTGATTTTCAATACCGAGGCGCGCTTCATGATTCCGGAAATGTATGCTGCCATTATGGCGCTGACCTTCTATGGCATTGTCCTTAATTATTCTCTCATAGCTGTACAGAAGAGGGTCAGCAGATGGAAAGAGGAAATTGTCCACCACTGAAATTGACCAGAGCGGCTGCGCCGATTCCTCTGTCATGCCGGTAAAGAGCAGAGTGCGCTTCGGTGCGCTCCTGGTCTTCAAGCTGAAATCTTTGGCAGTCGTGCTTGCGGCACTGTTCATGCTTCTGCTGCTCTGGGAGGCGGCCGTCAGGTCGGGTATGACTCGTCAGGCCCCTATTCCTCCGGCAAGTAAGGCTGTGGCCCGACTGGTGGCGATGGCGTTTTCAGGAGAATTGTGGGCTCATACTGCGGCAAGCTTGCAGAGGATAGCAATCGGTTACTCCCTGGCGATCTCGTTGGCGATTCCGCTGGGGCTCCTGATGGGGTGGTATAAGACGGTAGACAGCTATCTGGATCCAATGCTGCAGACCCTGCGTCAAGTACCGCTCCTGGCGGTATTTCCCGTTTTCATTCTCTTTATGGGAATTGACGAATTGCCGAAGCTTGCCATGTTGACCCTGACGGCTTTCTGGTGGGTTCTGCTCGGTACGACTGCAGCCGTCAAGGCCATAGATCCGCAACTTGTGATCCAGGCACGATCGTTGGCCATAACCCCGTTCGGTATGTTTCACAAAGTCATTCTGCCGGCAATTGTGCCTTCGCTGATTGTCTCGCTTCGACTTGCCTATACCGAAATGGTCCTGATAATGATCGCCGTCGAAAGCCAGAATGCCATGTTTGGTTTCGGACGTCTCGGCGGCCTTGCAGGGTATGCCGGGATTCTGACTATGACTGCCATCGGCCTGGTTGTTAACTATGCCATGCAGGCCCTGGAGGAATGGCTCTGCAGGTGGAAGGAACCG
This sequence comes from Desulfuromonadaceae bacterium, assembly GCA_049318985.1. Classification (GTDB taxonomy): domain Bacteria; phylum Desulfobacterota; class Desulfuromonadia; order Geobacterales; family Pseudopelobacteraceae; genus JACRCG01. The sequence continues at coordinate 28,691 of JBMOEI010000006.1, forward strand.
ATAGCCAGTCAGTAACCATCATATCCATATGAGAAAGGAGAGTCCGTCTTGGGTCACCATTTGATTTCAGCCGAATCTGCACAGAGTAATATCCCTCTGATCGGCACATCACGGGAGTTGACCGCACCTGCTTCAGGAGCAGCGCCGGAGCAGGGCGGGAACGTCAACAGTATCGTCATCCGTACCCACGAACATTACGGTGACATTGAGGAACGCCTTGATTTTCCCGACGACTGGGATATTCAGGTTCAGCATATGACGGGTCATAACGCCCCGGTTCTGGGTGCCGATGACATTATGCAGCGTCTACGTACTCCCATCGGGACGCAGACTTTGCGTGAGCTGGCACGGGGTAAAGGTTCGGCAGTGATTACTTTTGACGATCTGACCCGGCCGACGCCGATCCATGCGGTGGCGCCACTGGTAGTCGAGGAGCTGCTGGCTGCCGGGGTGCCGGCCGAGCGTATTGTCTTTCTCGGGTCATACGGCACCCACCGCAGTCTGGAACAGGACGAAGCGGTGCGCAAGTTGGGTCAGGAACTGCTCAAAAAGTTCGCCTGGATCAATCATAATATCTGGGACAACCTTACCGAGGTGGGAACCACCAGCGCCGGCAATGTCATTACAATCAACCGCACCTTTGCGGAGAGCGACCTGCGCATAACGCTCAGCGGGGTGAAAATTCACGGTTTTGCCGGATACGGAGGGGGCGCCAAAGCGATTCTGCCCGGCATCGCCGGCTTTGACACGGTGCGCTACAACCATACCGTGGTGAAGGAAACGTTCACCGAGCCGCACGCCGGTGTCATTCCGGTGTATGGCAATGAAATTCGCGCCGACATGGAGGAAGCAGCCCGTCTGGCCAGGGTCGATTTCAGCGTGCAGATTGTCTATAACGGCGAGCGCCGGGTCAGCGGCATTTTTGCGGGGGATATCATAGCAGCGCATCGTACCGCCAGCCGTTTCGCCATCAACCATTACCGGACGGACGTCGTGGCCGATCCGGATGTGGTGGTCAATAACAGCTATCCCCAGGCAACCCAGGCCAAGGTGAACAGCTGGATCAACTCGGTGCGGGCAGGGGGGAGCGCAGTACTGATTATACAGCATCCGCAGGGGGTGAGTGCGATGCACTATTTTGAACAGCATCGTGAGGGGCAGGGGGGAAGAACCCAGCTTGATCAGCTTGGTGAAGTCAAGCCGCCGCTCCCCGGCGACCGGCAATTGATCGTCTTTTCCCAATATGCCGACAAACGGCTTGCCGCCCGCTTTCCCACTGATACGGTTTTTACGGATCGCTGGGATGAGGTCATCGCCCGGATCCAGGCACGGCACCAGGGGAGGCTGCGTGTTGCCGTGTATCCATATGCCGCAATCCAGCACCGGGAAACGAAACTGGACGAACCGTCCGGAGCTGCATGACCAATGGCTCTCCTCTCCGGCGGACGTTTTCCGTCCCTGCAGCACCGTAATTTCCGACTGCTCTGGACAGGACAGATCGTCTCCAATATGGGGACCTGGATGCAGAATATCGGCACCGGCTGGCTGGTGTTGCAATTGACCGATTCGCCGCTCTGGCTCGGTCTGCTCGGGTTGAGTTTTGCCCTGCCGATGATCGTGCTGCCGCCGATCGGCGGTGCGGTGGTTGATCGGGTCGATCGCATCCGGCTGCTGCAGATTACCCAGAGCGGTCAGATGCTCAACGCTTTTGTACTGGCGCTGACGACCTTTCTCGGAATTGCCACGGTCTGGCACGTCCTGGCGGCCTCGTTCATCGGGGCGTCCTTGCTGGCGTTTGACAACCCGGCGCGTAACTCCCTGATCCCCGGTGTCGTGCCGCCCCGGGATCTGATGAACGCCCTGTCACTCAACGGTGCCATTTACAGCGGCGCGGCACTGGTTGGACCGGCACTGGCGGGTGTCCTCCTGGCGCCGCTGGGAGTCGCTGCCCTGTTCTTTATCAACGGCCTCAGTTTTATCGCCATGCTGACCGCCTTGCAGCGCATGACCGGGGTGACAAGGCACAGCAGCACGGCGCGGGGTGCCATTGGCGCCTCACTACGGGGCGGCCTTTCCTACAGCTGGCACAACCGGCCGTTGCGGGCGTTGCTGCTGCTGTTTGCCATTACCGCGATCCTCGGCCGCTCGTACGTCGGGCTGCTTCCCATATTTGCCCGCGACCTCTGGCACGGCGGCCCCCGTGGCTATGGCCTGCTGCTGTCAGCCTCAGGTGGCGGGGCGCTGGTCGGTGCGTTTGGCCTGGCGTTTCTCAAAGAGCTGCCGCACCGGGAACGGGTGCTGGTCGTCAGCGGGCTGGTCTTTGCGTCGTCGCTGATGTTTTTCGCTCTGAGCCCGAACATCGTTGCCGGCGCTCTGATGCTGTTTCTGGCCGGTGCTGCGGCAACGGTTTTCAGTACCCTCATCGCCACCATTATCCAGGTCGCCACCCCTGACGAACTGCGCGGCCGGGTCATGAGCCTCAATACGGTCTGCCTGATCGGTCTCCCTTCGCTAGGTGCTCTGACCAGCGGATCGGTTGCGGAACTGCTTGGCGGTATTGTCGGTGCTCCCCGGGCGGTACTGCTCGGCGCCGTGCTGATGGGGGTGGTGTTGTTGCTCTACCTGCCGACCGTCTGGCAGCGTACCCGTGAAAAATGCTTTGTTACACAGGGGGTAACAGTGCCGCATAATCCGGCTTTTCCCCCTTGACTCTCAGTGAAAGGTGACGGTTTTGTCACCACTCAAATAATACAACATGGAGGTAACACGTATGGCGGTTCATCTTATTCTGGACAATAGTGACCTGGCTCAGGCGTATGACGAAATCAGTGATTCACAGTTTGAAAGAGGCAGCATTCTGGTTGATAAACTGGGCGTCAAGCCCGGTTATGTGGTGTTGGATGTGGGAGCCGGCACCGGCAGACTGGGGCGCCATGTCATCACCATCATCGGCTCCCAGGGGCATTTTCTGGGGGTTGATCCTCTGGAAGAGCGGATCAGAATTGCCAATGAAAAAAACGATCATGCCAATGCAACCTTCTCGTTAGGCAAAGCCGAGAGCCTGGATACGGTTGCCGATGCCAGTGTCGATGTCGTCTATCTGTCATCGGTATTTCACTGGGTACTGGACAAGAAGGCCGCCCTCAAGGAGATTATTCGGGTGCTCAAGCCGGGGGGCAAGGTTGGCATAACCACCGGAGCAAAAGAGCTTAACACTGTTTCCGTGCCGCGTCAGATTGCGGACAAGGTGTTGCAGCGGGAGCCATTCCGCGCCGCCGTGACTCTTGAGGACAACACACTCAGCAAGCATGGACTGACAACTACGGAGTTGATCTCTCTGCTGGCGGAAGCAGGGCTGTCGGTGGAAGAGATCCAGGTCAAGGAATTCAAACGTACCCATGCTACAGCAAAGGAAGTGATAAAGTTCAGTGAAGCCAGCTCGTTCGGCAATTACCTGAATCATGTGCCGGAAGCGCTGCGCGACCGTGCCAAGCAGGAGATCGCAGAGGAACTTGACGCCCTGGCCGACGGTTCCGGGATTACACTCAGCCACCATACAATCTTTGCCGTGGCCGGTAAACCTTCAACCGCGGCACCGTAACGTTCCTGAAGCAGTGCCGCTGGAACTGCTTCGCTAGCTGGAACAGCAGCGCTACCCGCACATCGTCGATCTGCGGCAGATGATGGCGGATGCCGGTTTCAAGGGATTGCAAGAGAAAGTCGTTGAATTCGTTGCCACGATAACTGACATACAGATGTATCGCGACAAGGCGTTTTCGAGTCTGCATCTGATTTCCGCAGAAGCTTTTGCGGTCGGCATCAGGAGGCTGGAGCATGATCTTGTTGTCAGTCCGATACCGTATATATCGCGTTATCTTCTGCTCTGAGGGACGGCGTGAGGTGTGTTTTGTTTACGGAGAAAGCCCTTTATTTAACAGGGATGAAGGGAATAAAGGGAAATCAACTACCATTCAACCCGCACGGGATACCGGCTGATATGGATGTCAGGGGTAAGTATGACCATGCCGCCGGCAATGGCTTGGCAGATGATGATCCGGTCAAACGGATCTTTGTGATATTCCGGCAGGCGTGACAGTTGCAGGACAGCCGCTTCATCAAGCGGCAGGGTTTCTATGCGATGACGGATACGGTTATTTTTGATGAAATCGTGGGGCAGTTCAGGAAGTGGCAACTTGCCAAGATTGTGCTTGACTATAATCTCCCATGCCGATGCGACGCTCAGATAAACATCGTGTGCCGGGTCTTCAAACAGGCGACGGGCGGTCGGGGATAGTTCGGGACTATCGGAAACAAGCCACAAAAACGAGCAGGTATCCAGCAGAAGATTCATGGCGCCATGCCGGAAAACAGAGCGACCGTCTCCTCCGGCAGTTCATCAAAAAATGAGGCAGGTATGGTGAATGTTCCCTTTGCAAGACCAATCGGGCGTTTTGTCGCAACCCTGCTCACAACAGGACGAATTTCCGCAACCGGTTTATTCCTTTTGCAGAGGATAAAGCTCTCTCCCTTCGCTACCTCATCGAGATAGTGGGACAGATGAGTTTTTGCTTCCTGGACGTTTATGGTTATCATGGTAGTTGAATAGTAAGTCATGTAGTTGGTCAGGTCAAGGAATTTGGTTTAATCCACCTCATAAATTTTATCCCTGAATAAAGCTTTGAGATACTGGTTTTGCAATATAGTTTGCAAAAGGTGCGATCACGTCGATAAGGAGCCGTATGCATTATCAGGTAGTTATGTTTGATTGGGGTGATACGATTATGAAAGATGATCCGACTCTGAAGACGCCGATGTATAAATGGCCCATCGTCGAAGCAGTTGATGGTGCCGAGGAGGTTCTGCGCACTCTTCATCCTCAGCGGACAATCGTCATGGCAACCAGTGCCGCCCAGTCAGATGAAGCCGATATCCGGCGGGCTCTTGAGCGGGTGAAGCTGAACAGTTACTTTGATCATATCTTCTGCTTCAAGAACAGCAGGTTTCGCAAACCATCGGAAGATTTTTACCGTCATATCGTGAAGAGTCTCAAGGTTGAACCATCCGATATTCTGATGGTAGGCGACAATTTCGAGATTGATGTTCAGGCTGCCAATCGCGTTGGCATAGCGGCTGTCTGGTTTAACAACAGGGGTGAAGATGAGAGGGAGGGAGACGGGTTCCGGACCATTCACAGCTTGAGTGATTTAACGGCATTGTTATCGGAGGATTTGACCAAATGACAACGACACTCTACATAGCCCGGCATGGTGAAACAGAATGGAACCGTGCCGGAAAGTTGCAGGGGCACCGGGACAGTCCGCTCACGGCAAAAGGGCAACAGCAGGCGGTCGCCCTGGCGGCAGCGTTGAGCAACCGGAAGATAACCAGAGTGTACAGCAGCGATCTGGGGCGTGCCGTGCAGACCGCCACGGCTGTTGCCGAACAGCTGGGGGTGGAGCTGATTCAGGATGTGCGATTGCGGGAACGTAACTTTGGCGAACTGGAAGGTCAGCCGCACCGGGAGCTCGACCGCTTTCGCCTCTTCCCCGATGACCTGGCGCCTGGCGGCGAGAGCTTCAGGCAGGCCTATGAACGCTCGGTCGCCTGTCTGGAGGAGTTTGCTGGACAGCACCACAATTCTGTCTTTGCCGTTATCTGCCACGGTGGCATTGTACATGGGGCATTTCACCGGGCGCTCGGGCTTCCGCTCAATCACCCCCGCCATTTTTCGCTTCACAATGCCAGTCTGAATAAAATTTCAATCATTGACGGCATCTGGAAACTGGATGTTTGGGGTGAGGTGTCTCACTTGAATTAGCAATTACTGAAAAGAATTTTAATGAAACAACATATTTGTTAAATGGGATGAAGATATAAGCAGTATCGTGCTTGCGTTTGTATGAAAAACGCAGTAACTTGTTCGAGGAGGTTTAATTATGCCGTCACTACAGGTTAGAGAATTACCAGAACATATTTATCAAAGCCTTTGCCACGAGGCCGAGGCATCACACCGCTCTATTGCCCAACAGGCGGTGGCGATACTGGCAAAAGGGTTGAGTCTGGATCTTGCGCCGCAGTTGCGTCGTAAAGCTCTGATCTCGGTAATTCGTGAGGGTGCTGTCCAGCAGGTGATAGGCGCCTTGCCCGACCCCGCGTTACTGATTCGGGAAGATCGTGACCGATGAACGTTGTCATTGATGCCAGTGCAGCCGTTGGGGTGGTGCTTGCTCTGCCCGGTACGGAAATTTTTACCCCGCTGCTGGAAGAGGCCGCTCTGGTGACCGCTCCTGATCTTTATGTTGCTGAGATCAGTAATGCTCTCTGGAAATACCGCAAGGCAGATCTTCTCACCATGGAGCGGTGCGAGCTGTTGCTTGAACAGGCGCTAAGTCTGCCGGATCGGCTTGAAGAAAGTACGGCACTCTATCAGGAGTCGTTCGCACTTGCCTGCCGTCATCTGCATCCGGTATACGATGCTCTCTATCTTATCCTTGCTCGTAGAACCAATGCCACTCTCTTGACTCTGGATCGCCGTCTGGCTGCACTTGCAGGGTTATTGGAAATCAAGGTCATCATTCCTTTAAAGCAGTAGGATTTTGACTGATCTGACATCGCCTGATGCAGAAGCAAACTGACCAATAAAACTGCGACTTGTCGACACTCAAGGAATTTGAACAGACCTATGCAACACCGGTGCTCTCAGCCGCAACACTGACTGACCTGATCGAGGTGCTTGAAGCGACCGGTGCCGCGCATCCGGTCCGGGCTGAAATACTGCCGAAAATTCAGGCATACCGGAATGAGTACGGTGCATAGTTTCCCGGAATCTGCCCCCAACTGACTCTTGACATCACCTGTGGTCAAAATGTAGTGAAAAAAATTTTACTGATGACCGATTGACCGACCTGACAACAGGAGGCCAAGGATACATTCCTTGGCCTTTTTTCGTAAAGGGAAGGAAGCTGATGGAAGATTTCAACAATACCAAGCGAAACCCCATGGACTTTTACGAAGTAATCATGACACGGCTCAGCGTCAGGCAGTACACCCGGCAACCGGTTGAAAAGGAGATGTTGACGCGGATAAATCTGCTTTTTAAATCATTATCAGATGCCCAAGGAGAGTCATAATGGATGAACAGACACTAGCGTCATACGACCGGCAGGGCGCAGAGTACGCCCGTGAGTGGCGCGAGCAGCCACCCCCCACCGATATGTATGATCTGCTGAGCCACTACTTCAAAGCGGGGGCTACGGTTGACATCGGCTGTGGTGCGGGGCGCGATGTCGCCTGGCTTGCCGCCAACGGCTATGCAGCGGTCGGTTACGAAGCCTCGGAAGGTCTGCTGCAGCAGGGCAGAGCCGCTTATCCCAATCTTCAGTTTGGCGTCGCCACTCTGCCGGATCTGCCGGAGCTGCTGCCGGGTAGCTATGAAAACGTGCTCTGCGAAACGGTCATCATGCATCTTCCGCCGGATGCCATCGCACCTGCTGTGCGCAACCTGCTCAAGCTGCTGCGCCCCTCGGGTACCCTGTATCTGAGCTGGCGGGTCACCGACGGTGAATCCATTCGGGACAAGAACGGCCGTTTGTATGCCGCTTTTGAAAAACAGCTGGTTACGAATGAGCTCGGCAATGAAGACGTGGTGCTGCACGATAGTGAAGAGATAAGTCTCTCTTCCGGCAGGAAACTGCATCGGCTTATTGTGCGCAGGGGGAGTACAGAGGGACAGCAGGGCGATTTCCGTGCCACTACCATCCCGTTGACAAAGAGAGGAGGAACTGTTTCATGACGGAGCCCATAACCGACGTCAAGCAGAATATCGTAGTTCTGGTGGTCTGCCAGACATTCCTCCTGGCCATCAGCTCCACAGTGGTGTCGGTCAGCTCACTGGTCGGGCAGTCACTGGCGGGAAACAAGCTGCTCTCCTCCCTGCCGGTGACCGCCTTTATGCTGGGGGCGGCGGTGACGACCTATCCGGCGTCTCTGTATATGAAACGTGCCGGTCGCCGCGCCGGTTTTCGCCTCGGTGCCTGCAGCGGTCTGGCGGGGTCCTTTGTTGCGGCTCTCGCGGTGAGTACCGCCAGTTTTCCGTTGCTCTGCCTCGGTACGCTGTTGCTTGGCTCCAGTAACGGTATTGGCCAATATTATCGATTTGCAGCGGCTGACGCTTCACCGGCCGGTTTCAAGAGCACGGCAATTTCCCTGGTGATGACCGGCGGTCTGGTGGGAGGGCTGCTTGGTCCTTCCGTCAGCAGGTTCACTGTCGAACTGTTTTCCCAGCGTTTTCTGGGGGCGTATCTGGCGCTGGCGGGTTATCTGATGCTGGCGCTGCTGATCCTTGGCCGATTGAAGATTGCCGCGCCGAGCGGAACGGCGGCGCAAGCCCCGGGGCGGCCATTGTCTGAGATCGTTCGTCAGCCGGAAGTACTGATTGCCATTGTGAGCGCCGCCATGGCGAACGGGGTCATGGTGTTGCTGATGGTGGCCACCCCTCTGGCCATGTCGTTCTGTCATCACCCCTATGCCGCCGCCACCTCGGTGATCGGCTGGCATTTTATCGGCATGTTCGGCCCGTCACTGATCACCGGGCGCCTGATTCACCGCTTCGGCACGGTGCGGATCATGCTGGTCGGCACCCTCGTCCTGTTCGCGAGTGTGGCTGTTGCCCTTACCGGCAGCAGTGTCAGTTATTTCTGGGTAGCCATGTTTCTGCTCGGTATCGGTTGGAACCTGATCTACATCGGCGGTACGACACTGCTGTCCGAGTCGTGTCACCCCGATGACAAGGCCAAGAGTCAGGGGCTGAACGACCTGGCCATCTCGGTGTGGCAGGTGGTATCATCGATATTCTCAGGAGCCCTGGTCAATTCCGGCGGCTGGCACGTCCTCAATTACATCTCACTGCTGTTTACCACGCTGATCGTTGCAGGATTGCTCTGGCTGGTCTGGAAACGCAGTGCTCATGCTGTAACTGGAGAGGTTTAACATTGAACTGCCAGGTTTCGGTCTCTTGCCGGTAAAATAATCTGATTTATGGCAAAGGAAAACTATGAAACAGCACATTCACAAAGCGCTTGAAGAATCCGCCAGCGCCCTTTCCAGGCTCCGGGACGACGCAGCGACCATCTCGGCGATCGAAGCCGCCGCCCAGGCCATTATTACCTCATTTTCCAACGGCGGTCAGGTATTCAGCTGTGGCAATGGCGGATCCCTGTGCGATGCCATGCATTTTGCTGAAGAGCTCTCCGGACGGTTTCGCCTGAACCGGCCGGGACTGCCAGCCACCGCCATCAGTGACCCGGCACATATATCCTGCGTTGCCAATGACTTTGGTTATGACGCGATCTTTTCCCGCTATGTCGAGAGTCATGGCCGGAGAGGTGATGTCCTGCTGGCAATAAGTACCAGCGGCAGCAGCCCCAATGTGCTCAAGGCTGCCCAGGCGGCACGGGAGCTTGGCATAGTTGTCATCGCCCTGACCGGTAAGCCGAAGTCGTTGTTGGATAACAATGCTGATCACGTGATATGTACACCTGGCGGCGCTTTCTCCGACCGTATCCAGGAGTTGCATATCAAGGTCATCCATATGCTGGTGGAACTAGTGGAACGGGTGTTGTTCCCGGAAAACTATTATTCATAATTGACATAACAAAAGGAATAAAATGATTACCATCGATATTCCCGGATTCCGCACGCTTGAACTGGCGCACGTTGCTTGTGACTATAATGGAACCCTGGCGGAGGATGGCCGGCTTATACCGGGCGTGGCGGAGTTGTTTACCACTCTTGCGGCTTCTGTCAGTATCCATGTGATCACTGCGGATACCTTTGGCATAGCTCAATCAGAGCTTGCCGGTCTTCCGGTTGAATTGCACATAATCGGCAGCGCTTCCCAGGACCAGGCCAAACTCGACTTTGTGAACGGTCTCGGAGCGGAACAGGTCGTTGCCATCGGCAATGGCCGGAATGACAGGCTGATGCTGAAGGGGGCGGCGCTGGGGATAGCACTGATCCAGCGCGAAGGGGCCTCGGCCGGGACAGTCGCCAGCGCCGACATCATCAGTGCAGGTATTACGGACGCACTGGAACTGCTGCTCAATCCAAAGCGGCTTATCGCGACCCTGCGATCGTAGGCCGACCTCGATCTTGTGAAAACGCTGTCCTGCTGAATCCCGATCAACACCCAAGAGGAGTGATATAGAGCGTGCTGGACGCCCATGTCCATATCGAGCGGGGACCGTATTCGCCGGAGTGGGTGGAACGGTTTGTTGCCACTGCCGTGGAGCGGGGTATCACTACGCTGCGTCTGCTGGAGCATTCCCACCGTTTTGACGAGTTTGCGACGCTCTATGCCGGAATCGGTGAGCATCCGCTCTGCGGTGTCTATCAGCAGCAGTGGCTGCAGCGTAACAGCGGGCGCTCGCTGGCCGAGTACCAGGAGCTCATCAAACAAATGCGCCGCAAAACCTTCCAGATCCAGGTGCAGTGGGGGCTGGAGGTCTGTTATTTCCCCGGCAGGGAGGCACTGATCAGGAAGCTGACCTCCGGGTTCGCGTGGGATTTTCTGACCGGCGCCGTCCACTGGATCAATGGCTGGGGCTTCGATCACCCGACGACGAAGGACTCATGGCAGGAGCAGCCGGTTGATACGGTCTATGAGGAGTATTACCAGATCATGATTCAGCTGGTAAACAGCAGAATATTTACCACACTGGCACATCCAGATTCGATCAAATGCTTTTCTCACTATGCAACAAACGATCTGACATTATTTTATGAGGAGCTAGCTGCTGCCCTGGCTCGTACTGGTACGAGTGCGGAGTTCAGCGCCGGTTTAAAACTCAATTATGGACACGCCGAACTGGGGATCAACCCGCAGTTGCTCCGGATCCTCATCCGGCATAACGTCACGCTGGTCATCGGGGCGCTCTGCTACGGAGCAAGCCTGGTGCTGTTTATTCATGCCCTGCGGGAGATAGGATCGGCGAGAACCAGTACCTGGTTCGCAACGGGTCCATTCATCGGAACCATTCTTTCTGTAATAGTTCTTGGCGAGCGACCGCCAGGTGCATACTGGGTGGCGGCGCTGGTCATGGTGTCGGGAATGTTTTTCCTCTTTGGGGAGGTGCACCGGCATAACCACAGTCATGGAGGTCTGGCCCATGCCCATCCGCACGGCCATGATGAACATCACCTCCATGAACACGATGATGCCTCAACCGGAAGAAGCCACGACCATTTCCATGTGCATGCTCCGATCATACACTCTCATGCGCACTGGCCGGACGTTCATCATCGACATATTCATTAATCTGACGGGAGGCGTAATGACTCAACGGGATTTTTTCAACGCGTTGGCGGAAAAGTGGGACACCATCAGCTGCCACGATGGTGAGCGCATCCGGCGCATTCTTGCTACGACCGGAATCGGCCCGGGCGATTCGGTCCTCGATGTCGGTACTGGTACCGGAATACTGATTCCGTTCCTTCAGGAGTTGATCGGAGAGTGGGGAAAAATTGACGCGGTGGACATTGCCGAGGCGATGCTCGGAGTGGCGCGCGGCAAAAACAGGGCATGAATGTGGCATTTATCCACGGTGATGTCCTGGAGCTGCCACTTGCTCGGGACCATTACTCCCAGATTGTCTGCTACTCGGTATTTCCCCATTTTGGGGATAAGCTGCGGGCACTGATCATCCTGAACGGTCTTCTGAAACCAGGTGGTCGCCTGACTATCGCACATTCCCAGAGCAGGCATGCGATTAATAACCTGCACCGGAAAGCGGATGCGGCAGTGTCCGAAGACCATCTGCCCACCCTGGAAGAGTTGGTGAATATGTATACCGCTGTCGGTTTGGAGCCGGTTGCCGGTATCGATAGTGCCTCGATGTTTGTGATCAGCGGAATAAAGCCGGCTGATGATGAGAAATCACCTCCGTAATTGCATCCCTGTGTTAGCACTCGTTCATGCTGAACGGGACTCTTTACGTCTGAGGCTGTCGGCGGGAGAGAATAAATCTCAATGAGATGAGAATTCTCTATTGCCGCTAGTGAGCGAACAGGTATATATTCGCGAACCCGAATTCCGAAAAGTCTATAACAAGGGGTCACAATGCAATATACCAATCAATTCGAGCGCAGAAGCGAGGAAGAGTACATCAAGGATCAGGGGCTGGTCATTGACTACGATGAAATCGCCCGCAAAGGGAAGATGTCGAAAGAGGAGGCCCTGATTTCCAAATGGTACGGTGTCTACCAATCCCGTCAGCAGGGCAACCAGATGGCGCGTATCGTCGTTCCCGGCGGACGCATTACCTCAGCCCAGGCCCGGAAAATTGCCGAGGTCTCCGATAAGTACGCAGAGGGTCTGCTTTCCTTAACAACCCGTCAGGCGATCCAGCTCCATTTTCTGAAACTCGGTGCGCTCCCAGAATTGATGCGGGATATTGCCACCGAAGGACTCACCACCTTTCATGGATGCGGTGATGTCGTCAGGACTATTGCCGCATGTCCCCTTGCCGAAACCTGCCGCTACCGAAGAATCAACGTGCTTCCCCATGCGGTTGCCACGGCGAAATTCCTTTCCTCCAGCAGAGACCTGGATAACCTGCCGCGGAAATTGAAGATAACCTTTTCGGGATGCCCGGCCGCATGTGCGCAGCCGTATATGAACTGTATCGGAATTGTTGCCGTTACCCGGAACAATAAGGGTACGCAGGAAAACGGTTTCAAGGTGATTATTGGCGGCGGCATGGGGTGGAAGGCGTATGTCGGCCGGGAACTCTTCGGCTTTGTCCCTGAAAACGCAATTCAGGATTACTGCCGTGCCATAGCCCTACTGTACCGGGACCATGGTGACCGTTTCAACCGCTCTACTTCCCGGCTCAAGTTTGTTGTTGACCGGTACGGCATAGATAAATGCCGGGACATTGTTCTGGAGAATTTGAAGAAGGAGAAGAAAAGCGTCAAGGGGAGTGTCCGTGCGCCGGTTACGGATGTGGGAATTTCAGTGCCCGCCCGGCCTTTAATCGAGCAGGACCCGATCGGTACCGACGGGACGGTGACCGTGCGGATCATCGTACCGAAGGGAGAGCTTACTTCCGCAGCATTTTTCCGGATTGCCGAGCTCTCGGAAATTTACGGGAATCAGAGAATTTACACCGATAACCGGCAGAACCTGTCTCTGCACGGGGTGGAACCGGATCAGGCCGCCGGGTTAAAAACGGAAATTGACCGTCTGGGATTTAGAACCGAGGGCTTTTTCGGGCTGACTGACATGGTTGTCTGTGTCGGCACAGCCTATTGTCCCAAAGCGGTATCGACGACACGAACGCTTTTCGATCTGCTCACCCCGGTGGTCAATGATGAAAAATACCGGGAGATTCGCTACCGGGGCTTTATCAATATTACCGGCTGCCCGAACTCATGTTCACCCTTCCGGATCGCCGACATCGGCTTCAGGGGGGCGCGGATCCGCGAGGAATCGGGCTCGGTGGAAGGATACGAAATCCTGCTCGGAGGCGATGAACGTGAACACGGTAAAAAACTTGGCGACTTCAAAGTCAAGGATTGTGTCACTGTGGTCAGTACGGTTCTTGATACGTTCCTGAACGAGTCTGAACCGGGCGAGACCATCCGGGATTTTGTCTCACGAACGGGTATGGATCGCTTCAAGGCAGCGTGTCTGCCGCTGACGTACACCTATGAAAAAGCACCGGTTCCGGTGGAACTTTCCATTCCGGCAGGATACGGCAGCCACCCGGCGGACTTCACTACACAGAAGACCAGCGTGCCCTGTCAGTCAGGCTGTCCCGTGAAGACCGACGTTCCCGGATACATTGAAAAGATTGCCCAGGGCAGATTCGCTGAAGCCTATCAGATCAACCTGGAGGATAATGTGATGCCGGGAGTTCTGGGGAGGATCTGTGTCCGCCCCTGTCAGAAAGAATGCCGGCATAACTGGACGGATATTAACGGTACGGTGGAAATCTGTCATCTGAAGCGCTCGGCTGCCGATCGGATCACGGGTGAAATCCCCCCCCCTGCTCCCTGGTTTGGTGACAGCGGATACCGGGTTGCGGTGGTAGGCGGCGGGCCCGCCGGGCTCGCCGCCGCGCGGGAACTGCGCCGCTATGGTCATGGCGTAACAATATTCGATAAGGAACCGCAGCTGGGGGGGATGCTGGTGGACGGCGTACCCCGCTTCAGGCTGCCTCTGGAAGTTATTAATAAAGAGATAGAGCTGATAACCGGGACCGGCATAGAAGTCAAAACCGGATTCCAGGTGGACCGTGAACGGCTTCATGCACTCAAGAATGACTTTCATGCGGTCGTACTTGCCACCGGTACCGTCACACCGAATACCCTTGCGATTGATGGTCTCACTCCGGAACTGGTCAGCACCGGGCTGGAATTCCTGAAAAAGTACAATCATTCAGAAATTACCGGACTTGAAGGAGATGTGGTGATTATCGGTGGAGGTTTTACCGCCGTGGATTCTGCGCGCTCCAGCGCCAGAGCTGCCCGGAAACTGTTGGGGAACAACGGAAATATCACCATTGTCTACAGACGCTCCGAGCATTATATGGCAGCGGATTTGATTGAGCTGGAAGAAATGGAAAGGGAAAACATTCAGGTCAAGACGCTCCTGTCTCCGGTTTCGGTACAAGTGAATAATGGAAAACTTGCTGCCGTCCGGTTCCGGAAAAATTATCTCGGCAAAGGGAGCAGCGAAGGAAAACCGGAGATCATCCCGGTTGAGGGAAGTGATTTTGAAGTTTCATGCAGCCATCTGATCATGGCAATCGGCCAGAAGCAGGACTGGTCCATTCTTCCTGAAGGGGTTAAACTCACGGATAAATTCAGGACATCTGAGAGCAGAATCTTTACCGCCGGTGATTTCCTGAACGGGAGCCTGGACGTGATCCATTCTATTGCAGACGGGAAAGAGGTGGCTGCTCTGATCGACTCCGAACTTACCGGCAGCCGCAGACGGGAAAAGAAGCTGCAGATTGAAAGTGCCCATGATAACGGTGAAACGGGCAGATTCCGGCAGCATGATCTTCAGAACTCACTCCCCATGCAGCATCTCGAGCTGAGCAAGAGAATCCCTGCCGATCCGGAAGTGGAACTGGGGTTTGACGATGGGGAAACGCAGGTTCATGCCACCCGGTGCTACCTGTGTCATTACAAGTTTGAAATTGATCAGGACAAGTGTATTCACTGCAACTGGTGCATCGATGTATCTCCCCGGAAATGCATCCATCAGATTTCACATTTTGATACCGATGAGAACGGGGTTATCCTGCGGGGGCATCCTGTGGATAACGCTGATGATGCGACGTATATCTGGATCGATAACCGGAATTGTATCCGCTGCGGCAAATGCCTGCGGGTCTGTCCGACCAGGGCCATCAGCATGAAAAAAACAAAACTTGTTGACAGGTGTTCCGGTTCTGATAACTGTGAGGTTGAGATCGGTTACTGAACAAGAATTGTCTGACCTGATATCAGGAGGCCACGGAATATTTCCCTGGCCTCTTTTTTATACTTTTTTGCAGGAGGCAGCCGATGAGTGTGTCGCCGATCAAGAACGAAATAATACCGAAGGAGACGTGAAACAATATGTACATTATGATGCAAAAATAGTTGCAAAATTCAAGTTAAATGTGTATGTACTGTTCCTGGGAGTAATGCTATGGCGATCAGAGATGAGCTGCAGTTGTTTGTGCGTCGTTTTGGTCTGTTAAACGCTGCATGTTGTGATGAGTGCTGTGGTGAACAGGTGTCGATTGTCCAGAGCCATATTCTTTTTGAAGTACGCAGGGTAGGGGCGCCTTCCATGCAGCAGGTGGCAGATGAACTGGGTGTTGACATAACCACCTTCAGCAAGCAGGTTAAATTGCTTGAGTCGCGCGGCCTGGTCAGCAAGTCGGTGGCTCCGGATGACCGGCGGGTGAGTCTGCTCGGCCTGACTGACAATGGCCGGCAGGTGCTTGGTCAGATTGACCGGTATATGGAGACTCGGGTCGAACAGATTTTTTCTGTGATGACACCGTTCGAGCGGGATGTGGTGACTAATTCACTTGCATTGCTGAATGGGGCGATTGCCAGAATCGATAGTGATTTAAAGAAAAAATAGATTGAGTTATGCAAGTAAAATGAGTGCCCGTGCAGTTGGTTTTATGTGAGAGCAGGAGTTTGAGATGAAGATTACTTCGATTCGTAAAAAAGAGTGCTGCCCGACGACTACATCAACCTCGTCATGTTGTCCACCGGCCGCGAAAGTTGCCGTACCGGCTTCTGAAAAAGTCTCCTGTTGTGGCCCGGATGCCACTGTACCCGCTCCTGATAATTCGTCCTGCTGCGGTCCGGCGACCACCGTTCCCGCTTCTGATAAAGCCCCCTGCTGCGGCCCTCCTGCCACTACCACCGGCGGCGAAATTTCGGACAAAGTTCCCGGATTTATCAGTTGGCACGAGAGCGGCGCCGGAAAGGTGCCGCGCATCTCCAGCACTCTGACGCTTGCAGATCATTTTGGCGCCTGCAAAGCCCGCTGGGCGCTCAACCGCATGAACTTTATCGTTCCTCCCGGCCTCTATGCGGTTGGCACCCCGGATGGTGATGCCCCGGTGGTGGTGACCTGCAATTATAAAATGACCTATGACCTTATCCGTCGCGAACTGGCAGGGCGCTCTGTCTGGCTGCTGGTGCTGGAAACATTCGGCGTCAATGTCTGGTGTGCCGCAGGTAAAGGAACGTTCGGTACGGAAGAGCTGATACGCAGAATCAAACTTTCGGGGTTGGCCAGAGCCGTCAACCATCGGCGGCTGCTGCTGCCGATACTGGGCGGTCCGGGTGTGGCGGCCTACGAAGTAACGAGGCATACCGGTTTTAACATTACCTACGCCGCCATCAGAGCCGGAGATCTGCCGCAGTTTCTGGATAACGGCATGGTGACCACGCCGCAGATGCGGGAATTAACCTTCTCTTTTTATGAACGCCTGATTCTGGTGCCGGTGGAGCTGCTGATCGGTATGCGTACCGCAGTGGCAATCACGATTGCTCTGCTGGTACTGGGGATTCTGCTTGGCGGAACTGCGGCGGGGATTAAAATCAGTGCAGGTTATCTGGGTGCCATGCTGACCGGGGTTGTGCTTGGGCCATTGCTGCTACCCTGGCTACCGGGAAGGAGTTTTGCCATCAAAGGTGCTGTGATCGGATTGCTCTGGAGCGGCATCTGGTATCGTGTGGCAGGCGGCAGCTGGGGAAACCTTGCCACCATTGCGGCATTTCTGGCGCTACCGGCGGTCAGTTCCTTTTATACGCTCAATTTTACCGGCTGCTCAACCTATACCTCCCGTACCGGGGTGAAAAAAGAGATGCGCCTGTCACTCCCGGCAATCGGTGGTGTTATCGCCGTGAGTATTGTTCTGCTGATCGTCGGCAGGTTTGTCTAAACCGGAAAGGAATCTGTCATGAAGGGATTCAGATATCTGGCCGATGTGGCGACGTTGAAGCTTGACCACGCTATCTGTGTCGGCTGCAACAGGTGTTTTGAAGTCTGTCCGCATCAGGTGTTCAGCGTGCGGGACAAAAAGGCATCGATAGTTGAACTGGACGCCTGTATGGAGTGCGGGGCGTGTGCGAAAAACTGCCCGGTCACCGCTATTACGGTTGATGCCGGAGTCGGCTGCGCCTCAGGAATTATCAATGAATGGCTGCGGGAACGAAACCTGAAGCTGCCGGGCAGCGGGGGCTGCTGCTCTTAGCAGGAAATACCAAACCAGAAACGAAAGGATCTAAACATGTCACTCCTCACACCCCGCGAACGCGAATTCGTCGCAATCGGTGCTTCTCTGGCAAGCAATTGCGTCCCCTGCACCGAATATCACATCCAGGCAGCTCGAAAGCTCGGCATTTCAGTGGCGGTGATCGAAGAGGCACTCGCCTTTGCCGATAAAATCAGACGCACTCCAGCGGACAAAGTACTTGCCGTTGCCAACAGCCAGCTTGCCGCTCCGGTAGAGGAAGAGAAACCGGCTCCCGCGCCCTGCTGTTCCGCATCGCAAAAAAGTAAAACCTGCTGTTGAGTTTGCCGCAATAGATACTTTCTCCCGGTGCTAAGTGATTCCATCTATCAACTCCCAACTCCCACGCGAAGGGATCTATGGATATAACCAAGCTTGACCAGTATGGAAAACGTACCATTGCAGTGTTGTTCACCGCCCAGAGTCTGTTTTCCGCTGGCAACATCATGCTGTTCACCATCAGTTCGATACTGGCAGTCCGGATGGGGGGGAGCACACTCTGGACCGGTGTGCCCATGACCCTGATTCTGGGTGGTGCGGCGCTGGGCGCCTGGCCCATGGGGCGCTTCATGGATCGTTATGGCAGACGCCGGGGGCTGGCAGTCGGGCAGTTCTGCGGGATGGCCGGTGCGCTGACTGCAGGAGTGGCGGTAACCAGGGATTTCCTGCCGCTGTTTCTTGGCGGCATGTTTCTGCTCGGCTTTGCCCGGGGAATTCTGGATATGGGCAGATACGCGGCAGCCGATGCCAACCCGCCCCGACTGCGTGCCAGGGCCATCAGTCTAGTAGTGCTCGGTGGCACCGCCGGTGCCGTGGCCGGGCCGCCACTTTTGAAGCTGGTTACGGCATTCGAGACAACCCATGGCATGACCGCCATGGCCGGACCCTGGTTTGCAATGGCCGGCATTCTCTGCCTCTGTTTTCTGCTGGTATTTACCTTTCTCCGTCCTGACCCGCTGGAGATTGCTCAGGCACGAGCGAGGCTTAACGGCAGCCGGACGGAAACGAATATCCAGTGCCGGGATCTGCCGGAAATTATCCGGGATCGCCGTTTCTTCCTTGCGGTAGCTGCGATTGTTTGCGGACATCTGGTGATGTATCTGGTCATGACTATCACGCCGGTCTTCATGCATGAGTGCCACCATGGCATCACCGAGATCTCCTGGGTCATTTTTGCCCATATGTTCGGCATGTACGGCCTGTCATTCTTCGTCGGCTGGCTGATCGACCGGGCCGGGCGGCAGGCCATGATCGCCGTCGGCTGCCTGGTACTGGTGATTTCCTGTCTCATGGCGTCACTCTATAACGGTACACTCTGGTTTGCGCTGGTGCTGTTTCTGGTCGGCTTGGGATGGAACTGCTGCTTTGTTTCCGGTTCGACCCTGTTGAGCGATATTCTGCGGACGGGGGAACGGGGGAGGGTTCAGGGTCTGGTGGATACCTTGGTTAACGTCTCGGCAGCAACGGGAAGCCTTGGCAGTGGTTTCCTGTTCTCATCCGTCGGCTTCCCGGTCATGGTCTGGCTCAGCCTCAGTGTGGCGCTGGTTCCCATTCTGCTGATGTGGTGGCTGTCCGTAAAACATCCGGTACCGATTCCGGCAGTTAGTGCAGATACATTTAAATAGCCGGTCTCTGCGGTAATGGCTTCGCCAGCATAAGGTAAAATTGACTTGATATTCACCGTTCCAGCAGGTATGGTGTGCAAACTTTTTGAGAATATATTTTTCACCCACAAATGTCTGACCTGATAACAGGAGGCCAAGGAAATTTTCCCTGGCCTCTTTTTTTATTCTTTTTTCTGGAGGATTTCGGTGAGTGCACTACAAATCAAGGATGAAATGACTCCCAAAGAGCGGATGAAGGCCTATCTGGGCGGCGAGCCCTTCGACCGGATCCCGTGCGGTTTGATGCTCTCGGACTATGCCGCCCGGGTGCTGGGATGCTCGGTCCGCGAATATCAGCTGTCGGCAGAGGTCATGGCACAGGGGCAGATTGCCGCCTGGCAGCGCTATGGCCATGACGGCATCAACGTTGGCGTCGGCCTGACCGGCATCGCTGAAGTCCTGGGGAGCGGCGTCACCTTTCCCGAGAACGGTGCCCCCTATATCAGCCGCCCCGGACTGGATGACATCACCAAACAGGAGAGTCTGCCAATCCCCGACACGAAAACCGCCGGCCGTTTTCCGCTGATTATGGAAGCGCTCGAGCGGCTTCTGGACGGTCTGGGAGATACGGTACCGGTATCAGTCTCGCTCCCCGGGCCGTTTACCAGTGCCGCCAATACCCGAGGTACCGAGGCGTTCATGCGTGATCTGGTGAAACATCCTGAAGCGGCTCATCGCCTGATCCGCCGAGCGTTGGAGGTGGCCGTCGGTTTTGTGGTGATCGCCGCGCCACTGGGAGTGAAAATCAGTATTGGTGATCCAAGTGCTTCCGGGGCGCTAATCAGCCCCCGCCTGTTCCGCGAATTTGCCCAACCGTATCTCAAGGAGCTGAGTGACGCAATCATCAAACATACCGGCTTCGGTCCGTCGCTGCATATCTGCGGCAATACCAGCAAGGTCTGGCAGGAGATGGCTGACAGCGGCGCCGGCCTGTTGTCCCTCGACAATGTCATCGACCTGGCGGAGGCGAAGGCCGCTGTCGGCGGCCGGGTGGTGCTGATCGGCAATATTCATCCGACCGCCACCATGTTTCTTGGTACACCCGATGATGTACGGGCCAATGCCCGTGAATGTCTCCGCAAAGCGTGGGATAGTCCGAAAAAGTTTATTCTGTCACTTGGTTGCGGCCTGCCCATTGACACCCCTCAGGAGAATATCGATGCCCTAATGGCTGCGGCGCGCAGTTACGGCAGATACCCGCTCAACCCCGATAATTTTTCCTGATTTTCACTGTCATGACGGTCAGTAATCATATCATGTATACGACGTGCTCTTCAGCCAGGAGGCAGAAGAGTAGCAGCACCACTAAACGTAGCAAAGGAGAATGAAGATGGGAGAAGGATGTGGATGCAGTTGTTCCGGAGGCAAGAAGGATCTGACGAAAGTAAGCTGGTCGGTGCCGGATATCAAATGTTCGGGTGGCGCGGGTAAACTGGAAGCATCATTAAAAGAGGTTGCCGGGGTGACGTGTGCTTCGGTAAAGACCGATGAGAAAACGGTGTCAATAAGTTTTGATGCCGCCAAAGCCACAGAAGCACAGTTGCTGGAAATTGTCGGAAAAGCCGGCTACTCGGTAGCCTGAAACAGGTAGGTGGAACATGGCGCCATGATTCTGTTCCAGAGCATGGCGTCTGTTTTATTGAACTTATGGAACATTTGATGCTACGAAAATTCTCTTTTAAAATTACTGCTGCGTTGCGTGACCTTGGTGGTCAGGTGATCGCGCTCTTCATTGTCATATTCCTTGCCGATGTGGTGTTCGGCTTCTTCGTATCGTCGTTCTCAATTTATGCTCGTCATGCCGGTATGACTCTACTGCTGCTGGGCGTGGTCAGTACGATTTCCGGCTTTCTCCAGCTTGGGCTCGCTCTGCCGATAGGTCTGCTATCCGACCGTATAGGCCGTCCTGGCTTGATCATGGCCGGTATTTCTGCACTTATTCTAGGCATGCTTATCATGGCCGGCTCAACCAGTACGGCGCTCCTGGTCTTGAGCCTGGTGCTGAACGGCCTGGGTGGCATCGCCGTGTTTCAGATCGGTCACGCCCACCTGGGCGACATAACCACCCCGGTGCAAAGACCGCTCGGTTTTGGTCTGATCACCACCGCCATGGCGTTGGGGTTCGGGCTGGGGCCATATTGCGGCGGGATTATTATTGATCACTACAACTACAGAGCAGCCTACCTCACCGGCGCTGCTATCGGACTTGTCGCATTACTGGTGGCCCTGACCTTCCTCCGCAAGCATTCTACCAGCGGGCGGCTGACTACCGGCGGTTTACTGGCCGGAGTGCGCCTGATGACCGGTCAGCCGAACCTGCGGCTCGTCGCCTTTGGCAACATGTTGATCGGTATGACGTTTGCCGGTACCCTGTCCACCTTTTTGCCACTCTATGGCAAGGAACTGCATCTCACTCAGGCAGCCATCGGCTCAATGTTCGCCGTGCGGGCCGGCGTCTCGGCAGTGGGACGGATTACCAGCAGCCTGTTTGCCCGGCGGGTGGACTATCTGTATGTCATGACGGCAGCGCTTTTAATTATCGCAACCGCCACATTCGCTGTGGGAACCACGACCAGCAGGGGAGTGATTACCGCTTTTCTGTCGTTGGAGGGGGTGGCTTACGGCGGTTTCATGGTGGCCGGTCTGACCTATGTGGCCAACCATACCACTGTTGAAAATCGCGGCGGGGCGGGTGGAGTCTATGCCATGGCCTCCGGTTTCGGCGCTTCGGTTTCGCCCTGGATCCTCGGCATTGTCGCGGAACAGTGGGGGCTCCGGGCGGTCTTTTTCGTCACTGGTGCGACATTGAGCGTCGGTGTGCTGATTTTTGCGTTTGGTTTACTGTCACTGCGGGCGGCGAAGTGCGCTCCTTCCGGGAATGAAGTGATGACAATCGGAGTGTGACCATGACACAAGCATTTTTTCAGAATGCTCTGAATCCGACGGATGCAGAGCAGTAGCAGCACCACTACAGCAGCAAAGGAGAATCAAGATGGGACAGGGATGTGGATGTGGCAGCAAGCCGGAATTGACCAAGGTAAGCTGGTCGGTGCCGGGTATCAAATGCGGCGGTTGCGCCGAAAAACTGGAGACGACCATCAAGGAAGTCGCCGGGGTGAAGTGTGCGTCGGTGAAAGCGGACGAAAAGACGGTGACGGTGAACTATGACGCCGGCGCAACCAGCGAAGCACAGCTTTTGGAGGTTCTGGACAAGGCAGGATTTGCCGTAGCATAGGCAGAGTCTGGCGGCAAAGTGCCATGACTGCAGTTCCGATTATGGCACTTTGCTTTTTTCAGGAGTGTAATGATGAACACTGATACGGAAAACACTTCTCTTGATGAAGTGTGAAAGACTATCACCGTATCGACCACCGGATTGTCACCCTGCAGGAACGGGCGGCGGCGGTTATGATTTGCATGAATTTCACTGGCAGTTCACTAAATTTTGGAGGTTTCGCGATGAATGAAGTTACAGAAACGGGTATGGTTAAAAAGAGTGCAGTACAACAGTGGTTAAAGCATTTTTTCTTTTCTTTAGTGCTGGTGACGATGTTTACAGCAGGAACAGCTAACGCATTTTTCGGTATAAACTGGAATAGCTTTGGCTGGCAACCGCCGTCTCCCGTTTATGCAGTCGCAACCGGGCAGTATCATACCCTGGGGCTGCGGCAGAATGGTACCGTGTCAGCATGGGGCAGTAACACGTATGGTCAAAGTTCAGTTCCGGCAGGACTTTCAGGGGTGATTGCGATATCTGCCGGATTGTATCATTCAGTAGCCCTGAAAAGCGACGGCACCGTGGTGGTGTGGGGTAACAACTCCTACGGCCAGCTCAATGTACCGGTCGGTCTTACCGGTGTTAAAGCCATCGCGGCCGGACATACGCATACTGTGGCCCTCAAATATGACGGCACAGTGGCAGCTTGGGGCAACAATGCTTCCGGTCAAAGCACTATTCCCGGCAATGTAACCGGAATTACAAGCGTTGCTGCGGGCGCCGGACATACGGTGGCGTTGCGAAGCAGCGATGGCGCAGTCTTTATAATTGGCACATCCGCACCCGCACCACCACCTGCATTTACAGGCGGCACAGTTGCCGTTCCTTCGCTTAACAGCCTGGTTAATTAAGTTTGCCTGACTGATTGGTTACACGTTTTTACTTTGTAGATCGACAACCGCAACAGTGAGTCATACGGCACTCCTGGCTCACTGTTGTATAAACTTACCGTCACAGATGAATTCTTAAGAAGTTCTGCACGGAGGAAGCAGATGAGCGGAGTCGCTGAATGCAAATGTATCGAAGAGGTTCGCACCAGCATCGACCGCATTGACCGCCAGATCGTCACCCTTTTGGCCGAACGAGGCGGTTACGTGAAACTGGCGGCACGCTTCAAGAAAACCACTGACGAAGTCAAGGCGCCGCAGCGTGTCGAACAGGTAATACGCAAGGTGACCGCACTATCTGACGAACTGGGAGCTGACCCGGTCGTGACGGAACAGGTCTATCGGGCGCTGATCGCAGCCTTTATCGATGCTGAGCTTGATGAGCATCGGGCGCTCTCCAATGATTGAGGAGATGCAGGAGAACTATTCCGGAGCTTACGGGAGGGGATTTGTCTCAACGAACCCTTCTGGACTCTGGGACACTCGCTACGTCAGCCGACGCGGAGATGAAATTTCGGACAGCGGCGATCTCTGGCTTGAGCGGTGGCGCACTCTGCTGAAATGCGCCGGTCAGGGGCGGGTGCTGGAGCTCGGCTGCGGCAGCGGTCGGGACAGCAGCTATCTGACCGGGCTGGGGCTGGATCTGATCGTATCCGACTATTCGGAGGAAGCGCTCGCCAGCTGCCGCGAAAGGGCTCCGCTGGCTGAACAGCGCCGAATCGACCTGCGTGAACCGCTGCCGTTCCCCGACGGATCGTTTCCACTGGCAATCGCCAGCCTCTGTCTGCACTATTTCGACTGGCAGCAGACCATGGCGGCCATGGCCGAAATCAATCGCTGCCTTGAGCCGGGTGGCTATCTACTGGGAAGGGTCAACTCTACCCGTGACATCCATCACGGCGCAACCGGGCACGCAGAGATCGCGCCGCATCTCTTTCTGGTGAATGGTGAGCAGAAGCGCTTTTTCGATCATGACGATCTGGAACGGCTGATCGGTGCGGGCTGGCTACGGCACAATCTGGTGGAACTGACGGTCGACCGCTATGCTTCTCCCAAAGTGTTGTGGGAGTTTGTGCTGGAGAAACCACATGGGGTATGACCGGGGCTGCTGTGCCTGATCTGAAATTCTGAATAATGAGGGAGATAAACAATGACCGTTGAATCTGTTAGTGAAACCAATGCCCGCCTTGACCTGGATGCCTATCTGCACCGCATCGGTTACAGTGGCGATCTGCGCCCCACGATCCAGGTGCTGGAGAGGCTCCATCTGGCCCATGTCACCCATATCCCCTTCGAGAATCTGGATGTCCTGCTGAAACACCCTATCCAGCTCGATATCGGTAGTCTGCAGGCAAAGCTGGTGGCGGCAGGTCGCGGCGGCTACTGCTTCGAGCAGAACGGACTGTTTGCCGCCGTCCTGCGGGAACTCGGCTTCAAAGTGACCAATCTGGCAGCCCGGGTTCACTACCGCGCCACCCATATCCGACCCCGCACCCATCGCACCTCCCTGGTCGACGTGGAGGGGGAACGACTGCTGGCCGACGTCGGCTTCGGGGCGTCAGGGCCGTTCGTACCGGTGCCCCTGGACGGGGCGCGAGTAAGCAGCCAGTTTGCCTGGAGTTACCGGGTCATCGAGCGGGAGGGGTTACTCTATCTGCAGAGCGTGCTGTCAGGAGAATGGACCGATCTCTACTCGTTCTCCCTCGATCCTCAGCTTGAAACTGACTACGAAATGGCCAACTTCTATGTCTCCACCTTTCCCGAATCGCCTTTTGTCAAGGCTCTGACCATCCAGAAAAGAAGCAGCGAGGTGCGCCATACGCTGCGCGGCACTGAGTACACGCTGGATCACGGCAGCGTTGTAACTCAGCGGCAGTTGAACGACGTGACTGACCTTGGCGCCTTCATCTCTGCGACCTTTGGTGTGACGCTGCCGGAAGGTAATCGCTTCGAACTTGGTGAAGCGGGCGTGCAGGTGCTGCCAGTGGGGGGGAACTGACGGATGGCTGCGGTGAATGAAATCAGTATTGTTGAAAGAATACCGGCTGGCGGTGAGTACAACCACCTGCGAAAGGCCGTTGGCTGGAAAAGCTATGCCGAAGAGGATGCCGCACGGTTTCTCCCCAACTCCCTCTTTGGCGTTTGTGCCCTCACCCGGGATGAGTTGGTCGGCATGGCTCGCGTTATCGGTGATGGCGGTCTGGTGTTCTACATCCAGGACGTCATCGTTGTGCCGGAGTGGCAGCGGCGCGGCGTCGGCACGCTGCTGATGGACCGGGTCATGGCATACATCCGGCAGCATGCCTTCGAGCAGAGCAATGTCGGATTGATGTCTGCCAAGGGGAAGGAGCCGTTTTACGAAAAGTATGGTTTCGTTACCAGACCCACGGAGGCGTTGGGTGCGGGGATGACGATCTTCTGGAAAGGTGCCGACTGAAGGGGTCACAGGAGTTTCTGCATGAAAATAAAGGTTTTGGAGGTTCACAATGTCCTTTTCCGGGCAGGTTCAAGCCATCAAAGATGAAATTATCACTACCACGCAACAGCTGATTCAACTGAAAAGCGTTGAAACGGAAGCCTTGCCCCATGCCCCTTTTGGCCAGGGCAACCGGGAGGCTCTTGATTATGTGCTGGCATTAGGCAAAAAGTGGGGTTTTCACACCACTGATGTTGATGGTTATGCCGGTTATATCGAGTTCGGTAGAGGCGAGGAACTGGTCGGCATCCTGGTGCATCTGGATGTGGTGCCGGAAGGGGAAAACTGGAGCTATCCACCCTTCGGCGGCGAAATACATGACGGGAAAATCTATGGCCGCGGCTCCTCGGACAACAAAGGGTCGGCAGTGGCCGCCCTGTATGCCTTCAAGCTGGTGCATGACAGCGGCCTGCCCCTCAAACGCCGCGTCAGGCTGATTTTCGGCTGTGACGAGGAGAGCGGCTTTGAGTGTATCAAACACTACCTTAGTGTCGATGAAGAACCGACCCTGGGCTTTGTTCCCGATGCGACTTATCCGGTGATCTATGGCGAAAAAGGGGTCATCGGTGGCCGTTTTGTCCGCCCCCTGCCTCCCGGTACTCCGACATTGCACTTCAGCGGCGGGACGGTACGCAATGTGGTGCCGCAATTTGCCACAGCAACTTATGATGGCAAAACCTACGAGGCGGTGGGGGTGCCTGCCCACGCCTCCAGACCGGAGCTGGGGGTAAACGCGATCATCAAGCTGGCTAAAGAGCTTTCAACTTTCGTCAGCCACCCGGTTCTTGATTTCCTGACGGTCGCTTCCGATGCTGCGGGGCTGGGTATCGCTCTGGTCGACGATATCTCCGGGCCGCTGACCTATAACCCGGCCATCATCAAGGTGGATAGTGAACAGGCGTCGCTGGAGGTCAACATCCGCTATCCCGTCACCCTGAATGGTGCGGAAATCATCGAACAGCTGAAAAAGGCCGCTCAGCCGTTCGGCTTTGATTTTGTCGACGTCAGGGATTCGCCCCCCTATCTCAAGCAGAAGGATTCGTTCCTGGTGCAGACCCTCCGGCAGGTGTTTACCGACGTTACCGGTATCGAAGCGGAACCGCAGACCATCGGCGGCGGCACCTATGCTCGCGCGTCGAAAAACTGTGTCGCCTTCGGTGCCTTGTTCCCGGGCGAACCCCATGTGGCACATCAGAGTGATGAATACGTCACGATTGACTCGCTGATATATAATACGGAAATATTTGCCAATGCCATCTACCGGCTGGCGTCGGAGGATGAACCGGCTGGTACTGTGAGAGTATAAATACCCTGTAAACTGAAAAATATATTGTAAGGATTAAGGGAATACTGGGGATAACTGCATAAAAATCACTATGTAAACTGGTATTCATAATTTTAAATGTTTTACCCCCTTCATCCTTTTTATCCTTGTAAAAATGACTAAAATAATATCCCGAATGAAAGGATTCCGCATGAAGATAGCCGTGCTTTTCGGTGGCAACAGCTCCGAGCGCGATGTTTCGGTGGCGAGCGGTGTGCAGGTTGCCAGAGGATTGCAGGAGGCCGGGCATGAGGTGCTGACCTTCGATACGGCTAGCGGAGCACTTTCTACTGTCGAGCAGCAACGCCTGCTAGCCAGCGGGGTAGCCTCACTCCCCCCGGATCAGGAAAATCTGCCGACCAGCGCCACAACCACCGCGCTTGTTACCGGAAAGGAGCTGCGTGAGGTTGATGTTGTCTTCCTGGCCCTTCACGGCGGCTCGGGTGAAGACGGTACTATTCAAGCGTTTTTTGACCTGACTGGCATTCCCTACACCGGCAGCGGGCACCTGGGGAGCGCCAACGCCATGGACAAGGACATAGCCAAACGGCTGTTCCGTGCCGTCGGAGTTCCAACCGCCGAGTGGCTGATGGCGCCCGTGTCTGCCGGGGAGGTCGGTTCACGCCTGGGTTATCCTGTTGTTGTCAAGCCCAACAAACAGGGCTCAACCATCGGCCTTTCGGTTGTCGGTACACCAGAGAAACTGGGTGCTGCCATTGAACTCGCCAGTCGCTATGACGACGAAGTGATGGTTGAACAGTTCATTGCCGGGCGTGAGTTCACCGTCGGGATTCTGCAAGACCGTGCCCTGGCTGTTGGCGAGATTATTCCGAACAACGCCGTAATATTTGATTACAAGAGCAAATACCAGGTTGGCGGCGCGCAGGAGATTTTTCCGGCTGAGCTCACCCCGGAAGAAATAGCCACGGTGCAGCAACTTGCCCTCAAAGCCCATCAGGCCTTGAAACTACGTGATTACAGCCGCGTAGATTTCCGCCGGGATGAACAGGGCAACTACTGGTGCCTGGAGGTAAATACCCTGCCGGGTATGACCGCCACCAGCCTGCTGCCACAATCGGCTCAGGCGGTCGGTATCAGCTTTCCGGAACTGTGCGACCGGATCTGCCGATTGGCTCTGGAGCGGTCACGATGAACATGCAACAACGAATCGAAGAGGTGCTTGATTTCCTGGACTGGCATGATGACCGGTCAGATCCTCTCCGGCACTGAGCCGTTGGTAGCGGTCCGCTACCAGTTGGCGATCATGTGCGCCATGATCGGAGGTGTGTCGCTCTGCTCGTTGCTTGTACTTGTGCTGGGGTACCGGCGCTATTTTACCGATGCCCAGCAGCTGAATCTGTAAAATTAATGTAATGGTTTAATAAACATCTGTAACGCATCAATAATGAATGAAAAGGAGCTATACCATGTCAACCGTACTCGTTACCTATTACTCACGCAGCGGCAATACCCAGAAACTGGCAAAACTGATTGCCGATGGACTGAGCGCCCAAGGGGTGCTGGTGCACCTGATTCCGGTGGAGCAGGTGGATATCGATTCCCTGCCGGGTTACGACGGTTTTATCGTCGGGTCCCCCAATTATTTCGGCACCATCGCCTGGCCGGTCAAAAAGTTCATCGACGAAAGCGTCAAATATTACAAGAAACTGGAAGGGAAGGTGGCCGCCGCCTTTACTTCGGAAGGGATTATTGGCGGCGGTGGTGATATTGTGGTACTGGATATCCTCAAGACCTTCCTGATTCATGGCTGCGTGGTGCAGGGATTGACCGGAGTAGGGCATTTCGGTCCGGTGGCGGTTGGTGCCCCTGATGAGCGGATAGAAAAAGAGGTAGGTGTTTTTGTTACGCGCTTCAGCGCACTGCTGACAAAACTTCACAAAACGGAGGAAAGCAAATGAGTATTGAAATTATTGCTACTGATACGGCGCCAGCCGCAATCGGCCCATATTCTCAGGCTATTAAATTTGACGGACTGATCTTCTGCTCGGGGCAGATACCGTTAGATCCGGCAACCGGCGTGGTTGTCGAGGGTGGTGTCAGGGAACAGGCAGAACAGGTCATGAGGAACATTGAAGCAGTGCTGAAGGCGGCAGGTTCCGGTTTTGACAAGGTGGTAAAAGCTACCATTTTCCTGACCGATATGGCTGACTTTGTCGTGGTAAATGAGGTGTATGGCAGCAGATTTCAGCATCATAAGCCGGCACGCTCCACGGTGGCAGTAAAGTCACTTCCCAAAGAAGTTGCGCTTGAAATAGAGGTTATTGCTGTCACCTGATGCGCCCGGTTATGACAAGGAGATATCAGACGGCGTAACTTGTATGGAGATCATTCTCAGTACCTGTAGAACTGGAAAACTATGACCATATTATATCTCGACTGCTATGCCGGTATCTCCGGCGATATGAGTGTAGGGGCACTCCTTGATCTGGGTGTGCCTCTCGAATACTTGAAAATGGAACTCCTTAAACTTGCTCTGCCGAGTGGTGCCTATGAACTGTCTGCCAGTCGCACCGAGCGCCACCATCTCCCTGCACTCAAGTTCGACGTGGTGGTGCATGACCATCACACCCATCGGCACTATGCCACTATCGACTGCATGATCGCTGCCAGCGGCCTGTCCGACTTTGTTAAAGAACGGGCGCGGCGTATTTTTCGCCGATTGGCCGAAGCCGAAGCCAAAGTGCATGGTGTGGATGTCGCGAAAGTTCATTTTCACGAGGTTGGGGCGATAGACTCTATCGTAGATATCGTTGCTACAGCTATCTGTCTGGAGTATCTCAACGTCGAAAAAGTATACGCCGCTGCTTTACCGATGGGGAGCGGCTTAGTATCGACTGCCCATGGTTGCCTGCCGGTCCCTGCACCTGCCACCGCCGAACTGATGCAAGGTCTGACTGTGCATGGTCAGTGTGGTCCCGGTGAACGGGTGACTCCAACCGGCGTGGCCATTGTTGCGGCCCTGGCAACGGAATCCGGCCCACGACCGGATATGACATTAACACGGATCGGCAGCGGGGCGGGCGGTAAGGATTTTGAAGATTGCCCCAATATACTGAGAGCCTTCCTCGGGAAGACACCGGAAAACTCTGAGACGGCTGATGAAATTATCGTGGCCGAAACCAATATAGACGATTCTACCGCAGAGGTACTCGGTTATGTGATGGAACGTCTGCTGGAAGAGGGGGCGCTGGATGTATTCTTTACTCCGATACAGATGAAAAAGAACCGTCCTGCAACAAAGCTTTCCTTTCTATGCCGTCCATCGCAGCTTGATACCCTGGCGCGTCTAGTACTGGTCGAGACCTCGGCCATCGGCCTGCGTCATTACAAGGTTGCGCAGCTCAAACCTTCGAAAATTCATGAACGTGAGTAGATCTGAGCTCATGCTCATTATTTAACAATTAAGGAGAATGTATATGCCATTAGTAAAGGTAGAATTAGCTCGTGGGAAAGAGGTTGCATCCCTTCAGATTCTCTTAAGTACGGTTATGGATACTGTTAAGGAAGCATTGAAACTTCCGGAGGATGATAGGAACATCAGGCTTATCGAGCATGATCCGGCGTATTTTACCATGAAGGCACCCTACAATCTGCTGATAGAGATAACCCTGTTTAGTGGCAGATCGACGGAAACGAAGAGGAATCTCTACAAAAGTATTGTCAATTCGCTCCACGATAATCTTGGCATTGATCGAGAATCTGTTTTTATCGTTTTAAATGAACAACCGCTTGAAAACTGGGGAGTGAGAGGAGGAATTCCGGCGTCCGAAGTTGATCTGGGGTTCAAGGTAGATATATAGCATTTCCATCATTTTATGAATGCAATGGGGGGCAAGGAGGAAACCATGAGTGATCAAACAATTAAGGAGATAACATGTCATTACAAGAACTGATCCTGCGCAACCGGAGCTATCGTCGTTTTCATGAAGATCACCCGGTCAGCGGTGACGAGCTGCGCGAATTGATCGACCTGGCCCGGCTCTCCGCCAGCGGGGCAAATCTTCAGTCGCTGAAATATATTCTCTCAACCGACCCTGAGCAAAATGCGCTGGTTTTTGCCACTCTCGGCTGGGCCGGCTATCTCAAGGAGTGGCCCGGGCCGGAGGAGGGGGAGCGTCCCGCTGTCTACATCGTCATGCTTTTGGACCTGAACATCAGTAAGACCCCGTTCTGGGACCATGGCATTGCCGCCCAGAGTATTCTGCTGGGTGCGACGGAGCGTGGCCTGGGCGGCTGCATGTTCGGCAATGTCAACAAGGAGTTGCTGCGCCGGTCTCTCGACATTGGAGAACAGTATGAGATTCTTCAAGTCATCGCCCTCGGCAAACCGAAGGAGGAGGTGCGGCTCGTACCGTTGCAAGATGACGGCGATATCAAATATTATCGCGATTCTGCCGGGGTGCATTACGTTCCCAAGCGGTCTCTTGAGGAGTTGATTCTTGCCTGAATGGAAAGTTTCCGTCTGATAACTGCTTTTCGGTACAGTTTTAATTAGAGTTTGCAGGAATGGAGCGGTTTTGATACTTTCGCTCTCCAAATAAATCAAACCATGTCTGTGCTTCTCTGGAACCACCATGACCAATCGGCTTCGTGAAATTCCTTATAACTATACCTCCTTTTCCGACCGGGAAATCGTTATCCGGCTGCTCGGTCGGGAACTGTGGGACCTGCTCCTTGAACTCCGGCTGGAGAACGGCGCCGGACGTTCGGCCCGCATGCTTTACGAAGTGCTGGGGGATATCTGGGTGGTGCAACATAACCCGTTTCTTGAGGACGATCTGCTGGCAGATACCCGGCGTCGTACTGCCCTGCTAACTTCTATGAAGCACCGTCTGTCCGCAATCGAAAAACGCCGTGATGCCCATATCGACAGTCGTGATCCGCTGCGCCAGGAACGGGCAGGGAAACTCGAGCGGCTCCTGGAGGGGGCGCATGGGGCGGTTGACCGTTTTGCCCGCCGATTTGCCGGGACGGAGCAATTACGGCAGAGAGTCATCACCCGACTCTCCGCCCATACCAGGCGCGACAACATCGCATTTGACGGTCTTGCCCGGGTCAGCCATGTCACTGATGCCTCCGACTGGCGCGTTGAATATCCGTTCGTCGTGCTATATCCGGATTCGGAAGAGGAAATTGCCCCCCTTGTCCGGGGGGTGATTGAGCTCGGTTTAACCATCATCCCCCGTGGCGCGGGAACCGGCTACACTGGCGGTGCAGTGCCGCTCACCCCGGATTCGGTGGTCATCAATACGGAAAAACTGACCAGCCTGGGAGTGGTGGAACAGATGGTGCTGCCGGGAGTGGAAACCCCGTGTGCCACTGTCCGCACCGGTGCCGGTGTAATCACCAGGCGGGTACTGGAGGCTGCCGAAGCGGAGGGTCTGGCGTTCGCAGTGGATCTTACTTCTGCCGAGTCATCCAGCATCGGCGGTAATATCGCCATGAATGCCGGCGGCAAGAAAGCGGTGCTCTGGGGTACGGCTTTAGACAACCTCATCTGGTGGAAGATGGTAACTCCGGACGGAAACTGGCTGGAAGTAGAGCGCCTCAATCATAACCTCGGCAAAATCCATGAGCAGGAAACCGTTACCTTCCGCTTGACACGTTTTGATTCGTCCGGAAAGCAGACTCCCGGCGAGGAACTGCTGACGCTGCCGGGGGCAGGCTGCCGCAAGGCGGGATTGGGCAAGGATGTGACCGACAAGTTTCTCGGTGGACTTCCGGGTGTGCAGAAGGAAGGGACCGACGGCATTATCGTTGCCGCCCGCTGGCTGCTGCACCGGATGCCGCCGGTGGTACGTACGGTCTGTCTTGAATTCTTCGGTCAGGTGCGGGATGCGGTGCCCGCCATCGTCGAGATCACCGATTACTTCAAGCAGGGGGGGAATGGGCACGCTGCCGGAGTACTTCTGGCCGGACTGGAGCATCTGGATGATCGTTACATCAGGGCGGTAGGGTATGCGACCAAGGCAAAGCGCCACGGGCGGCCGAAGATGGTGCTGCTTGCTGACCTGGCCGGGGAAAACGAGGAGGCCGTCACCGCTGCGGCGCAGCAGGTAGTGCTGCTTGCTGCAGAGCGGACGGGGGAGGGGTTCATCGCCGCAACCGGGGCGGAGCGGAAGCGGTTCTGGGCCGACCGTTCGCGCACGGCGGCCATTTCCCGGCATACCAACGCGTTCAAGGTTAACGAGGATGTGGTAATTCCTCTGCCGCGCATGGGGGAGTACTGTGACGGTATCGAGCGGATCAATATCGAATGTTCTCTGCTCAACAAGATCCGGCTGGCGGAGGAAATCGGCGAATTCCTGTCAGACAGGCTCTCCCTTCACTCTGCTGATGGCGCTCTTGAGGATTATGGACTCATCGGTGAGCGGAGGCAAAGCGCCCGGGAGCTGGTGGCGGGAGTAAAAAGCCGTTGGCAGTGGCTGCTGGAAAACCTTGATCTCCCCCTGGAGGAGTCCGTTGATTATCTGACCGGCCAGGGTTTTGCTGTTTCAGCCAACAGTACCACTGTTGCCGGTCCCCTGTTGTTCCACGTCCTGCAGAACCACTCGCTCCGGGTCTCCTGGAAAACGGAACTGCGCGACCCGCTCGCTGCCCTGTTCGATGGCGTCCTGTTCCGCCGGGTGAACGAAGGGATTCTGGCCATCCATGCCGAGGTGCTGCGCAGCAGGATTTTTGTCGCCCTGCATATGCATGCCGGGGACGGCAATGTGCACACCAATATTCCGGTCAACTCCGGCAACTACGGCATGCTGCATGAGGCCAAAGCCGTCGTGGCTCGAATTATGGCCCTGGCCCGCTCTCTTGACGGCGTCATCTCGGGTGAGCACGGTATCGGCATCACCAAACTGGAGTTTCTGACCCCTGAAGAGCTCGTCCCTTTCCGAGCCTACAAACAGCGCATCGACCCGGAGGGGCGTTTCAACAGGGGCAAGCTGCTGGAAGGCGCCGACCTGAGCACCGCCTATACCCCCTCTTTCAGCCTCCTTGGCGCCGAATCGCTGCTCATGGATCAAACCGCTCTCGGGCGGATAGCCGATTCCTCCCGGAACTGCCTGCGCTGCGGCAAATGTAAACCGGTCTGCTCCACCCATGTGCCCCGCGCCAACCTCCTCTACAGCCCCCGGAACAAAATACTCGGCGCCTCACTGCTGATAGAAGCGCTCATCTACGAAGAGCAGACCCGCCGCGGGGTCAGTCGCCGCCATTTTGCCGCCTTTGCCGATATCGCCGAGCACTGTTCCATCTGCCACAAATGTGCAAAACCGTGCCCGGTGGATATCGATTACGGCGTGATCTCGGTCGCCAAGCGCAACCTGCTTCGTGAGCAGGGGAAGGCAGCATTCAATCCGGGCAAAGCTCTGGCTCTGGCCTTTCTCAACAGCACCGACGCGGCTGCCATCAGGATCATGCACCGGGGAATTGTCCGCTGGGGCTACCCTGTACAGCGGCTGGCAGCCGTTGCCGGCCGGCGTCTGGGTCTCACCCGGAAGCTGGACGAACAGCCGCCGGCAACCGTCGGCACACCGTCTCTGGCAGCCAGAGTGCTGCACAGTATCACCAAGCCGCTGCCAGGCGATATGTCGGCCCGGACCGCGCGGGCTGTTCTGGATATCGAGGACAGCCGCTTCGTGCCGGTCATCCGCGACCCGGAAAAAACGGGGGACGACTCTGAAGGGGTTCTCTATTTCCCGGGATGTGGCTCGGAACGGCTCTTTTCCCAGGTTGCCCTGGCGGCGGAGGCACTGCTTTATGGTCTGGGGGTCCGAACCGTGCTGCCGCCGGGATATCTTTGCTGCGGCTTTCCCCAGACGGCCGCCGGACGCCGCGACCTCGGCGAGCAGATCACGACCGCCAACCGGGTCCTGTTTCACCGGATGGCGACCACGCTCAACTATCTGGATATCCGTACGGTACTGGTCTCCTGCGGCACCTGCATCGACCAGTTCCAGCAGTATGAATTCGAGCGGATCTTTCCCGGCTGCCGCCTCATGGATATTCACGAATACCTGATGGAGAAAGGGATTGCGCTGACGGCGCCGACCGGCAGCCGCTACCTGTTCCATGACCCCTGCCATTCACCCATGAAAATTCATGCGCCCCTGGCGGTGGCGCAACGGCTTCTGGGGCAGCGGGTCGAGCTTTCGGAGCGCTGCTGCGGTGAAGCGGGGACGCTGGCGGTGGCACGTCCGGATGTATCGACCCAGGTACGCTTTCGCAAGGAGGAGGAGCTGTGCCGGGGGGCGGAGCAGCTTTGCCGGGACGGTTTTCAGGGTCAGATTAAAGTGCTTACCTCCTGTCCCTCCTGTCTGCAGGGGCTGTCCCGCTTTGAAGCGGACGCCGGCATCTCCGCCGACTATCTGCTGGTAGAACTGGTCCGTTATTATCTCGGTGAAAACTGGCAGGAGGAGTTTGTGGCAAAGGCATTGAACGGTGGCATCGAGCGGGTGCTGCTCTGAAATATGCATCTGATGGGACAAGGGAAAGGGGGTGAACTATGGCGATACTGCGACAGATAGCTCAACTGGGGCATCCTTTACTCCGGCAGGTGGCTGAAAAAATCCTCAACACTGGGGACGCAGCCGTTCAGGCACTCATCGACGATCTGTTGGCGACGGTAGCGGATGCCGATGGTGTCGGAATCGCTGCACCGCAAGTATTCGAATCACGAGCGCTGTTCATTATCGCATCGCGACCGAACAGCCGCTATCCCCATGCACCGGAAATGGCGCCGACGGCGCTGATAAATCCGGAAATTATCCGGGCGTCGGAAGAACTGGTGCCGGGGTGGGAAGGGTGTCTCAGCATTCCCGGCCTGCGGGGGCTGGTGCCTCGTCATCAGCGGATCGCCGTTCGCTACACGACCCGTACGGGTGAGGTACTCGAAGAGGAGTATGCGGATTTTATCGCCCGGGTTTTCCAGCATGAATACGACCATCTCCAGGGATTGGTCTTCCTTGACCGGGTGAACAGCACGCGGGATCTGGTGACGGAAAAAGAGTATCTGCGGCGTTATGCCGCGGCAGCCTGAATACTACTCCAGTAACTCCAGAGCCGCCGCAACCAGAAACAGGATGCCGCTCTTCAGGGCTTCATCATTGAAGTCGAAGCGGCTGTTATGCAACTGGGCACTCTCTTCTCCCATCCCCAGATAAAACATGGCACCGGGATACCGCTCCAGGTAGTAGGAAAAATCCTCTGAGCCCATGACCGGTTCCGACATGTCCTTCCAAGCGGCTGCTCCCAGATACTTTTCGGCCACCGCCTTTCCGGCTGCCACCACTCCGGCGTCATTAACGGTCGGGATATAGGGGCGGTTGTACTCCAGCAAATAGACGGCGCCGGCGTAGTCACATTCGGCCTTGACCGCCTGCTCGATCAGTTCCGGTATCCGTGCGCGCAGCTCCGGGGAGAAATAGCGTACGGTCCCTTCCAGCACTACTTCGTCCGGGATGACGTTGGAGCCGCCACCGCCATGGATGCTGCAGACCGTAATCACTAGCGGGTCCAGCGCCCCCACCAGACGGGAGGGGATCTCATAGAGACGGGAGACCACCCGCGAGGCGACCAGGATCGGGTCAACGGTTTTCTCCGGGCGTGACCCGTGACCGCCGCGCCCCTTGATTGTGAGACGGAAAAAATCGGCGGCGGCCATCATCGGGCCGGGGCGCGAGCCGATGGTACCGACCGGTTTTCCGGCCCAGGCGTGCAGCGCCAGCACCGCATCCGGTGGCGGGTTTTCCAGAACTCCGGCTGCCACCAGTTCCCTGCCGGCAGCGGTCACCTCTTCACCCGGCTGGAACACCAGGCGGACCGTGCCGGTGAAATGCTCTTTCAATCCGTTTAGCACAATTCCGGCACCCAGCAACATTGCGGTGTGCCCGTCATGACCGCAGGCATGCATGATCCCGCTTGTGGTGGAACAGTACTCACGACCGGTCTCTTCGCAGATTGGCAAAGCGTCCATGTCGGCCCGCAGGGTTACGTTCTTTCCCGGAGCGGCTCCGCTCAGGAGCGCCACCACGTCGGTCTGGAGGAACGGGGGGAGCGGGTTGATGCCGTGACCGGCCAACTCAGTTCTTATATATCGGGAGGTGGCAGTTTCCCGGAGCGCCAATTCCGGATGGGCGTGCAGATGATGCCGAATAGCGTGGATGTGAGGGAGAATAACGTCGATCTGCTGTTCGATATCGCTTGTGCTGATTGTCATATACCTGCTCCTGATGTGGCTGATAATCGTGCGTGGCATGTGTGGTACCTTATTTGCCGGAACTTGTAAATATCCATAATTCATTATTCTGAAACTTGAGGCATACATGATTCTTGATCCTCTCTCGCTGAAACTGTTTGTGTCAATCGTTGAAGAAGGCTCGATAGCGGCGGCTGCCGAGCGTGAGCACATCGCCGCCTCGGCGGTCAGCAAACGCATCAGCGAACTGGAAGATATATTCCAGACCCGGCTGCTGCGTCGAACCAACCGCGGCGTCGAGGCGACGGATGCCGGTATTACCCTGCTGCAACTGGCCCGGGGAATGCTGCATGATATGAACAATATCGCCCTGCAGATCAGGGAGTATGCCAGCGGTGTTCGCGGCCATGTTCGGTTGAGTGCAAATATTTCCTCAATAAACCAGTTTCTTCCCCGTGAAATCCGCGCCTTCATGAACGAACATCCTCAGGTGCATGTGCATCTGGAAGCCAACATCAGCGAGTCGATTGTCAATGCCGTGGCGGAAAATGCGGCAGATGTTGGTGTGGTCACGATGGGCTCCTACCGGCATGATCTTGAGTATCTCCCGTATCATACTGACCAATTGGTTGTAATCACTCCAAAGGAGCATCCGCTGGCTGCACGTCGCTCTATCAGCTATTGTGACACGCTTGACTACGATTTTGTGGGTCTGCCGGTCGGCAGTGCCCTGCATAACCAGCTCATGCGTGCGGCGCTGGAGCTGGATCGCACCGCCAGGTTGCGCATTCAGGTCAATAGTTTTGACGCCCTCTGTCTGATGGTCGAGGCGGGGCTGGGGATCGGTATCGTACCCAAAGGTGCCGCCCGTCCCTATCTCAAAGGGCTGCGTATCCGCGCCATCACCCTGGATGAGCCCTGGGCACTCCGGGACCTGAAGATCTGTATCCGCTCTCTGCCATCCCTGCCAACGGCAGCCCGGCTGCTGGTGGAACATCTGCGGGAGAAATAGGCTGCCCCTTCTGCCATCGCCATCCGCGATGGCAGCGTCTCCAGATACCGCTTTTGACTCCGTCGCTTCCGTTGTATACGTACCTCATTATTCCATTTAACGAGGTACGCATCCATGGGCAAAACTACTGCAGAAAAAATTTTCGACGCTCATCTCGTTGAAGAGCCGTTTCCTGGTGCGAAGGTGCTCCGCCTGGATGTCGTGCTCTGTCACGAGATCACGACCCCTATCGCCATTGACGACTTGATACGTCGGAACAAGGACCGGGTTTTTGACCCGACAAAGCTCAAGGCGGTCATCGATCACGTCACTCCCAGCAAGGATAGCAAAACTGCTACACAGGCCAAGATCCTGCGCGATTGGGCTCGCCGTAACGGTATCAGGGATTTTTTCGATATCGGTGCCAATGGTGTCTGCTATGCTCTTTTCCCGGAGAAAGGTTTCATCCGTCCCGGGTATACCG
This sequence comes from Desulfuromonadaceae bacterium, assembly GCA_049318985.1. Classification (GTDB taxonomy): domain Bacteria; phylum Desulfobacterota; class Desulfuromonadia; order Geobacterales; family Pseudopelobacteraceae; genus JACRCG01. The sequence continues at coordinate 67,820 of JBMOEI010000006.1, forward strand.
TTATCATGGGCGATTCCCACACCTGTACCCACGGCGCTTTTGGTGCCTTTGCCGCCGGAGTCGGCACAACCGACCTCGAGGTCGGTATTCTGAAAGGTGTCTGCGCCTTCCGGCAGCCGAAAACGATCAAGTTCAACATCACCGGTGACCTGCCGAAGGGTGTCTACGCCAAAGACGTCATTCTGCACATCATCGGCAGAATCGGCGTCAACGGTGCCACCGACCGGGTGCTGGAATTTCATGGTCCGACGGTCGATGCCATGACCATGGATTCCCGCATGACTCTCTGCAACATGGCCATCGAGGCGGGGGGAACTTCAGGAATCTGCCAGCCTGATGCCACGACGGTCGAGTACCTCTGGCCTTTCATCAAAGGCGAGTATGCCAGCAGGGAGGCGGCGCTGGCCGACTACTCGAAATGGCGGGCCGACGCCGATGCCGATTATGATCAGGTGATTGCTATCGATGTCAGTACGCTGCAGCCGACCGTCACCTTCGGCTACAAGCCGGACCAGAGCAGGTTTGCCCATGAGTTTCCGGACTCACCTGTTGATCAGATTTATCTTGGATCGTGCACCAACGGTCGTCTGGAAGACCTGCGCATTGCCGCGCAGATTCTGAAAGGGCACAAACTGGCCCCGAACGTACGCGGCATTCTTTCACCCGCCACACCAAAGATCCAGCAGGAGGCGACCCGCGAGGGGCTGATCGATATTTTCATGGAGGCCGGGTTCTGCGTCACCAATCCGACCTGCGGCGCCTGCCTCGGCATGAGCAACGGTGTGCTGGCCGATGGCGAAGTCTGCGCCTCCACCACCAACCGCAACTTCATGGGCCGGATGGGCAAAGGGGGGATGGTGCACCTCATGTCACCGGCAACGGCGGCGGCAAGCGCCATAGAAGGCAAAATCGCCGATCCGAGGAAGTATTTAAATTAAAAAGGAGCTAACCATATGAAAACATTCGGAGGGCCGGTCCTCTTTCTTGACCGCAGCGACATTAATACTGACGAGATCATCCCGGCCAAATACCTGACCGAGATCACCAAAGAGGCTCTCAAGCCATATATCCTCGAAGATCTGAAATTGCCCGGATTTGATGCCAAGGGGCCGAAAACAAAAAATGCTCGCGTGGTCGTCTCCCGAGCCAACTTCGGCTGCGGTTCCTCCCGTGAACATGCCCCGTGGGTTTTTGAAGTCAACGGCATCACGGCAGTAATTGCCGAATCCTTTGCCCGCATCTTCCGACAGAACATGTTCAACTGCGGCATGGCCGCTATTGAGCTGCCCAAGTCGGACCTTGATCAGATTTTCACTTATGCCGACGCTGATAACGCCGCCATCAGCATCGACATAGAAGTCGGAACATTAACGATCACCGGCGCGGAGGAGGAGCAATCCTTTACGTTTGAAATTTCACCATTTGACAAGGCCTTGGTGCTGTCCGGCGGTTGGGTTGATTATGCCGATCGGAGCTATTGATTTCTCCGTGCCATGTTCATTGTAGAAAAAAAGTGCCTATCCTCTATAAAAACAGTTGACAAACTAAATATTTTAGGTGTATTAAATCTATAAATTATGTAGTCATATATTTATTTGAACACAAAGTTTCAAATATGTAAAATCTTATATTGCTGACCAGAAATCTGGAGGCCACGGGAAAACACCGTGGCCTTTTCTTTTTTTACCACACGTTGTCAGCCGCATCAGGTGCATCGAGATCAAAAAATAAGATCAGGAGAATGTCATGTCATCATTTATTGAAAAACCACGCTTCACCTGCCCCCTGGGTGGGGCGCTTGCGACCGTAGGGGCACTCGCCAGAGCAATCCCGATTCTGCACGCATCGCAAGGGTGCGGCGGAAATTCCAACGGGGCTATAATGCAGGGCGCCGGTCATCTCGGGAGCGGCTATTGTGGCGGCGCTTCTGTTCCTGCCAGCGGCATCGGTGAGCAGCAGATTGTCTTCGGCGGGGTTGCCCGGCTTGAAGAACAGCTTGAAACTACCATTGAGGTAATTGATGGCGAGCTGTTTGTGGTCATTACCGGTTGTACCGCCGAGATCATCGGCGATGATGTCGCGTCGGTAATTCGCACCTATCGCGCGACCGAGGGAGAAGGACGCCCCCCCGTAGTCCATGCCAGCGCCGCAGGGTTCAAGGGGAACAGCTATTTCGGCTACGATTCGGTACTTAAGTCGCTGTTTCGGGAGTATGTCGAACCTGCTCCCATCAAGAAAAAGGGCAAAGTCAATGTGTGGGGAATCCCGCCGGCCTTCGACGTCTTCTGGGAGGGTAACCTGCTGGAGCTGCGGCGCGTCCTCGAAGGCGTCGGGCTGGAGGTAAACACCTTCTTCACCAAGCACGATTCTCTGACGGATCTGCGCAAATCCGGAGATGCGGAACTGAATATTATTGTTTCCCCCATTAATGGCGTACCTGCTGCCAATGTGTTCAAGGAGGTGCATGGGGTGGATCATGTAATCACTGACCTTCCTATCGGCGCCAAGGCAACCACTGCATTCGTTCTCGATATTGCAAAGCGGCTCAAACTCAACAAGAAAAAGGTTGAAGCGTTTCTGGCCGCTGAAAAAGAGTATTACTACCACTTTTTCAACCGGGTCAGCGATTCCTACGCTGACCTAGACTTTCAACGCTATGTGGTAATCGTTGCCGATACCTCCTATGCCATTGCTCTGGCTGGTTTCGCAACCCATGAACTCGGCTGGCTCCCAAAATTGGTGGCCATAACCGATCCGACCGATGAAGAGGACCGGGAGGCGATTATCCGGCGTTTCGACGGCAAGCTGGCCGATCCGGATAAAGCGGTGGCTTTCGAGACCGACTCCAGTCAGGTGATACACCGTCTCTATGAACGTTGGCCGAAACCTGACGGCAGTAAATACTATCAGCCATTCACACCCGCATTCGTCATCGGCAGCAGACTTGACAAGGATTTTGCCGACAGTATCGGCGCCGGGCACCTGAGCGTCTCCTATCCCATCTCGAACCGTCTGGTGCTGGACCGGGCCTACGCCGGTTTTCACGGTGGCTTGTCGTTGATCGAGGATATTATTTCCGTCGTGGTCATTAACCGTTAACAGTCTGTTGCTTCATCCGGGGAGGGTGGGGGAACCAATACAGGAGGATTATTATGAGCTATCTGCACCTTAAAGTACCACCGACACGGGATATCCGACTCAGGCCATGTAATGCGTTTGGCGGTAGCCTGTGTGACCTGGTTGATGGCCAGAAAACCGGCTGCCTCAGTAACAATGGCCGTACCTTTGCCCAGACCACCGGCTGCCAGTTGACGCTGTCCATGGGGATGGCAGCATCTATACCAAACACGGTCGTCATTTATCACGGTCCTGTCGGCTGCGGCGCCGGTTCACTGGCCCTGGCCGGACAGTCCAAGTTGAGTCAGCTTGCCCGGGGCAATGATGACGCGGTAGGTCGGGTCTGGATGTCCACAAATCTGAGTGAATCTGATATCGTCGGCGGCGGCGAGCAAAAGCTTGAAGATGCAATTCTTGAGGCTGACCGCCGTTTCAAGCCGCACGCCATCTTTATCGGCAATACCTGCGTTCCGGCAATTATCGGTGATGATATCGATAATGTGGCGACACGCATCCAGGACCGTGTCAGCGCCCGCATCATTCCGCTCCACTGCGAAGGCTTCAAGACCCGCTTTGTTGCCACCGCCTACGATATTGTTTATCACGGTATCCTCCGTTATCTGATGGGGGACAAGGCCGATCCGATTGAAGACGACGAGTACCGGGAACGGGCCAAACGGACGGTAAATCTGCTCAACGTCGGTTCCATGGGCTATGTGGATGAAGTTGAGCTGGTACGCCTCCTGAAGGCCATCGGTCTGGAGGCCAATGTCTACCCCTGCTTCACCTCGCCGGAGAAATTTGTCAAAGTCAAGGATGCTGCGCTGTCGATCAGTATCTGCGCCACCCACGATGATTATTTCGTCGAGCATCTGAAGGAACATTACGGAGTGCCGTACGTCCTCAATACCATCCCGATCGGCACTGACAACGTACGGCTCTGGCTGCTGGATGTCGCCGATTTCTTTGATCTGCGTGAAGAGGCGCTCAAAGTCATCGCAGACGAAGAGGCTGAACTTGAAATCGCCCTGGCGCCGCTGCGCAAAGCTTTTGTGGGGAAAACTGCATTTGTCAGTACCGGTGAAATCCGGGCCGGCGCCCAGGCCTGCATGCTGGAAAACGATCTCGGTATGAAAGTAGTCGGGATTCGTGCCCATCACTACGATGCGTTCGGCGAAATCGTTTTTGAGAACTTCAAGGGTCGTGACGATGTGACGATCAATGTTGCCGCCAATCAGCCCTTTGAACAGGTCAACCTGCTGAGACGTCTGAAGCCCGATGTGTATCTCGGTCATGGCAACAGCAACGTATGGGCCGCAAAACAGGGCGTTCCGGTGCTCCCCATTTACGGGCCGAACAACAGTTATCTCGGCTATAAAGGGATTTATGAGGTCGCATCCCGCCTGGCGAGAATTTTCTCCAATCCCGAATGGTACAACACGCTCGGTGAAACAGTCGCACTCCCGTATAAAGAAACCTGGTATGATCAGGACCCGTATGCGTATATCAAGCAGAGTCAGGACGCTGCCTGATCACGATTTTGCTGAAGGTATAACCGTCTATCAATTCTTTTTCTGAGAAGGAATTGATACAGTAAGCTAAGCCGTCTCATTTTCAGTTGTGAGACGGCTTTTATTGCATATTTTACGAGCAATCCGTACTATGCCATTTTTCTTTATTTGGAGGTGTTCTTTGATAGATCTCGTCAGGCGTCGCCGCAGCATCCGTACCTTTACTTCGCAACCAGTTGACCTTGGGATGGTCGATCTGCTGGTGGAAACACTGCTTCGCTCTCCCACCTCGCGCAACAATACCCCCTGGCAGTTTGTGGTGGTGGATGACGGAACGCTACTGAATAAACTGTCTACGGCCAAGGAAAGTGGTTCGGCTTTTCTCAAAGGCGCGCCGCTCGCTATCGTGGTCTGCGCAGACAGCAGTCGGTCGGATGTGTGGGTTGAGGATTGCTCGATCGCTTCTATTCTACTTCAGATGACGGCACAATCTCTCGGTCTGGGGAGTTGCTGGATTCAGATCCGCAAGCGGCCTCACAATGCTGAAACGACAGCGGAAGCTTATATTCAGGAGCTGCTTGGCTTGCCTGAGTGTATTAACGTGGAAGCAATTATTGCCATTGGCCATCCTGCCGAGATCAGAACGCCGCTACAGGCCGGAGAACTCCAGCGTGACAAGGTAAAGCACAACCTCTACTCAGTAGCTTTTAAATAGGCTTCTTCTGTAGCGTACGCCATTTTCATCAAAACATGGAGGCTGAGATGGACCCGATATACCTTGATTATAACGCGACAACCCCGGTCGACCCGTTGGTGGTGGCGGAGTTGCTCCCCTGGCTGAATGAAGGCTTCGGCAATCCTTCCAGCAGTCATCCCTACGGCCAGCGGGCCAAGCTGGCGGTGGAGCAGGCGCGGGAGCGGATTGCGAACGTGCTGGGGTGTCTCACCTCCGAGATCGTTTTTACCAGTGGCGGCACGGAAGCCAACAATCAGGCGCTGATCGGTGTGGCGCTGGCTAACAGCGGTCGAGGCAGACATATTATTACCTCCGCCGTAGAACATCCGGCCGTGCTCAATCCGTTGCAGTGGCTGGAGCGGCAGGGGTTTACCGTGACCATTCTGCCGGTTGACAGCAGCGGCAGGGTCGATCCAGAGGACGTGCGCCAGGCTATTACCGGTGAAACGATGCTGATCAGCATCATGCACGCCAACAATGAAGTCGGTACGATCCAGCCGCTGGCCGAGATCAGTGCCATTGCCCGGCAGCACGGCATTCTGCTCCATACTGACGCTGCCCAGTCACTTGGCAAGCTTCCGGTCCGGGTCGATGATCTTGGCGTTGACCTGTTGACGGTGGCCGGTCATAAACTCTATGCCCCCAAAGGGGTTGGCGCACTCTACGTCCGGAGCGGCGTCAAAATCAACTCCTACCTACATGGCGCCGGGCATGAAGCGGGTCGCCGGGCCGGCACTGAAAACGTTCCCTATATAGTTGCTCTTGGCAAGGCGGTTGAACTGACCGGTGAACGGCTCTCTACCGAAGTCCCGCGTATCCGCCAGTTGCGTGACAATTTCCACGCCAGACTGAGCGAGCTGCTTGATGGCGTCCTGCTGAACGGGCATCCCACAGAACGGCTCCCCAATACCCTCAACGTCAGCTTCACCGGTGTCATAGGCGCAGAGCTGCTGGAACGCACACCTGAAGTGGCCGCTTCTACCGGATCAGCCTGCCATGATGGGTGTGGCGAGCTTTCCGGGGTTCTTAAGGCTATGGGAGTTACACGTGCTCAGGGCTTTGGCGCGGTGCGCTTCAGCCTGGGGCGTCTGACGACTAAAGAGGAACTTGATCGGGCTGCAGAGATCGTTGCCGACCGGGTCACGGAACTCCGTTCCACAAACGTTCATGGTGGTGCAGCCCAAGTCCGGATCGGCTTGACGTCGCTGGCTTCCTGTGGCGGCTGTGCGGCAAAACTGAGCCCGCAGGACCTGGCTCACGTACTGGGTCAGCTCCCCGGAATTACCGATCCCAATGTCCTCATCGGTACCAAGACCGCAGATGATGCAGCCGTCTACAAGTTGAATGATCAGCTTGCCATTGTCCAGACCGTTGACTACTTTACTCCGGTGGTTGATGATCCCTATACCTACGGTCAGATTACCGCAGCCAATGCACTCTCCGATATCTACGCCATGGGAGCCGAACCGCTCTTCGCCCTCAATATCGTCGGCTTTCCCGCCAACAGCCTGCCGCTGGATGTTCTTGCAAATATTCTACAAGGGGGCGCCGACAAGGCTGCCGAGGCGGGCATCAGTATCATTGGTGGGCATACCATTATAGATGCCGAACCGAAATACGGCTTGGTAGTCACCGCTGTGATCCATCCCGACAAGGTGATCAGCAATGCCGGTGCACAACCGGGCGACCGACTGATCCTGACCAAACCGCTGGGGCTCGGCATCATTACAGCAGCTCTCAAACAGGGCAAAGTATCCGATGCTGCAGTTGCTGAAGCGACGCGGATAATGGTAACCCTGAACAAAGCTGCAGCAGCGGCAATGGTGGCTGTCGGCGCCAATGCCTGTACCGACGTGACCGGCTTCGGCCTGTTGGGACATCTGGCGGAAATGGTAAGCGGCAGTGGTGTCAGTGCGGTTATCCACGTCAATAAAATACCGGTTATTGATGAGGCCTGGAATCTCGTTAGCCAGGGGATCGTGCCAGGGAGCAGCCGGCTTAACCTGAAGTTCCTGCGGGAACGGTTGGATATAGCCGACGGAGTAGGGGAGGATGCCCTGCTGCTACTGGCCGATTCCCAGACATCGGGCGGCCTGCTGATTGCTCTGCCGGCGGCACGGGCCGAGCAGCTCAAGGCCGAACTGGTCAGCAACGGAGTGCCGGATTTTGCCGATATAGGCGAGATCGTGGTTGATTCACTGAGCCGCATCCGTATTGAACCTTAGGAACGCGCCATGGAACCATCATTCAGCCCGCTCTCTGTCAAGGATCAGTTTGACAACAACGTCCTGCATTACCTCGGTGCCAGCCAGATGGCGGATAGTGAACTGCTTGATCTGATTGTGCAGTGTGCCCGGCCGCAACCGGAAGATCAGGTGCTTGACGTGGCCTGCGGTGCCGGTTTCCTGACGTGCGCACTTGCCCGCCTGGTTAAACGGGCTGAAGGGATTGATCTGAGCGGTGCCATGCTTAGGGAGGCGGGTAACCATGCCCGCTCGCTCTGGTTGTCCAATGTCGGCTTCCATCAGGGGGACAGTGCCGCGCTTCCGTTTGGGGAACAGGCATTCGACATCGTCACTTGCAAGCTGGCTCTGCATTACTTTCCTGATCCCGACCGCGCCATCGGAGAGATGAAGCGGGTTGTGAAACGGGGCGGCCGCATCGTGCTGATCGACCGGGTATCTTCGGAGATCAGGCAGCATCAGGAGTATCACAACCGCATCGAAATGTTGCGCACTCCTTCAAAAAACAGGATCTATTCAGCATCGGAGATTGTGTCTCTGTTGGAGCAGCAGGGATTAACGCTGGAGCATATTGCTGAATATGAGCAATATCAGGATGTGGATGAATGGCTGGAAACTACAGGAGCGCCTGAGGAGAATCAGAGCCGTGCACGGGAACTCCTGTTTCGGTCGCTGACCGATGATTTGGCCGGTTTGAAACTCTTTGCGGTCGATAGTCGACTGAAGCTGACCCATCGTATTGTCATTATTGTTGCGGGCAGAGCCTAGGAGTCTGTCGGACTTAACCCGGAGTTCTTCAGTTTGATTGTTCATCGGCTTAACTTACTGATATTATTTGATTTATATGCTTTTTGTTCTTGTGTTGTTCCACCTTGCTATGCTATATTCCCCTTGTAAATCAGCTGGTTAATCAAGGGGTAATACGCATGAAGGTTACTTTTACTGAGGTTGATAGAGAAACTCTCTTTCTGTTACCTCCGTCGGTTCAGGACTGGCTCCCCAAGGGGCATCTGGCCCGATTTGTAGTCGATATTGTAGAGCAGCTCGATCTTCGTTCTTTGAAAGCATCGTATTCCGGTCGTGGTTCTCAGCCTTACAACCCTGAGATGCTGGTGGCACTCCTGTTCTACGGATATTCCACCGGGATCTTTTCAAGTCGCAAGCTGGAACGCAGCACATACGATTCAGTAGCATTCCGCTACATTGCTGCCAACAGTCACCCCGATCACGATACTATTGCCAGTTTCCGGCGGCGGTTTTTACCCGAACTCAAAGGGCTGTTCATAAAGATTCTGATGATCGCCCATGAGATGGAAGTCCTGAAACTCGGCGCTGTTAGTCTGGACGGGACCAAGGTCAAGGCTAATGCCTCAAAACATAAAGCGCTCAGCTATGAACACGCTAATAAGCTGGAAGCACAAATCAAGGCGGAAGTTACTGAACTACTCAAGAAGGCCGATGCTGCCGATCATGCAGACATTCCCGATGGCATGAGCATTCCCGAAGAGCTTGAGCGTCGTACTGACCGTCTTGCGGCGATAGCCGCAGCCAAGGTCGAGATTGAACGCCGTGCAGCTGAGCGTCATGCCAATGAGCAGGCAGCATACGAGAAAAAAGTTGCCGAGCGTGCCAAACAAGAACGAGAGACCGGCAAGAAGTCTCGTGGCAAAAAGCCAAAACAACCGACAGCAGGCCCCACAGCCAAGGACCAGGTCAATCTGAACGATAGCGAGTCACGTATCATGCCAACCTCTGGCGGAGGCTTTGAACAGGCGTACAACGCTCAGGCTGGAGTGGATGCGAAGACAATGCTGATCATTGCTGCCCATGTTACCCAACATGCCAACGACAAGCAGGAAGTAACACCGGCACTGGAAAACATTACAGCATTGCCGAAGGAGCTTGGCAGCGTTACAGAATTCATTGCCGACTGCGGCTACTTTAGTGAAACAAACATAGCTGCCTGCGAACAAAAGCAGATGACCCCGTACATCGCAGTTGACCGGCAGAACCACAACCAACCATTGTGGGATCGGTTCCGTGAGCCGCCACCGCTTCCGGACGATGCCGATGCGGTTACCAGAATGAAGCACCGGCTTAAAACAGTCGCCGGCAAAGCAGTCTACGCAGCTCGAAAACGAACCGTCGAACCGGTATTCGGGATCATCAAGTCGGTCATGGGATTCCGATCATTTATGCTCCGTGGGTTTGAAGCAGTGCAAGGCGAATGGGATCTTGTTTGCATGGCCTGGAACATAAAACGTCTACATGTTCTGGCAAAAGCGATTTAGAAGGAGCAAATAAGCCTCAAAAACGGCTTAAACAGTAAACAAACATGAATTAATCAGATCGAATAACCGGGAAATACAGCAATTCTTAAAAATGAGTCTTCTGACTTTGTTTATGGCCTCAAGTACAAGTCAGACAGACTCCTAGAAGAGCTTTTATTAAGTAGTGTCTGGCCGGAATACTATTAAATATAATAATAACAGATAGTTATATACTTTTCAGCGAATGAAGAGTATACTCCCCAAGTTGGTAGAAGCCGAACCCGTTGCCGTAATAGCCTGAATTAGCTTGTTTTTCATGTTAATCATTAGCCTGGTATCAGTTAAGCCGTCTACCACCTCAAATCTTCGTATTTTGAAAATAGTCAGGGGGCAGTATGAGATCTGTTTTTCATTCCCAGTTGAACCTCGGTGAAGAGGATATTGCCAAGATAAAGCTGGATCCCAAGTCACGTGATGACATTCCCCAACTGCTCGCTGGCTTACAATACATTTATACACATGCAGAGGTGCGTCAGGCTGTTTTTAATATACTGGAAGAAGTAGTTCCTTCTCGCGTTGGTTCTGACAATAACAGCAAAGCCAGTACTGATAAGGGGCGCCCCGGAATGGAACAATGGCGGATCCTGGTTCTGGGGACGCTGCGCCTTGGCTTGGATGCCGACTATGATCGTATTCACGAACTGGCCAATCAGCATTGCACGGTACGGCAGATGCTGGGTCATGGTTTTGCGGATTATAAGGATCAGTACCATCTGCAAACCATCAAGGACAATCTGAGCCTGTTCACACTGGAGTTGCTTGATCGTATCAATCAGGAAGTGATCCGCTCAGGGCACATCCTGTTAAAAAAAAACGACGCAAACTTAAGCGGGCGCTGTGACTCCTTTGTTGTCAAAACTGATGTCCACTTTCCCACCGACATCAATCTGCTCTTTGATGCTATCCGTAAAACCATTGAAGAGTGCGCACAACTGAGCGAAATTCACACTCTTACTGGCTGGCGTCAAGGCCAGCACAACATTAAAACATTCAAAAGACAATATCGGATCATTCAAAAACAGAAACACTCTACATCCAAAGATGAGACCAAGAAGTTGGCGTATGAAGAGGTCGTCAAGAAATCTCACGAGAGCTATATCAATCAGGCTGAAGCCTTCCTGAAGCGGGCTGCAGTAACACGTCAGGCCGTGTTCACACAGTCTACGGAACTGGTACTATCCGTGAAAAGCCTTGATGGTTATATCGCTCACGCCGAGCGCCAAATCGATCAGATTCGTCGCCGGGCTATCAACGGCATCGTCATTCCGCACGCAGAAAAAATATTCTCCATCTTTCAGCCACACACCGAATGGATCAGCAAAGGTAAGGCTGGTGTGCCGGTAGAATTGGGGTTGCGTGTATGCGTACTCGAAGACCGCAATGGTTTCATTCTGCACCACCGTGTAATGGAAAATGAGACCGATGACAAAATTGCTGTAACGATGATAGCTCAGGCAAAAGAGCGTTTCCCCCGTCTGACGTTGTGCAGCTTTGACAAGGGCTTCCATAGCCCCCAAAACCAAATAGACTTAAAGAAAGAGCTGACCACCGTAGTCTTACCGAAAAAAGGTCGTCTGTCAGCAGCCGATAAAGAGCGGGAATCCGCACCTGAGTTTACCGAGGCACGGCAGCAACACTCTGCTGTAGAATCCGCAATCAACGCACTTGGAGTTCACGGTCTGGATCTGTGCCGGGATCACGGAATTAACGGCTTCAAACGATATGTTGCCCTCGCTGTGGTTGCCCGCAACATCCAACGTTTGGGCGCAATAGTCAGGAGCCTTGCCGTTAATAAGCGAGGTCCCTACAAAAAATTAGACCCATGTAAACTGGCGGCTTAGCGACTAATGCCTGCTGGGAAAAGCAACACACCGGTAGTGGTGCGTTCAAAATCTGGCAAAATGAGCCTGACTTCCTGGTATGCTGGAAAAACAAAAATATTTATTATCATGTGTTAATTTTCAGACGGCTTCGCCGTCAAAAAACGAAGAGCCGTTTTTGAAAACAGGCTTTTTCTGTCGGGCACTAAGTATCAGGAGGTCCGTCACGCTGCTCTGGAAGATATTTGTACTATTCAGCCGGGTAGCCCTGTTTTCCTGGGGTGGTGGTCCGGCTTCCCTGGCACTGATGCAGCGCGAGACGACAGAAGCGCTCTGGATTCCGCCCGGTTCCAACACAGCGGTGCCATGGACTACTCCGCTGGAGTTTTCCGATGCGGTTGCGGTAGGCAATGCCCTGCCAGGCCCCATTGCACCACAGGTCTCTGCCTATGTGGGCTATAAAATGGCAGGCTTTCCGGGCGCCGTTGCTGCCGCAGTCGGCACCGTACTTCCCACCACATTGCTGATGCTGGTGATGATAGTTTATTTTTTCAGAATCAAGGACAGTCTGCTGGTCCAGTCCATGCTCAAGGCGGTACGACCGGTGGTGGTTGGGCTACTGCTCTGGACCGCCTACGACATGGCCTACAGCGTCTTCGGTGTCAAACGTGCGGGGTGGGTTACGTCACTGAACATAGGCTGGGATAAGGTTTTCATTGTGGCAGTCACTTTCGGACTGTTGACCATGACGCGCATCAATCCTGCTCTGGTCATCCTTGGGGCCGCCTGTCTCGGGGGGATAGTGTACCGATGAAGGGAATAGGGAAAGGGGAAATAATGGGCAAGCGCATTCTGTTACATGATCCGATCTGGCGTGCCGAAGAACTGGGGTTTGCGCTGCCGGATTCTCTCCATGCCGTCTCTGTGGCTCTGCCGCGCTGGAAGGATGTGGTCGGCTATGAGGAAAAATCGCCTGAGGTGGTCAACCGGCTGCAGTGCGGTTATCCACGATTCGTCATACACCGGCTGGTGCAGGATCTGGCGCGCTTCATTGCCGGTGACCTGCCCTGTCTGCCGCTGCCGTCGCAACATACGGCCCGGCAGTGCGTAGTCTTCATCCACCGTCAGAGCGGCGCCGAGGCCCATGTGGTCGAGCGGGACGGCCATTTCGCCGTGACAACGACCGCAGCCGGTTATGACAGCCTCAAGGCTTTCTGGCAGCATACCGGTCTGATCGTCTCCACCCGCCGGGCCCAGGCGGTCCTGAACGGCTACCCGCCGGAACAGGCTGACGACCCGGAAGTGCGCGACTCCCTGCGCCGCCAGCTGGCAGGGCTGTACGACTGTTCACCGGACGATGTGTTCCTTCAGCCGACCGGCATGGCGGCCATGTATGCCGCCCTGAGGACAGTTATGCTCCGGACGCCGGGCAAGCCCACGGTCCAGATCGGCTTTCCCTATGTGGACACCCTTAAACTTCAGGAGAAGTTCGGGCACGGCGCCACGCTGCTGCATGATCTCAGTCGCTGCTCATCCAATCTGCGGGCCCTGATCAGCCGCGGCGGGCTGGCCGGCTGTTTCAGTGAGATCCCCGGCAATCCGCTGCTGGGATCGGCCGATCTGCGCCAGGTGACCCCGATCCTGCGCGAGCACGGCATCCCGCTGGTAGCCGACGATGTTGTGGCGACAGCGCTGAACGTGGATCTGGGGCTGCATGCCGACCTGATCGCCACCAGCCTGACCAAGTATCTGGTCGGTACCGGTGACGCCATGGGCGGGGCGCTGATCTGTAACCCGCGTTCGCCCTACCACGAGAAGCTGCGGACGTTTGCGGCTTCGCTGCATGAAGAGCTGCTCTGGTTCGAGGATGCGACGGTGCTTGAGGCGCAGATCGGCAGCTTCCCGGAACGGATGCGCATCCATAATCGCAACGGTCTGGAGATCGCCGAACGGCTGCGGTCACACCCGGCGGTGGAACAGGTCTGGTTCCCGAAATGGTCTTTCGGTCAGGAATACGAGGCGGTACGCCGCCCGGACGGCGGCTGGGGTTCCCTGGTGACCTTCCTACCGAAGAATGCCGAAAAGACCTCACCGGTCATCTACGACAACCTGGAGGTCTGCAAGGGGCCCAGTCTGGGCACCAGCTTTACCCTGGCCTGTCCCTTTACCCTTCTGGCCCATTATACCGAACTGGATTGGGCCGAGGCATGCGGTGTGCCGCGCAACCTGATCAGGATCTCGGTCGGACTGGAGGATGTGGACGAACTGTGGGGGAGGATCGTGCGGGGACTGGAAGCGCCGCTTCAGCCCTGAAGACCCTGCCGGAACGAGGCATAATCCGGATCCACCGGCGCCCCTTCCAGTGAGGTGCGCCGGTAGCGCTCGATGATGTGCCGGTCGGCTTCGAAGGCCATCTCGGGAAAGGGGCCGGCCAGCGGATACCAGGCCAGCTGCTCCAGGTCGTCGCCCGCCTGCTCCAGTCCGCCGACGATGCGCGCCGCCAGCACCACCACCAGGGTGTGCAGGTCGGGGGTCAGGAAGTTCGATACGACACTGATGATGCCGGTTATGGTCACCTCAAGCCCGGTCTCTTCATGCACCTCACGGACCGCGGCGGTCAGGAAGTCCTCCTCGAACTCCACGAAACCGCCCGGCAGGCACCAGTTTCCGGCGGCAAAGTTGCGGGGGCCGCGCTTTCCCAGCAGTACCTGGTCTCCGGCGCTGACCAGGATCACGACGCCGGGGGAGGGGTTACGGTAATGCACCCAGCCGCAGGAGCTGCAGATCTGGCGTTTTCCGGTCGTGGTGATACCGGACAGCTCCGCCGCGCATTTCGGGCAGAAGGCATAGACGGTCGACAGCGGGGCGTTGAAACGGTCATAGGCATTTTCGATCTGTCGAGGCTTCATATTACGTATCTCCAGTTAGTTCTGTATTGCAGCGATTCTACCCAATCACAAGGAGTATTTACATGAAAAAATCACTCGGTTCCAAGACCCTGGCCCAGCCGACCCCGGTGTGGGTGGTCGGAACCTACGACGCTGAGGGCAAAGCCAATATCATGGCCGCCGCCTGGGGCAGCATCGTCTGCTCGACCCCGGCCTGCGTGGGGGTCTCCCTGCGCAAGGCGACCCATACATACGCAGCCATCATTGCCCGGTGCGGCTTTACGGTCAATATTCCCTCCGAGGACTACGTGCGTGAAACGGATTATGTCGGCATCGCCTCGGGACGCGACGTGGACAAGTTCGCCGTGACCGGTCTGACCGCGGTACGCAGCGACCTGGTGGATGCGCCCTATGTGGCCGAATTCCCGCTGATCCTGGAATGCCGGCTGCTGCACACGATTGAGATCGGTCTGCATACCCAGTTCATCGGCGAGATCGTCGACGTCAAGGCTGATCCGGCGGTGCTGAACGAACAGGACCAGCCCGATGCCGCCAAGGTCAAGTCTTTCGTCTATAGTCCCGGCGCCCGCGGCTATTACGCAGTCGGTCGGCTGCTGGGGCATGGTCACGCCATCGGCAAGGACCTGTTGAAGGACTCAGCGTTGTCCGTTTCCGGGACTGAATAGGCTGCCAGAGATGCTGTATTCGTACCAGAGGTATACTGAATGAGCCACCCGATCCTTATGGCCCTGGCCGAGCGGATCCTGGTCCTTGACGGCGCAATGGGGACGCAGCTGCAGGAACGCAGCCTGACGGCCGATGACTTCGGCGGCGCCGCCTGTGAGGGTTGCAACGAACAGCTGGTGCTGACCCGTCCCGACGTGATCAGCGCCATCCACCACGACTATCTGGCTGCCGGGGCCGACATCATCGAGACGGACACCTTCGGCGCCACCGACATTGTCCTGGCCGAGTACGGTCTGGAAGGGCAGGTCTTCGAGATCAACCGCCGTGCGGCCGAACTGGCCCGGGCGGCCTGCACCGCCATGAGCACTCCGCAGAAACCTCGCTGGGCGGCCGGCTCCATGGGTCCCACCACCCGTACCATCTCCGTTACCGGCGGCGTGACCTTCGAAGCGCTGGTGGAGGCCTTCCGGGGCCAGACGCTGGGGCTGCTGGCCGGCGGCGTCGACCTGCTGCTGCTGGAGACCGCCCAGGATACCCTCAACCTCAAGGCCGCCACCGACGGCATCCGCCTGGCCTTTGCCGAACATGGTTCCAATGTGCCGCTGATGATCTCCGGCACCATTGAGGCCAGCGGCACCATGCTGGCCGGGCAGACCGCCGAGGCGCTCTACGCCAGTCTGGCGCACCTGGAGGACCATCTGGGTCTGATCAGTATCGGCCTGAACTGCGCCACCGGTCCGGAGTTCATGACCGACCACCTGCGTTCCCTGTCGGAACTGGCCACCTGCCACATCTCGGTCTACCCCAACGCCGGCCTGCCGGATGAGCACGGCCAGTACGCCGAGACCCCCGCTTCGCTGGCCCACAAACTGAGCCGTTTCGTGGACGAAGGCTGGCTGAACATCGTCGGCGGCTGCTGCGGCACCACCCCGGCCCATATCGCCGCCATCGCCCGGCTGGTGGAGGGGCGCGCCCCCCGGCGTCCCCGGACGGAGCGTCGCCGGCTGGTGGCCGGCATCGAGCCGCTGGCCGTCGAAGAGGATCTTCGACCGGTGCTGGTTGGGGAGCGCACCAACGTGATCGGGTCACGGCGCTTCAAAAACCTGATCGTCGCCGGACAGTTCGAGGAGGGTAGCGAGATCGCCCGCGCCCAGGTGCGGGGCGGTGCCCAGGTCATCGATATCTGTGTGGCCAACCCGGACCGGGACGAGGCCGCCGACATGGCCGTCCTGCTGCAGCACCTGCCGCGCAAGGTGCGTGTACCGATTATGGTCGACAGCACCGACCATCGGGTGACGGAGTTGGCCCTGCAGCGGCTGCAGGGGAAATCGATCCTCAACTCGATCAACCTGGAGGACGGCGAGGAGCGCTTCGCCCGTGTGGTACCGCTGCTGCACCGTTACGGCGGCGCCGTGGTCGTCGGCACCATTGATGAGGACCGCCAGCACGGCATGGCGGTGTCCCGTGAGCGCAAGCTGGCCATCGCCCGGCGCTCCTTTGATCTGCTGACCGGCCGTTACGGCCTGCGTCCGGAGGATCTGATCTTCGACCCGCTGGTCTTCCCGGTCGGGACCGGAGACGAGAACTACATCGGTTCGGCTGCCGAGACTATCGAAGGTGTCCGGCTGATAGCCGAAGCCTTCCCGCGCTGCAGCACGATCCTGGGGATCTCCAACGTCTCCTTCGGCCTGCCGCCGGCCGGGCGCGAGGTGCTCAACTCGGTCTTCCTGCACCACTGCGTCAAGGCCGGCCTGACCTACGCCATCGTCAATACCGAAAAACTGGAGCGCTACGCAAGCATCCCTGCCGATGAACTGGCTCTGGCCGAAGACCTGATCTTCTGGCGTGGCAATGATCCGCTGGGGACCTTCACCGCCCATTTCCGCCACCGGGAGGTGACGGTGCGCCCGGCGGCGGCCGACCTGCCGCTGGACGAGCGGCTGTCGCGCTACATCATCGAAGGGAGCAAGGATGGCCTGACAGTTGACCTGGATCAGGCCCTGGCGCGGGGCGACAAGCCGCTGGAGATCATCAACGGACCGCTGATGGCCGGTATGGCCGAGGTGGGACGGCTGTTCAACGACAACCAGCTGATCGTGGCCGAAGTGCTGCAGTCGGCCGAATCCATGAAGGCCGCCGTTGTACACCTGGAACCGCACCTGGAACACATCGACAGCGCCACCCGCGGGAAACTTCTGCTGGCAACGGTCAAGGGGGATGTGCACGACATCGGCAAGAACCTGGTGGAGATCATCCTGTCCAATAACGGTTTCCAGGTGGTCAACCTGGGGATCAAGGTGCCGCCGGAAGAGCTGATCGCCGCCGCCCGGCGGGAGCAGCCGGATTTTATCGGCCTGTCGGGCCTGCTGGTCAAGAGCGCCCAGCAGATGGTCGTCACCGCCTCCGACCTGAAGGCGGCCGGGATCTCGGCACCGCTGCTGGTGGGTGGGGCTGCGCTGTCGCGGCGCTTTGCCGACACCCGCATCGCGGCTGAATACGATGGACCGGTACTGTATGCCAAGGATGCCATGATGGGGCTCGAGATCGCCGGACAGCTGGCCGACCCGCTGCTGCGTCCGGCACTGTTGGAGACGCTGGAACTGCGCCAGGAGGAGTCACGCCGCGACGTGGCCGCCCGCCCGCCGGCCGCAGTGTCTGCGCCGGCCACGCAGCGTTCCGCCATCGCACGCGACCTGCCGCTGCCGGCGACCCCCGATTTCCGGGAGCATATCCTGGGCGAGATCCCGCTGGACCACGTGCTCCCCTATCTCAGCCGCCAGACCCTCTACGGCCGGCATCTGGGACTGGGCGCAAATGTTGAACAGCTGCTGGCCTCCGGGGATGAAAAAGCGCTCCGACTGCACGACACGGTGCAGGAGATCATCGGCCTGGTGCGCCGCCAGGGGCTGCTGCATCCCCGGGCACTGTACCGTTTCTATCCGGCGAGCGGAGACGGCAACCAGCTGGTGCTGTTCGACCCGGAAGGTGGTGACCGCGAGGTCATGCGCTTCGATTTCCCGCGTCAGCCAGGTGCCGAGCATCTCTGTCTGGCGGATTTCGTCCGGCCGCTGGCCTCCGGTGAGCGGGACAGCGTGGCCCTTTTCTTCACCACGGCCGGGGAGGGGGTCTGCACGCAGGCCGATCTCTGGAAATCTCAGGGGCAGTACCTGCGGTCGCATGTGCTGCACGCCATGGCGCTGGAACTGGCTGAGTCGACGGCCGAGTTCATCCACCGTCGCATCCGTGACGCCTGGGGGATCAGCGATGACGCGTCGCTGGTGACCGCCGATATCCTGGACGGCAGGTACCGCGGCATCCGCGTCTCGCCCGGCTATGCCTCCTGTCCGGAGATGTCCGACCAGGAGAAGTTCTATGCCCTGCTGCGGCCGGAGCGAATCGGCATGACGCTGACCGGGGGGTATATGATGGACCCGGAGGCCAGCGTCTCGGCACTGGTGTTCCACCATCCCCAGGCAAGGTATTTTGCTATCGGACGGGCAGCGTGACCACATAAAAAAGGAGTGAGTGTATTATGAGTGAATGTTTTTTTGATTTTGATACGCCGATTGACCGCAACAGTACCGGCAGTGAAAAATGGAACAAATACAAAGGGCGCAACATCATACCGCTCTGGGTGGCTGATATGGACTTTCGCTCGCCGCAGGTTCTTATTGATGCGCTGCACGAACGCGTCGAACATGGTGTGTTCGGCTATACCTATCCGGAGAAGGGGGTAATCGATATTGTACTGGCTGCTCTGATTCGCGACTATGACTGGAAGATTGATCCGGAGTGGCTTGTCTGGTTGCCGGGGCTGGTCTGCGGGCTTAATGTCCTCAGCCGTGCCATTGGTGAACCGGGTGACGATGTACTGACGTTTACCCCGGTCTATCCACCGTTCATGTCAGCGCCACTGCTCACTGAACGTACCGTCACCAAAGTGCCGCTGGCGCTAAAGGAAGGGCGCTGGATTCCCGATTTTACCGCACTTGAAAAGGCGATAACGCCGCGCACTAAACTGCTGCTTCTCTGCAATCCGCACAATCCGGTCGGTCGGGCGTGGGATCGGGAGGAGTTGCTGCAGTTCTATGAAGTTGCCGAGCGCCACAACCTGGTTATCGGTTCAGATGATATTCACTCCGAGTTGATTCTGGACACGCATCTGCGTCATATTCCCATTGCTTCGCTGGCACCGGAAATTGCCGACCGCACAATTACCCTGCTGGCGCCGAGCAAGACATACAACATTCCCGGTCTTGGCTGTTCGTTTGCCGTTATTTCCAACACGGATCTGCGTAATCGCTTCAAAAAGGCTATGGGGAGACTGGTGCCGCATCTGAATCTGTTCGCCTATACCGCCGCTGAATCGGTGTACCGTGACGGCGAACCGTGGCGAGCGGCCCTGCTTGATTATCTGCGCGACAATCGTGATCTGGTGGAACGTGAAATAGCCGCCATGCCCGGTTTGACTATTACGCATGTCGAGGCGACTTATCTGGCCTGGATCGATGCCCGGGGCACCGGGGTAGAAAATCCTGGTCACTTTTTTGAAGAGGCCGGCGTGGGGCTGTCAAACGGAGCGGACTTTGACGCCCCCGGATTCGTCAGGCTCAATTTCGGCTGCAACAGATCTTTGCTCGTAACGGCACTTGAGAGAATGAGAAATGTTCTTTCGGTAAATGTTGGCTTGACAAACGAGTAAACTTGAATTACTTTGCCTATCGGCTTGGTCATAAAAGGAATGTATGAAACTCACCTCGAAAAGTGAATATGCGCTTTTGGCGCTGATTTATCTGGCACGGTGCAAAGTTGACAGCTTTGTGCCGGTGCACGAGATAGCCGCTGCTCAAGGTATTCCGCCCAAATTTCTCGAACAGATTCTTCTGATACTGAAACGGGCCAAATACCTGCGCAGTCTGCGGGGACAAGCCGGTGGTTATTCACTGGCGAAACCGGCGGAGCAGATTCATCTGGCCGAGATCATACGCCTGTTTGACGGCGCACTTGCGCCGACCGAGTCGGTCAGTTCCTATTTCTACGAATCAACGCCAATTGAGAAGGAACAGAGTCTGATGGCGCTGTTCCGTGATATTCGCGACTATATCTCAAGTAAATTGGAAGGTACGACACTGGCAGATGTCTGCTGATTTTTTTACGCAGCAAATCCGACTAATCAGATAGGATAAGTAAGTCAAGTAAAAGGAGATTGACATGCAATCAGTACACACAGACAACTCACAGACGAGCAGCAGACAAACTTTGGCAAAGTTTATCCACATCACTGAAGGTGCACATGCTACCGGGCAGGCCCGCTTTGAAGGAAGCATTCCCGACTACCTGGTCAAATACCGGACAACGGTTAACCTGATTAAGAATGCTGAAGAGCAGGGACGATTAATCCCCGGCATGGAAATTGTCGCTTCGGCAAGTGGCAACGCCAGACTTGCCCTGGCTTACGTGGCAGCTGACCGTGGCTATAATCTGACATTGACAGCGCCTGAGACCTTGAGTAGTGAGCGCAGAAAGGTTCTGGCTGACCTCGGCGCCAACCTGGATCTGACCCCTGCCGCTGAAGGGCAGTATGGCGCCGTTAAAAGAGCTGAGGAGTTGGCCTCTGCTGAACCTCAGAAGTATTTCATACCGCAGAATTATATCTCCCCCGATAGTGCGGTTAACAGTGCCGAATCAGAGTTGCAGAACGAAACGGGAGCAACAATCAATATATCTCTCTCCGAAGTTGCAACTGTTGAAACTATCAAAGGCGTGTCGCGAGTTTCTCAGTGTATCAAGGGTCCACAACGGCACGCGGTTGCTGCCGTGTGATGCCGATCTCGAAGCATCCGGATCAGGTAGAGCCGTTTCTCTGTTCGCTCTACCTTTTTATTGCTCAATAATATGACTAATTCAATGGGATAAGGTGTATATAAATGGTACAAAAAATAACAATCATTGGTGGACAGGGAAAAGGTGGCGTAGTTGAGCCGGTACAGAAGCTGGAACTCTCCATGGGGGATGTTGTCAGTATCGTCGGTCCGACCGGTTCCGGAAAGACCACTTTGATAAATGACCTGGAACTGTTCGCCTGCGGCAATACCCCTACCGGTCGGCGGGTGCTGATCAATGATGTTGTTCCGGCGGCAGAATATCGTAATGACCCCTCCTGCAATCCAATCGCTCTGATAACCCAGCATACCACCTTTCTTTCCGATCTGCCGGTGGCGGAATTCCTCAAAAC
The DNA here is from genome assembly GCA_049318985.1 of Desulfuromonadaceae bacterium. Classification (GTDB taxonomy): domain Bacteria; phylum Desulfobacterota; class Desulfuromonadia; order Geobacterales; family Pseudopelobacteraceae; genus JACRCG01. The sequence goes on from JBMOEI010000006.1 coordinate 89,387, forward strand.
GCATGCCCGCATCAGAAGCAAGGATGGTAAAGAAGGTGAGCTGATTGTTGAGGAAACCCTTGACTTTGCCAACCAGCTCACCGGTGAGGCGATTGCCCTGGAAAGCCGCATGACCGAACTGTCCGGCGGCCAGACCCGCGCTCTACTGATTGCTGACGCCACCATCATCTGCAATACCCCGATCGTGCTGCTTGATGAAGTGGAAAACGCAGGGATTAATCGCACCAAGGCCCTCGAACTGCTGCGTCGCTACCGGAAGATTTTTATTTTTGTCACTCACGACCCGCGCATCGCCCTGCTCTCCGATTATCGTATTGTCATGAATCGGGGGATGATGACGGCGGTGCTGCATACCAACGAGCAGGAACAGAAGCTGTCACATAAAGTTTCCCTCCTGGATGATCTGCTGACCGGTCTGCGTGAAAAAATCCGACTGGGACAGCGATTGAGCGGCCTGGAACTGGAGGCACTCGCATGAAGCTCGTGATCTGCGCCGGACCGGCGACCACCGGTAAGACTTCAGTGCTGCGCCATATGGTGCGAAAACTCCAGGCTGACGGGAAAAAAGCCGCATTTTTGAAGATTGATGTCCAGTATGCTGATGAAGATGCGGCGTTTGCCGCCGAGTTCGGCATTCCGACGCGCAAGGTCTATTCCGGTGAGCTCTGCCCGGACCATTGCACCGTCATGGTGCTCGGGGATGCACTGCAGTGGGCCAAACGTGAGCAGGCTGACGCCCTGCTGGTGGAGACGGCCGGACTCTGCCTCCGCTGTTCACCGTATGTGGAGGGTGCCCTCGGTATGATCGTGCTCGAAGCGACCAGCGGCATGAACCTGCCGCTCAAGGTAGGCCCGATGCTCTCGCTGGCGGATGTTGCCGTGGTAACCAAGATTGACCGGGTTTCGCAGGCTGAACGGGAAGTATTCAGGGCCCGAATTCAGGATGTCGCTCCCGGCGTTAAAATTCGTGAAGTGCATGCGCTGCACGGCATCGGTATCGATCCGCTGCTCGATTTTCTGCAGGAAAGTCCGGCAGTGCTGTTCAACGCAGATGATTCGCCGCAGAAGATGCTGCTGCGCGGCAATCCGCCGGTGGGAACGTGCACCATCTGCGTTGGCAAGAAGGAGATCGGCTGGCAATCACACTTCGGGGTGGTGCGGCCATTGGAAAACCAGACTTTTTATCGCGGTGAATAGTTGTGGCTGAACGGATCTACTTTGACAACTCTGCCACCACGCCGCTTGATCCGAACGTGCGGGAAGCCATGCTGCCGTATCTGGACGGCGTCTTTGGCAACCCTTCCAGCATGCACTCTTTCGGTCTGGAGGCTCGCGAGGCGGTGGCAACGGCACGCCATCAGGTTGCTACCCTGCTCGGAGCTGCAGATAATGAAATCATCTTCACTGCCAGCGGAACAGAAGCGAATAACCTGGCGTTGCAGGGAGCCGTCGAAGCCCTGGATCTGTCCGACTGTCACTTGATCACCAGTGCCATCGAGCACCCTGCGGTGCTGATGACGTGCCGCGCCCTGGTGCGGCGAGGTGTGACGGTGTCCTACCTCCCCGTTACCGGCGACGGCATCGTGCAACCGGATTCCCTGCGCCGGGCGCTGCGTCAGAACAGTAAAATCGTGTCGATAATGGCGGCAAATAACGTCGTCGGCACAATCCAGCCGCTGGCAGAACTAGCGGAAATCACCCATGAACATGGCGCGTTGTTTCACAGCGATGCCGTGCAGGCGGTCGGTAAAATTCCGCTTGATATGCGGACGCTGCCGATTGATCTGCTCTCCATGGCTGCACATAAACTGAACGGTCCCAAAGGGGTCGGTGCGTTGTTCGTCCGGAGCGGCGTTGCGTTGGCTCCAGTTGTTCATGGTGGCGGCCAGGAACGGGGACTGCGCTCTGCCACGGAAAATGTCGCCGGAATTGCCGGTTTTGGGAAGGCTGCGGCAGTTGCAACAGCAGAGATGGCAACAGAGGCAGCCCGAACCGTCGGCCTTCGTGATCGCCTGATTGACGGACTCTTCGCCGCTGTTCCCGAAGCCTATCTCGTCGGCCATCGCTATCGGCGACTCCCCGGCCATATCTGTCTCGGTATTGCCGGTCGGGAAGGCGAAGCGATTAAAGTGCTGCTGGCTCTTGATGATGCCGGAATTGCCGTCTCGACCGGCAGCGCCTGCAGTGCCAGTCACGCCGGCGAGCCGTCCTATATTCTGACAGCCATGGGGTACGATCCGCTGCGGGCACGCGGGTCATTGCGCATCACCCTCGGTCGCTTCAACACGGAAAGTGAAGTGGACCGTTTTCTTGAAGTATTTCCCCGAATAGTTGCCGGCCTTAACGGCGTTACGAACAAATAAACGTACAAAGGAACCTTTATGTCTACAACACCAACTACCTTCACTGTAAATGATCTGCCCGGCCTGGATTGCGGCGTCTGCGGCTATCGGCGCTGCGCTGATTTCGCCGTCCGCCTGGCAACCAACCCGGAACAGATCCAGCGCTGTATTCACCTTTCCGACAACTCGGTGTCATCACTTGGCTGTGCAGTGAGTAAAGAGCCCGCTGTTGCTGATGCCTGCGGCAGTTGCGGCGCTTCCGGTGCTGTGTCTACCTGCTCTGCACCTGCTACCGTCACTTCTGACGGCTTGTGGAAAGATTCGCTTGATCGGGAATTTGATTTTTATCTGGAACATTTCCCGGAAGATCCGGGGCCGCGTGAAATCATCATCCCCCATAACCCGATTCTTACCCGTGAGATGGAAATTCAACGGGGAGATATCCTGATCGGGCGTCCACTCGGCATGTCGTGCGGCTGTCCTATTACCCACTGCGGCGTCGTCATGGAAGCTGACCACAAAACCGGTGTGATCGTCTGGTGCGTGACGGGACCGCTGACGCCCCGCGAGAAAGGATTCAAGGATATTGGCTACTACATTGCCGAAGGGTATGAAGGGTTGATTGCCAAGACGAAAGTTGAACTGAAAATAGGAATGCGCTATTATTTTCAGCCAAGTATGTGTATGCTGCAGTGGCGTCACAGCGGGCTGGTCAATTACATTAACCGGACTCCGAAAGGGACGCAGGTCAGGCTTGAAGGGCTTTGGATCGGCTGAATGTAAAAAAGTGTCCCCGCAGAAAAGCGGGGACAATAACATAACATGGAGGAACAGCTGCTGCTATGCTTAAGCCGCATCGCTTACGGCTTGGAGCCCTGTGTAATGAAGTTCGACTTTTTTACGAGAGGTGACACCGTTGAACCGAAGAGTCTCGTATAGAACTAATAGGTTTTTGTGGGCTTTTTTTCTCGTCTGCTCATTTATTACGCTTGGCATTCATGCCGCATCTGCCATGGATGGCGGCAGTTACACCCAGTTTCAGCAGATCATGATGCTGCCGCTGGACAAACAGACTGTCCGGGCCAATGCACTGCTAAAGAAAAAATACGAAACAACGACCGATACCGCTTCCTATGAAAATTATATGGGGTATGCCATCCCCTTTTTTGTCATGACCAATGACGCTTCCCTTGCTGCTTATCGAATCGCCGCAGTAAATCCGAAATTGCTCTCCCGCTATGACGTGTATGATGACTGCAATGGCGAAAAGCCGCTGAATCTGCTCGCCTGTTTCCTCAAAGAAGGGAAGCCGGGAGCTTATATCGACACGGGTGCTTCCTGCCCGGTCTGTAACGGTGAAGCGATCAGTGTGTTTCTCTGGGATGATATGGGCGCTTCCCAGGGGCAGATTGTCGGCGGACTCCGTTTTCTGTACGATCCCTCTTTGCGGGAGTCTTCCGGAATGTCACCTTGATATATCCCCTCCAATTAGCGATTCATTATTACGCCGCTCCCGAATTGCAGGAGCGGCGCTGTCATTTCAATTAGAAGAAGTAGAAGAATGCCAGGCGACCGATGTTGGCTGTCCCCTTTTGAGCAGTCCCGGCCAGGTTGCCGGTTCCGCTGGTTACATTACCATATGAGTTGTCAGCATGTTGGTATTCGGCGGCGACCCGGATGGCGGCATTCAGGTCATAGTTAACATTGGCGTAGATGACCTGATAGTATTTCTGAAAGTTTGGGTTGTTTTTGTAATCATTATAGTTAATCGCTCCACGTCTACCGTAGCCGGCGGCGATGCTGATATCCTGAACCGGAAAGAAGAGGGCCTGTGTGCGGATGCCATAGCCGCGTGCCGGGTTGAGATCACCCGGTTTTCCCACGTACGAGGTTGAAGTGGAGGGACCGTAGGCCAGGTTTGCGGCGACATAAACATCACCCTCGACCGTGAGGGTCTTCGCCCGGGACTTGCCATCCTTCGAGTTTAACACCGGAATAAACGTGTAGTAACCGGCACCCCAGGAAGCGATCTTATTGCTTTCACCTCTGACTGACTGGTTGCCGTACAGACCGTAAAAACCTGTAGTGAAGTTGTTCAGGCTCTGGCCAAAATAGCCGGGGGAGACACCGAGGGCTTTACTGATAAACAGCGCCTGACCGACCACATTGGGGGTTGATCCCCAGGAGTCGCCAATGCTTCCCGCGGCGCCGCTTTTTCCCTCATCCAGAAAATTGCTTTGATACGGTTGCTGGAGTGCCACAACCAGCTTTAACGCATTGTTCGTGCTGAGGTTGACTCGTTGCGTCAGTCTGATCTGCGGATTTCTTGCGCCATTGCCGCCACTGCCGCCGCTAAAATCAACGGTATTGGCAGAATAACCGCCAGTGAAGGCATCAGCTGTCTGGCCGAAGAGTAGCTGGGTGGTGCCCCAATCCAGGTTGGCGTACCCCTGGCGAATTCGCGGTGTCGCATTCAGATTTTCCGTCGTGGAGACGGTTTCAAGGTTGCCGTGAAAGTCTAATTCAAGCAGGCTGGTTGTCTTGGCGCCGAGAAGCGCGGGGCCGTTCGCCTTGAACCAGAGTCGTGACTGGCGTACCGAAAAAATCGACTGATCTTTCTGCCCATTGTTTGAAGATGATTTCGGTATGCCGGAAGAGGGGATAAGGTAGCCGGTGGGGCCCAAGTTGACCGAGTTGTAGGCGTAATCAAGTTTGACGAAACCGCCGACAGACAGGTTGAACTTGCTGGTGGCCGGAGCCTGCAGGGTGCCATAGATGCCTGGTGAAACTTCGCAGGCCGGTTCAAAATCGCAGTTGTAAGGGGTTCCTGGGGCTGGGTCGGCAGCCAGGGCCGGTGTGGCGGCAAACAGGGCTGCGGCCAGTACTACGGAAAGTTGTTGCTTCATCTTGTTCCTCCTTGGTGTGGTGTTAATCTGCATGGTGTTTCCTCCTTGGTTGGTTTTGAGCGGTTATCTGCCCATTTGGTAAAATAAAAAGGCCGGACCCGTTGCGGGTTCGGCCTCCAGATATCTGGTTAACCTTTTCATGCTGCATGGTGTTGGTCCGTATCAGGTGACTTTGACTCCGCATAGCCGCCTGCAACCGGATTGGAATTTCCGGGTGCTATTTTTCAAGTTCGACGTAATCGCCCGCTTTAACTGCTGCTACCTCGGGAGATACTCCGCAGGAGCCATCCTGGTTGATCAGTTCGGTGATAGTAAACGAAGTTATCCGGTCGCCGGGGGTGAAGCCGATTCCCGGCACTACTTCGCCTTCGCGGTAAACCCGCAGCTTTTGACCGGCCGTTAAGCCGCTTTCCGCACCGGCATCAACATAGATGCGCTCATCACTCACTTTGACTACTTGACCGTACCAGGGAAACCATTGCAACGATACCAGGGTAGAATCGGCTATCCCCTTGAGTGCCGATTTAAGGGCATCCGTGGTACTCTGTCCCTGAAGCGGCTTCGGCACCGCAACCCAGAATGACCGTATCAGGATCGGACCGCGACTATCGTACAGATCTCCCTTGATACGCGCTTCCGGTTTTACCCCTTCAGGTTTTGTGATGAAGAGGACCGGCCCACCCGGTGATTGCCTGGATGATGCGGTGAGATAGGCCAGTTGCTCCTCGGCTGTGACCGCTTCTGTCGGTGTCGAACGTGGCACTATCCGGGCGATGTTTCCCTGTGTCAGCAATCCTTTCAAAATGGGTGTGACACTCTGCTCACCCGCCTCCACCACCTGCAGGCGGATGCGTGCACCGGTAGTCGGCGGTGTGCGGGCGTCTACCACGGCAGTCGCATCGACCGCTTTGTCACGGAATAAACCTTTCTGAACCGAGCTCTTCGGTACCCATATTTTGGGACTTGCATCCGGTGATTCACCGATAAACGGGTTGTCAATTTCGACATAATCGTCACTGTTGATGACTACCTGCCGGGAGGCGCACCCTCCGAGAGTGAGCAGTGTGGCAAGCAGGATGATGCAGGTGAGAAAGGTTCTGTATGAAAAGATTTTGGTCAGTTTCATGTGTTCATCTCCGTGTCTGGCTGTTAAAAAGGCCGCATCCCTGTTCGGGGTGCGGCCTCCGGTTTTCCGGTCAACCTTGATGGTGCGGTTCAGCTTAGAACGGTCAGTTCCTCTGTTTCGTCAAAACATCTCGAACCGCCTGTTGGAAGGCTTCCTGTACGTAGCCCCGCAATACTTTTTCATCGTTGCCGATGACGATCACCGGAACCGCCCTGATCCGGTACTTTTGTGACAGCTCTTCCAGGTAGTCAGGGTTCTGGACGATATCCTTTATGGTGAAAGGAATCCTGTTGCTGGTCATGTAGTCGCCTGCCGCCGCGCAGCTTTTACATCCAGGTTGCGTGTACAGCACTATTGTTGGTAAAGCCGCTTTTTGAAGTTGCGCTGCAGGTGCATTGTCCGCACTGGAGAAGCAGATGCCGACGACGGCAACAACCAACAGGGTTGAGTTACATAAAGACATGCAGAACTTTCTCATATACGGCTCCTTTTTTTCTGTGCAGTGAAAATTAGAAAGGCCGGATTTTCCGATATCGGACAATCCGGCCTCCAGTTTTCTGGTACGCCACAACTCTTAAATTGGATGATACAAAAAAAGACCGGTCACTTTTCAGGTGCCGGTCTCTTGTTATCAAGTAAACCTTGTCTAGTACAATTATCGATTTTATATTCTTATATAGATTCAAAAAGCCGATGTCAAGATGTTTTTTACATTTTTCTCTGTAAAGCAGACTTTATTCCTGGGTCACCTGAGACAACTGCTCCGAATCGCCCTGGAGAGGAGGAGAGATAGCGAGGCGAACCATCTGCACGATCAAGATTACGAGTAACAAGACCACCGGTGTAAAAAACACCGTCTGCAGCCCGACTGCTTCGCCGACAACGCCGCCAAAAACCGGACCACACGTTGTGCCTACGGCAACACTCAGGCTGAAAAGGGCGGCTATTTTACCCTTGTCTCCCGCAACCCGGGTGAGTCTGGTCAGGCTGCAATATCCGAGCATACCGGTGCCGACTCCATACAGGAATGTACCGACCCAGAAGGGAGCGCTGCTCCCTGCCAATGCCATGACGGCATTGCCGGTTAGCGTCATAACAGCGGCGACATTGAAACACCAGGAATCGGAACGGTCGGCAAACAGCAACCCACCCCAGAAAAGAGTCACCATAGCCACAGTCCCCTGGGTGATGACTATCCAGGAAACCGTTTGCAGTGGAAGGTGCAGCACGTCTGTAGCGACCGGTGCCAGGAAGGTTCGAAACAGTGCAAAAATGGCAGCGTTCAGCAGCTCGATCGTCATGACCGCCAGAAGATTGCGGTCTTTCAGCAGGGCCAATGTGTGTTTCAGATCTTCGCGAGGCGTTGTATGGGTGTACTCTGTGACCTCGCGGATGCCTTTTCTGCTTCGGTAGAGAACCACGATAACTCCGCTGAGCAGCAGGGCAATTACGGCGTTAAAAGCTGGAAAATAATTCTCTTTGGAGAGCAATGCGGCGGCGGTTAGCGGGCCAATGAGGTAAAAGCCAAGCTGGGTGGCGCTCCGCTGCCAACCGGCCCGGGACGCTTCAAGATGCTTCATCCGTTTGAGAAAACCGGCCTGCAGGGTCAGGAAACCGATTGATTGTGCCATCCCCTGGAAAAACATGATTGCCATCAGCGATCCGGTACTCTTGACCCAGGGGATCATGGCGGTGAGGGCGACACAGGCCAGAGAACTGACTACAAACAGTTTGCGGGTGCCGTAGCGGTCGGCCCACACTCCTGACGGGACGATGATAAGCATCCGTCCGGCCCCCGCCATGCCGCCGATCAGCCCCATCTCCGTTGCCGACGAATGCAGAGAGATAGTGTAAAGCGGCAGCGCCAGCAGCATAATGCCGCTGGCGCTGCCGACCAGTACATTGATGAGCATGAGACTGCCAAGTCCCCGGGAATCGTTCATGCTGCTCTCTTCAGAGTGGAATTAATGGTCCTGCTCCTTATGTGTCGCTAGCGGTTGGCGATCAGGGCGCTGATCAGATCGGTGGCAAGGCGGAGCCCCCCCTTGAAACCGACGTAAAACTGGTCGGTAACAATACGGTTGGTGATCGGGTAGGAAACACCCCAGAAGCCTGCCTTGAGACCGGCGGCAAGGGGACGGTCAAGATTACTGCCGATGACGAACGCCGGGTTGATTGGTGAGCCGTAGGGATCATTTTCTTCATCCAGAAGCTGGTTGAGCCGTTCGGTGATTGCATCCGTGTCGGTTTCAAAGATCAGTTTCGGCCGGAGATCTTCCGGCAGAGTGCCCAGTCGCCTTCGGACCAGTTCCTGCTGTTCATCCTGCAATTGGTCGGTGACGGCGGCAAAGTAGGGAATCCACCCCAGATCTTCCGCGATGAACCTCGTCAGGGCGTATGTGTAGTTGGCGTTACCGATGATGACCCCGAAACGCTGGAAATCCTGATCGTTGATCAGGTCGGTCAGCGGGTTTATGAAACGGTAGTAATGGGCCTTTTCTTCCGCAATGACCCATTCGAGGGTTTCACTATCAACCTCGAGAGCTGCCGCAACGCTGCGGAGGAACGCCTCGGTGGCGGTCGGTCCGATGGGGAGCGCTTCGGAAATGTAGGGGGTGCCGTGGATCTCCTGGAAAACCTTCACCGGTGTAATGCCGTGCACATCGGAGAACACGATGTTCAGAGCAGCACGGGATGATTCCTTCAGATGGTCGAGTTTGTCATGGGGTGTCAGGAATGTGTTGGCCTGGATACCCAGCAGTCCGAGCAGGCGCTTCAGTTCCAGCAGGTTGCCGCGCCAGAAGACATCCTGGGCCGGGACAAATCCGAACAGATTGACCTGTTTGGAATCTTTGGGCAATCCCCTGGTGACGAACTGGGTGATGATTGCTTCCCAGATGAGGTCGGCTCCAATGGTGGATTCACCTTTGAAACCGCCGGTTTCGGCGACGATGACCGGTTTGCCCTGCCGTTGAAATTCTGCCACGACAGCACGAACATCGTCACCGATGATGTCCGTCATGCAGCCGGTAATGACGGCGTAAAGATCGGCGTCAATGACATCAAGGGTCGAGGCGATCTGCTCTGCCAGACGTTCTTCTCCGCCGAATATGACTTCCCGCTCGACGATATTGGTGCTGGGGGTGGCGCGGCCGTCGGTGAGGGTGGTACCCCAATAGCCACCGCCAATTGTTGCCGCGCCGTCGGCGCTGGCGGCGCAGCCGGGAGAAGCGTGGACGATTGCAACTGCTCGGTCAATGGCGTTTATGGTTACCAGCGCGCCTCCCAGCGCGCATTGGTAGCGGGGCCGCTCGATGTGTGTACTCATGTATGTGGTACTCCTTGTTTAGTTTGGTTTCCTGCTCAAATGGGGGGTAAGCAGCTTTATGCTGCCAGGCTCTCCGGCTCAACAGTCGGTTCAGGATTGTCACTCTTGATATAGGCAAAGGGACTCTTGTCGTACCAGTCGCTCCGGTATGCTTCCTGGACATTCTGACTCAGTTTTTTGTTGAAGTTGAAATTCTTCAGGTTGCGTGCCGCCTTTTTGGCAACTTCGTAGAAACCGCGGTAGCCGACATAGTAGTCGAAGATGCGGAAGATGGTAATGCAGGGATAGCCGAGGCGTGCCGCCCAGGCGTTGTCGAAAACATGACCGCAGAACAGGTCCGGCTTGACTTTTTTGAGCAGGTTGACCAGTTCAAAAGGCTGGAAGTTGGCTATGTCTATGGGGAAGTCCTTCCCCTCCTGCGCCTCTACGAGACGGGCATAGAATTCGGTGCCGAATTCGTCATGGTGGTACGAGCGGAGGCCGACAATTTCCATTCCCAGTTCCTGAAACAGTCCGCCGGTGACGACGGCGCGGAATTCACCTGCGGAGAGAAACACCCGGATTCCCTTCAGAGCCGGAAGATAGCGTTCCACAGCTTTTCTCGCCTGGGCCTCTTCCCGCTCGATCAAAGCGAGGGTTTCGGTTTCGAGGCCGAAGTTGCCGGCGATATCCAACAGCCAGTTGCGGGTATTTTCAAGGCCGATCGGCATATCCTTGAGGACAAAGGGTATACCGTACTCTTCATGCAGGTATTCGATCAGGTAGTCATCGTGAGTCGGACAGACGCTGACGTTGAGATCGGCCTGAGTCATGCGGCGGACCTTTTCCCGGTCGGCGAAGTTAGGACCGATGACCACATCAATGCCGATGGCGTTGAGCAGTCGCTCCAGCTCAAGCTCGTCCGGTTTACCCATGGAGGCGAGGTTGATGATGTTGACCAGGGGGCGCTCACCCGGTTTGCGTGGCGTTTTGCGGGGCGGAGGCCCTTCCTTGTCTTTTTCAATGAAGCCGTGGATCATGGCGTGGAAGGCCACGTCGTAGCCGGTGGCCCAGACTTTGGTCTTGAATCCTTCACAGTGAGAATAGAGCAGTGGCGTATCGATAAGCGGCCGTAGTTTTTCGACCACACCCACAAGGTCATCGCCGATAATTGACGGGGTGCAGGTCTGCACAACGATGATTGAAGCCGGCTTGTATTTTTCATTGACCGCCAGGATCGTCTCTTCAAGGCGCTTTTCGCCGCCATGGACAACGTCTGATTCGTCCAGGTTGGTGGTGAACCAGAGACTGTCCTTGGCATTGGGATTGCCGCGCAGCAGGTGATGCAGTTTGATGCTGGTGTTCATGCCGAAACCGGCTGAACCGCAGCCGATGGCGCCGTGGACAATGACTGCCGTATCAGGCAGGGTCAGCAGCATGCCGAGGGTCGGTAGCAGCTGGCAGATGCCTGCCTGGGAAAATTCACGTTCGTTGTTCTTGAGGCAGATCTTATCCTGTTTGCCGATGCCGCTGGCACAACCGCCGTGAGCCATACATGCCGATACGCGATTCTCGCGTCCCGGTACTACCTTGTCGGTTTTGAGTCCCATCCTCTTCTCCTTGGTCTGTAATCCGGACACAAAAAAACCGGAGATTTCATGACGCAACTGCATCGTGAAACCTCCGGTTATCCGGTCGGTTAATGTGTAATGTTATTAATAATGTCTACAGCATATATATTTTTTGAAGATAGCCGGTAGACAGCTCATTTGTCAACAAATATGTTGCAGAACAATCAGCTGCTTGCAAAAAAAATCTTCAGGCGGCCAGAGCAAACAGTTCACTGCCGGACAGTGCTTCGGAATTCTGTAACAGGGTGGTGCGGGCTTCCTGCGGTAATCCACTGTTCACTGCTTCGGCTACGGATAAACCGAGTTGGAAACAATCTGCAAGAGCTTCCGGGCGGGGGGTGAACTGAGCACGTACGACCGGATGCGCTAAGGTAAAGCCAAGATGCTTGAGCCGTTCTTCCGCGTAGGCACATGCTTCACCGCTCCAGCCAAAACTGCCGAATACGCCGGCTATCCTGGTGTTGAGCTTCAGGCCGGTCAGCGCAATCAGAATATTCCACATGGTGGGCGGTATGTCGCGGTTGACGGTGGGAATGCCGAAGATGAGAGCGTCTGCTTCTTCAAGTTTATTTTTCAGTTCATCTCCGTTCAGATGATTGATGTGGTGTGCCTCAAGATGGATTCCCAGTACGGAGCTGACTCCTTTGGCAACTTCGGCAGCCATTTTTCCGGTATTGCCATGGGGCGAAAGGTAGAGAAGCAGAACTTTACCGGTTGGCGGCGCTGGAGCGCTCCACTCCTCGTAACGCCGGACATATTTCCAGGGGTCGCTGCGCAGTACCGGTCCATGGCTGGGAGCAATCATGCTGATCTCTTCGGTCCTGATTTTCTTCAGAGCTGCCAGGGCTTTGTCTTTGAAGGGGCGCATGATGCAGTCGAAGTATATCTGCATGTCCTTTGTATAGTCGGGAAGCTGGTCATTGAAGATACTCTCACCGACATAGTGTGCGCCAAAGGCGTCGCAGGTAAAGAGGATGTTTTCCGGTTCGAGTTTGGTGAACATGGTATCAGGCCAATGCAGGAACGGCGCAATAATAAAGCGCAACTGCCTGTCCCCCAGGTCGAGAATCTCTCCATCCCTGACGACGTGCGATTTAAACGGAATGTGGATCAGGTTGGAGAGGAACGTATGCGCGGCCCGGGTTGCAACGACCGTAATATCCGGATTTAGCGCCAGCAGGTGAATCAGAGAGCCGGAGTGGTCCGGTTCCGTATGGTTGATAATGACATAATCAATCGTTGCCGGATCGATCAGCGAACGGATTTTGGTGATGAACTCTCCGGCCCGTTCCGCTTTGACAGTATCAATAAGCGCCATTTTTTCGCTACCCTTGATCAGGTATGAATTGTAGGTGGTGCCGTTTTCGGTGGGGAATAGATCGTCGAATGTTTTCAGCTCAGGATCTTGAGAGCCGATCCAATATACTGCAGGTTTGATTTCGATTGCGTGTGACATGTGCACCTCCCATGTGCCACTCAGTGGCGGTCTGTTAATAAAAAAGCCGGAGGCTAACATCGACATCGATGGTAACCTCCGGCTTTCCGGTTGGTTCAGTCAGGCGAAAGCGCGTGACTGGCAGCTAATAAGATAATTACTATATTAATTATAGATATTATGTCAGCACCACGTTACTGTCAAGTAAAAAGTTATCTGTTCTGAAAATATTTGTCTGACCGGTAGTCGCTCAAATCTTACTGGGCGACCGTGATGGTTGGAATTACGCTCATACCGACCCGCAGTTGATGGGCTGGGTCGCTCCCCTTGTCGATGGCAATTTTAACGGGAATTCGCTGTACAACCTTGACAAAATTGCCTGTGGCGTTTTCCGGTGGCAGCATTGAAAATGCCGAACCGGCTCCGGCCATGATGCTGTCAACCCGCCCGCGGAACGTTCTTCCCGGATAGGCATCAACCGTGAAGGAAACATTCTGCCCCGGTGTGATGCGGCCCAGTTGCCCTTCCTTGTAATTGGCGGTAATCCAGGCATCCTGCAGGGAGACGAGCGCCAACAGAGACTGACCGGCCTGAATGTTGGCTCCCGATGCCACCGCCTTGCGCGTGATATAACCGTCGAACGGCGCAGTTATCCGGGTATAGGCAAGCTGCTGGCGGGCTTCATCGAGCAATGCTTTATTGAGCAGAATTTTGGCATTGCTTCCCGTTTGCGTTACCAGGCCGGCCTCTGCCCGCGCTTTTTTGAAATTCTCCTCCGCTTCCCGGAGCTGTAGTTCTGCGGTGAGTTTCGCCGTAGTCTGATTGTCAAGAAGTTCACGGGCGATGACCCCCAATTTGAACAGTTCACTGCTGCGCTGCAGATCACGTTCGGTTTGGCTCAGACGTGCCCTGGCGATTTCCACAACCGCCTGGGAACTTTCGACCTTGAGATATTCACCGTTGGTGCTGTTTTCGGCAATGCCGACTCCCGCTTCCGCTTTCCTGACGTTGATGTGATAATCGTTTTCATCCAGTTCCAACAGTAACTCTCCCTGGCGAACGAACTGGTTGTCCTGAATATGTACTCGTGTCACCGTACCTGACACACGGGAGGAGAGCGGTACACAGGTTGCTTCGATAAAGGCGTTGTCGGTTTGGACATGATTTCTGTCCCACTGTACCCAGCGTAGACCGAAACCGCCGCCTGCCAGCAGAAGGGCCAGCAGGAACAACGGCATGCCGAATTTTCTCATTCGTCGTGGTTTCAGTACCGGTACACGCTCACCGTCGATATCCAGTTGATCAACGCGATGCTGTGCGGTCATGGGGCGTCCCCGGAGGTCGGCAACGTAGTACAGGTCATTCCTGATACTCCCTTACCCTGAATTCCGCACCCAGTTTCAGTGCCAGAGCACGACATGCGTCTATGTCCACACCGGGCACAGTCACCGCACTGACGACAACGCGCGGGATCAGCGTAACGGCATCGGCGATGAAGGTGCAAACTCCGTCAAAACCGGCTTCTCCGTAGGGGCTGCTGCAGATTTTCTGGTAGGTGGTTGCATCTGCAGCATTGAGGCTCACGGAAATGCAGTCGACAAGGCCAACCAGTTCCGTCACAACCGAACGGTCATGTACCAGGTTGGCCTGTCCGTCCGTATTGATGCGGATGCGGTAGCCACGCTGCTTCAACTCCTGTGCTATCTGGAGAACCGCGTCAACTCTCAGCAACGGTTCACCGAAGCCGCAAAAAACGATTTCATCAATCCCTTCCGGATCTCCCACCGCCAGCAGAACCTCAGCTGGAGTCGGTTCCGTATCAAGTCCGAGATTGTGCCCCTTCAAGGAAAGGTCGGTAAACTTTGGACAGAACGTGCAGCGGTTAGAGCAGCGATTGGTGATATTGAGGTAGAGCGAGTTGCCGATTCTGTAGGCTGTCTCGGCTGTCGAAACGGTAGCAGATTGAGCGGACTCAGACATAACGCTTCCTCACGGTTTCACCGCAATCAGATAGATGCGGTTGAAAACAAGCGGTACGAGACCATCTTGACAGGCCTGGTTGCGGAATGAGGCCGCCACAATCTCCCGGAACAGGGCAGGGTAGTCATCATCGTATCCCCCCAGGTACAGTTCTCTGTTGAGGTATCCGGCAGCTGCCCCCGATTCGAATATGGTTATTACCTGGTCAGGGGTATAGGGCGTTACCTGCTCCTCGATAGTTGCAAACGGTACTCTGAATCCTGCCCGTTCAAACAGGCTACGATACTCTTCGGTACTTTCGAGGAACAGCCAACGAGGCGTAAAACGGGAAAAAACTTCGGCGGTGCGCGGATCAGCAGCGACTGCATCGATCGCACGGAGGAAATTCGGACAATAATCAAGGCGCGCCGGCGCCTGGATCCCAATTCTGCCACCGGAACGGAGAGCGGCAAAGCTTGCGGCAAGAGCTTGATCCGGTTGTTCAAACCATTGAAAAGCAGAGTTGCAGAAAATGACATTGAACGTGCCAGTAAAGGCTACATCTTCAGCACGAGAATGAATGTAGGCGATGTCTGTGGTATCGGGAGCGTTCTGTGCCGCTTCAATCATGCCGATTGATGGATCGACACCAGTGATCGGAGCATCAGTCAGGCCCCGGATCCGCCGGGTCAGGCTGCCGGTGCCGCAGCCAAGATCGAGCACCGCTTCCCATCGCTGGATATCCAGCAAGCTCAGCAGACGCTCTGCAGCAGACTTTTGTATGATGGAATCTTTCTCATAGCGGGCTGAAATTTCGGTAAAAGTTGTAGTTGTCAATGTATAGTCCTTTCAGATCTGCTCTGCTTCGGCAACGGTATAGGGGGGGAGCTGAACGTCTCTCAGTGCCGGTATTTCATGGTCTGTTTTCATGAACTGGGCTGCCAGCAGTGATACTGCGCCGAGTCCTGCCCCGACCATAAAGGGGATACGGTAGTTGATCATCCAGAGGTATCCTCCCACTGCGGGAAGAAATACGGCGGCAAGATGGTTTATGGTTACTCCGAGGGCCATGGAAGAGGCGATGTCCTCAGGTGCGCCGATCTTTTGGAAATAGGTGCGTATTGCAACGGAAAAATTGAACAGAATGTTGTCCAGAATGTACATGAGCGAGGCGATCAGCCGTGAGTCGGTGTAGGCATACACCAGAAAGATGACTATAACTCCGGCGTATTCCACTGATGATATGTGCCGCTCGCCGAAGCGGACGATGGCTTTGCCGATCAGCGGATTGAGCGCCCAGCCGATGCAGTTGTTCAAAATAAACAGCAGGGTCATCTCCTGTACCGAAAAGTGAAAGAGCTTCACCAGCAGGAATACGGAAAAAACCATGAAAATCTGCCGCCGTGCTCCGGATAGAAGTGTCAGCAGATAATAGAGCCAGTAGGCGCGTTTGAGGATCATCCGCTGCTGTTGAGGTGCCACGTCTACGTGGGTCGGTTCCTGACCCAGTCCCCATATCCCGGCCAGAAACACCACACTTCCCACTACCAGAAAAATACCTTTGTAATCAAGAAACTGGCTGAGCAACCAGATAAGTATTCCAGAAACGATGCTGGAGGCTGCCGCGAGACTACGCAGCTTTCCGAAAACCAGCGGCGAGACCCCCTTGGCAAAATATTGCAGTGTCAAAGACTGGTTGGTTGTTTCGTAGTAGTGAAAACCGAAGCTCATCACCAAAGTGGTGACACCCAGTCCGACATAACTCGGAAACAGCCCGGTGATCCCGGTACCAATGCCGAGCAGGGCGATGGAGAGAGCTGACAGACGGTGCTCCTTGACGAACAGCATCAGAAACAGTGCTAATATGGCCAGCAGACCGGGAACTTCCCGGATAGACTGGATTATCCCGACACCGTTACCTTCAAGGCCGACAACTTCCACGGCATAATTGTTGAACAGGATGGAGTAGCCCTGCAGCCCCACCATGGACGCTGCGGTCATCACTGCCAAAAAGCGTAGCATCGGCTGCCGTTCGGCAGGAATTGAAGTCACTGGAGTTTACTCCTCATGGAACAAAATAATGATGTTGTTCTTCAGGCGCGGCGCGCCCAGTAGACTGCGCCGCCAATGCTGCCGTTTACCACCGCTTCACGCAGATTTTCATACGTGGCTGAGGTATAGTCGTACCAGTCTGCGCCAAATCCGGCAGTGATCCGTTCCCTGTTGAAGCGGATCCGGTCACAGAGGTGACGATACCAGCGGAGGTAGTGAGTGGTGAAATCGAATGTCTGTTCCAACTGCCAGCCGGCACGGTGCAGGTCATCCGGGAAATAGTCCGGATGAAGCGGAGTCCAGCTTTGATGGGAAAAGGGGGTGTACTTCCCGTTGGAGTCAGACTCGGCCCAGCTTCCGGTGTCATGAGGAGAACCGTCACGACCGGTGTAATCGAAAATCATCAGAGTAGCGCCCGGTTGTGCTACGGAATGCATCTCTTCAAGGGCCAGCTGTTGGTCAGGAAAGGCGTAAAAGGCGTTGAACAGATAGATCAGATCGAAGCGCGAGTGCCACAGTTCGCTGATGCGTCCGACATCAGCAACGGCAAAGGACACTTCCGGGTACAGCTCCCGTGCGGAGGCGAGTGTCTCGGCGTCGATATCGATGCCGGTCACCGCGCCCCAGTCGTGCCGTCGCACGTAATCAGCAGTGCCGCCGCGTCCGCAACCGATATCCAGCACTTGGCGAAGCGGATTGTTCGGGAGGGAGCTGAACGTCAGGTCGATCGCCTCCTCTTCCCCCGGATGGGCATAATTCCCTTCCCGTATCAGAGCGAGAATCTCTTTGCCGGGTGCCGAATTCATTCTCATGGCGTGGAACTCTTTTTCTCGGCAATGGCGAAGATGGTATAGGTACGGAAATCGATACCGTCTTCCGTACGGCGATTTTCGAATTCAGCCACAATGTCTTCGCGGGCCTGGTCGCGCAGTTCCAGGGGGACATGGCTGAGATAGTTGCCGAATGTGCTCGATTCCAAAAAGTCCACGATCTGGGCGCCGGTGCTGAAACGGCGGCGGCGCGAAACAATTTCGATGTTGGCTACGTTCAGTCCGGCTTCCAGAAGCAGTTCCACCAGTTGGGTTGAAGTCACGCCAAGGCGGGCAGTAACATACTCATCCAGTTTCACCACGGAGCTGTATGGCTTACGGCTGAGGACATGGTCAGTTACCACCCGGAAGCAGGCGGTATGGGCAAGTTCCCGGGCGCCGGTGGTAAGAGCGACTTTTCCACCCGGTTTCAGTACGCGCTGGATCTCCTCGAGCGCTTTTTTCTTGTCCGGAACCCAGTGAAAGACGGCATTCAGATAGACGCTGTCGATGCTGTCAGAGGGAATAAAACTCAGATCTTCGGCTGAAGCCACTTGAAAATGGGCGTTGGGAAAGCGATTGTTTTTCACGGCGATGGAGATTCGTTCCGGTAACGGGTCAATACCGATCAGTCTGCCACGGGGGCCGATCAGCTCCAGGACATGAAACGCCAGCCGCCCGGTTCCGGCGCCGATGTCAAGCACGCTCTGGCCGTTGGCAATGCCGAGCCGTTCAATCAGTTTTTTACCGTTTTCGAGTTGAGACTCACTCAACTCATCATACTTCTCAGCCAGTTCTTTCGAATCAAGATTGTATTTGGGCATATATTGCTCCTTTTGATATGGCGTGATGCCGGGTGTTGAAATTCACTGCTCAAGTTTCAGTGCTGCTTTAACCGTTGCGACATTACGTATCAGGATGTCTCGTATCGGCAGGTTGTAGGGGCAGCGCGGTTCGCATACTCCGCACTGCTGACAGGTTGCGGTTCTGGTGAGTGCCTCTCTGCCGGCCTCCCGCTGAAAAAAACCGACTCCGGCCCGTTTGACCAGGGTGTGCATGATCATTCCCATGGGTATATTGATATCCTGAGGGCAGGGAGCGCAATAATTGCAGCGGCGGCAAAAGTTTTTTCCCAGTTCCTTGCGAATCTGCTCCATTTCGCTCAGCTCATCAACCGTCAGCGGCGAGAACCCGCTGTCGATACTCCGGATCTCTTCCAGTTCGGCAATGGTTTCATACCCGGGAATCAGAACGGCATCGGGGGTGTTTTGCAGAATATAGCCGATGGAGAGTCGTGCCGAACGTAGCAGACCGCCACCCATGGGCTTCATTACCAGAAAGCCGGCATCCACTTGACGTGCCAGCGGAATCAGCTCCTTTTCGGCGTCGTTCTCAATAAAATTGTATGGAGCCTGTACGGTTGCATATTCTCCGCTCCGAAGCGCTTCCATCAAGACGTCGATGCGATGGCCAGTAATGGCAATATGGTCAATTTTCCCCGCATCCCTGGCACGTTTGAGCCCTTCAAGCGCTCCGCCCGGCCTGGTTACCTCTTCGAGAAGTGCGAAGCTGTTGATGGCATGCATCTGGTAAATGTGAATCCGCTCAAGTCCGGTCCGTTTAAGGCTCACGTCAACATGGGCCTGAATTCCGGCGGAAGTGCGGGCCATGCTTTTGGTCGCCAGGATCAGCGCGTCGCGGTCCCCACCATTCCTGATCGCTGCACCGATCTTTTCCTCGCTGTCGCCATAGCCGATGGCGCTGTCAATAAAGGTGACACCGTTGTTGAGGGCATGGCGCAACAGCGATACGGCATCACTGTGACTCAGTTTCTGGAGCGGCAGGGCACCGAAGCTGATCCGGGGTACCTGATAACCGGTCTGGCCGAGACGTACTATAGTTGCGGGCATATTTCAAAACTCCGGTCATATGGCGTTGGGTATGACAAGTTCAGACGCACTGCACTGTATCCGGATCAAACCGCGACAACCGCCGTAACGGAGGGAACCTTCTGTTTGAGGGTCCGTTCGATGCCAAACTTGAGCGTCTGGGCTGACATGGGGCAGTGGCCGCATGCACCGGTGAGTTTTACCTTGACGATGCCATCGTCGCTTACCTCAACAAATTCCACATTGCCGCCATCGGCCTGGAGGGAAGGACGGATCAGATCGAGTGCGTTTTCAATTTCTGCTGACATGGTGTTGTCTCCTTTTGGTTTTTATTAAACTATGCATAAATGTATGCCCTGCTGTAGGGAATGCGTCCGTTTCACCGGAACGCGTGTTTCTTCTTTCGTGATTCGCCGTAATAAGTCGAGGCATAAATTGCTGCGCCGAGCGCTCCGGCGAAGATACTGTCCAACGGAGTAGCGCTGAAGTTGACATTAAGCAGATTCGTCAGTGCCTTTCTCATGCCGCTGTTGTTTGAAACTCCGCCGGTAAAGACAATGTCCGGTTCCAGACCGATACGTTTCAGAAGGGTGTGAACCCTGACTGCAGCGGCGTGATGAATTCCGGCGGCAATATTTTCGCGTCTCTCTCCCCGCGCAAGAAGCGATAAAATTTCCGACTCGGAAAAAATCACGCAGTGGTTGCTGATTACTGTTGGGTTGTCGGCCTGCAGGGCAGCGTCACCAAGGTCGCGCAGATCAAAATTGAGCAGGTGAGCAGTTTTTTCCAGATATCGACCGGTACCTGCAGCACAGGTATCGTTCACGGCAAACTCAAGTACATTACCGGTACGGACATCAATTTTGAGGGCTCTTGAATCCTGACTGCCGATGTCGATGATGGTACGCGTCAGCGGATTAAGCGCGTGGGCGCCCAAGGCAAGGCAGGATGTTTCGGTAAGTACCTGATGTGGCGTTGAACCGAACTCGATTGCTATTCTGCCGGCTCCGGTGCCGACGAGGTACCTTACTTCATCAAAAGAAATGTCGGATTCCTCCATCAGATTTGACAATACCGCTTCAACGGATTGACGGGTTTTGAAACCGCTCGGCACGATGGCAGTATACAGTTCACCTCCCGTGAACAGCACGCCCTTGCAGCTGCGTGAACCGATATCTATTCCGACAACGGTTGCGTCAGGAAGACGATTGAGCAGATTGTTGTGGATGACTTCATTAAGTCGCAGTGCCATTATTCTCCCCGGGTTATAATAAAAAAGAGGCCAGGATGAACTATCCTGGCCTCCAGCTTTCTGGTCGGCACACTGTATTTGCAAAAAAAACGTATATAGTCTACAAAAATTATATTTTTAATAGCACTACATGGCTGCTCTGTCAAGTACTTTGTTGGCAACACAGTATTGAGAAACCATGCTGAATCAAGCCTGGAGAACAGGTGGCGAAAGGAGGTCAGCGTTGGAAAAGAGCGCTTCGCTGATAGTTCCGTGCGGTTCAACGACAATAAAATTGTCGCTCTGCCACGATCCGTTAATGAGCTGCTCCAGCCAGACGCTGCTACTGCTGCGAATTTCAAGAGGCAGTTCAACCAGTGATGACAGCTCCCGGGCTTCTGCGAGTCTCTCCTCCTGGCGCGGGTGTCCGGTGGTCACGAACAGGATACGGCGATAGGAGTCGAGCATGGTGGCGATGACTTTACGAGCTTTGCTTTCGCCATGACGGTTCCTGACCCGGTGGTATTCTGTCAGCAGCGTACGCTCACCCTCCAGCCAGCCGCCGGTGAGGAAATAGGTCCCTTTTTCCCGCTCCAGCTCACGTGAATATTCTGAACGGGAGCCGATCAGGAGTGGTATGCAGTCATGCACTTTCGGGATAACAAGAGGTATGCCGGGTGCTTTCAGGCCGGATAGTGCGCCGCCGCAGAGGCCGAAGCCGAACACGATTGCCGAGGTTCCCTCTGGAATATCTTCGGCAAGGACACGAACCAGTTCATCCTTAAGCCGCTCGGGCCAGCGGTGCAGTCCCATGGAGATAAAGCGAAACTGCAGTTCTGCCGAAGGCTTGAGATTGAGCAGTTCTTCTCTCATAACGTCACAGGCAATGATCGTCAGCATGGCACTCCTTTACCGGCACAATGTGACCGCATTGAATCCGGCCTGCAGCTACGAGCGTCGAAACAGTCAGTTATGCCCTGAATAAAATTCTTACTGGAGCAGCTCTTTGAGGATGTGTTCCTGACGAGCCGTTTCCAGGCTGTTCAATTTTTTTTCGATACTATTCAGCTGCTGATCAACTGTTGTCTGTAGTACGGAATTGTCGTACCCAAGCAGATGGGGCACTCTTCTGGAACGATTCCGTGCCTCGGTGAGCAACTGTTCCAGTTCGGAGGTATCCCGTCCCTGGCGTTTGACGGCTTTAACTCTCTCCTGAACTGCGTTGATACGGGAGTGCAGGAGTTGCATGTGCTTCTTTAACGGCAGAACCCGTTCGAACGGATGGCAGCGTGAACAGGCCTGTTCATTAATCAATTCAGGTGATGCCGGTTCCACCTGATGACTGCCGTGACAAGTAACGCAGTGTGCAGTAGCCTCTTCACTGCTCCTGCCATGGGCACCGGACATAACGTCAAACAGTGGTTGTTGGTGACAACGGCCGCAGAACGCGTTGATGAAGGGCTTGAAAGGCGCACCGGTAAAGCCGCTGGCGATACTCATGGCGGGCCCGGATGCTTTCGGGTTGCCGCCATGACAGGTGTGGCAGGAAACATTCTTTGCCGCATGGATACCGATAGCGCTTTTCTCGACTGGATCACGCAGTCTGCCGTTCATTCTGCCGTGACAGGTGATGCATGATGACGGAACTGCGTGTTCACCGGCCGGTGAAGCAACTGGCATACTGAAAATTGCTGCCGTGAGAGCTGAAATAAGCGGTCTTCTGATATCTGCCATTACATTGGTCTTTTCTGCTACTGAAAGCTGTTCAGGATTATGGTGTAAATATCTTCCGCTAGAGTCAGACCGCCATCATATCCCGCATAGGTGCGGTTGAGCACCAGGCGGTCGCTGACCGGGAGAGAGATCGAAAGCGGATATCCCTTCAGTTCACGGGTTATAACCTTATCCCAGGTGCTGCCCAGGATAAGCGGGCGTTCACGAAACTTCAGCCCTTTAATGACATCGCGAATGGTGCCGCCATCGGTGGTGAAAATGACCGGTGACGGAATGCCGGCGACACTGTCGTTAAATTCTGCCTCGATCTTCTCCTTATGCTCGTCCGGAACCTTGTCGGTGACAAACTGGGCTTCCGGGATCAGCCCCAGATCATTCACCAGAAAGCGTGACAGACCGAGAGCAAAGCCGCTATCGGCGATGGTGACGAAATGCCCCGGTTTGAAGCGGGTTTCAAAGAACAGGTCTGCGGCACGTTCCATGTAGTAATAATAGCGCTTCTCCTCGCGCTCGATCACCGCTTCCACCACGTCCGCATCAATACCGGCATACGCCGCAACCGCCCGAAGAAAACGGCTTGATTCGGTAGCTCCCACCGGAAGCGCGGGGTATTGGAAATACGGGGTGGCGAAGCGTTCTTCCAGATGCTTGACCGTTTTGAGGCCTAACCAGGGTGTCAGAAGCAGATTGAACTGAGCCGATGGAATGCGTCGGACCGAGGCGATTCCCTGTCCCTGGCCGTAGATCAGATTGGGTGTCAGGCCGATCTGACTGAGCAATCTGCCGATGGTTTCAAGAGTTGCCGCCCAAAACGGATCCTGATAGGGGAGTACCGACCAGACGTTGACCAGGCCGGGTTGAACCTCTTCAGGATCTTCAAGTAGCTGCTCGATAAGAGCTTCCCAGAGCAGTTCATGGCCGAAGTAATTGTTACCCTTGAATCCGCCGGTCTCCACATGCACAATCGGGACACCGTTGTTCTTGAACTGGCGCACCACGTCGCCGGTGTCATCACCGACAATGTCGGCGGTGCAGCCGGTGAGGACGACAAACAGGTCGCCATCCATAACTTTCAAGGAATTTTCGATCGTTTCGCGCAGTTTGTCTTCACCGCCGAAGACGATTTCATTTTCGGTCGAATTACTGCAGGGTACCGCGTGCCCTCCGGCATATCCGGAACCCTGAAAACCGTTGCCGCTGGAGAGCGCGCTCCAGAGTTTCTGGCCGCACCCCGGTCCGGCATGGATGATCGGAATTGCCCGCTCGATGGCGGTAACCGACTGAAGCGCTCCCAGCGCGCAGACATTGCGGATTTGTTCTATGACATCTGACATCAGGCGGCCTCCTCTTCTTCAAGAAAATGATACGGATTCTGCTCAAACCACCAATCTTGATAGGGGAGGCGAACCCGCCGGGAAAGATTGGTGACAAAGCGCCGGTTAGCCAGCGCATCAACAATGCGCCAACCAAAATTGACCAGACCGTGATAGCCGAACGCGGTATACTCATCCATGACCGGAACGGTGACAATGCCCTGTTTGGCGGCCCAGACGGAGCTTCCCGGATGACGTGAGAAGTAAAGGTCCGGTTTCAGCTCATTAAGCAGGTTGGCAATTTCATAGTTCTGCTGTTCACCAATGGCAAACGGTATATCCTCATCTCGCAAAGCCATTTCGGTGGTAATGGCCGGTTGAGCGCCATGGTCATACTGCTGGTCGTAATGCCAGCTCGCACCGTAAAGAACCTTGATGCCCAACTCATCCAGGACACGCAGGTAGGAGAGGCTGAAGCCGGGTCCCATGCCGAGTACCGCCGTAATTCCGGATAATTTAGCGCGTATTTGGGCCAATTCCCCCTGTACAGCCTGCTTTTCTGTGCTGATCAACTGCTCGATTTCCTGCTCTTTGCCGACGGCACGCCCCAATCCGGTCAGCCAGCTGTCCATGCCGATGCTTCCGTGAGGGGGTGAACTCTTGACATACGGGACTCCATACTTTTCTTCCAGTGCCGTGCCGAGGTAGCTCCCCAGCGTGCCGCAGATGGTCAGGGTGGCGGCAGCTTCTGACATCCCTTCCAGCTCAGCGACGGTGGCGAAGGGGACTACAAAAACCGGCTTTAGGCCGATACGACCGAACAGCTCCGTAATGTAGACGCGGGCACTGCCTCGGAAATTGATGATGTTGATCCGCTCGGGATTTTTCCGCTGCGGCGGTTTGACAATACTGCCCAGAATCGCGTGGAAGGCGGCGTCAAACCCGGTGGCCCAGACTTTGGTACGAAAGCCTTCGCAGTGTACCGGTACGACCGGAATCGGAATCTCACTCTTAAGTTCGTCAATAATGCCCTGGACATCGTCTCCGATAATTCCCGAAGCACATGAGGTCGTGACAAAAATCGCCTTGGGCGAAAAACGGCGGTACGCTTCACGGATACCGTCGCGCAGGCGGTCGGCGCCGCCGAAGACGGTGTCGGATTCACCCATGTTGGTACTGACCATGTTGACGTTGCTGTATGCCCAGCCGCGATGAAACTGGCCGTAATGATGGGCAATGTTCTGGTATAGTGAGTCGCCCAGGCAGCCGACCGGTGCGTGGTTGACAACAGCAGCATCCAGGATGCCGGAGAGCAGGGTCTGGGCGCACCCGGAGCTGCATGAACTGGTCTGGGAAAAACTCCGCTCGCGATTGGTAATCGAGCATCCGGGGGAGGTGCGTGCTGCGAGATCCTTTACTGAACCGCTGTAACCGGTAAGGGCTTTCAGGCGCCGTTCCCGGATCGGTACTTCTGATATTGTGGTGTTGATTGCCATGGAAGCTCCTTTATATGTTGAACTATTTAACGGTTATGCTGCTGTACAGCCGCCGCCGATGAGACCGACGGCATCGGCGCGGCATTGCTGGCAGCCTCGGAACTGCGCAATGACCTGTTCATTGGCGGCACGCACCGATTCCAGATACTCGGGTGATGGCGGCGACACATCGGCAAGCTCCGCCTGGGGAATAATCGGCATGATATTCATAACGAACGCGCCGGCTTCACTCACCTTTTCTGCAATCAATGGTATCTGATCGTCATTGATTCCTGGCGTCAGTACGGTATTCACCTTGACTACCAGTCCGAGTGCTGCTGCCAGTCGTACACCTTCGAACTGGTTTTGAATCAGTATCCGGGCACCTTCTTCACCACGGTAATGATTCCCCTTGTAGATGACATGCCGGTATATTTTTGCGCCGACGGCCGGATCAACTGCGTTGATCGTTACCGTCAGGCTGTGCAGATTAATATCGACAAGATCCTTGATCCGCTCCGGGAGCAGCAGGCCATTGGTGCTCAAGCAAAATAGCAGCTCCGGGAATTCGTCTTTGACGAGGCGGAATGTTTCGAAGGTTTCCTCGTTCGCAAGCGGGTCGCCGGGACCGGCGATGCCGATTACCTTGATGACCTTACCGAGCGCCTCGTCTGCCATCACCTCCCGCACATGTTCCAGTGCCTGCTGCGGTGTCATGATACGGCTGGCGACTCCCGGTCGGGATTCATTGGCGCAGTCATGTTTCCGGTCACAGTAACCGCATTTAATGTTGCAGCGTGGTGCAACTGCCAGATGAATACGTCCATTCTTGTGCCTGTTGCCACCGAAACAGGGGTGGCCATGGACAACGCGATCTTTGGTGCATGAAGTGGCTGCCATAATGTCTCCTTTAATAACGTAAAAAGCCGAAGGAATATCCCTCGGCCTCCGGGTTTTCCGGTCAGCTCGCGTATTTTATTGTGCGTGCAGATTCGTTTTGATTGTTGAAGTGTAACTTTTTATTGCTGCCATTCAGTTCGGCAGCACGTAGCGTGCTTTCGGTGTCAGATGCTATAATCAATAATATTCTGCTGTTTGTTACGCGCTGAATCTCCCAAACGTATAAGGTCTGCCAACGTCCTGTTTTCAAGTACTGCTGCTACGGACTGTTTGACCTCAGTCATGATCAGATGGATGCCACAGCATGTTGGGTTATTGCCATTTTCACAGGTAGTGTGGATATGTTCACTCAAGCATTCAAGCGGAGCAAAGTCACCTTCAAGAATTCGGACAACACGGGCTATGGAAATCTGACTTGGATCCACCGCAAGACGATACCCGCCCCCTTTGCCGATTCTGCTTTGTAGAATGCCCCCTTTGCGTAATGAAAGGAGTAGAAATTCCAGAAATTTTTTCGGCAGTTTGTCTTCGAGAGCAATATCCGAACTCAGCATGGAGCTGTCTTTGGGGTGCTGCGCAAGAATTACCAGCGCCTTGAGAGCATATTCAGTTTTTTTCGTAATCAATGAGCACCTGCCGTATATGCTAAAATACAAAAAAGGCCAGAGAAATTAATCCCTGACCTCCAGTTTTCTGGTGAGCCATGTTTTAAAACAATCTATACGTTATTTATTGTAACGTGACGAACGTGCACCCATATAACACCAAGGCATATGCAAAAGTCAATAGAAAAATTACATTGCCTATAGTTTTTATATTTTGAAATCTTTGATCGTAAGGCCTTGCCGGTAAAAATACAGATATAATAAAGACAGGAAATATATTAAATATTGACTTTTAAACGTTATTGTGAGTTAAATGAGAAGAATTCAGTCTGACCAGAAAACTGGAAGCTGAAATAAAGCCTGACGCTTTGTTTCAGCTTTTTATGTTTTGAGCAGGAAAGGAGAGTTGGAATGGATGTGAAAATTGCAGTCGCGAGTAGCGATGGTCTCACGGTAAATGAGCATTTTGGTCGTGCATGTTCATTTCGTATATATCGTCTGCATGATGGAGGATATGATTTCATTGAAGTACGGGAGAATGCGCCACCGTGTGCTGGGCAGGCGCATGATGAAGACGCTTTGGCGCGTTCTGCACAACTGCTCGGCGACTGTCGCGGAGTGGTTGCCGCACAGGTAGGGCCGGGGGCAATTGACGCACTTATCACCCACAGAATTATGGCATTTACCCTGCCGGGCACTATTGATGAAGCCTTTGGCGCGATCATAAAAGCAAAGCGGTTTGCATACAGCAAATAAAACGGTGGAGGACGGTAATGGCTCTGAAAAAGAGTAAGAAAAATCTGACGTGCGGTGACTGTGTCACCACAAGTTGCAGTACCCGTAAGACGGCGTTTCCCGGATTTTGCCTGACCGAGGCGGAGGATGATGCTGTCATTGAAGAGGTGAACCGCTTCTATCGTGAGGACCCGTTGGTATCAAAAATAACAGTTGCTGCAGCTGAGATCGAGGGGGTGTATTACGGCAGGCTTACCCGGGTTGAAGAGGTAGCTGCGTTTGCCAAACGTATCGATGCAAAAAAAATCGGTATTGCCACCTGTGTTGGTCTGATCAATGAAACGAAGTCGTTCATCAAGTTTCTGGAAGCGCAGGGAATTTCCAGTTATACTGTTGCCTGCAAGGTCGGTGCGGTCGACAAGACGGAGATTGGTATTCCCGCAGAACACAAGATAAAGAAAGGTGAGCATGAATCTGCGTGTAACCCGGTGCTGCAGGCCCGTATTCTTGCCCGGGAGAAGACTGATCTGAACGTGATAGTTGGTCTGTGCGTCGGTCATGACTCCATGTTTATCAAGTATTCCGAGGCTCCTACGACATACCTGGTTGTCAAGGACCGGGTTCTCGCTCACAATCCGGTAGGGGCACTTAATTGTATCAATACCTATTACAAAAAACTTGCTACCGACCTTGAGCTATAATGCGGAAAATAATTTGTAATAACGTAATTTATGCCTTGACAATGAAATAAACATCGTTTATCTATAGCCATAATAGATATGATTACAAAAAAGACTAAATATGCGCTTAAAGCGCTCAGTTACCTTGCCACACGACCTGCCGGTGAACTGGTTCTTATTTCAGAGCTGGCGAAAGAGGAGAGCGTGCCACGAAAATTTCTTGAAGCGATCCTCGTTGCTTTGAGAAAAGGTGGAGTGCTGAAGAGTAAAATCGGCAAGGGGGGCGGCTATATGCTGGCTCTACCGGCTGACAAAATCAGCATCGGCAAGATTGTCAGTATCCTTGAGGGTGGTTTTGCCCTGGTTGAGTGTCTTAATGATAATGTCATGGCTGTCTGTGATGAATGCGGTGATCCTGCCTGTTGCGGAACCCGTTTGGTAATGATCGACGTAAAGAAGGCCATAGACTCGGTATTTGAATCTACTTCCCTTGCCGACATGGTTGAAAGAAGCAGCGCAGCTCAGAAGGTGAAACAAAATGTAGTTGATTACTGTATTTAATTTTTTTGCCATAAATGCCTATAAATTCTATAGGCAATAATAAAATGCCTTATAAAGGAGACAGTACATGAGCAAGATTTACGCAGACAATTCACAGTCAATTGGTAACACTCCCCTGATCAAATTGAACCACATCACCGGCAACTCGAAAGCCACCATCCTGGTAAAAGTTGAAGGACGAAATCCCGCCTATTCGGTTAAATGCCGTATCGGTGCCAACCTTATCTGGGACGCAGAAAAGCGTGGCGTATTGAAACCGGGTGTCGAGATCATCGAACCGACTTCCGGCAATACCGGCATTGCCCTGGCGTATGTAGCGGCAGCCCGCGGCTACAAGTTGACCCTGACCATGCCGGAAACGATGAGTATTGAGCGCCGTCGCGTTCTTGCCGCTTTAGGAGCTACCTTGATTCTGACCCCCGGTTCAGAAGGGATGAAGGGTGCTATCAGTCGTGCTGAGGAAATCGCCGCCGCCGAACCGGACAAATACTTCCTGCCACAGCAGTTCAAAAACCCGGCTAATCCTGAGATTCATGAAAAGACCACCGGCCCTGAAATCTGGAACGACACCGATGGCGCGATTGATGTCCTGGTAT
>JBMOEI010000007.1:0-118669 GCA_049318985.1 Desulfuromonadaceae bacterium
TGAGTCGTAACCGCCTGATCCGGTGATTTAACTGCCAGCATATTCGGCTTGAGCAGTACCCGATCGCCAGGCGCAACAAATGCTTCCATGCCGCCCAATGGCTCCAGTAGTGCGCAGATGGCAGCCCGTACATGGTTATACTCATAGCTGTTACAATGCTGAAGGCTCACACGATTCATCTACATATCTCCGACACAATCACGCCATCTGCCGTGGATAAAGGACTCTATACATTTAGGAGGTTTACCGTGAAAGTTGATATTCTCCGCAACTACGATACAGTCGAATCGGTTGACCGGGGTGGCCAAAGGGGGATTCTGAGTAGAAACATAATCGCTCAAAGATTTAAATCGGCTCGATATTCCCTTTGAAAATTTCCTGCAGCAACTCATTCATCAATTTACTGGAAGTCGGTTTTCTCATAAGACCATTAACCAAACCTGCAATGTCATCAATCATTTCACTGGCCGATATCATGACTATCGGTTTTCTCTCCAGGCCCATTGTTGCTTCATATTCCCGTATCTTTCGTACCGCTTCTTTGCCATCCATCTCAGGCATAATAACATCCATGAAGATGATGTCATATGGCATCCCGCTTACGACAGCTTTCTGATACATACTTACAGCGTCAAGGCCGTTTTCCGCTTCATCATATGAAAAACCTTTGGCGATGACTGTGCCGGTCATACACCTGCTGAGCTCTGAGTCGTCAACGACCAAAGCTTTCAATCTTGTCCCCATGTCATCCATCCTTTTCTTATCCTATCGTGTTGTGCGGTAGGCTTGGAATTGGCATTCACTGTGTTTCAGCAACTGATAATTGCCCTGCAAAGTTCGCATATTGGGCATCGGATACCAAAATATGATTGCCCAGCCACCCTACCAGATATGACAGCACATCGAGTGTGATATCCACTGTCCCACTCTGGAAAGCTTTCTGAAACTCTGTGATCTGTTTTGTGAATGCTGAGTGTTCAGCGTGGTGCGCTGCCAGACCATGATAGTTGTGCTGCTCCATCCAATACTCTTCAGCACTAAAATGGTATACGGCGTATTCAACCAGTTCCACGGCAACTGCATCAAGGACCTCCCTCTTCGATTCTCCCTTGATGCTGTCGTGGAGAGTGTTGATCAAACCGACAAGGTGCTTGTGATGATCGTCAAATTCATTGATGCCAAGTATGTAGGTACTCTGCCATTGCATAAAGCTCATAAACTCACCTCACGCTAATCCTTATATCACTGGAATACGGCACAAACAACAAATAGTCGATCTCAGCATCATATTTGAAGAGAGGATGCCACATCATTAGGCTTGATTCTTTAAAGGGTTATTACAGCATTTATGTTTGTAATTTAGTGGATTAAAGATATACTTGCCGCTCAAAAAAATCCTGTTTCAGAAGGTGTTGCAGGTGACAGACAGACAGACAGACAGACAGACAGACAGACAGACAGAAAAACTCCTCCTGACAAATACCACTGTCAACAATTATTCTGATTGATGCCTATATAAACCGGCGTTACGGTATTTTCAGTGCGTCGGTTTTTGTTTGAACAGGAAAATTTATGACCTCACCAGCCCCTGCCATACCCACAAAAAAAAGAATACTGGCTGCTACGATAGCGGCTTTTATCATTACTGCTCTGCTCGGTACCGGCGTTGTCGTCATCGTCGAAAAAAACCGGTCTCAGAAACAACAAAAAGTTGTCGCTGATATCACGTACCGGATTTCCGATAACATTCAGAACCATCTGAGTCGCTCCCTCTCTGCCACATATGCCCTTGCCGCGATCATTCGCCATAATAACGGGCGGATTGATAATTTTGAGACGCTGGCAACCGAAATGCTTAAACTATATGGCGGTATAAGTAGTCTGGCACTGGCTCCGCAAGGCGTTGTATCTTCAATCGTCCCCCTGGCGGGAAATGAAAAGGCCATCGGCCATAATCTTCTCGAAGATGTAAAACGCAACAAGGAAGCAATTCTGGCGAAGAATACGCGCAAGCTTACCCTGGCAGGACCCTTTGAACTTGTGCAGGGCGGGCGCGCGGTGGCCGGCCGTTTGCCGGTATTTATCACGGCTGCTGACGGTACGGATCGTTTCTGGGGTTTTGTCGCGGTTTTGGTGGGCATACCGCAGTTAATGAACTCCGCCAACCTGCAACATATTGTTGATTCCGGTTACCATTACGAACTTTCCCGCATCCATCCCGATTCGGGAAAAAGAGATGTCTTTGAGCGCTCGGCTGTGACAGCACTCAGCTCTCCTTTCAGTTATACCATCGAGGTTCCCAACGGCACCTGGACCCTGTTCGTTGAACGGACGGAAGGCTGGTTTTCTCCCTTCATTATCCCGTGTGAACTCACGCTTGTGCTGCTGGTCAGTACACTGATTTCTTTCATGTTTCATACGCTCTACAAACTGCCGCTGACTCTGCAGCAGAGCGAAGAGCGGTTCCGTGCTCTGGCCACAATCGCACCGGTCGGGATTTTTTATACTGATAGCAATGGTAATTGTCTGTATGTGAACCCGACAGGGTGCAAAATGACAGGTCTGAGCCTGGAGGAGTCATTTGGACTTGGTTGGTTAAAGGGACTGCATCCTGATGACAGGGATATGGTTCATGCCAGTTGGAGTAAAATGGCGGAGTCCCAGGGCCAATGGGGGCTTGAATACCGGTTTATGACCAGTGAAGGTAAAATATCATGGGTTTACGGATTAGCTGCCACACAGCTTGACGCTTCAGGTAAAATTATTAAATATGTTGCCATTATGCAGGACATCACTGAGCGCAAGCAGGCGGAACAAAAATTGCTGGAAAGTGAAGAGCGCTTCAAGAAGATGTTCAGCCACCATAGCGCCGTGATGCTCTTGATAGAGCCTGAATCCGGTAAAATCATCGATGCAAATCTGGCTGCCGAAAAATTCTACGGGTATTCGCACGAAGAGTTGCTTTCTACCAACATCGATCATATCAATACTCTCACTCCTGAGCTTATTGCTTTAGAAAGGCAAGCTGTTATTAATGAGAAGCGCAATCATTTCATTTTCCAGCACAGACTTTCAGACGGCGAGATCCGAACGGTGGAAGTATATTCAACGCCAATCACGGTCAATAATTCAAATCTACTTTTCTCTATTATTCAGGACATAACTTCCCGGATGCGTGCCGAAGAAGAAAAACAAGCACTCGAACAGCAATTCCAACAGACCCAGAAACTGGAGAGTCTCGGTGTACTGTCAGGTGGCATCGCCCACGACTTTAACAACATTCTGGCAATCATTATTGGGTATTGCGGACTGACCAAAATGAATTATGAAACAGCACAGAAGAATATACCTGAGATAGAAAAAGCGGCGGAACGTGCCGCCGGACTGTGCCGTCAGATGCTGGCATACGCCGGGAAGGCCTCACTTACCCAGAGTCAGGTCAATACCTGGATGCTGGTTGATGAAATGGTCACCATGCTGAAAACTACCACCCAACAGAATGTCGTGATCAAACCCGAACTCGGCACAGATATTCCCACTATCACCGGTGATGCCAGTCAGATCAGACAGATTGTTATGAATCTGATCATCAACGCAGCCGAAGCTATCGGTGACGCAGAGGGTGAGATAGCCGTCAAGCTGGCAAAGGCAGAAATCAAGGCGGGGCAAACAGAGAAGGATCATCTTGGCGTTATCATACCGGCAGGGCGCTATATCTGCTTTGAAGTTACCGATAACGGTTGCGGCATGGATGACGACACCAGACGCAAAATCTTCGAACCGTTCTACACCACCAAATTTACCGGACGTGGCCTGGGCATGTCCGCAGTACTTGGTATCATCAAGGCACATAATGGGGCCTTGCAGTTTGAAAGCCAACCGGGTCAGGGTACGACCTTCAAAGTCTACCTGCCCGCCCAGCTCAGTAAATCTGAAGCAGAGGAATCACGCCAGAATGCAGTTTCAGCATCATGGCATGGCAGCGGCACAATCCTGCTGGCAGAGGATGAAGTGCAGGTCAAATCCATTGCAATAGCCCTGTTGCAGAAGCTGGGATTCAACGTTATTGATGCCGCAAACGGCAAGGAGGCGTTGGAACTGTATCAGCAGAACGCCGCTGACATTACCATGGTAGTTACCGACATGGGTATGCCGGTCATGAATGGCTATGAGCTGTTCTACAAACTGAAAAAGCTCAATCCGAAGCTGCCGATTATTATCTCCAGCGGTTTTGGTGAAGGTGATATTGCCTCTAAGATTCCCCGTGAAGAGATAGCTGGTTTAATCAACAAGCCGTATAACTTTGACCATCTGCGGGATGTGCTGAAGGGAGTTGTGGAGAGGGTACAGTAAGCCCGGTTTAAGGGGAAAATTTAATAATTTGCAGGATAAAAAACCAGCTTCAACTATTACCGAAAAGTTGTTTACACAAATGGATTGACAGGCCCGGAGAATCTGATTGGACGACTACCTCGACCTCTTTATATCGTATCTTGTCGTGGAAAAAGGGCTTTCGGCCAACACCCGGAGCGCCTATAGCCGCGATCTTGTGCGCTATCTGGCGTTTCTCGAAGAAGCGGGACGACTGAAACCGTCAGATATCCGTTCTGCGGATATTGCCGCCTTCATGGCTGCACTGCAAAAACTGGCTATCGGTCCGCGCAGCCGTGCCCGCTGCCTCTCCGCGATCCGCATGTTTCACAAGTTTCTGATGATTGAGAACTACGCTGACAGCAATCCGGCGACGATCATTGAAGCGCCGCGCACGCTCCACAAGCTGCCGCAGTTTCTCGATGGCAGGGAGATCGATGCCCTGTTTGCCGCGTGCGACGGGGGGCGTGGTGAGGACCTGCGTGACCGGGCAATGCTTGAGATTCTCTACGCTACCGGTCTGCGAGTGTCTGAATTAGTCAACCTGAAACTGCGGGAAGTCAATCTTGACTCCGGCTATCTGATGACAATCGGTAAGGGCAACAAGGAACGTCTGGTACCGATCGGGGAGTCGGCAAGGGTTCATGCCGCCGCTTATCTTGAGGCGGAGCGATTTATACTTGATCCGTTGCGGCAGAACAAGTTCTTTTTTCTGTCTCGTCTCGGTAGTCCAATGAGCCGTCAGGCGTTCTGGAATATCATCAAGAAACGGGCGCTTCTGGCCGGCATTCGCAAGAACATCTCGCCACACACACTGCGGCACTCATTTGCCACCCATCTCCTCGAAAACGGCGCCGATCTCCGGAGTGTTCAGATCATGCTTGGCCACGCCGATCTGGCCAGCACACAGATTTATACCCATGTCACCAGAGAGAGGTTGAAGCGCCTGCATCAGCAGATTCATCCGAGGGGGTGATTCAGGTAGCCATCCATCAAATTCTAATACAGCTAATAAACATGTAAAAGGCCGGTGGATACTCCTTCGTTATTGTGTTGTTGATGGATTCGAATATTACATGGCCGAGTGTCATTATTGGACAATGGCGCAAAAAATCCACCCGGCATGTTTTGTAGGCTGATTCAAGGTGCCGGTTTTAACAACTTGCCGTATGTTAAATAGTTTTATATACTTACCGCACAATGAAGATCTATCTGGATACAAACCACCACAACCCGTAGAGTTCGCCATCGAAGCATTGAAGGAGCCAGGAAATGAGTAAAACAGCTAAATGCATCGTAACATTGCCGTTTGGTGGGCAGATAAAAACCGAGGCGGTTCAAGCGGTAATTGAACGTATGGGAATAACAAAAGCAGCCATCTTTTTGCGTGAAACAATGACACAACCGGTTGACTATCTTGCTTTAAAAGAAAAATTATTCTCCAAAACATCCGCCGAAGATCTCTACGCCGCTATCAAAGCCAAGTAGACAGCGCGGCAGCCGCTTGTTGTTGCTGCAAAGCCACACTCCCTCCTTCAAAAAACAGTAATTTATTCGATTAATACAAACGGTTCGGCATTTTTTTTAAGGGAACGTAAAAACCTACATTCCTGAAAAAAATCTGGCTATATTGCCAGGCTGATTAAACGCAGATTGTGCCGGTCTATTCCAGATAGAGCATATTGCAGGTAGAACAGCGGTAATGCTCGTCACCGGCAACGCCAACCGTCTGGTCGTCAAGGGTAAACAGTCAGATGATCCGGTTGATGTCGTCCGGCGTCAGGCAGGGGTCGGTGTAGAGGGTAAAGGAGTTTTTTTGGGAAAGCAGACAACGCGGCCACGGGGGTAATAGTCGTAATCATGCGCCTTGAAGTGGCGCTCGGGTGGTGTGGATGGCGCAATGTTTTCGTGAAAATCATATGTCCGCTATAGCCGATGGCGTCCCCGTAGGGTTCGCCATCGGTAAGTGGCACGGCGTCAATCAGGATGTCGTTGCTGATTTTGAAGAAGATGCCGACTTTTGCAGTGTGGTTTTTCATTTAGACTTGCACTTTCTTTTCTGACTGAAAGAGTGAACACATAGCATGATGCTCATGCCCACTCTCGCAAGATCGCTCAATTCATTGCACCGTGGGCTCAACAAAACTACTGATTGCAGCTTCAAGTATAGCTTCACATTCTTTCAGTACCTTAATCGTTTCTGATAAATTGAGTAGGCCATTACTGTCAGGCACCAAGTATTCCGATTTCAATACTGCAACAGTCATGTCTTTCCCGCTACCGAAACGATCAGGCTTATTAATTTGAAGACTTGGTTGATGCTCTTTCGCAGCCTTACAGATTCGATTATGCCATTCATTACGTTCGGTCTTAGGTTTTCCTTCTTTAACCCCAATCTTGAAATAAAGTTGATTCTCTGCAAGTAGCAGATATAGAGTTACATTGCCTACTTTTTTGCCGGCCCACCAAAACCCCATAAAACCGCCTGTTTGGTTCGCTACATAATTCCAGTTTCCAGAAGATATTTCCTTTTTTAGCTCAATATAAAAGCCAGACCATGCACGGTTATTCTTTTTTGCCCAGACATTAATTGGTTCATTCTTAAATTTGTTAACTGCATGTTCTCTCTTTTCAAGAAAAGATAGAAAGTCGGCAAATATGGCATTATTGACTCCAGCGGCTTTACCTTCTTGAAGGAGATATAAGAAATCATTCCGCAAAAATTCAAAAAAACCGCATTCTTTGATAGCAGAATATGAACTCTGATCACCTGTTTTAAGGTATATCGGAATAATATTTTGCACTGCTATTTTAAATTTATCCCTGACGATTCCATAATAACGTTCCAATTGCTTCGAATGATGTTTTGTATCGGTTTTGTCCTCTATAATAATTGCGTGTGTATCACCGCTAGCTTCTTTGATCAAAACAAGCACATCAATGTTTTCGATCTGTTTTTTTATCTCAATAGAATCAATATGTTCCGGCTTGCTCTTCCCGGCTCTCAAAAATAACGCATCAATGAATTTTGTACCACACTCGTTAAGCTTAGGATCAATATCCTTGAACTCAGATGATGCCCACTGTAGTAACCAGCAAATGAAGGCATCCTGTGATAATTCACTCGTAGCATAATTGAAAATGTTGGGCACTCGTAGGCTTATCTCTTTTGATTTTTCCATCATAACACCTCCTGAAATTTTCACCGGCAAAGCCGATGCATTTTAGATTTTACCAACCTATCACAGAAGCTTGGTTCTCCCTAGAACAAACTGTCCGTAATCTCTTCAGTTAACTCCAGATCCAGTAACGCCGCATACGACTGAAACCGAACCAGAACTCCTTTGATTCCGCGATTATCTGGTCCGTGTAAACTCTCCGCCAAACACCGGATAACTTTCTCCGATAGCGGAACCTTTTCCCGCCCTGCCAATGCCCTGATCAATACACATTGTTGTTCCAGATCGGCGCTTCCTGATGGTGGTTTCATACATCCTCACTTTCTTCCGAATAATAGCGGCGTTGTTCGTATCTGCCGGTATCTATTGATTACCTCATGAATGTCAGCAAGGTAAGCCTTGCCCGTAACATTCCCCTTGATAGTCGCCAGTATCTCAACCTGCCGTCCAATAACATCAATCTGAGTAATATGCATGGGATGGGTTTCTACCAACGTCACCAATTCATCGTCATCAATATTCCCTCTGCCAAGCACTTCTTCCCACCGCCGAATCTGGCATTCCTCCGGAGGATGCTCCAAATCGATGTGCAGGTTAAACTCCTGTGGCACTTGGCTCCGTTTAATATCCTTTGTCACCATACAGAATAACCCGTTATGACTGCGTAGCCTTGCCACCAGATCCCGCATGAGCAGATCGAGTGAGTCATCTTTTTTGTCGTTAAGCTTTTGCTGCA
Source organism: Desulfuromonadaceae bacterium (assembly GCA_049318985.1). Taxonomy (GTDB): domain Bacteria; phylum Desulfobacterota; class Desulfuromonadia; order Geobacterales; family Pseudopelobacteraceae; genus JACRCG01. The sequence continues at coordinate 8,287 of JBMOEI010000007.1, forward strand.
TATAGCCATCATGATCAACAAAGAGAATCAACGAAGCATCGCAGGCAGCTGGCGAGAAGGCATAATCCATCGGTAGAATCTTACGCTGAGTAATTGGATCAATAACCCTGTCGCTATCCACCAGAGAGATAACCCGACGGTAATCAAACGACCGTATTTTCAGGCTGCACACGTCCGCAAGCCCTTCCACAGCCTGAACACCAGCGACAATGTCCGATGAACTGACCAGAAGTGAAAGCCCAAGTTGTCGGGAGTCGAGTGACTTCCAAGCGGTGCCAAGATTTTTGAGCTCTGCACGTTGCCGTGCGCGGAGCGGTAAAGAATTAATCGGCCTGTTTGGAGAATACATCTGGCAGAGACCGCTTTCATCGGCAAGAGTCGCGGCTTGTTTTTCTGCGGCGCTGTACAGCAGGGGGGCCGTAAGAAGCGGCCTGTTGTCTTCACCTCGGGTCGCCTCTGTGATAGCCAGGAAAATGCTGTTACGGATCAGGCCACCGGTAAACTGGTAACGACCGGCAAGTTCAGCCAGATCCACATCAGCGGCAAACCGGACTGATCCTGGCATAAGTGCTTTCCACATCTGCAAGCGTAAGGGTGCATTCGGCAGCGTGAAGTGAACTTTCATGGCCAGCCGTCGTTCCATAGCTGGGTCTAATTCCACCGGTCTGTTGGTTGCCAGGATGGTGATGCAGCGGGATTTTTCCATCTCCAGCAGCAGGGAACGGCTCAAGGTGGTATTACCGGCACCGCTGAAAAGATCATCACATTCATCCAAAAAAACGATAGCCCCAAGGATTGCCGCTTCACGAAAGAGGAAATTCAAGATGTCCTCATCGCTCATTTTTATTTCCTTGATATCGTCGAGGTTCAGGGAGAGGAGTGGACAGTCGAGATGATTAGCCAGTCCCTTGGCCAGCATGGTTTTGCCGGTTCCGGACGGGCCGTGGAAAAGCAGCGCCAGACCTGTCCCGTAGCCGAAGAAAGTATCCAGCTCTTCCAGAGCGCCATTCTGTCGTCCTTTCAGGTAGCGTTCCACAGATGTTGTAACATCATTTTTCAGTTTATCCGGCAACACGACCTGCTCCAGCTTTACGTTGCTCCGCTCTTCGCGAATAAAACTGAAAGCCATGTGATAGTGATTATTGTCTCCAAGAATAAAGCATGCATTACTTTCATGGAGATAGACCGAAAGGCCCAATATGTTGGTAGTGCTATCCACCTGCCCTGCGGTAACGATGCGTTTATTAAGCAGGGATGCGTTGACACTGAAATAGCGTCTGTTGGCGAGCTGGCCGCGCAAATCGGTGGACGTGAGGGCCAGTATCGCTCCAATTTCCATGCCGTTGTAACTGTACCGCTCCAAGCCGCTTTCCTTGTACATTGCAATAAAGTCCGGGGCGACATACTGCATCAACAGCAGCATAACGACGCTTTGCTCAAACGCATCCAACTGCCAGGTATGGCAAAACTGGAGAAACTTGAGGACGACACCATGTTGGAGGGATTGCTCCTCACGGCGACGATTTTCGTATGATGTTCGCGCTAAAAGCTGTTCAGCATGTTTCAGATCAACGCCATCGGTAAAAGATGATAAAAAGCGTGTGCTTGATCCTTCTTTATTGCCATCGTCGTGCTTGTTTTCGCCACGGCGCAGGAAGGCTGACGCCAGTATCCATTTGCACTCCAACTCAAGCGCCATCAGGTGATCAAGATTATCGATAAATGGTTGCACGCAACTTTCTGAGCGCTGCTCCCGTGTCTGTGAAAAAGCAAGTAATTGAGCGGCCTGGGACGAATTGTGTGCATGTGTCTGCATGGTTGGACTGTTCATAGTGATTCCTTTCAAAATGGTAATTCAACGTTTCCGCAGCGGTTCAATCAGGTCGGCCAATCCGTGCTGAATCGCCTCATCAGATGAAAGCCAGGTGTCGACGTCGCGCAGCAGGTATTTTTCCAGTTCCTCTTTCTCTTTGATGTGGGAATAGGTCAGGTAGTGTTGCAGGATGCGCTCATGTTCCAGATCCTCTTCCTTGCGACCAGCAATGAGTTGACTATGGTTACCGGCGCTGAGGGAGGAAAAACGATGCGAGAGGATTGACGTGCGCGGCGTGATGACGCGGTGACCCTTTTCGCCGGTCATGAAAATCAGCAGTCCCATTGAGGCGATCATGCCGATTCCGGTCGTGTAGATCGGGATACGTGACCATTCCATGATGTCAATTATGGAGAAACCTGCCGAACAGGAGCCGCCGGGAGAGTTGATAATCATCTGGATCTGGTTGACTTCGGCTTTGATATTATGTCCGATTATTTCCTTGCAGACAGTTTCTGCTCTGCCACCATCAATGACTCCTGAAATGTAGATGATGCCGTAGTCGTCGAGTCCGTTGTTTTTCTGCTCCTTGTCAATGTCTTTGTCTGCCATGGTGTTTTCTCCTTTATTGTTGGTGCGATGGTGGTACTATTGCGCCGTTGAGTGTCATTTTTGGTCACAAACACACATTTATTTCACAGCATCGAGGTGAGGGTTTCCATGCGCGGGCACCGATTAAAAAAGTTCATCCAGGCCATAACGCTCCTGTCTCAACCGACCGGCACGACGCTTGAAGAATTGGGGCGGAGACTGGAAATAGAGAAACGCGGAGTATATCGCCTTATTGAATCGCTACAGGATGATTTCGGTTTCGTTCTGGATGAGGAAAAGCTGGATGGCGGCGGCAAGCGCGTCTCTCTGGCACCACATCAGCAAAAGCGGCTCTCGGAAATCAAGGTTCCTGAGTTAAGCCTGAATATGGGTGAAGTAGTTGCGCTCCATTTTCTGCGGGGTCATGCAAAGCTGTTCAAGGGAACTGATGTTGGAGAGGGGATAGAGCGGGCTTTTGCCAAGTTGTCAGCCTTCGTGCCGGAAGGACTTGGCGAACGGCTGGAGCGGGTGCGCAGCCTGTTTGTGCCATCAGTGCGCTTTGCCAAGGATTATGCCGGTAAAGAAACGCTTATCGACACGTTGGCAGAGTCAATTCTGGGGCAGCACACCTGCCTTGTGGAGTATCACGCTTTTTCAGACGATAAAACCAAGAAGTACCGGATTGATCCGCTCCGATTTCTCGAACGGGACGGTGGGCTCTATCTGTTCGTCAGAGCGACCCGCTACGGTGATATTCGTGTGCTGGCTATTGAGCGTATTATTCAGATTGAAACGACTGATGCTCCCTTTGTTTATCCTGCCGACTTTGATCCAGAGTCGCTGTTGGATCGATCCTTCGGTATGTTCTATGATGACCCACTGGAGGTGAAAATCTGGTTCTCCGCTGGTCAGGTCCCTTACATCAGAGAGCGGCAATGGGCCCAAGAGCAGAAAATCACCACGCGCAAAGATGGTTCCATAGTACTCTGGATGAAAACTTCTGGCTGGTACGACGTAAAAAGATGGGTGCTGTCTTTTGGTGCGGATGCTCGTGTACTTGAACCGGCACACCTCCGGGACAAGATCAGATATGAAGTAGAGAACATGATGAAAGGGTATATCAAAGTGTAAGCCTGATTGTTCTGTCGCAGTTTTATTGACACCTTTCCGCTTTCAGATTACTATTCCGATCCCGTATATATAAATTCTGAACCCCTTTCGTCCTCAGGTGCATCTATTTATGGCTGAACTAAACGGCAGATCGCAGGAACAGAATTCACTGAAGAATTTAAGCCAGTTCGGATCGAATCTGCTTGATTCCCTGATCAAGAAGTTTTCCGACCCCGAAAAGTCCCGACGCAACAGATTTATTCTTCTTGTCACAACCTCTCTGCTGCTTACGGTAGCGATACTTCCCAGCCAGCACATCTCTACTCTTTCCTATAAAGTTGGCGATATTGCTTCATCGGATATCCGGGTGCCTCAGGATTTGCTTGTTGAAGCCAAAGCATTAACGGAGCAGCGCCGCAAAGATGCCGCCAACAACGCCCCGGTCGTGTACAACCTGAGTGATCAGCTTGCAGGTGCCCTGCATGACAAGCTGCAGCAGGCTCTTGTGATTGTTCGTGCTCCCGGTGATGAAAAAACCAGGAAAAACAGTGGCCAGTTACGTGCCGAGCTTGCGCCGCTGCTTGATACTGATCTCAGTGACACTGAAATTATGTCGTTAACCCGAATCACCTCTGATAAACTTTTTCTGGCAAGTGCTGCTGAATTGCTCGATGAACTGTTTCAGCGCAAGATTGTTCTGGATGCCAACATTTTCCAGACTGATATCCGGCGCGGTCTCGAAATTACTGATAACAATGGCCATAAGATTGGTGGTGGTGATGTCTCGACCGGTTTTATCGGTATCGATGATGCGCGTCGTATCGTCAGTCGCTGGAGTTTCAAAGGGGCCGGGAGCTATTCAGATAATATCCACATTGCGTCCGTGATTGCCAAAATCATGCTGCCAAATCTCTTTTACAACAGGGAAGCTTCAGAAGTCCGTGCCCGAAGTGCCATGGAAACGGTACGACCGGTGCTGTTCAAGCTGCAAAAAGGTGAAATGGTCGTGCGCGTTGGAGAACGGATCACCGCAGAACAGGCCCAGAAACTTGACGCCATATTTGGCGGCCAGAATAGTGGCAGCCTGTTTTTCAAGGCCCTGGGGACGTGCATACTCATCATGGTGCTGTTTTACTTTCCCTACCGGTTCGCCTGCAAGAACATTCGAAAATTCAATCCGACCAATAAAGATGTCCTGATCATTTCACTGCTGATTACCATCAGTTTTGTCTGCTTCAAGACAGCTCTTCTTATCACCCATAATATCGGCGCGGTATTCCCTTCGATCGACGCTTCTAACTATTTCTATCTGTTTCCATTTGCTGCCGGAGCGATGATAGTCCGGATTTTTATCAACTCCGAAGTTGCTCTGGTCTATTGTGCCATTTTGGCGCCACTGCTCGGAATCATGTTTGAAAACAATATGCTGGTAATTATTTATTCATTGCTGGGGGGTATCGTCGGCGCCCATGCCGTCCGTCACTGCACCAGTCGCAGCACGATCTATACTGCCGGTATGAAAGTGTCGATCGTGAATCTGGCGCTGGCATTGTCTTTCCAGACATTAAATAACGCTATTTTTACCATGCAGACGCTCTATATTGCTTTTTTTGCACTGCTGAGCGGATTTATCTGCGCCGGTTTTGTCTCAAGCTTCATTCCACTTGTTGAAACGCTCTTTCAGTACACAACCGATATAAAGCTGCTGGAACTAGCGAATCTCAACTCACCGGTGCTCCGGGAGCTTATGATGAAGGCTCCCGGCACCTATCACCATAGTATTGTGGTCGGTAATCTGGTAGAAGCAGCTGCCGAATCAATTGGTGCAAATCCGCTGCTTGCAAGGGTTTCGGCCTATTACCACGATATCGGCAAGGCGGCAAAGCCGCTCTATTTTATTGAGAATCAATCCGGTGAAGAGAACCGGCATGACAAACTCCTGCCGAGCATGAGTGCGCTGATTCTGATTTCACATATAAAGGAAGGGGTTGAGCTGGCCCGTGAACACAGGTTGGGGCAGCCGATAATTGATATCATACGTCAGCACCACGGTACCGCGTTGATCAAATTTTTTTATGAGCGTGCGAAAAGCCAGGCAAGGTCAAGCGGTCTGGTCGTTGAGGAAAAGGATTTCCGCTATCCCGGTCCCAAGCCGCAGACTCGCGAGGCCGGCATTGTCATGCTTGCCGACTGCGTTGAAGCGGCCTCACGGACACTTGTGAATCCTTCCTCTGACCGTATTCAGGGGTTGGTTCAAAAGCTGATAAATAATGTTTTCATTGATGGTCAGTTGGATGAATGCGAACTGACACTCAAAAACCTGCACGAAATTGCCCGGAGTTTTACCACAATTCTGAACGGTATTTTTCACCACCGGATTGACTATCCGGAACCTGCCCATAAAGGCGGAGACCGTTCCAGAAAGAGTTCCGTCCGGGAAAACGGCAAAATAGAACAGGGAGCAGCGTCCAATGATACTACTGGTGAACAATCGTCAGAGACGCCATCATTTCAAGATCCGGCAGCTCAAAAAAGTAGCGGAGAGAATCTTAGGCGCCTTGGGATGTCCTGATGCGACGGAGCTTTCCGTTTCCATCGTCGGTGACCGCTCTATCAGAATCGTTAATCGGGACTATCTTGGCAAAGACCGCCCCACTAATGTAATTTCGTTCTCTCTGCAGGAAGGCGACTTCGGGGGGGTAAACCCACATGCCCTTGGCGATGTCATACTCTCTGCCGACACTGCCGCGCGCGAGGCCGAAGAGGGTGGGTTGGAGTTCTTTGAACGGCTCTCTTTTCTGTTGATGCATGGAATCCTGCACCTCTGCGGCTATGATCATGAACGGAGCGGTGCAGCTGAGGCGGCTAAAATGGAGCAAAAGGAGCAGCAGCTATTCAGAATTCTGAAGAAGGAAGGGTTGTTAAGCCCGACCGGTTTATAGAATCCGCCAACTGTGCTGTTGAAGGGATACTGCACGCGGCCCGCACCGAACGGCATATGCGCGTTCATTTCGGTGCCGCCATCGTGGTGCTGCTGGCTGTTCTTTTTCTGAAGGTTACTCCGACGGAGTTTGCCCTGCTGGCTCTGTCAATACTGTCCGTTCTCTGTGCCGAGATGTTTAACACGGCGATTGAGGCGGTTGTTGATCTCGTTTCTCCCGACTACCATCCGTTGGCCAGAATTGCCAAAGACACCGCTGCCGGAGCCGTATTGATAACAGCCTGCGGCGCCGGTATCATGGGGTATCTGATACTGGCAAAGTACGTTATGCCAATCTACTCGGAGGTGCTTGCAATGTTTGGTACGGTCACTGATATGGGAACAATTGTTTCCGTACTGATAGTGGTTATCGTTGTTATTATTGTAAAGAGTGCCACCGGTACCGGTACCCCGCTTCACGGGGGAGTGCCGAGCGGACACGCAGCTGTCGCGTTCTCAATTGCTACAGCGTTATCGCTTATTACCTGTGACCCGCTCATATCTTTTCTGTCACTGCTGTTGGCTGTCATGGTGAGCCACTCGCGACTGCTGATGAAAATTCATACACTGAGTGAAGTTATTATCGGTGCAATTCTCGGTTCTGTCATAACGCTGCTGGTTCTTCAACTGTTCAAGATGTTTGCATAACCCAATCTAAAGGAACGTCCCGATGAAAATTCGCATTAAAGAGGTTATTCACCGGAGCAGCTGTGCAGACAGCTGCTCTTTTTCCGGATGGGTGCGGTCGATCAGATCGTCAAAGGGGATATGTTTCATCGTTCTGAATGACGGATCAACCGTTGAAGGTATTCAGGTCGTTGCCGAGTCATCACTCCCAAATTTCAGTCATATAAGCCGGATCGGCACCGGAGCAGCTCTTACGGTATCAGGCGCGTTGGTCGAATCTCCCGCAGCCGGTCAGAAATGGGAGGTAGTGGCGACCGCAATAGAAGTTATCGGTGAGGCTGACGATAGCTTTCCCCTGCAAAAAAAACGTCATACATTCGAGTATCTCCGTACCATTGCCCACTTGCGGCCTCGTTCAAACACGTTTGGTGCAGTTTTTCGCCTCAGGTCGAAACTCGCTCAGGCTGTTCACCGCTTTTTTTCCGAGAATAACTTTCTCTATGTCCATACCCCGATAATTACTGCCAGTGACTGCGAAGGTGCCGGAGAATTGTTCCGTGTCACTACGCTTGATGCGGCGGAACCACCCGTGTTGGATGGACGCCCCGATTTCAACCAGGATTTTTTTGGTCAGAAAACCGGCTTGACTGTCAGCGGCCAGCTGGAGGGGGAGCTGTTTGCCCTTGCGTTTGGCGATATTTACACGTTTGGACCGACCTTCCGGGCCGAGAATTCCAACACTGCCCGGCACGCCTCCGAGTTCTGGATGATCGAGCCGGAGATGGCATTTGCCGCGCTGGCTGACAATGCTGATCTGGCGGAAAAGTTTATCAAGTATCTCTGCCGGTTTGCTCTTGAGGAGTGTGCCGATGATATGGCGTTTTTTGATAAACATATTGAAAACGGCCTGCTTGAGCGTATCCGCTCAGTTGCAGAAGCGGATTTTGCCCGGATGGAATATGCAGAAGCGATAGAGCGTCTACAGCAATCGGGAACCACATTCGCCTATCCGGTGGAGTGGGGACTGGATCTGCAGACGGAGCACGAACGGTATATTACCGAACAGATTATTGGCGGTCCGACTTTTATTCTTAACTATCCGAAGGATATCAAGGCGTTTTATATGCGGCAGAACGATGATGGCCGGACTGTTGCAGCCATGGACCTGCTCGTGCCAAAAGTGGGTGAGATTATTGGAGGCAGTCAGCGTGAAGAACGGTTGGACCGGCTTGAAGCGCGTATGACGGAGATGGGAGTCGCCCACGAGCCGCTCTGGTGGTATCTTGACAGCCGTCGCTGGGGAAGCTGCCCGCATGCCGGCTTTGGCCTCGGTTTTGAACGCTTGGTCATGTATCTCACCGGGATGGAGAACATCCGCGATGTGATACCGTTTCCCCGCACGCCGAGGCATTGTGAGTTTTAGTCATGCACATTTATTGCCTCGAAATTCACCTCTCCCTCCCATCCCACTCACTGAAAGAGAAGCGCGGGATCGTCAAAAGTATCCTTGGACGGGCACGCAACCGTTTCAATGTCGCCTGCGCCGAGGTTGACCGGCAGGACAATGCCGCTGTCGGAGTGCTTGCGTTTGTCACCGTCAGTTCTGATAACAACATCCCCCGGCAGGTACTGGAACGGGTGGAAGATTGGATCTATGAAGGGTGGCCGGATGTTGAGATTACCGGTTCCGACATCTCTGAAATTTAGACGATAAACCTTGAAACTAAACCCCGCTTCAGTGTATATATACCGCTTGTCAAAGTGCCCTCCGCCGTATCCCGGTGCTTGCCCGTAACCTGGCGTAACATCTCTAAACTGTTGGCATTTACTGCTGATGCATCATAAACCGAAATTCCTGGAGTCTGTGTGAAAATCTGTTCGCTGGCGAGTGGCAGCAAGGGTAACTGCCTCTATCTTGAAAGTGGGGAGACCCGTGTCCTTATAGATGTCGGGCTGTCGCTCCGCGAGACGCTGCTGCGTATGGGCGAAGTCGGCATCGATCCTTCAGGCATTCATGCGGTGCTTGTTACTCATGAGCATATTGACCATATCCGGAGTGCCGGTTCTTTCTCCCGCAAGTTCAATGTCCCTGTTTTTGCCAGTCATCTGGTTTGTGCCAAGAGCGATAAATATTTCAAAAAGAGCCGGATTGCCGAATTTGAATCAGGTTCCGCTCTTACCTTCAGGGATATTCAGATTGACCCGATTCCGATTACCCATGACAGCTGCGATCCGGTCGGCTTTGTGCTTGAATCGGGTGAGGGGCGCGCTGCCTCTGTTACCGACTTTGGCATTGTCACACATCTGATCACTGAGAAACTGCGTGGCTGCCGCTTTATTAACCTCGAATCGAATCATGATGTCGATATGCTGATGAACGGTCCCTATCCGTGGGAACTGAAGCAGCGCATCAAGTCCCGTCACGGCCATATCTCCAACGAGGATTCGCTTGAACTGCTCCACGAACTTGCCCATGAGGGCTTGGAGGTTCTGGTAATGGCGCATCTGTCTGAGGTAAACAACCACCCGGAGCATGTGGTGCGTTCAACGGAATCATTTCTTCGTGACCAGAATGTTTGTGCTCCGCACATTGTTATCGGGGATCAGTACCATGCCAGTGCGTTGATGGAGATCTGAGCACAAGAATGGAGGGTTACATGGGAAATGCCGCACGAAAGATTGAGCCGTACACCTATCAGGAATATCTTGAAAATCATGGCGATGAACGGCTGGAAATTATTGATGGAACGGTTTATGACATGTCGCCGTCACCGTCGGTGAAACATCAGAAAACAGTCATTGCTTTTGCCGCCCTGGTTTATGGCCATTTCAAGGGGAAAGCATGTACACCATTCGTTGCTCCTATGGATGTTGTACTTGATGATATCAACGTGGTGGAGCCGGACGTGTTTGTCGTCTGCGACAAGTCAAAGATTACCGATGCCAATATTAAGGGTGCGCCGGACCTGATAATTGAGGTGTTGTCACCATCCACCAGTGTGAAGGATCGCCGGGAAAAGAAGCATCTCTATCAGCAGCATGGGGTGCGTGAATATATCATCGTCAACCCGCTGGATGAAACGGCGGAGCGTTTTTTCCTTGCCGATAGCATAAGATATGGTGAATCAGACATCTTTGGCTGGCACGATGCCTTTGCCTCGCGGATTTTTCCTGATCTGATATTTTATCTGCGGGTAATCTTTGAAAAGGAAGATGTCGAGTATGTGGCAGATGCCAATGTCCCGGAGTGGTTGGCGGAAAAATTGAAACAATCCGGAGTGTTGTAGTAATATATCTATTCTGAATAAGGAGTCTTTTACATGATTGAACGCTATTCCCGCCCTGAAATGGCACATATCTGGACCGCTGCAAACCGCTTTCGCATCTGGCTCGAAATCGAGACCCTCGCCTGTGAAGCCCAGGCTGAACTGGGAGTTATCCCGAAAGAGGTCGTACCGGTTATTCGTGCCAAAGGTAATTTCGATATCGCCCGCATTGATGCCATCGAGGCTGAGGTCAAGCATGATGTCATCGCTTTTCTGACGTCGGTTGCCGAACATGTCGGCCCGGAAGCCCGTTTTATCCATCAGGGGATGACCTCCTCGGATGTGCTGGATACCTGCCTGTCGGTGCAGCTTGTTCAGGCTGCGGACGAACTGCTCGCCGATCTGGATATGCTGCTGGCATCGCTTAAACTGCGCGCCTTGGAGCATAAGGATTCGGTCTGCATCGGGCGCTCTCACGGGATACATGCGGAACCGGTGACTTTTGGCCTCAAGCTGGCCTCTTTTTATGCCGAGATGCAGCGCAATCGAACCCGTCTGACCGCCGCCCGCGAGAACATCGCCACCGGCGCTATCTCCGGTGCGGTCGGTACCTTTGCCAACATTGATCCGTACGTCGAAGAGTATGTCTGTGCAAAAATGGGGCTCAAGCCGGAAACGGTCTCTACACAGGTGATCCCGCGTGACCGTCATGCCGAGTACTTCTGCACCCTGGCCATTATCGCCTCGTCGATGGAACGTATTGCCGTAGAGGTTCGTCATCTGCAGCGCACCGAGGTTCTTGAAGCGGAAGAGTTTTTCAGCAAGGGGCAGAAAGGCTCATCGGCCATGCCGCACAAACGGAATCCGGTTCTCTCGGAAAATCTGACCGGGCAGGCACGCTACATCCGTTCGCTCTGTATCCCCGCACTCGAAAATGTGGCACTCTGGCATGAACGGGATATTTCTCACTCATCGGTCGAGCGCTATATCGCCCCGGATACCACGGTGGCGCTTGACTTCTCCCTGCGTCGCCTCAACGGCCTGATCAAAAATCTGGTGGTCTATCCTGCAAATATGCTGAGAAATCTCAATCAGATGAAGGGGCTTGTTTTTTCCCAGAAAATTCTCCTTGACCTTACTCAGGCCGGTGTTTCACGCGAAGATTCGTACAGCATGGTGCAGCGTAATGCCATGAAAGTCTGGGAGCAGGGAGCAGATTTTCAGACGGAACTGCTGGCTGACCAGGCGGTTGTCGGGGCACTCGGCGAAGCAAAAATTCGTGAGTCATTCGATCTCAACTACCATTTGAAGCATGTTGACACTATTTTCAGGCGGGTATTCGGTGAATAGTCTGGTCGAACTTATACGGGGGCTGATCGAGACGCAGGAGGGGGATGGAACGCTTCTGTACTGGGCCAAAGAGATCCTGGGCGGGTTACTCATTCTGGCCCTGTTCTGGGTATTGTCGCAACTTGCTGTGAAGATTTTGAACAAGTGGGGAACCCGTCTGACTACCTTCACATCATCCGATCTCGATGATCGGGTGCTGCAGCGGGTTATTCCGTATGTGTCGCGGTTGTTTATCGTGACCGGTATTTATCTGGCCATCCGCTCGCTGCCGCTGAATGAGAAGCTGGTGTTAATCGTCTCCGGTATCATTTACATCATCCTGGTGGTGCTTGTATGCAACCTTATCTACCATGCACTTGATGAATTAATGAAATGGTATGTTGCCAGTCAACAGGAGGGTGCCGGGGCGGTTATGTCGCGCCAGATGATGCCGGTAGCTGAAAAGCTGGTATCGCTGATTCTGATGGGTGCTGCTCTGGTGGTGGTGCTGAAACATTTTAATTACGATATTTTTTCACTCGTAACCGCACTCGGTATCGGTTCGCTTGCCATCGGTATGGCGGCCAAAGATACACTGGCTCATATGATTTCCGGCTTTACCATCATGCTCGATCGCCCGTTTCGCATCGGTGACCGTATTCAGCTGGTTGGCGGACAGATTGGCGATGTAGCGGACATCGGCCTGCGGAGCACCAAGATCAAGACCCTGGACAATCAATTGTTGATCATCCCAAATTCAGACCTCTGCAATACCATGCTGACAAACCAGGCGTTTCCTGATTGCCGGGTCAAGGGGCGTGTTAATGTCGGTGTGGCGTACGGCAGTGATGTTGAAAAGGTGAAGGCTCTGCTGGTGGCAACTGCCTGCGAAGTGGAGTCTGTATTGGCGGATCCCCCTGCGGAAGCCTTTTTTACCGGTTTTGGCGATTCCGCCCTTAATATGGCGCTTTTTTTCTGGGTTGCCGAATACAACTCCCTGTTTGCCGTTACCGACAAAGTGAACTCACTTATAATCAAGCGGTTCAATGAACAAGACATCGAGATTCCGTTCCCGACCAGAACGGTAAGAATGGAAAAACAGTTTTGTAATGTTGCCGCTGATTGAGGAAGGAGATCAGTATGATTGAACTTTCCGTTTTTGAAAAAGTTCTGGCTTCTTTAGTGCGCGTCTACCTGCGCAGCCAAAGGGAACCGGCAGATGAAGATATTCGCGATGCCTGTATTCAACGATTTGAATATACTTACGAACTGGCATTCAAGATGCTCAAAAGAACTCTCGCACAAAACCTTCCAAGCAGCGAAGAGCTCGATCAGATGGGGTTTCGTGATGTTATCAGGCTTGGGGCACGCAACGGTTTTATTGAAACGCCGCAAAGCTGGTTTGAATACCGTGAAAAACGTAATAAAACGTCTCATACCTATAACGAGGATACGGCGATTGAGGTTTATACCGTTTTGGGGCGCTTTATTGATGACGCAACCACCCTTCTTGCTTTATTGAAAAAGCCCGATGCTTGATATCGAAGAAAGCGACAAGGCTGAAGTACTGCAGATACTTAAACGTAATCTGCCCGATATCGAAGTGAGAGCGTTCGGATCAAGGGTTACGGGAAGGGCGGGGAAATTTTCGGATCTTGATCTTGTTGCCATGACAACACATCCCCTGACAGTTCAAACTAAAATTGCTTTGCAGGATAGTTTTTCTGATTCAAATCTATCGTTTACTGTTGATATTGTCGATTGGGCGTCAGCAGATGAAAATTTCCGTAACATAATTCTAAACAGGAACGAAGTAATTCAGGAAGCTTTGAAAGGATAAATGGATGGCAGATCGTATAGAAATTGCACTAAAACCGGGTGTTCGTGACGCTCGAGGCGAGCGGGTTAAGCGGGAAATTGAACATTTTCTGCATCTGAATGTAGAAGAGGTCCGTGCCGTTGATGTCTATACGGTTGATGCAGCACTCTCGGTGCAAGAGCTTGAGCAGGCCGCATCAGGACCATTCAGTGATCCGGTAATCCAAAACTGGAGCATCGACCGTCCAGCTGCCACCGGATTCGATTTTGCCGTTGAGATCGGTTTTCGTCCCGGTGTAACTGATAATGTCGGGCGTACCGCCCGCGAGGCGGTGGCGTACCTGACCGGTCGCCCCTTTGCGGAGGGCGAAAATGTCTACTACGCCGCGCAGTATCTTCTGAAAGGGGGGCTCACCGCTGCTGATGTTGAAAAAATTGCCACCGGTCTGCTCTGCAATACGCTCATTCAACGCTACAGTATCCTTTCCGCTGCTGGATTTGCTGCATCGGGTGGCTTTCCGGCCTATGTGCCGAAGGTCAGCGCTGCAACGAAAGCCGAAGTGAATGTGATCGATCTTGAAGTCTCTGACGAAGAGCTGATGCGGATCAGCAAGGACGGGGTTCTGGCGCTGACGCTTGATGAGATGAAGATCATTCAGGCGCAGTACCGCGATGCCGGCGTTCTGGCGGCACGTCTGGAGTTTGGACTTGGTGCACAACCGACTGATGTTGAGCTGGAATGCCTGGCACAGACCTGGTCGGAGCATTGCAAACATAAAATATTTGCCGGTACCGTGCAGTATGAGGATGAAAAGGGGAACCGGCAGGAGATCAAATCGTTGTTCAAGTCGTTCATTCAGCGTACCACGAAAGATGTGCGCGAACGCATGGGAGATAAAGATTTCTGCCTCTCCGTGTTCAAGGACAATGCCGGCGTGATCAAATTTAATGATACCCACTCACTGGTGTTCAAAGTTGAAACTCATAACTCACCATCAGCCCTTGACCCGTACGGCGGGGCGCTGACCGGCATCGTCGGGGTGAATCGCGATCCTTTCGGAACCGGAATCGGCTCAAAGCTGATCTTCAACACCGATGTCTTCTGTTTTGCCGATCCGTTCTATGATAAGCCGCTGCCGAGTCGCCTGCTGCATCCACGGCGAATCTACGAAGGCGTTGTTGAAGGGGTTGAGCATGGCGGCAACAAAAGCGGCATCCCGACTGTCAATGGCTCCCTCGTTTTTGACGACCGTTTTGCCGGCAAACCGCTGGTTTTCTGTGGTACCGCCGGCCTGATGCCAACGATCGTCAATGGCCTTCCGGCGCACGAAAAGTCGATCGAACCGGGTGATCTGATCGTCATGACCGGAGGACGTATCGGTAAGGATGGTATTCATGGCGCCACATTCTCTTCAGAGGAGCTCAATGAAAACTCGCCGGTAACTGCAGTGCAGATCGGTGACCCGATTACCCAGAAGCGGATGTTCGACTTCCTCATCCGGGCGCGTGACAAGGGACTTTACCGTTTCATCACCGATAACGGTGCCGGCGGCTTATCCTCCTCAATCGGTGAGATGGCGGGCGAGTGTGGCGGCTGCCGGATGGATCTTGCCAAGGCACCGCTTAAATATCCGGGGCTCAATCCGTGGGAAATACTGATCTCGGAAGCTCAGGAACGGATGTCGCTGGCCGTGCCGCCTGAACTGATCGATCAATTTATGGAGATGGCCGTCCGCTTCGGTGTCGAGGCGACGGTGCTGGGCGAATTTACCGACAGCGGTGTCTTCCATATGCTCTACGGGGAACGGACGGTCGCCTGGCTGCCGATGGCGTTTATGCATGAGGGGCTCCCCCCGATGCAGCTCCCTGCCAGGTGGACACCTCCGCAGCACCCGGAGCCACTCCTCGAAATAAAGAACGACTATACCGATGACCTGAAGCGGCTGCTGTCTGCGCTGAATATCTGCTCCAAGGAATCGGTGGTGCGTCGCTACGACCATGAAGTGCAGGGTGGTTCGGTGGTGAAGCCGTTTACCGGTGTGGCCAACGACGGTCCTTCCGATGCGTCGGTCGTCAGGCCGCTTCTCGATTCATTTGAAGGGGTGGTGACGGCACACGGCATCTGCCCCCGTTTCTCTGATATCGATACCTACCACATGACCGCCAATGCTGTTGACGAAGCGCTGCGCAATTATGTGGCGGTCGGCGGTTCGCTTGATCTCGTTGCCGGTCTCGATAACTTCTGCTGGTGCGACCCGGTGCAGTCCGATAAAACACCGGACGGCGCGTATAAAATGGCCCAGTTGGTGCGTTCAAATCAGGCGCTGTACGACGTATGCATGGCATACAACCTGCCGCTCATCTCCGGCAAGGATTCCATGAAAAACGACTTTTATGACGGCACCACCAAGATATCGATCCCGCCGACACTGCTGTTCTCCGTCATCGGCAAGATGGATGACGCCCGGAAAGCGGTGACGATGGATGTCAAACGGCCGGGCGATATCGTCTATCTTCTTGGCAAGACAGCGGATGAGCTGGGTGGTTCCGAATATCTGGCGCTCTCCGGAGCGGTTGGTAATAAAGTGCCGCACGTTGACACTGTTAGGGCATACAAGCGCTATCAGGCGTATCATGAAGCGGTCAATCAGAGGAAAGTCGCTTCCTGCCATGATCTCTCCGACGGTGGCCTGGCGGTAGCGGCCGCTGAAAGCGCCTTTGCCGGTGGTTTTGGCGTATCTCTGGACCTCTCCCGTGTGCTCTGGAAGGGTGATGCTGCGGGTAAAAACGATTGTGCGCTGCTCTTCTCCGAATCAGCTTCCCGGCATCTGGTTACGGTGCATCCGGAAAATCGGGCCGCATTCGAGGCGGTCATGAGCGGTAACTGTTTCGCTTATGTTGGGGTTGTAACGGAAGAAGCCGTTCTTACGGTCGCCGGTTTGGATGGGACTGTAGTTGTCAAAGCGGGTTTGGCTGAGTTGAAAGAGGCGTGGCAGCAGACGTTGCGGAAGCTGTAGTTTTTAAATGACCCAATCAATTCATCACACCCTGAAAACGATCTTCGGTTTCCACGAATTCCGCTCTCCGCAACAGGAGGTCATTGAGCGGATCGTGGCCGGAGAAGACGTCTTTCTCGTCATGCCGACCGGCGGCGGCAAGTCGCTTTGCTATCAGATACCGGCGCTGCATCGGGATGGGGTGGCTGTTGTCGTATCGCCGTTGATCGCCCTGATGAAAGATCAGGTTGATGCGCTGATTGCCAACGGGGTGCGGGTTGCCCTCCTTAACTCTTCGCTCTCTTCTGCCGAGGCTGCCGGAGTTTATCGGCAACTGGATGCCGGCGCACTTGATCTGTTATATGTCGCTCCGGAACGTCTGATGATGGCGGATTTTCTCGATCTGCTGGGAACATTGAAACTCTCTCTGTTCGCCATAGACGAAGCGCACTGCATCTCCCAGTGGGGGCATGATTTCCGTCCTCAATACACGCAACTGGGCCGACTGCGGGAACTCTTTCCGTCGGTTCCGATTGTGGCGATGACCGCCACTGCTGATCCGGAGACCCGCAAGGATATCCTGAACCAGTTGGGGTTGGCAGGAGCTGCCGTTTTTGTGGCCGGGTTTGATCGCCCCAATATCACCTACACGGTAATTCCAAAACAGAAACCGCTCGTTCAGCTTGGTTCCTTTCTGAGCGGAAGGCGTGACGAAGCCGGGATTGTTTACGCTTTAAGCCGCAAGCGGGTGGAAGAGGTGGCGGAGCGGTTGCGGGATGCCGGATTCAACGCAGCCGCTTATCACGCAGGCCTGCCGGACAATGAGCGCAGGCGGGTTCAGGAAGCGTTCCAGCGGGATGATATCCGGATTGTCGTGGCCACAATCGCTTTTGGTATGGGGATCGATAAATCAAACGTGCGCTTTGTGGTGCATTATGATATGCCCAAGAGTGTAGAAAGCTATTATCAGGAAACGGGCAGGGCGGGGCGGGATGGCTTGCCTTCAGAGGCGTTGATGCTGTTCGGTATGGGCGATGTCATGACCGCCCGCAAGCTCATTGAAAACAGTGACAATGCCGAACGGGTCAAGATCGAACTGCAGAAGCTGAACGCCATGGTAGGCTATGCCGAGGCGCTGACCTGCCGACGCCGGGCGTTGTTGTCTTATTTTGGTGATTTGCGTGAGCATGAATGCGATAACTGCGATATCTGCACCGATCCGCCGCAACGCTTCGATGCCACGGAGCAGGCGCGCAAGGCGCTTTCCTGTGTGTACCGGCTCGGGGAACGCTTTGGTATGATGTATGTTATTGAGGTGCTGCGGGGGAGCAAAAATCAGCGGGTGCTCGATATGAAACATGACCGGCTCTCCACCTGGGGCATCGGTGCCGATACGTCGGCGGTGCAATGGGAAAATATCATGCGTCAGTTAATCCATCTTGGCTATCTGGTACAGGATTTTACCCGCTTTGGTGCATTGGGACTCTCTGCTGTGGCGCGTCCGGTTCTCAAGGGAGAGACGCAGGTCATCCTCGGATTGCCGCGCGATGCCGTTAAAACAGTGGAAAAGAGCAAAAAACGGGCCGGTGGTCGTAAAGATTACGATCAAGCACTGTTCGACACCTTGCGGGCTATCCGCAAGCAGATCGCCGATGTGTCCAGAGTGCCGCCGTTCGTGGTGTTTTCCGATGCCACGCTGGCCGAAATGGCACGCAGCAGACCGACACATGCACGGGAAATGCTGCAGGTAAGCGGTGTAGGTGAGCATAAACTGCAAAAATATGGTAAAGCTTTTATGGATGTTATTTCCGGCTATGCTAAGGAGAACAGCACGACATGAAACAGACACGCGCAATCGTCATAACCGGAAACGGTACCAACTGCGAGATGGAGGCGGCTCATGCCTGCCGACTTGGGGGGTTTGACGAAACGGTTATCGCCCATATTGCCGAAATCCTCTCCGGTGAAATCCGCCTGGACGATTTTCACTTCCTTAACCTGACCGGCGGTTTTCTCGATGGCGATGATCTGGGGAGTGCCAAAGCCCAGGCCAATCGCTTGAAAAATGCTTCAGTGGCTGGTGGTAATGAAAAACTGGTTGACCAGTTCACCCGTTTCATTGCCGAAGGCAAGTTAATCCTCGGAGTCTGCAACGGTTTCCAGTTGATGGTGAAAATGGGCATGCTGCCCGGTTTTGACGGTGAGTATCTGCACCAGACCGTCACTCTCACTCATAACGACTGTGGCCGTTTTCAGGATCGCTGGACGTATCTGCAGGTTGATGATGCATCTCCCAGCGTGTTTATCCGTGGTATCAACAAGGGTATCTATCTGCCGGTGCGTCACGGAGAGGGTAAATTCCTCTGCGATTCAGATGCGACACTGGCGCGGATTGAAGAGGGACATCTTGCCGTATTACGCTACAGCCTCGCCGATTACGCCGAAGCATCGATGGAGTTTCCCGCCAACCCGAACGGTTCGACCAATGCCATCGCCGCCCTCTGCGACCCGACCGGTCGCTTGATGGGTCTGATGCCGCATCCGGAGGCGTTTGTCCATTATACCCAGCACCCGCGCTGGACACGGGAAAATCTACCGGAAGAGGGGGACGGGCTGATACTGTATAAAAATGCCGCTGAATATGTGAGAAATAATCTGATTTAAGTCAAATGCATGGAGCCTTTACTTATGAAGTTATCCCGTCCCCAGGAAGAATGCGGTGTTTTTGGTATTTACAATCATAAAGAGGCATCAAACCTGACCTATCTCGGCCTCTACGCCCTGCAGCATCGCGGTCAGGAAAGCTGCGGTATCGTCTCGTCAGATGGCAATTCCCTGCACGCTCACAAGCGGATGGGGCTGGTCGCGGATGTCTTCAGCAATCCGGAGGTTTTCAAAAAAATGCCGGGGAAATCGGCGATCGGGCATGTCCGTTATTCAACTGCCGGAGCTTCGGTGGAAAAGAACGTGCAGCCGATCATGGTCGATTATTCTCGTGGTTCAATTGCGGTCGCCCATAATGGTAACCTGGTCAATGCCCAACTGTTAAAAGCCGAACTGGAGGCGTACGGTTCGATCTTTCAAACGACCATGGATACGGAAATAATTATCCATCTTATTGCCGCATCCAAAACAAACTCTCTTGTTGATCGCATTGTGGATGCACTGAAACGTATTCAGGGTGCGTATTGCCTCCTCTTTCTGACCGAGTCCCGCATGATTGCGGTACGTGATCCGAACGGCTTCCGCCCGCTCTGCCTCGGCAAACTTGGTGATGCCTGGGTTGTCGCTTCAGAAAGCTGTGCGCTTGATCTGATCGAAGCTGACTTCGTTCGTGAGATTGAGCCGGGAGAAATGGTCGTCTGTACCAAAGATGGCGGTGTCAAATCGTTGTTTCCTTTTAAAAAAGTAGTACCGACACCCTGCATTTTTGAATTTGTCTATTTTGCCCGTCCCGATTCGTACATTTTCGGCAGAAACGTCTACCTGGCCCGCAAGGAGCTGGGACGGCAGCTGGCCCGTGAATATCCGGTGGAGGCCGATGTTGTCATTGCCGTTCCCGATTCCGGTGTTCCTGCTGCCATGGGGTATGCCGAGGAGTCCGGGATACCGTTCGAACTCGGCTTGATCCGCAACCACTATGTCGGTCGGACGTTTATCGAACCGGCACAGTCTATTCGTCACTTCGGGGTTAAGATCAAGCTTAATCCGGTGCGGGAACTGCTTAAAGGCAAACGCGTCGTCATAATCGACGATTCGATCGTACGTGGCACCACCTCACGAAAGATTGTCAAAATGGTGCGCAATGCCGGGGCGCTTGAGGTGCATCTGCGGATATCTTCGCCGCCAACGAGCTATCCCTGTTATTACGGTATTGATACGCCAAACCGCAAGGAATTGATTTCGTCTTCGCATACCATTGATGAAATCTGCCGCTATGTTACTGCCGATACTCTGGGGTATCTTTCTGAAGATGGGTTGATCTCCTCAATCGGCCAGGGTAATACCCACTACTGTAAAGCCTGTTTTGCCGGGGATTACCCGGTTGCATTCCCTAAACCTGTCGAGAAACCCCAGATGGGACTATTTGAAGAGGAGGCTGTAGAATATGAGTGAACGAGAACAATTAAAGAAAATCATCATGGAACTGTCGTACGAAAAGCGTTTGGTAACTCTTGCTTCCGGTCGTCAGAGCGATTTTTACTTTGATGGCAAGCAGACCACGCTTCATGCCGAAGGGGGCTTTCTGGTTGGTAAACTGTTCTATGACGCCATCAAGGACGTAGAGGGGGTTCAGGCGGTGGGAGGTATTACGCTCGGGGCTGATCCGATTGCTACGGCAACGTCAATTGCTGCCCACCTTGCCGGACAGTCGATGCATGCCTTTATCATTCGCAAGGAGCCGAAAGGACACGGCACCGGACAGTGGCTGGAAGGGCGCAAAAACCTCCCGGCCGGCACCAGAGTCGTCATCGTGGAAGATGTCGTTACCACGGGCGGATCCTCCATGAAGGCAGTCCGTCGTGCTGAGGAGGAAGGTCTGGTCGTTCTCGGTATAGTCACCCTGGTCGACCGCGAAGAAGGTGGCCGCGAAAACATCGAGGCGGAAGGCTACTGGTTAAAGGCGCTCTTCACCAAGAGCCAATTGGTTGGAGAGTAGAGGGATTGGCCAAACAGCGCCTCGACACGCTGCTATTAGCGCGCGCGCTGGCCCCGTCGATTGAGAAGGCACGCGCCCTGATAATGGCCGGACAGGTGGTTGTGGGTGACCACACTGTTGATAAAGCCGGTCATCGGGTGGCAGCAGATGTGGATATTCGCCTCCGGGGTCAGGCTCTTCCGTATGTCAGTCGCGGCGGGATCAAGCTACGTAAAGCGCTCGATGAATTTGGCGTTGATGTTGCCGGACTTGTCGCCGTCGATGTGGGCTCCTCCACCGGTGGTTTCACCGATTGTCTGCTGCAGGCGGGGGCAGCCAGGGTTTTTGCCATTGATGTCGGCTATAGTCAGTTAGCCTGGAAGTTGCAGCAGGATTCACGCGTTGTCAGCATGGAAAAAACCAATATCCGCTCTGTAACGCCGGAACAGCTTGATGATATACCTGTTCTGGCGGTCATTGATGCCTCGTTCATTGGGCTGGCCAAGGTGCTGCCGGCGACAGTTGGTCTGCTGAAACCGGGCAGCAGGGTAATTGCCCTGATCAAGCCGCAGTTTGAGGTTGGTAAAGGTGAAGTAGGGAAGGGGGGCGTCGTGCGTGACCCTGCCGCCCATGAAAAAGTTATCGAAGATGTTCGTCGTACCGCATTAGATCTTGGCTTAACAGTCTCTGGTCTCTGCGAATCACCGATAACAGGGGCGGATGGTAATCGCGAGTTTCTGATACTGCTGCAACTAAGATAGTTTCATGAAAACCGGGAGGTTAAGATGGAAAGCTGTATTTTCTGTAAAATAATCCGTGGTGAAATACCTTCAAAAAAGGTATTTGAAGATGATCAACTGCTCATAATTGAAGATGTGTCCCCGCAAGCGCCGGTACATCTGCTGCTGGTGCCGAAAAAGCATTTTGTCAACTGTCTGGATATGACTGCAGAGGATGATGCGTTAGTCGGGTATATATTCAGGATGGCCGGCGAGATTGCCGGTAAGGACGTATACGCCCAATCAGGTTTCAGGATTGTACAGAATAACGGTGCAGGCGCTGGCCAGTCGGTTTTTCACATTCACTTTCATCTGCTGGCCGGCAGGAATCTGGTCTGGCCGCCGGGGTAAATCAGTATCATAAACGAAACAAGCCCGCCGGAATTTCCGGCGGGCTTGTTTCGTTAGCATGTACATTGTTTCAGGCGAATATTGAAAAATTGAAGCCGCTGTTCGCGGCAGGTTGTGGTGCCTGCCGGGCATTTTGGGCAAGCAGTTCGGCCATTTTATTCTGCTGGTCTGCCGCCTGTTTCATCATTGATGTCGTTAACGCCTGCTGCAACTGCCCTGATCTCATCAGGAGCGAAGAACCTGCGATTGAGCTTGTATCCATGTGACACCTCCATTAGGTGCCAGTGTACCCCATCTGTGTGCCGGTTTGCAAGCAGGAATTCAGAACATGAAGCGGCGCATGCTGATATTTTGCAGCAGGCCGATGCCAACCATGGAAGTGATCATAGACGTGCCTCCGTAGGAAAAAAACGGCAGCGGAACTCCGACTACCGGAAACAATCCTATCACCATTCCCATATTAATGATGATATGCCAGAAGAGCATGGCGGTGACCCCTACCGCAAGCAGTCCGCCAAAACGGTCGTTGCAGCGATGGGCAATATTCAGTCCCCAGAGCACCAGCATAAAGTAGATGACAATCAGCAGCAGGCAGCCGATGAAACCCCACTCCTCGGCAAAGACAGAAAAGGCAAAATCGGTATGCTGCTCAGGGAGGAAACGAAGCTGTGATTGTGTCCCTTTGACAAAGCCTTTTCCGGTAAGCCCCCCTGAACCGACAGCTATTTTACTTTGAATGATATGATAGCCACTGCCAAGCCGTGACCGTTCAGGGTTCAGGAAGTCGAGGACACGGTTTTTCTGGTATGGCCGGAACACGAACGCCCAGCCGATCCAGGCCATTGGAATAGTGACAAAGACACATGTAATAATAGTGGTCCAGCGCAGTCCGACGTACATGATCATGGACATTGCGATCAGCGTGATAATGGTGGCGGTCCCTAAATCAGGCTGCTTCACGATTAATACAGCCGGTACTGCAAGGAGGCTTAACGGAATGAGTACATCTTTGACTGTCAGGCCGCCGACCGCCTGGAAATTATTAAAGAAACGGGCAAATGTCACTATAATGACGATCTTCATAAGTTCTGACGGCTGAATATTGAAAAAACCGAGGTTCAACCAGCGCGTGGCTCCCATCGACTTCCTGCCGAAGACAAGTACCGCAATCAACAGAAGTACCAAAAAACCATAAAACCAGTAGGAAAGATCCTCCAGAATGTGGTAATCGAGGCTGCAAACTACCAGTGAAATAGTAATTCCCACGAGCATCCAGTAAAATTGTTTTATGTAATAGGCTACACCAACAATCTTGTAGGGTGTTGTTGCACTATAAATATTTAAAATTCCAAGCAGGCAGACTGTCATCACCAGTCCAACCAGAACCCAGTCAATATTAGTCAAAAGACGGCGATCAATCATTGGCGGCGTCTCCATTAACGCGAGGTTCTTTAACAACGGCCGGTACACTGCTTTCTTGAGCTGTTACACCCTCATCCTCATCTTCTGTCGAACCGGAAGATTCTTTTCGGGGGGGCTTCTTCCCGTCAAAATATGCCCTCAGCATTCTCCCGGCGATAGGAGCCGCTGCAGTCCCGCCATGCTCACCATGTTCAACAACAACGGCAACGGCTATTTCAGGATTCTCAAAAGGTGCAAAGGCAACAAAGAGAGCATGGTCACGGTACTGGTACGGGGTGCTCATTTTGCTGTCACGCAGTTTTACTACCTGTGATGAGCCTGTTTTTCCTGCTACTTTCACGTCAAACAGCCTCGCCATTGCTCCGGTTCCGCCCGGTTCATTGACAACCGCCAGCATCCCCAGTTTCACCAGTCGGAACGATTCTTTGGGGAAAGATGCAGTGCCGATGATTTCACTTCCGGTTTCCCTGAGGGTCTTCCCGTCTGCATCAACAATCCGTTTAACAAGACGTGGGCGATAGATTGTTCCTTCATTGGCAATTGTTGCTGCCATTGATGCAAGCTGGATTGGGGTCATGAGAACAGCACCCTGACCGATTGACACCGGGAGCGTTTCGCCATGATACCACCGTTTGCCGAATCGTTTCTGTTTCCACTCCGAGGTCGGGATCAGTCCGCTCTTTTCGTTAAGCAGCTCAATCCCGAGAGGAGCACCAAGCTTGAAAGCCTGTGCGGCCGCAGCTATTTTATCCACGCCCAGTTTTTCTCCGAGTTGGTAATAATATACATCACACGATTCCCGTAGAGACTTGCGCAGGTTTGTCGTTCCGTGCCCCTTTTTGTTCCAGCAGTTGAATGTTGACGTCCCAAGAACATGGCTGCCGTCGCAGTTTATCGATGTTGAATCATTGATCACGTTGTCCTGTAACCCGGCCAGAGCGGTAATCATTTTAAAGGTGGAACCAGGGGGGTATTGACCGCTGAGAGCCTTGTTTTCAAGCGGATGGCGTTTGTCGTCCAGGTAGCCCTGCCATATATCTGTCGGCAATTTGCCGCTGAACAGTGCCGGGTCAAAGCCGGGATTGCTGACAAATGCCAGAATTTCTCCGGTTGTGACTTCCATGGCGACTGCTGCGCCGGCTTGATCCCCGAAAGCTCTTTCAGCCTGTTTTTGTATCGCGGCATCAATTGTTAAAATAACACTGTTGCCGACGGTGGGATTGCTCTCAGAGATAGTCCGCAATATTCTGCCACGTGCATCAACTTCAAGCTGACGACCGCCGTCACTGCCATGTAACTCTTTCTCCAGAGCACGTTCTATTCCGTTTTTGCCGACGTAATCGCCGGGATTGTATTCTTCAAATCCTACTGAATCCAGCTCTTTCTCTGAAGCTTCGCCGATATAGCCGAGGAGATGCGCAGCAAGCAGACTACTGGTGTATTCACGAACCGGCTTCATTTCAATTTCGATACCCGGCAGGTGCAGGCGGTTTTCTTCAACTATCTCAACCTGGTCCCGGGATATATTGGAGGCAAGTACAATCGGATAGTACTTGGCGCGTCCCGTGCTCTTTTCCCACCGTTCAGCCATATCTGTGCGATCAAGCCCAAGCAGGGTGGAGAGAAGTGTGAGAAGCGCCACCTTGTCCGTCACCTCCTGAGGAATGACCGCAAGACTGAACGATGGCCGGTTGCTTACCAGTATTTTTCCGGTCCGATCCATTATTGCGCCACGAGACGCAGCTACCGGTACAAAGCGGAGCCGATTGTTTTCCGACATTATGTGATAATCTTCCGCATTTAGTATTTGCAAATGCCATAACCGTATCAAAAGAAACAGAAAAGCGACGCCAACTATAAACGAAAGTACCACAACACGCTGTTTTGACTCGATTAATTCCCTGACAAAACGACGCTCCTTCATGCCGGTGCCGCTTGTTCGTCAAAGCCGGGGCATGCGGTAACGAGTGACGCGACAAATGCATTTACCAGGAGACGGGGGAATAAGTCTGCAAACATCGAATACACAATACCGGGTGATGTCGTAAACAGGGCCAGCATGAGCATGATTAATGCGAAATTGAAAAATGTTACGCCGGCTACAGTCAATACGAACAGGAAAGCGCTTTCAGCATACAAGCGGTCAGAGACACTCTTTATGACGAGAAATGAAATCAGGAAGGTCGCAGCATTAAGGCCGAGGAACAAACCACCGTAGACGTCATTAAGCATGCCAAGTATCCAGGCCAGAGGCGCTCCGGCTTCAAATGACCCGCGCAGTGCGATGAAAACCATGACAACGAGCAGCAGATCCGGTTTAAAAGGGGGGCGGATAAAGACGGGAAGGAGAGATACCTGGACAGCAATTGAGGCAATAATGATACTGAACAGCAGCAGGGCGGCCCGTTTACTCATAACTGCCCCGCTGTACGATCAGTACTTCTTCAAGATGAGGAAGATTAACGGCAGGACGGATCGATACGGTTTGAAAAATCCCGTACTCCCCTCGTTTGACCATGGTCACCTCGCCTATTGGAATCCCCTTGAGAAAAATACCACCGATTCCTGATGTTATTACCGTGTCGCCGACTTTTACATCCTCTCCGCGGGTTGTGAATTCCAGTGTGCAGTTCATTTCACTTTTACCCTTGACAACACCTCTGGCACGGGAACGTTGAATGGTTGCCGAGATGCCGCTGGCATGATCCGTCAGTAAAAGAACCCGGGACGTTGTGGGGGAGACTTTAACGGTCTGGCCGACAACACCGTCAGCAGAGATCACCGCCATTCCTTCGCGAATTCCGCTCGAACTGCCGCGATTAATTATCAGCGACCTGAACCATGAGGTGACATCTTCTCCGATAACAGTAGCGGCTATAGTCGGTTCTTTAATGTTCTTCTTCATATTCAGGAGTTGCTCAAGACGCTTGTTTGCCAAAAGCGCTTCATTTGCCTCCAGCACCCGCAGGTTGAGAGTGCGAATGTCTTCGCGCAAGCGAATGTTTTCGCTATGGGTATCAATCAGGCGTATATAGCGGTCCCAAATATCCTCGAAAAAGCCACTCATCCGGTAAACCGGTTGAAAAAGAGGTGAAAATGCACCGAGAACCGTACGCTCGACCACATTCGCCTCCCGGTTACGGGGTACATTCAGCGAAAAAACCAGCAGAGCAGCAAGGATACAGGTGCCGGTCAAGAGCGGGTACATATATTTTTTCAGAAAATCCATAAAATCGTTCTCGCGTTATTTAATTCCGCACATTTCGGATTCGTCGTAGACGCGCTGGAGATACTCCTTGTAAGAAGATTTGGGAGTTGCATCTATAACTTTCTCCATCTGCTGACATGTTATAAAACCGCGTCGTAGAGCGATCTCTTCGAGGCAGGCAATCTTAAGGCCCTGTCGGGATTCAATGGTCTCAATGAAATTGCTCGCCTCCAGCAGGCTTTTGTGCGTACCGGTATCAAGCCAGGCAATACCGCGGCCAAGACGCTCGACCATCAATTCGCCTCGCCGCAGATATTCAAGGTTAACGTCGGTAATCTCCAGCTCGCCACGGGGAGACGGTTTTATGGATTTGGCCACAGCAACGATGTTTTTATCATACAGGTACAGTCCGGGTACCGCAAAATGCGATTTAGGGGCTCGTGGTTTCTCTTCAATACTGAGAACTTTTCCCTCTGCATCGAAGGCAACGACACCATAGCGCTCAGGGTCGTTGACCTGATAACCGAAAACCCGCGCTCCGGTCGTGAAATCAGTTACAATCCTGTCCAGGTTCATTTTGCCATAGAATATGTTGTCACCCAGTATCAGGCAGACCGGCTGGTTGTCGATAAATTCCTCTCCAACAAGAAATGCCTGGGCAATCCCCTTCGGCTCCGGCTGAACCTTGTATGTTATCGTTATCCCCCAGCGGGAGCCGTCACCTAAAAGTGCTTCAAAACGAGGCGTGTCAAGCGGTGTTGAGATCAGCAGAATGTCCTGAATCCCGGCGGTCATAAGTGTTGCCAGGGGATAGTATATCATCGGTTTGTCATACACCGGCTGCAGCTGTTTACTGGCAACCAGTGTCAGGGGGAAAAGGCGGCTTCCGGCACCGCCGGCAAGAATTATTCCTTTTTTTATTCCATGGGACATAAATAGTAACCTCACAAATTATTTTATGACTGACCTGGGTAGCATGTACCCGGGGCGGTGTCAAATCAGATTACACTATGCATTTCACTGCCGAGAACAGGTCATCACATACGGTTGTCTGAGGGGCGATGTACGGCTCTTCTGCTGTTCCGAATCCGGTTCTCACCAGAATTGTCCGGCAGCCGGCGGTCTGCCCGGCTTCCATATCAGTCCGCTTGTCACCAATCATGGTCGAATTCCGCAGATCAATGTCATAGCGCCGGGAGGCATCATGCAGCATCCCCGGCAGTGGTTTTCGACACTGGCACGGCAGGGCATAACTGCCACGACCGGTCGGGTGATGGGGGCAGTAGAGCCATGCGTCAACATGAGCGCCAAAGCGCTCCAACTCGCAGGTGATGTGGCGATGCAGGATTTCTACATCTTCTTCAGTATAATAGCCACGTGCGACGCCGGACTGATTGGTGACAACAACTACCATAATTCCGGCTTCGTTGAGTATTCTTATCGCTTCAGGTGCTCCCGGAATAAATTCAAAATCTGCGCTCCGGTACAGATACTCTTTTTCGACATTAACAGTGCCGTCGCGGTCCAGAAATACGGCTCGTTTCATCGTTCCCTCCGCAAACAATTGTTTCCTAATAATTAACCTGCTGATTTAGTGGGCAAAAAATGCACAGAAGCATTGACAACGCGCCCCTTAAACCACTATAACACCAACCATCAACTGAAATGGAGACGTGTAACGTGATAAAAACCAATAATCTTAAAGTTACCGGGATAACCCCGATTATCGCACCTGCCGACCTGCGCCAGGTTTTTCCGTTGTCAGAAAAAGACCGTGCGTTTGTCAGCACTAGCAGAGAGCAGATTAAAGAGATCCTGCATCGCAGGGACAGACGGTTGATGGTTGTTGTTGGTCCCTGCTCGATTCACGACACTCAGGCTGCCGTCGAATATGCCGGTAAACTGGCAGAGCTTTCGCGCAAAGTCGATGACCAGCTTCTTCTGATCATGCGGGTCTATTTTGAAAAGCCGCGCACTACTATCGGCTGGAAAGGGCTGATCAATGACCCGGATATGAATGGTACCCACCTCATTTCCAAGGGGCTCGGCATTGCCCGGGGTCTACTCAGTCATATGACATCGCTTGGCGTTCCGGTTGCCAACGAAATGCTCGACCCGATCACTCCGGAATATGTGGCTGACCTTATCAGCTGGGGTGCAATCGGCGCCCGCACCACGGAATCCCAAACCCATCGCGAAATGTCCAGTGGCCTTTCATTTCCGGTCGGCTTTAAAAATGGCACCGATGGCAACCTGCAAATTGCCATTGACGCCATGAAGGCGGCACAGCATCCACATAGTTTTCTCGGTATCAACCGTGAGGGGCGGACTTCAATCATTCAGACAAGCGGCAATCCGGATGTACATATTGTACTGCGGGGCGGCTCAAAAAAAGTCAATTACCACCGTGAGGATATTCTTCACACGGAAGAACAGCTTACAAAAAACGGTCTCCTTTCGACCATTATGGTCGATTGCAGCCACGGAAACTCGAGCAAGGATTATCTGAAGCAGCCGGAAGTGCTTGAGTGTGTAGTTGATCAGATACTTGCCGGTAACTGCTCCATCTCCGGCGTCATGATTGAAAGCAACCTTAAAGCCGGCAGCCAGAAAATCCCGGTCGACATCACCCAGCTGAAGTATGGCGTATCAATAACCGATTCCTGTATCGACTGGACAAAAACGGAAGAGATTCTGCTCAAAGCCCATGACCGGTTAAAAAATAAAAAGTGACAAAACGGGGCGCAATTACGGGCGCCCCGCTCGTTTTTACTCTTTGTCACCCGCATATTTCGTATTGCTCTTACAAATACTCCTTCAGCCCTTTTACTCCCAACTGCTCCACCACTTTCTTCACATCCTGGCAGCGCTCACGGTTGCAGACCATAATCGCATCCGGTGTGGAAACAATCACCAGATTGTGAACTCCGACCGTGGCAACCATTCTTCCATCGGCATATATAAGGTTATCGGATGAATCTATATCAATATGCCCGGCAGCGTTAATACAGACAGTTCCGGTGCTGTCAGGCTCAACAACCTCCGGCAGGGCGCTCCAGCTCCCGACGTCGCTCCATCCCATCTCGACCGGCACCATCAACACTTTAGCAGACTTTTCCATCACTCCGTAATCGATTGAAATGCTCTCGATATCCCGATACAGAGCCGCAATCAGTCCCTTCAGGCCGGAGTCACCTGCTGTACCTGAATGTAGCAGAGGCTCAAGCTTTGCGCATAGTGACGGCATATACGCCGTCATCTCCGCAAGAATAGCGTCAGCCCGCCAGATAAACATGCCGCTGTTCCAAAAGAAGTTCCCTGCATTCAGATAGCACGCCGCCTCTTCAAGTGGCGGCTTCTCGATAAAACGCGTAACCGGAAACGGCCCATGTCCTGTCAGCGCTGTCATATCGGCTTCAATATACCCATAGCCGGTCTCAGGATGTGACGGCTGAATTCCAAGCGTTATCAGAGAACCGCGACCTGCCGCCTGCCCTGCAAAAACAAGTGTATCGCGGAGAGCTGTTTCATTTTTTATAAAATGGTCTGCCGGAAGTACGACCATAATCCCGGATGGCTCACGGGCGGCAATCAGCGAGGCGGCAAGCCCGATTGCCGGGGCGGTATTCCTGCCGACAGGCTCTGCGATAACGTCAATAGGCACCGAGTGATACAGTTGCATCTGCCGTTCAGTTTCTGCTGCCTGCAGGTGGTTGGTGACAATGAGTATACGCTTCGGATGGAGCGGCAGTACACGTTCAACAGTCCTCTGCAGCATGCTTCGATCGCCGGTGATCGAAATCAGCTGTTTCGGAAGAGCGGTTCGCGAAAGCGGCCAGAACCTGGTTCCTGATCCACCTGCCAGAATGACAATATACATACGTTAACTCCCGTTATTTGTACTGGATTCTATACAGAAAATCAGCAACCTCGCGTCCAAGATCACTGAACGAATCGGTCGTATTCATCACATCCCACAAAGTTTCCCGAAAAACAGCGACTTCCTGGCCTGTTGCACCATCGCGCAGGTTGACAACCACGGTGATTTTAAAACGGCCAAGGCGAATGAATTTCCCCGTAAGAACCAGCGTTTCCGCATCCGGTTTCCCGTCACGGGAAATTTTTTTAAACATCTTGCGAGACACAACAAAATGCTCAATATGCCCCGAGAGCTCTTCCGGGAGCTTAACATAACGGAGATCACGCGGCTCCAATCCGGCATCGGAAGCGTCAGAATACAACTCCTTCTTGAGCTCAAGATCCTGAATGAGCAGCTTCGTATAGGTGTACATCGGCTTTGGGTTCGTGACCACCTCCTCTTCAATTCTCGTTGTCGAAGAAGCCGCGCACCCTGCACAGACGAGCATCAGAGAGAAACAGCAGAGCACCAGCAGCGGGCGTATTTTCAAAGCGCCCCGGTTACTCTGCATCCGGCGTCCCGCAGCGATTGTAGTCATCATTAAAGCGAACGATATCATCTTCGCCCAGATATTCCCCGCTTTGAACTTCAATTATCACAAGTGGAATTTTACCTGGATTTTCAAGACGATGACTCTGCCCGATCGGAATAAAAGTCGACTCATTGACGTTGATAATCTGCTGAGTCTCTCCGCAGGTAACAAGGGCGGTACCGGATACCACGATCCAGTGTTCACTTCGATGATGATGTTTCTGGAGGGAAAGACGCTGCCCCGGAAGCACCTCAATCCGTTTGATTTTATAGTTGTTGTTCTCATCGAGAACGGTGTACGTTCCCCACGGGCGTTCGCCTCGTTCCATAGGTACTCCCTTCAGAGCATTATTTTTCTCGTAACTTCAAATATTTTCGCAACGCATCTCGCCAGACTTGCGGGTGATAGCCGGTTTCAGTAATCAGTTTACTGCACTCCAGAGTGGAATAATGCGGTCGTTTCGCCGGACGGTTCAAGTCGCTGGTTGACATCGGCTCGACTGCAACATTCAGCCCTGATTCTTCAAAAATTGCTCTGGCGAAGTCGTTCCACGAGCAGTAGCCGGAGTTTGCCGCATGAAAGACCCCCCGGCAGTTGCTATCAATCAGAGCGATAATTGCCTGCGCCAGATCAACTGTCCACGTTGGTGAGCCGATCTGATCATCAACCACCGTTAATTCGCTCTTTTCAGCGCCGAGGCGAAGCATGGTCTCGACAAAATTCTTGCCATGCAGACCATACAACCACTGCGTCCGCACAATCAGATGTTCAGGAGAGAATACAGCATTCATTTCACCCGCCAGCTTTGATTCGCCGTAAACACTGAGCGGACAGGGGGCATCATCCTCGACATACGGTGTCCCTTTACCGCCATCAAACACGTAATCAGTACTGATCTGTACTAAAAGGGCACCGCTATCCTTGCATGCCATCGCCAGATACGCCACCCCTTCACCGTTGACCGCCATTGCTGTTTCGGCGGCGCTTTCACAGCCATCGACATCCGTATAGGCGGCACAATTAATAACTACCTCCGGTTTCAGCTCGCCAATAATTTTAAAAACCGATTCGGGCGATGTAATGTCTATGTCCGCAATATCAACGCCGTGCCCCCGATCGCCCAGAAGCGCCATCAAATCGTGACCAAGCATACCGTTAGCCCCCACTACCAGGATCACAGAACACCTCCGCCATACTGGCTTTGATAGTATTCAAGGTACGCGCCGGAGGTAACATCTGCCACCCATTCCTGATTGGAAAGATACCAGTCAATCGTTTCTGCAATACCCTGCTCAAACGTATAGGCCGGACTCCAGCCGAGATCGGAGGTGAGTTTCGACGCATCGATGGCATAGCGGCGATCATGCCCGGGACGATCTTTGACAAAGGTTATCAGGGTGCGGTTATCACCATCTGACCGCCCAAGACGGGAATCAAGGAGATCGCAGACCAGATTGACAATAGCAATATTTTTCCATTCGTTGTTACCGCCGATATTATAGACGGCACCCGGAGCCGCACCCTTCAGGACAGCTTCAATTGCAACCGCATGGTCTCTGACATGCAGCCAGTCCCGGACATTCAAGCCATCTCCGTAGACCGGCAGCGGCTTTTTATTGATGATATTATGAATCAGGAGCGGAATCAGTTTTTCCGGAAAATGGTAGGGGCCATAATTGTTGGAGCAGCGGGTATTCAGTGTCGGCATACCGAACGTTTCATGATACGCCCGCACCAGCAGGTCAGCCCCGGCCTTGCTTGCCGAATATGGTGAATTGGCCGCCAATGGTGTTTCCTCGGTAAAGTATCCGGTATCACCCAGACTGCCATAGACTTCATCCGTTGATATCTGCAGGAAGCGGAAATCAGCGACAACTCCTGACTGCCAATGTTTGCGGCTCTCCTCCAGCAGAATCTGCGTACCGAGCACATTCGTCCGGACAAATATTTCCGGACCGGTAATGGAGCGGTCTACATGGGATTCTGCAGCAAAATGTACGACCGCGTCTATACGCCGGTTGGCAAGCAACATGGCCACAAGTGCGGCGTCGCCAATATCACCTTTAATAAAGTGGTAATCAGGATTCCCTTCCAGCGAGGTCAGATTTTTGAGATTGCCGGCATAGGTGAGGCAATCAAGGTTTGTGGCGCGGCAGCCGGGATTGCCGGACATATACGAATGAATAAAATTGGAGCCGATAAATCCGGCTCCTCCGGTAACAAGCAGTGAAGTGGGAATAAATGTCACGGCACTCTCCTTTTCAGGTGTAAATCCAAAATCCATACTATTTTCTTTTCTCGATTGTTCTGGTATGGTGGTGCCAGTTATCACTATTACTACATGTTATCAGGGGGAATCACCATGACCACTACCGCCACATGCCGCTGCGGATCAGTTCTCCACGGCCATCTCTGTATGTTACGAAGTAATGGACTGCATGAGGAAATTGCGAAGGTAAGCAGCGATCCGAAATTCTACTGTTTCACCTGCGGCGGAGAGGCCAACTGCGCAGAAAACCTGTGCGACCCGGCCCCGATAGAGTAGCTACCCTTCCAAAGCCGATACCCTTGTTTCTTCCAGCATTGCCTCAAGTGCGAGAATCTGGGTATCGGTGATATCAAGTATTTCCGCTTCCTGTGTGGTTATCAGAACGAGGTCCGGCTCATGTTTCAGGCCGAGTCCGACCCGGTGGCACGCCATATTTGAAAATCGTACGATGGCCAGCATCTTGTTGACAGTGTCCCATTCTTCAGCATGATGATCGCGGATCACCTCGCAGTACATCACCGGGAAATTCCAGTGCTGCATAATACGATATCCCTGTTCAACGTGCATGGTTTCAAATATTTCCCGAATAAGTTCAGCATTATAGAGTGAATTTATCACGCCTGCTGTCACAAGATTCTCAATTGATTTCAAGAGATAGAGCTTGCCGACATCGTGCAGCAAACCTGCCAGATAGGTCTCGTCGGCAACACCGCGCATGCCGCAGGAGTGAGCCAGCCAACGTCCTCCAAGAGCGCAGCCATGGCTGTGCAGCCACATTTTTTTCATGTAGTGATCAAGCGCCGGATTAAGCGACGAGTGGACTGACGCCTGAGACGCTGCAATGACCAGATTGATAACCTGCTGAGCACCAAGTCGGATAACTGCTTCCTTGATCGTCGCGACCTTGGTACGCCCCATATACATGGGAGAGTTGGCAATTTTAAGCATCTGGCTGGCTAGAGACATATCCTCACAGGCTACCTGAGACACTTCATCAACGGTAAAATCATAGTTTGAAAGCATTCTCTGAAGCTTCAAAGCAACAGGATGAAAAATCGGCAGTTCAATCGGTTGAGAAGCGAGTAACCTTCGCACTGTTTCCGGTATAGCTTCTGATGCCATAACTGTCCTCCTTAGATCATATTAACAGCCACAACCACAGTTATGGCACACCTTTCTAAACTCATTTGCAGGAGGGATTGTTTCCGGTGCAAATGCCATACGTCTTACAGCTGTGTTTATGTCTTCCCTGATATCCAGGTTCGGACTTACGCCAATAATATGACCGATGCACTGGTTACTCTGTCCATCCTCTGCAGAAGATACTTTCACGGCATTCAGTAAATCGGCATAACTGTTGATCGAAATAATTACATCCAGGTTGCGTACTACAGTCAGAATGATTCCCAACCGCTTCATTTCTTTGACCATTCCTGTTAAAAACGCCTTAAAAAATGGATCGTCAAAGTCAATATACCACTCTTTTCCTGTCTGCTTTTGATCGTGAATAGTGATGATCATCTGCTTCGTTTTTTTGCATGCCATTCCCAAGCTCCGAAACTATTAGTGGAGGGTCGCCGGACATTCAGCATCCCACGCTGCAAAGCCAGCCCCGGTAAGGTTTAGAAACGATTCGATTCGCAGCCGGAAATACTCTGATTCTCCAGCTTCGTGCAGAAGAAAAGCAAGTTCGGCAGCAGAAATCAGGTGTTGACGGTGCATATACCGGTATAACTCGGTTATTGCAGTCAAATGACACTCCAGAAGTTCTATTTCCGGATCCAGGGTATGGGTAATAAACCAGGAAGCGGCAAATTTTGTCACGATACCTGGTTGGGGGCGCACGATATTCTGACGGCCAAAGTCGATCAGATAATCACGCAGATAGAGATCAGCGCTGAATGCCAGTTCTGATGCCTGTTCAGGCGCCATTCCCTGTTGCTGCAGAAACAGATAGAACTGTTTCAGAATCTGCTGGCACCGTCCATCTACGAGCAACTCTTCGTCTAGTGTCTCAAACTCGAAGTCCTCGTGTTCAAATTCAATTTCAGGGTTCTGCGTCATAGCTGCAAAATCTCGTTTCAGGCAGGATTAAGTTCAAGCAGATCTTTATGCACAAAGCTGCCGTTTTTCTGTATCAGAATTTTATCAAACCATATTTCCCCATCGGCAAGAATCTTTACCAGATCCCAATGTACGGAGGAACGATTACCGTTGTCACACTCGTCATACGCCTGCCCCGGAGTAAAATGAATCGAACCGAATATTTTTTCATCGAAAAGAATGTTGCGCATCGGCTGGCGAATCCCCGGATTGACACCGATGGCGAATTCTCCGATGTACCGTGCTCCTTCATCGGCATCCAGAATTTTATTGAGCGCTTTGTCCATACCACCATCTGCCGTGGCCCTGGTTATTTTACCGTCAACAAATTCAAAGCGGACACCGTTATACTCCTTACCCTGATAGATGCTCGGGCAATTGTAGGCAATATGTCCCTGGACAGAGTTTCTGACCGGGGCGGTGAACACCTCACCATCCGGCATATTGAGGCGGCCATCACATTTAATACCCGGCAGTCCGTCAATACTGAAACGAAGGTCCGTATCCGGAGCATGAATTCTCACGTTTTTTGTGCGGTCGATCAGTTTTTTAAGTTTTTCCTGTTTCTTTGACTCCTCTTTCCAGTCGATGCAGCAGGCCGAGAAGAGGTAATCTTCGTATTCATCGAGGCTCATACGGGCCTCCTGGGCTGAAGCGTGGGTCGGATAACGGGTCACACACCAGCGGGTATGCTTGACGCGCTGGTCTATCAGAGGTCTGGTAAGCTTTGCATACGCAACGACCGAGTCCTGATTGGCATTAGCCATGACCATTGAATTATTGCCGGCGGAAATGCCGATGTAGACCGTCACCGTTTTATAGAAATCGAGCTTGTGTTGCGGGAAGTGATCAAGTTGTTGAGAACTGGCACGGTTATAAAAAATACGGTCGATTTCAGGCACTGAAAAGGTATATTCAACGTATTTCGCGCCACGAGAGAGACAGAGGGCATAGAGCTCCTTGACCAGGGGCAGCGCCTCCAGTCCGGCTGCATTGATAAGAACAACATCACCTTTTTTCACCCTGGTCGAGTAGTCAACCAGTATTTCAGCAAACTGCCGTATTCTGGGATCGTTCATCGGCACCCCCTCTGTTTGAATGGGGAAACTGTTTTAATGCATCATCAACCGGGTAACCCCCATGACAAGACCGCTCTGCGAACCGGTCAGCAGCTGAACGCCAAGCAGGAGGAAGGGGGAAATTATGTATGAAAACATATTGGTAAAAAATACCAGGACGATGATAATCACCATCCCGTAAGGTTCAATGCGGGACAATGCAGCCGCCTGCTTGAATGGCAGCAACCCGACCAGCACCCGACCGCCATCAAGCGGTGGCATTGGAATCATGTTAAATATTGCCAGAAGGAGATTGATGTATACTGAAAATGCAAGCATCAGCACGACAGGTTCCATAAACATGGCAAGTGGAGATCCTGAAGCGGCTGGATTACCGATTGCCACAACACCCCTGAGTAAAAAGGCTGAGACTGTAGCCAGTATGATATTGGTGATCGGGCCGGCTGCGGCAACCCATATCATATCGCGCTTCGGATTCCGGAGATTTTCATACACAACAGGAACCGGCTTGGCCCACCCTATACCGACAAAAAATATCATAAGTGTGCCGATAATATCGATATGCTTCAACGGATTGAGCGTCAGTCGTCCCAGCAT
Organism: Desulfuromonadaceae bacterium; assembly: GCA_049318985.1. Classification (GTDB taxonomy): domain Bacteria; phylum Desulfobacterota; class Desulfuromonadia; order Geobacterales; family Pseudopelobacteraceae; genus JACRCG01. The sequence goes on from JBMOEI010000007.1 coordinate 45,715, forward strand.
CCGTGCTGTTGGATCACCAAAGCGCCATGCAACATACCCGTGGGAGACCTCATGACAGACAATTGCCAGCATCCCCGGAACAAGCATTACTGAAAGTTTGAGAAAGAAGGACTCCATATAGTTTATTTCCTTTATACTTTACAGGTGCGATATTTATCGCGTTATCTGCGTAGTCAAAAACACTGGAAGCCCCAGCCTGCTTGAGAATCTGGAAATATAAACGATATCTTGCGGTTCGTCCATTTTTTCCTTCAGTATGATGCTCTCTCCTCTGTAACAGAATAGAATAAAGCCGCTTCCGGTCAGAATGCGGCTTCGTTGTTAATTTACTGATACATTGAAATCGTGGGTCTCAACTGCAAATATGAATTTAATTTTGTGCAGGTTGGCACATAATTGACAATACAGTGGCATTAGGTGTTCCAGGGGTAGTGTCAAGTTCATTATTGACAGCATTTTTGCTGAAAACTTTACCAGAAGTATCAATAGTAACTGTTTCAACAGCCTTTAGCTTTTTTTTGCCACAGTCGGCCGACAGTTTATTTTTTAATGCGTAAGGACTACCTGATTTACCATTATCTTTATCTTTCATCTTCAATAACGTCCATGATGTAATCGCATTATTATCAGCTTTTATAATGGAAGATTTATCGATGGAAAAAGTCATTCCACCCTGCTCTCCGTACTCAAACCAACTCTCTTCTGCGAATGCAATATTCACTATAAACAGCTGAACTAATGACAAAATTACAATTTTTTTCATATTGTGCTCCTTTATTAAGTTGTGGAAAATTCAAGTCAGTATCTCACTTACTAGTATTAACAAATGCTTAACAGCTTTGATTTTTGTTACAGAAACAGGGAAATCACTGTACATGAATACCTTCTACTTGTAAAAGAAATCTTCGGGAAAGGGTGGGAGATTTTTTGTGCTCTTCAGACCGTCCAGAGCATGTACGTCACGCGCCATGCCTCGGGCACCACGAAAAAAGGCGGGATCGCTCCCGCCTTTCAAAGGTTTCTACTCAGCTTCAGCAAAAATTAGATGTCGTAATACAGCTCATACTCAAGCGGTACCGGACGCATACGAACCGGGTTAACTTCAGCCTCGGTTTTGTACTCGATCCACTTCTCGATAACATCAGGGGTAAAAACATCACCCTTCAGCAGAAACTCGTGATCATCTTTCAAACATTTAAGTGCCTCTTCAAGAGTACCCGGTGCAGATGGAATATCCTTCAACTCTTCAGGCGACAGCCCGTAAATGTCCTTATCAAGCGGCTGGCCCGGATCAATTTTGTTCTCGACGCCGTCAAGACCGGCCATCAGCATCGCTGCAAATGCCAGGTAGCCGTTGCATGATGGGTCCGGAGTACGGTATTCAACACGTTTGGCTTTAGGATTCGTGGACATCATCGGAATACGGAGTGAAGCGGAACGGTTGCGGCTTGAATACGCCATATTTACCGGAGCCTCAAACCCTGGAACCAGTCGTTTATAGGAGTTGGTTGTAGGATTGGTAATGGCGCAGAGTGCTTTGGCATGCTTGATGATACCACCAATGTACCAGAGGGCCATCTGGGAAAGACCACCGTATTTATCGCCGGCAAAGAGGTTCTGTCCATCTTTCCAGATCGACTGGTGACAGTGCATCCCCGAACCGTTATCGCCATAAAGCGGCTTCGGCATAAAGGTGACGGTTTTGCCATTACGGTAGGCAACATTTTTAATGATATACTTAAACCATTGCAACTGGTCAGCCATATCTACCAATGAGGAAAAGCGCATGTCGATTTCAGCCTGGCCACCGGTTGCAACTTCATGGTGCTGACACTCGACACGAATACCAACCGACTGGAGCACTTCAACCATCTCGTTGCGCAGATCATTCTGGGAGTCAACCGGTGAACAGGGGAAGTAGCCTTCCTTGTGACGCGGTTTGTAACCAAGATTCGGGAACTCTTCGCGACCTGTGTTCCAGGCGCCTTCAGAGGAATCAACGGCAAAAAATGACTGATTGGCAGTTGATGAGAAGCGAACATCATCAAAAATGAAAAATTCGGCTTCCGGGCCAAAGAAGGCGGTATCGCCAATTCCGGTTGACTTCAGGTACATTTCAGCTTTTTTTGCGATATTGCGCGGATCACGGGAATAATCTTCTTTTGTGATTGGATCAAAAATATCACAAATGATCGACATTGTCGGAACCTTGATAAAAGGGTCCATCTTTGCGGTTGAGGGATCGGGAAGAAGAATCATGTCAGAAGCATGGATCGGCTGCCAACCGCGAATAGAAGAACCGTCAAAGCCTTGACCCTCCTCGAAGGTATCCTCGTCAAACTCGGTAATAGGCACTGAAACGTGCTGCCAGGTACCGATAAAATCCATAAACTTGTAATCAACCATCTTCGCGCCGTTTTCTTTGGCGAACTCCACTACTTGCTTCGGTGTCATCTGTCACTCCTCTCAAATTTAGTTATATTACAGTGCATCTTCTCCGGTTTCACCTGTTCTGATACGAACCACTTCTTCAACATTGGTAACAAATATCTTCCCGTCACCGATACGTCCGGTTTTGGCAGACTTTTCGATTGCTTCGACTACTTGCGGCAGAATCGAATCTGCGACGATAATCTCAAGCTTGATTTTAGGTATGAAATCAACGACATATTCCGCCCCTCGATACAGTTCCGTATGGCCTTTCTGACGGCCATAGCCCTTTACTTCGCTGATTGTAATCCCCTGAATACCTATTTCATTGAGCGATTCCTTCACTTCATCAAGTTTGAACGGTTTTATGATCGCTTCGACTTTCTTCACGATAGTACCTCCTGTCACTTCATATTTTTATAAAACAATGAACACATATCCAGCTAATATTGCTACCGGTGACAGTTTCATAAGCATTTAGCAAGCTTCTTGCCAAGTTGCTGTGTAATTAAATATGAGCTGTTTTTTAAATACTTAGAAAAAATTTCAAGCATACAACTCAAATCAACGCGCTCATTTTGCCTAATAAACAGTCACAGATAAATACATGTGCAAATAATTCAGTCAGCAAAAATCAGAACATTCCGAAGAAAAATTGATCTATTTTCCAAAATGAGCTATGTAGTAAATATGAATTTAAGTACCAGAAAATATCACGAACAACAAGTAGAATTGATATTGCGGGGTGTTGATTCCTCTACATTCAAATTCCTGCCTCACCACCTGTACCTTCTCCCTCTACATATTGTTTTTTTTCTGGTAATAACTACTGCTCACGCCGATATTTACCGCTTTGTCACCATAGACGGCGTTGAAACTTTTACAGACGCACCGAGTGACAAGAGTGCCACCGTAATCATCAAAGACCAGCCTTCCTCAGTTTCTAAAAAGCGCTCTAATTCAAAAAAACAGAAGACTCATAACATTTCCATTGATGAAATTGCCTTGAAAGCGGTGACGGCCTCCCTCTCGCCGCAAAAACAGCAACAAAATAACTTTGAACCCCATCTACCGGCTGTTGGTGGAACAATAACTTCAATAGTCGGCATGAGAATCGACCCTATCGATGGCACATGGCGACACCACAATGGCGTTGACATCGCAATTCCAACAGGAACACCCGTCAACGCGGTCGCTTCCGGTGTCGTTGTCTATAGTGGCAGCCGTTCCGGATATGGAAATACTGTTGTTGTTGAACATGATAACGGTATCTTGACGTTATACGCCCACAACAGCAGAATAATGGCGGTCGAGGGGCAACAGGTTTCAGCTGAGAGCACTCTGGCTCTGTCCGGTTCCACCGGAAGATCAACCGGACCACATCTCCATTTCGAAGCCTGGCAGGCCGGCACAAACATCACCACAGCATTTCTTCCCGACAGCGGCGTGTCACTTCCGGAATTGCCTCGTGTCGCCAGCAGTTATCGTGCTGCCCGTTTCAGAAGTGAAACTCTTTCCGACGGTTCGATCCTGTTTACCAACATTCCTGCTTCCACCCCCTGATGCGGGACCAGATAGCAAAATACCGTGCAAAAATGGTTTCAGACGGTTCCGCACACGCCGGGCAGATCGCCCTTGCTGCTCAGGATGACGTCATGATTTCAGCAGGAGAACCTGCTCTGTCTGCAGTTGCAGAAAGGGTACTCTCCCGTCTCAACTGTCTCGCCCTTGCCGCTGCAAAGCCCTCGCTTCCGTTTGCAGAGTTTCTCCTTAAGAGATCCGGCATCCTTGAACATACCATTGTCCCGCGCGACACCGAAACCCGAACGTTTCTGCATGATATCCCTATTGTCCGCAAGAATGAACTCTGCTCTGACGCTGCAGATACAATTGCCGCGCTGCTGGGAAACCGCAAAGGTCTTATTGTTGAAGGTATCGGCATTATTGCTGTCGGTGCATTAACGGTCGAACAGGCCTATATCAACTGGTCATCGGTTTTTCATTCGACGTATATTAAATACTTGGAGGACGTACTTGAATGCGGTTTCATGTTTTCGGGTGAGGAGGCTGCTTTTAGCCATTTTCGCCATGACTTGCTTCTTCCGCTTTCAGCTGAGGGACTCGAGTTCCAACCAGGCCCCATCATTGAAAAGAGTGCTATCCTGAAGGAGATTGCCACTGTCGGGCGATATACGGTCCAGAGGCGGTTGGTTGACTCTTTTTTCGGCAACATTTCCTACTCAAACGGTGGCCTGATCTATATCTCACAAACCGCATCAAGCCTGGACGAACTCCCCGGTTGCATTGATCCGGTCCCTTTTGAAAACAGCTCAACGGTCGGTATCACCGCCTCCAGCGAACTGGTGGCGCACCGCTCAATTTTTGAAACAACCGGTTGTCGAGCCATTTTGCACGGTCACCCGCGTTTTGCAGTTATTATGAGCATGATATGCGGCGAAAAAGAGGAGTGCCTTACTGCAGATTGCTGGAGAGATTGCTCAAAAGTTCGTTTTTTGGGAGATACCCCGGTAGTAGCAGGCGAGATAGGTGCCGGCGGTATAGCCAGAAATGTTCCACCGGTGATAGGATCCACCGGTACGGCAATTGTCTACGGGCACGGAGTATTCAGCACCGGCACGAACGATTTCCGCGAAGCTTTTCAGTCACTGGTTGATGTCGAAAACTGGTGCCGGTCAGAATTTTTCCGACGATTCGATGAAAAATATGCTCAAACCAAAGCTTGAAGCGGCTACAAATAGATATAAATATATTTATTCCTGACAGTCAGATTGTTCCGCCTTCGTCCCTGCCTGAATTATATCTGCAACTTCCTGCGGTTTTAACGTATCTATCTGTTCTTTGCTATATCCAAGTGCTTGAAGATTCGCCTCGTCCTGCAGTGTGATCATAAATTTTACACATGCCGATTTTGCACCTGCTGAATTCGCTGAATTAAATATCGACTGAAGAGCGGAGAGAGCATGGGCATCGAACATCACGGTATCAAATACGAAACTCTGATTATCGTTGCTGGCTGTGGTAGCCGGTGTACTGTTGTCGAGCGGCGACGGGGGCAGGTTTTCCTTTTGTTTTATAAACATGTACATCTCCTGCTTTTTTACGGTGTAACATTCCCTGACAGGATATAACAAAAAGCCTCTCCGTGTGTTCTAGTAAATGCCTACCAAACACGGAAAAGCTTTTTATATCGAAAAACGGTGTCTCCAATGAAAACTGCCGCGCGTAACTACCGTGTACCTTATTTCCTACCCAAAATAAAGCATATTGTCCGATCATATAAATACCATTCATTTATAGTCAAATGGCTCCACTCTGGTGTATAAAATATGTAAAACAAAAAATAAACGTATAAACTGAAGGGAAAAATTACCATGTGCGGCAGATTCACCCTGATTATTTATCCGGAAGCGTTAGCAAAAATGTTCGATTTACAGGAGATTCCGCAGATTGAGCCACGTTACAACATTGCTCCAAGCCAACAAATTGCTTGTATTAGGCACATAGGTGATCACAACCAACTTGACCTGTTAACGTGGGGATCACTTCCATGTTTGCTTGAAGACATCACTCACGCTTCGATCAATGCGCAATCTGAAACTGTGCAGGAAGTTACTCATGCCATTAAATATAACAGGTGCATTATACCTGCGTCAGGGTTTTATGAATGGGTAACTCAAGGGGATCGAAAACAACCATATTACATCCGTCTGCTGAATAGTTCTGTCGTGGGATTTGCGGGACTCTGGGAATCAAGAAAATCTGAAGACGGAACTGAATTGACTACCTGTTGCATTTTAACCACAGTGGCAAATGATATTGTTAAACCAATTCACGACAGAATGCCCGTAATTCTCAATCCAGATGACTACAACCTTTGGCTGGATAGAAACATGAGTGATCCACATGAGTTGGAAAAATTATACAAACCCTATCCTGCTGATCTGATGTATGCCCATCCAGTTCCTGATCTTGTTAATATTATTCGTTTTGATAGTGCAAGCTGTATCGTTCAGATGTAAATTACGAGAAAATCTTTAGTCTCCATGAAATTGATACCAGGCATAAGAATAAAAAAGTTGTAATTAGTTTTTAAATACGTTACTTACTTCTTAATTTTAATAATATACAATCGACAGAGGCTATGTGGTTCAATGGTAAACCGTTACTATTGTTAATGTTGAACAAATTTATGTACATACTAAATACCTATCGTATAGGAGAGTATGATGAAGATACTTGTTATAGAAGATGAAAAGAAAATTGCCAGTTTCATAAAGAAGGGTCTTGAAGATGAATCTTGCCAGGTCACTCTTAGCTATGATGGTGTGGATGGGCTTAATAACGCAACCAGTGGTGAATTCGACTTGATCATTATTGATATTATGTTGCCGAAAATGGATGGTCTGGCAGTTTTAAGTCAAGTGCGTGGAAAAGGTATGCACGTTCCTGTTTTAATGTTGACTGCAAAAACAGAAACGATAGATATTGTTACCGGTCTTGATTCAGGTGCAGATGATTATCTGGCGAAACCATTTGCTTTTGCAGAGCTACAGGCAAGGGTGAAAGCACTTATTCGAAAAAGTGTACAGAGTAGAGGTTCAGATATTCGATGTGCCAACCTACGAATTGATCCCGTCGATCACAGGGTTTGGAGAGATAAAGCGGAGATCAAGCTTTCGGGTCAAGAATATCAAATAATTGCATATTTGGTCAGGAACGCAGAAGTAACTGTTTCCAGACAAGAAATTGCCGATAATTGTTGGGATGAGCCGATAGCACAGTTTTCAAATATAGTAGATGTTTATATTAACTATCTCCGAAAAAAAGTTGACGAACCATTTTCACCAAAGCTTATTCATACTGTTAGAGGTCAAGGATATGTATTGAAAGACAAGGACTCACCTACAAAACAAACTCCATAATTTTGTAGGTTGTTAGCAGGAGGGAAGGACTTAATTGGTGGATGATACTCTCCTGAAAAAATATTTCATAGACTGTTTTTTTATTTTCAGAATGTTATCTTTAATCCGGATCGAAGGAAACATAGATCAGCAGAAAAAGGAATTACGCCATGCTAGATGATGCTCCGCCTTGCAAGTACCAGAAAGAAATGAGAAGCAAATGATACCGACTCGCCATATGAGTCAGATGTAGAAGTGGGAAGTATCCGGATTGAACAACCCTGCCAGAAAAAACGGTGGGGTTTTTTTGTTTATATAGGCTTTTGTCGTATCTCATTGAATTGATTCATTCACGGTGTGTAGCTAACAAGGAAATGAGGTAAATTCTATGGGGAGCAGAAGAAATTTAAGAGTGGACTGTTACTCGCCCTGTACTCTAAATTTTGAGTGCAACAATTATCGTGCAATATTGGTGAACATCTCCCTTGGTGGAGCGTTGATAAGCGTTGAGGGTGAAGTGTCGGGTAAGTTGCACATTGGTGACAGGTGTGACCTGATGCTGTGTGACAAACCTGATGTATGTCTTGCTAAATATTCCTGTAAGGTAATTAGACAAAATTCTTCAAGAATCGGTGTAAATTTTCTGGGTACACACTAATTGTCTTCTTGTAGATTTACACCTCGTTGCAAAAGGATTCAAAGATATGACTGATCCAAAACTCCCACCCCAGAATCTCGATGCCGAAATGTCCATTCTCGGCGGTATTCTGATCGACAATGACGCCATCAACCGGGTGCTCGAAAGCATCGTTCCGGAAGATTTCTACCGCGAGGTGCACCGCAAGATATTTCTCGCCATGATGCAGCTGTCTGACCGGCGCGAACCGTGCGACCTGGTAACACTGACGGAAACCCTGAAAAAGAGGGGGGAGCTTGATGAGGTTGGCGGAGCTGCCTATCTGCTCATGCTCGTCGATTATGTCCCGACTGCTGCCAACATCACCTACTACTGCAAGATCGTCAAGGAAAAGTCGGTTAACCGTAAACTGATAACCATCGCCACCGGGATTGTCACCCGCAGCTATGAGGATCAGACCGATGTTAATGAACTGCTGGACAAGGCCCAGAAAGATCTGTACGAAATCGGCGAAAACAAGCTGCGCCCCCAGTATGTGCCGATTCAGCCGCTTATTAAAGAAGCCTTCAAAATTCTCAAATCGCTCCATGACCGGAAAGAGCATATCACCGGAGTGCCCACCGGCTATGCCGATCTGGACAAGATGACCGCCGGCTTTCAACCGGGAAACCTGATCATTATAGCGGCACGGCCATCAATGGGTAAAACAACCCTTGCCCTCAATATTGCCCAGCACGCCAGTGCCGAAAGCAAGAAAAAAACCGCCTCCGTGATTTTCTCGCTGGAGATGGGCAAGGAAGATCTGGTTATGCGCTTTCTCGCCTCCATCGCCCGGGTTGATTTGAGCCGGATGCGCACCGGTCACTTCCTCGATACCGACTGGCCCCGGCTGACGAGAGCGGCGGGAGTGCTCCATGACGCCAGGATTTTTATTGACGATACTCCGGCCATCAGCGTCCTGGAACTCCGCTCCAAAGCGCGCCGCCTGAAGAGCGAACATGATATCGGGTTGATTATTGTTGATTATCTGCAATTGATGAAAGCAGGATCAAAAATCGAATCGCGTCAACAGGAAATTTCCGAGATTTCACAGGCTCTGAAGGCGCTGTCAAAAGAGCTGGGAGTGCCGGTTGTCGCTCTTTCACAGCTTAATCGTGAGCTTGAAAAACGTGCCGACAAGCGCCCGATGATGAGCGACCTGCGAGAATCGGGCGCCATCGAACAGGATGCCGACGTAATCATGTTTGTCTACCGCGAAGCGGTGTACTGCGAGCAGTGCCGCAAACGTGACGGTTCCTGCACCCAGGGACATGACCGCACAGCAGAACTGATTATCGGCAAGCAGCGAAACGGTGCCATCGGTACTGTCAGCCTGGCCTTCTTCGGCGAGCATACCCGATTTGAAAACCTGAGTGACCGGAGTGAGTAACACTATTATCGCCGTCAACTATGGAGGTCAGCCATGCCAGAGAAGATAAATAAAGGGTCAATGGGGGCAATACTCTCTGCTTGCCACATAATCGACGAAGAGGACATCACTGCGGCCCTGGAGGAGCAGGATCGGAGCGGGGCCCGTTTTGGAGAGGCGCTGATCAACCTGGGCATTGTCACGCAGGAGGACATTGACTGGGCACTTTCCAACCAGCTTGATCTCTCCTACATTCGCCTCAAAGTTGATATGATCGACCCGGATGCCATACGGCTCGTTCAGGCGGCAACGGCGAGAAAATTCAACCTGATCCCGCTCATCAAAGCCGGAAATGAATTGAATATCGCCATTTCGGATCCGCTTAACAGGGCGGCAATCGAAGCAGTCGAACAGCAGACCGGCTGCCAGGTCAATGTTTCTGTTGCCCTGGTTCGGGAAATTCGGGAAATGATCGCCGCCTGTTATGGCAGTTATGAAAATGAACAGCTGGGTTTTGAATCGGTTGCCTTTTCCGAAAAGGCCCTGGAGGAGATTAATTGCGATATCAGCGGTGCAAAACTAATTGACTACCTGCTGATCTTTATGCTGAAGAATCGGCTTTCAGCTCTCTCCCTGCAGCCAATGGGAGAATTCGTAACCGTCAGCGGCAGACGGGGTGGTATTTCACGCCCGGTTGGAACCTTGACCGCCACCTATTATCAGGACCTCACGAACAAGTTAAATAAATATATCGGCATTACGGATTCAGGCAATTCAAGCTCCAATGGATTGCTGAAATTCAACTACCGCTCTCATCCTATCGTCTTCCAGGTAGCCACCATGGCCGGCTATGGCGGAGAGTACATCACCATTCGCCCGTTTGTAGCATCAAGCGTTCCTGACCGGCTCACCGATCTTCACCTTCCCGAGCAGCAGGAAGCTGATTTTATTCGACTGTCCCGCAAGCAGCAGGGCATCACCTTCTTTGCTTCACGAAATACCGAGGAACGTGATCGCTTTATAGATCTGATGCTGGAGGAAATTGATACCGACGGCAAAAACGTGATTATTCTCGGAGAAGGGCCGGGGAGAACGGCGAAGCGTTTCCCGCGTATTCTTCTCCCGCGAGATGAAGCGGAACGTGCAGCAGTCGTCATGCGGGCCCTGGATCATGCCCCCGACATACTGGTCATTGAGGACACAACCGAGGGGATGCCGTTCACCGCTGCCTGTCGGGCGGCCATGCGCGGCAAACTGGTGCTGGCCGGACTGGAAATTCGCGGTACCCGCAATGTCCTGCGCCAGCTGTTGCTGTACCAGCAGCAGAATTTTTTTCTCCCGGTATTCGTTAATGGCCTGGTCTCGTTCAAAGGGATTCAGATCCTCTGCCAGAAATGCCGTGGAGAGTACACACCGCCGGCTGAAGAACTTGCGGTAATGAACCTGTCAAAGAGCCCCGCATCGTTTTACCGTACAACAGGGTGCAATTCATGTGGCCACAGTGGTTTTAGCAGCAGACGGTTTTTGACCGATGTCATCGTTTTTACGGATGAATTTCTGCGCATTTTTGAACAGACAAGCGATGTTGCCGCCCTGGAAAAACACCTCGGCATGACCGGTTATAAGGGTCTGGCAGAAGAGGGATTGCGGCTCCTGAAGGCGGGTGACGTTTCGCCTGAAGAATATATTGGTTCAGTTGTTCTGTAGCGAGAGAGGGAGGAATCTCATGGCACGCATAGACGCACTTTTTAATATGATGAGGGAACAGGGGGCATCAGACCTGCACCTATCCACCGGCAATCCGCCTATCTTTCGCCAGCACGGGGAGATGGTGCGTCTCAACTTCAAACCGCTCGGGCATGATGAGCTGAAAGCGATTCTGTTCGAAATACTTACCGAAAAGCAGAAGACACACTTTGAGGAGACCAAAGATCTCGATTTTGCCTATGAAGTACCGGGACTTGCACGCTTCCGGGGTAATATCATGATGCAGTACCGCGGTATCGCCGCTGTTTTCCGCATCATCCCCTCCAAAATCCTGAGCGCTGATGAACTGGGGCTTCCCGAGGGGGTCCGCCGCATGACCAACTTCAAAAAAGGGATGGTACTGGTAACCGGGCCGACCGGCTCAGGCAAATCGACGACACTTGCCGGCATGATCGACCTGATCAACTCCACGCGGAAGGAACATATCCTGACTTTTGAGGATCCGCTGGAGTTTATTCATGAAAACAAGCTGTCACTTATGAACCAACGCCAGATCGGCGAGCATACCGAGAGTTTTGCGTCGGCACTCCGGGCGGCACTGCGCGAAGATCCGGATGTCATTCTGGTTGGCGAAATGCGTGACCTGACAACTATCCAGCTCGCCATGAGTGCCGCCGAAACCGGGCATCTTGTGTTCGGCACACTGCACACCAGCACCGCTGCCAAAACGGTTGACCGTATTATTGACGCCTTCCCGACCGACCAGCAGGAGCAGGTTCGCGCCATGCTTTCGGAATCTCTCAAGGGCGTTATCTGCCAGCAGCTGTTGAAAACAGCCGAAGGGAAAGGGCGCGTTGCCGCTCTGGAAATCATGCTCGGCACCCCGGCCATCGCCAACCTTATCCGCGAAGGCAAGACTTTCCAAATCCCCTCCATTATGCAGACAGCAAAGAAGGACGGCATGCAGCTGATGGATCAGCATCTGCTTGATCTGCTGAAAACGAAAAAAGTCAACCCTGAAGAAGCATACCGATGCGCCGTTGACAAGAAGCAGTTCGAGCAATATTTGAATCCGTCATAGAAGCAGGAGGACTTAATGAACTTCAACCATTTTGATGAAAGCGGCCATGCAATCATGGTCGATGTCAGCGCTAAACAGCCGACTCTGCGGACAGCCATTGCGGCGGCTGAAGTGCGCCTCTCGAAGGATCTGCTTGCAGCAATCAAGTCTGGCGGGGTTGCCAAAGGAGACGTACTCGGCGTAGCCCGCCTGGCCGGCATCATGGCCGCCAAGCGGACACCGGAGCTGATCCCCCTTTCTCACCCGCTTGCCATCCATAACGTTACGGTTGATTTCGATATGAATGAAGTCGCCGGAATAATCACGGTGCGCTGCAAAGTTCGGGCATTCGAGCGCACCGGAGTCGAAATGGAAGCTATGACCGGGGCCGGTCTCGCCGCTCTGACGATTTACGACATGTGCAAAGGGAGTGATAAATCGATTACAATCGGTGAGATCAGACTGCTGTTCAAAGAGGGGGGGAAGAGCGGTGTGTACGAGCGAACACTGCTCTGATGTCCTGATCCCTGCTTACGAAGCTTGACACATCTCCTGCACAACTGGTATGGTTCACCATTACAATTGTTGTACCGGATAGCAGATCATGTCATCGCAAGCCCCGGAAAAATTCCGGGGCTTTTTTCGTACAACCAGAAAGAGGAGTAACATGCAGTTCAAATCGTTTAATTTTCACCCCGTCATTGCAGCACGCATTACAGAAGTCGGCTATATTACGCCGACACCCATCCAGCAGCAGGCAATACCGACCGTCATGCAGGGACGCGATGTCATGGGCCTGGCCCAGACCGGCACCGGTAAGACGGCAGCGTTTGCGCTGCCGATCCTGAATCGTCTCATGGAAGGGCCACGCGGCAAGGTCCGTGCCTTAGTCGTTGCCCCCACTCGCGAGTTGGCGGAACAGATTCATGAATCATTCGTGACTCTGGGGAAGCAGACCCGCCTCAGAAGCGTCACCGTCTATGGCGGCGTCAATGTCAATCCGCAGATTCAGGCACTTAAGAATGGTGTTGAAATTGTGGTCGCCTGCCCGGGCCGCCTGCTCGACCATATCGGCCAGGGTACCATCGACCTGTCACACCTCGAAGTACTGGTGCTTGATGAAGCTGACCAGATGTTTGACATGGGGTTTCTTCCCGATATCCGCCGCATCCTTGGCCACATTCCCGCCAAACGGCAGACACTGCTGTTCTCGGCCACCATGCCCCCCGATATCAACAAGCTTGCCAGTGACATCCTGACTGACCCAATTACCGTAAAAGTCGGTAATACCGCACCGCCGGTAACCGTGTCGCACGCCCTCTATCCGGTGGAGCAGCATCTGAAAACCGGGCTGTTGCTGGAGCTTTTGAAGCATACCGATACCGACTCGGTGCTGATTTTCACAAGGACCAAACACCGCGCCAAACGACTCGGCGAGCAACTGGAGAAAGCGGGCTACAAAGCCGCCTCACTGCAGGGCAACCTCTCCCAGAATCGCCGCCAGGCGGCACTGGACGGTTTTCGGGACGGTACCTACCAGATCCTTGTGGCAACCGACATTGCAGCGCGCGGCATCGATGTCAGCCAGATATCGCATGTGGTCAACTATGACATTCCGGATACCCCGGAGGCGTATGTTCACCGCATCGGCCGTACCGGTCGTGCAGCAAAAACCGGCGATGCGTTCACCATGGTCTGCAGTGAGGATACGGTCATGGTGCGGACCATTGAGAAAAAACTGGGGGCCCAGCTTGAACGGCGCACGATAGACGGCTTTGACTACAGCGTTCCCGCTCCCAAAAAGGACGCTGAGTTTGCCCGGCCTCCGCGTGAGCCCCGGCCAACGCGTAAACCGGGCGAAGCCAAAAAAGGTCCCGGCGCCTCAGTCAATCCGTTCAAAACCGACCATCCCGGCAGCAAGCCTTCAAGCCGTCCGCAGCAGGCACGACCCGGGGCACCAGCCGGTCCGCCAAAAACAGTGTTTAACAGCTCACGGCGGGGAAAATAGCTCCCCAGCGCTGAACGGCATTCCACGTACGCAGCAGGGGGTGCCCTGATTCTACCGTTCCGGATCTCTCGAAAAAAAACATTGCCTAAAAAAAAGCTTGACTTCTTCTTGACCATTCCGGTAAAGTCCATTCCACATTAGAAGGGCTGCAGCAGGATAGCACGATAATACTTAACCATCCGTGAGGATGGGGCGGAAAGCCTACAGGGTCTCAACGAGATAGCCGGGTTGCCGAAATATCTGACAGATATACGGTAACCCGGTTTTTTTTGTGCCCGGTCCCGATCTGAAGCTGCAGAATGATACACGATAATACTAAACCATCTGCGAGGATGGGGCGGAAAGCCCACAGGGTCTCTTCGAGACAGCCGGGTTGCCGAAATATCCAACAGATATCCGGCAACCCGGTTTTTTTATTCCGGTCCCGGATCGGGGAGGTGATGCGGCATCAACATGGAGCACAGTATAAAGCGGACGACTTACAGTGTGATAAATAAAACAACCCCGTAGGACGCCAGAAACTATAGGAGAGCAGATATTATGAACAAATATATCAGTAAAATATTACTCGGTGTCGGTAGTGCATCAATTGTTTTTGCACTGGCACTTGCATTGGGTGGATGTGGCAGTTCAGGTGGAACGTCGGGAACTGCGTCCGGGACAACACCCGGCGTCAGTATCGGGACCGTCGCAAAAAGTGTCCCCAGTGCAGCGGGGCAGCAGATTACGGTAAACAATGTCACGTTTACCACAGCAGGCTGCATTGTCTCCCTCAACGGTGATCCCGCTGCCATTCACGATGTAAAACCCGGCATGCAGGCGACGATTACCGGTACAGTAGACGGCATGAACGGCTCAGCCATTACTATTGAAATCGAGGGGGAACTGGAAGGTATGGTGGAGCAGATCAATAGTGACGCAGGTAGTATGGTTGTGCTTGGCCAGACGGTGCTGATAAGCAGCCAGACCTTATTTGAAGGGACGAGTGGCCTGGCTGCGCTCTCCACTGGAGAGATGGTTGAAGTATATGGCCTGCCCGACGCAACCGGTGTTATCGAAGCCACCCGTGTTGAAGCAAAAGGCTCGTTTCGACCGAACTACGTAACCGGTCCGATCAGCAATCTCGATACCGTGGCAAAAACATTTTCCATCCGTACGGTCAGTGTCGACTACACCAACGCCAAACTGCCGCTGCAACCGCTCGCCAACGGCCAGAGTGTCAAAGCTCGCGGTACTTTTTCCAACGGAGTGCTGAGTGCAACAAGTGTCAGACTGCATCATGTTCACATCAATCATGGACACGTCGAACTTGAAGGACTGGTAACCGGATATGATGCCGCTGCCGGGACCTTTACCCTTCACGGTCAACCGGTACAACTCACATCAACAACCATCTACAGCCACGGTGCGGTAAGTGAGATTGCAAACGGAGTAAAAGTTGAGGTTAAAGGTGATGTCGCCAACGGGATTCTGGTCGTACGCAAAATAGAAGTTGATGGAGACCATGGTCTCCCGGTACATCCACCGGCGCCTTCAGTGACACCTCCAACCCCGGTAACACCGCCAGTAACAACAGCACCGCCCGGAAAAGCCGTATATGATTCCGGTTGCGCCGGATGCCACATCCTGGGAGCCTATGACAGCACCGGTTCTGCGCCGAATCTATCCGGTAAAGGGAGTATCGTCTCCGGTAAAATTATCAACGGACACAAGGGTATCAGCCTGAGCAGTCAACTGCTCACAGCTCTGGCAGCCTTCGTGAATTCCAATTAGTATCCGTCCTTCAGCAGACTGATACCAAACAAAATAATCTATTACACAAAGGAAAAACATATGAATGATTTTAATATGATACAATTGGCAGTAGGAGCTTTCGGATGCATGGTTCTGGCGGTATCAGGCGCATTTGTACTGTACTGGCAACTGATTGCAAAAAAACATCTCGTTACCCCGCAACAGAAACAACGGAAAGTCACATTGACCGTAGGTCCGGTTTTCGAGCTCAGAAGTGCCAGACTTCAGCACAACTGAAGCATGAAATAAAGCCACTATTATCGCTCTGAGCACGTTTTTCGCACCCCGATTCCCTTACAGGAACCGGGGTGTTTCTTTTATACGCCGTATGCTATAGACATCTGCGTAGTTGAGCCATATACTTCACCCAATGTGAGCAGTACCACTCCAAAGATATCAGCAGAGACCTCATGCACGAATTCTTATCAGAACCAGCCTGGCAGCAAAGTGTGTAGCTATGGGAATTTCAACGTACCCTTCCGTAGTAACCATGCCGAAAGCGGACGTGCCGTATCCTTCAATTCTTACGTACATGAGCAGAAGATTCCCCGCCATCTCCCGTGATACCTGGGAAACCCGGATTTTGGCAGGAAAAGTTCTTGACGACAAAGGGCACCGGATCACGCTGGCAACTGAATATGCCCCTCTGGGCCGTATTTTTTATTTCCGCGAAGTCAGCGCAGAGCCGCTCATTCCTTTCAGTGAAAAAATCCTTTATAAAGACGACCATATTTTAGTCGCCTGTAAACCGCATTTCCTTCCTGTCACCCCTGGTGGACGTTATGTAGAAGAATGCCTGCTGAACCGTCTTCGCCGCAGCACCGGCATCGAAGATCTGGTACCGCTCCATCGCATTGATCGCGAAACCGCCGGACTGGTGCTTTTTTCCGTCAACAAAAAGAGCAGAGGGTGCTACGGCACACTGTTTATGAATGGCCTCGTCAATAAAACCTATCAGGCACTTTCTGCCTTTGTACCGGCTCGGAGTGAAAATTTCTGGAACGTTGAGAACCGGATTGAGCGTGGTGTGCCATGGTTCCGGATGCAGACGGCGCCCGGTACTGTCAATGCCCGTTCCGCAATCCACCTGACCGGGATCAAGGGAATGCAAGCCCGCTTTACCCTGCACCCGCACACCGGGAAGACCCACCAGTTGCGGCTTCATATGGGCGGCCTCGGCTTCGGGATACTGAACGACCGCTACTATCCGGAGCTGCAGGACGAACGCGAGGATGACTTCGATACGCCGCTCCAGCTCATAGCAAAAGAGCTGCACTTCAAAGATCCTCTCTCCGGCAGGGAGCGGTCGTTTTCATCCGATCGGAAGCTATTATGGTAGCGATTATAGCTCAATATAAGGTAGTATCTCCGCTCGGATTTTGCCTTAACCACGTGATACATTTTTTTTGCGGGAGGAACATGGATGAGAGCAGCTATCCTGACGTTAAGCGACAAAGGGTCGCGGGGCGAACGAGTTGATGAAAGCGGCCCGGCTCTGTCCGCCTGGCTGAACAAGCGGGGCGTAACTACCGTGCAAACGCGTATCATAGCCGATGAGTTTGACGACATAGTTGAGGTGCTGACCGATTGGAGCGATAGCGATACCGCCGACCTGATCCTGACGACCGGCGGCACCGGCGTTTCTCCGCGAGATATTACCCCTGAAGCGACACTGCAGGTGGTAGAGCGGGTGATTCCGGGCCTAGGAGAACTGATGCGCATCAGGAGCCTGGAGAAAACCATCATGGCACCCCTCTCGCGGGCCGTGGCCGGGATTCGCAACCGGTCGCTCATCATAAATCTTCCCGGCAGCCCGAAAGGTGCGCTGGAAAATCTCGATGCGGTCTGGGCGACGATCGGCCATGCTGTGGAGAAGATTCGCGGCGGACAGGAAGATTGCGGCGGCAGATTTGCCAAATAGAACTCCGGAGATCCATGTGAAAACAAAGGAAGCGGCGCGTATTGTCGGCCCCGAAACTGTCCGCATGCTGGAATTGGGGCATCCCTGGGTCGTCGCTGATGCCTATACGCGGAAATGGCCAGCCGGCATATCCGGACAAACGTTAGAACTGTGCGACAGTCAGGGTCATTTCCTGGCTACTGCCCTGCTTGACCCTCAAGATCGTATTGTCGCACGGGTACTCGACCGTACGCGGATTCAGCTTGATCGTTCCTGGCTGACCGGGAAACTGCGGAGCGCCATTGAACTGCGCCGCAGCCATACCGACTTGAGCGACACCACCGCCTACCGCATCGTCAACGCTGAGGGTGACGGCCTCCCCGGTCTGACTATCGACCGTTATGGCGACTACCTGATGCTGCAGCTTTACAGTTCCGCCTGGCGACCGCACCTGAAGCTGATCACCAGGGTTCTGCAGGAGCTGCTCTCCCCGAGCGGTATCTATGAAAAAAGCCGGCCACAGAAAACCCGCGAGCTGGAAGCTGTCAGTGACAGTAAGAGTTACGGACGCCTTCTGGCCGGAACCGCTGCTCCTTCACGCCTTGAAGTACTGGAGAACGGTCTTACGTTTCTGGTGAGCCTTGAGCAGGGGCTGAACACCGGGTTGTTCCTCGACCAGCGCCGCAACCGGAGAGATCTTATGGCGCGGGTGAAAGGCAGGCGGGTGCTCAACCTGTTCTCCTATACCGGGGCTTTTTCGGTGGCTGCGGCGGCCGCCGGTGCCGTACAGGTGACGAGCGTCGATGCCTCACCAGGCTACAGCGACTGGGCTCGAAGTAATTTTACCGCGAACCGGCTCAACCAGAAACAGCATGAATTCATCGTCGGGGACTGCCTTGCGACACTGGGCAAACTGGCACAGAGCGGGAAACGTTTTGACGTGATCCTGATGGATCCCCCCTCTTTTTCGACAACGGCACAGAGCCGCTTTACCACCCGTGGCGGCACCTCGGACCTGGTGACGGCTGCGCTGCCGCTTCTGACCAATAACGGCCTCATGATCGCGTCATCCAATCACCAGAAGGTTGATGTTGCCGACTACCTCAAAGAGCTGCGCCGGGGAACACTCCAGACCTCGTGTGACCTGCGGGTGATCATCCTGCTTGGTCAACCTGAAGATTTCCCCTTTCCGGTGACTTTTCCGGAAGGCCGCTATCTGAAATATGCCGTGTGTGTGAAGTCGGATAATTTTATCTGCAAGAAAGCGTAATTCTACTTTATCACATTAAAATATCTGCGCCTTCCCCCCCTCCCAACCTCCCCCCGCTGGGGGGAGGAGTAATAGTTCCCTCACCCAGCGGGGGAGGGTTAGGGAGGGGAAAGGTGGGAATGTGACAAAGTAGAAGTAATGAGAGGTGGAAAATCATGCGCATAGGACACGGCTACGACGTGCACCGTCTGGTGGAGGGGAGAAAGCTGATTATCGGCGGGGTCGACATCCCGTGGGAAAAGGGTCTACTCGGGCATTCCGATGCTGACGTACTGCTTCATGCCATTGCCGACGGCATGCTGGGGGCGATCGGCGAAGGTGACATCGGCAGGCATTTTCCCGACACCGATCCGGCCTACAAAGGGGCAGACAGCTTGAAGCTGCTGGCTCACGTAATGGGACTGGCAGCTGAACGGGACTACCGTCTGGGAAATCTGGATGCGACCATCATCGCCCAGATGCCGAAGATGGCGCCGCATATCCAGACCATGAGGGAAAACATTGCGAAAACATTGAACGCCGACATCAGCCGGGTAAATATTAAGGCAACAACTGAGGAAGGTCTTGGTTTCAGCGGTGCCGGCGAAGGTATTGCGGCGCATGCGGTGGTGTTGATGGTGGCAAAGTGATAAACTACAGCCCTTTCTCAGCCAACTCCTCCACCAGTTTTTTCTGCTCGATGCTCAGCGCTTCCGGAATATGCACACCAATCTTGACATAGAGATCACCCTTGGCATTTGAGCCGAGGGATTTGATACCACACCCCTTCAGCCTGATTTTGGTGCCGGGCTGAATGCCGGCGGGGATTTTAATCCGCTTGTCCCCCTCCAGGGTCGGCACATCAAGAGAAATCCCGAGACAGGCAGCACTGTAGGAGATGGGGCGCTCGACGATCAGGTCACCGCCGTCGCGTATAAACACCGGGTCAGGGGCGACATGGAGAATCAGGAACAGATCCCCCGGAGAACCGCCGCTGTCGCTCTGGGCTCCTTTGCCGCTGATACGGATTTTACTGCCATTATCGACTCCTGCCGGGATTTTCACCTTAAGCTCTTCCCGCTGGCCGTTACGCCTGAAGGCAACCTGCTTTTCAGCACCCTGTGCGGCATCACGAAAACTGATGGTCAACTCCATTTCGTGGTCAGCGCCATTCTGTTGTACAGAGCGAAAGCCACCGCGACCGCCGCCACGGCTAAAGGAACCGCCGAACAGGCGTGAAAAAATATCCTCGGATCCCCCTCCGCCACCCATGTCTTTATAGGCGTTACCGAAGTCGAAGCCACGGAAAATATCTTCCTGACTGTATTTGTTATGGAAGCCACTGGAACCGAAGGTGTCGTACTGCTGTTTCTTCTCAGTGTCGGAAAGGACCGCATAGGCTTCATTGATTTCTTTAAACTTATCCTCAGCACCCTTGTTATCAGGGTTGCGATCGGGGTGGTACTTGACCGCGAGCTTACGGAAGGCCTTTTTGATATCGTCTGCCGAAGCGCCTTTTTCTACCCCGAGCGCCTTGTAATAATCTGTCTGTGCCATCACGGTCTCCAATATTCAATAGTTGCAGGTCAATGTAAGCATTAACTCCGTGGCTGTCAACTCTGTCATTGGTGTATGGCTTGACAGAGAAGGTCGGCGCACGTAGTATCACCTGCACTGCAAACAATCGAATATGGAGTATGCCATGAAAAAAATAATCATCATCGGCGGAGGGATATCGGGCCTGGCAACCGCCTGGCTGCTGCGATCCAAGGCACAGGCAGCGGGAAAAGAGCTGCAGATCATCCTGCTGGAGAAGGAAGAGCGACCGGGAGGTAAGATCCGGAGCATCAAGGAGGACGGCTATATCTGCGAATGGGGGCCGAACGGCTTTCTCGACAGTAAGCCGCAGACGCTGGACCTCTGCCGGGCGCTTGGTGTGGAGAGCAACCTGCATCGCAGCAACGACAATGCCCGCAAGCGCTTCATTTACTCCGGGGGGGAACTGCACCAGCTTCCCGATGGCGCCC
Organism: Desulfuromonadaceae bacterium; assembly: GCA_049318985.1. Lineage (GTDB taxonomy): Bacteria > Desulfobacterota > Desulfuromonadia > Geobacterales > Pseudopelobacteraceae > JACRCG01. The sequence continues at coordinate 66,857 of JBMOEI010000007.1, forward strand.
CGACATTCATTACGAGCCGCCTGATCTCATGGCCGGGCAAACTGCGGCTGGCTCTGGAGCCGACACCGTTTATCGCCTCTGCACCAGCCGGTGTTGACGAAACGCTTGCTGACTTCGGACGGCGGCGGTTGGGAGGAGAGGCGCTCGATAAACTGATCGCACCGATGGTTTCCGGCATTTTTGCCGGTGATCCGGAAACAATGTCGCTTGAATCCTGTTTTCCCCGCATTGCCGAACTGGAGCGGGAATACGGCGGGTTGATCCGCGCCATGATCATGCTCGGTAAAAAGAAGAAAAAAGATATTGCCGACGGCAAGGTCGTCTCCGGCGCTGCCGGCCCTGGTGGCGTGCTCACCTCCTTCCGGGAGGGAATTCAGTACCTCTCTGATGCTCTGGCAACATCGTTGGGCGAAATTGTGAAAGCAGGCATTACCGTTACTTCTGTGCAGAAGGGCGCAGGATCCCCCTATCAGGTGGCCTGCAGTGACGGCACCTCTCAAACGGCTGATCAGGTTATTATGGCTGCACCGGCCTTTGCGGCCGCAGAGATGCTGGCATCGTTGGATAACGGTATTTCTACTGTTCTGCGGCAGATTCCGTACGCCAGCATGACGGTTGTCTGCTTTGGTTACCGTCGGGAACAGATCAAACGTTCTCTCGATGGCTTTGGTTACCTGATTCCGAAAAAAGAGGGGCGGAGCACACTCGGCACCCTGTGGGATTCAAGCATGTTTGAAAATCGGGCGGCAGGGAATAAAGTACTGCTGCGCAGCATGATGGGGGGAGCCTGTTTTCCTGAATATGTCAATCTGAGTGATGATGAAGTAGTGGCACGGGTCAGACAGGATTTGAAGACGACTATGGGAATTGACACAGCCCCTGAATTTGTCAGGGTATTCCGGCATCCGCAAGCCATCCCGCAGTACACAGTCGGGCACGGCGCACGCCTGCAGAAGTTGGCAGATCTGCTCAAGACGCATAAGGGGCTGATACTGACCGGTAATTCCTATCGCGGTATCGGCCTGAATGACTGTGTGGCAGCGGCGGATCGGGCGGCCGACGAGGCACTGCAATCGGTTTAGTCGTCGGGGGACTCCAATGGCATATGAACAGCTTTTCAGTATCGGTGCAGGCATGCGCGTTATATTAGGGATTATTTTTGCCCTGTTCGTCGTCTGCTTTATCGCCATTATCATCGAAGAGACGTTTCTCGGCGGAAGGAGGCGGCGCAAGGCGCTGAAAAGCGCCAGGGAGCGGGCATTGGCCGATTCTGCTACAACAGACCCCGCTCCACAAAACTCACATACTCCCCGTCACCAACGATAATGTGATCCAGCACCTTGATGCCCATTATCTCCCCGGCCTCTTTCAGGCGGCGGGTGATAGCAATATCCTCGCTGCTGGGAGCGGGGTCACCGGTGGGATGGTTGTGTACCAGAATCACGGCCGCTGCCGACTCCTTCACTGCGGGGCTGAAAACTTCACGCGGATGAACGATTGATTGATTCAAACTCCCTTCTGAGACCTGAACCCGTCTGATAATGCGGTTTTTTCCGTCCAGCAGCAGGATCAGAAAATATTCTTTGCGGCTGTCGCGGAATTCGTGGTGGAAGTAATCAAAAACCTGCTGCGGTGAGGTGAAGCGGTCAAGCCGTTCAAGTTTGCGGGCCTGAAAGCGGGATGCCAGGGTGAACGCGGCCTTGATACTGGTTGCCTTGGCCAACCCGACCCCTTTTACAGCGCACAGCTCTCCCGGGTCTGCTCTCCCCAGCTCCCTCAGATTTCCGCTGAAATGCTTAATCAACTCCCGACCGAGATCAATAGCGCTTTGCCCTGAGCTGTGATCTCCGACCCTGACAATCAGTGCCAGCAGTTCAGCGTCAGAGAGGTTCGCTGCACCCTGCTTGAGCATCTTCTCGCGCGGTCGCTCGTCCTCGGGCCACTCCTTGATGCCACCCTGCATAAATCCCCCTTGGTCTCCTAGCCTTTGAATCCCATCATTATCGCAGCAATCAAACCACCGCCAACGATCACCCGATACCAGACAAACGGTGAAAGACTCTGTTTTTGCACAAAGCGGAGCAGGAAGGCAACACTGATATAGCCGGTAACCGCCGAGAAGACAACCCCTACCAGCATCGGCAGACCTTCACCGGCCGGAATGCCGTGCTTGAACAGATGTATGGTTTTTAACAGCGCTGCACCTGCGACTATCGGCAGCGAGATCAGGAATGAAAAACGGGCGGCGCTCTCGCGGGTGAAGCCAAGCAGGAGAGCTGCAGTGATCGTTATCCCGGAACGGGAAACACCCGGGATGAGCGCCAGGCATTGTAACAACCCTATATTCACTGCACTTGCAGGCTTAATGTTATCCAGAATCAGGCGTTTTCGCCCGAACAGGTCCGACACCCCGAGGAGGAGACCGAAGCCGACCAGAACGGAGGCGATCAGCAGCGGATTGGAACGGAATATCGCCTCGATCTGATCTTCAAACAATTTGCCAACCACTGCAGCCGGAATAGTGGCAGCGATAATGAGAAACGGCAACCTTCGGGCCGGAGTGTTCAATCTGCGGGCGGCAATGGCATCAAAGAAAGAAACAGCCATTTCGATGATATCGCGCCAGAAATAGAGCGATAACGCCAGAAAGGTACCGAGATGCAGCGCAACATCAAACGTCAGCCCGGATTCAGGCCATTTGAGCAGCCAGGGAACGAGGATCAGGTGGGCCGAACTGCTGATCGGCAGTACCTCTGCAAAACCTTGAATTGCTCCGAGGACAGCTGCATGTAACAGGTTCATATACTTGCTCCTTTGTATTGGAAGAGCGGAGAATACTGCAACTTATCGGCAAAGGCAATTGTTGATGGCGAAAACAGGAAAATTTACTCTGTGAACAGGGCCAAAAGTATGCTATTTAATGCGGCGGTTATATTATTGGCTGTCTGAATTTTCCGGAGGCAACTGTACATGAAAAAAGCACTTATTACCGGTATAACCGGCCAGGACGGCTCCTATCTAGCCGAACTGCTCCTCTCAAAAGGGTATGAAGTCCATGGCATGATTCGCCGCTCTTCATCCTTCAACACCGGCCGCATCGACCACCTCTACCGCGATCCACATGAAAAAGATGTGCGCATGTTCCTGCACTACGGTGACTTGAACGACGCCAGCTCCATCAATATGCTGCTGCGCGGCATCCAGCCGGATGAAATATACAATCTCGGCGCCCAGAGCCATGTGCGCGTCTCCTTTGATGTTCCTGAATATACCGCTGAAGTGGATGGTCTCGGTGCGGTGCGTATTCTCGAAGGCATTCGCGAAACCGGCCTTAACACCAGATTCTACCAGGCTTCATCGTCAGAACTGTACGGCAAGGTCGTCGAGACCCCCCAGAAGGAAACCACCCCCTTCTATCCCCGCTCTCCCTACGCCTGTGCCAAAGCGTACGCCTTCTACATTACCCAGAATTACCGTGAAAGCTACGGCATGCACGCCTCTAACGGTATTCTTTTCAACCATGAGTCACCCCGTCGCGGAGAAACTTTTGTTACCCGCAAAATCACCCGCGCCGCCGCCCGCATCAAACTGGGGCTGCAGGAATGCCTCTATCTTGGTAACATTGATGCCAAGCGTGACTGGGGGTTCGCGGGGGACTATGTTGAAGCCATGTGGCTGATGCTGCAGCAGGAGCAGGCTGAAGATTACGTGATCGCCACCGGCGAAACCTACATGGTTCGTACCTTTGCCGAAAAGGTGTTTTCGCGCCTGGGTATGGCTCTGGAGTGGCAGGGGAGCGGAGTTGATGAAACAGGTAGTGATACGGCAAGTGGCAGGACCGTGATCCGGATTGACCCAAAATATTTCCGCCCGGCAGAAGTTGATCTGCTGTTGGGTGACCCGACCAAGGCACGGACACTTATGGGGTGGGAGCTCAAGACCAGTTTTGAGCAGCTGGTGAATATGATGACAGATGCCGACTTCGCGCTTGCAGAGCGTGAAAAGCGGGCAGACGGGTGACATGACTATGATCCGTTCATTCCAGAATCTCCGTCCGAAAGTTGATGAAACCGCCTTTATCGCTGAAACTGCCGTTATTATCGGCGATGTTGAAATAGGGGCTCAGGCGAGTGTCTGGTATAACTGCGTGGTCCGGGGCGATGTGAACCACATCCGTATCGGAGCGCGGAGTAATGTGCAGGATCTCTCCATGCTGCATGTTACGCACAAAAAAAACGCTGATGATCCGGGTGCGCCGCTGATCATAGGCGATGACGTTACCATCGGCCACAGTGTCACCCTGCACGGCTGCACCCTGCAAAATGGTTGTTTTATCGGCATGCAGGCGATGGTCATGGATCGTGCTGTTGTCGGCGAAGGCGCACTGGTAGGGGCACGGGCGCTCGTTACCGAGGGTACTGTCATCCCCCCCCATACCTTGTGGGTGGGCGCACCTGCCAAATATAAGCGGGACCTGACTGCAGATGAAGTCGCCTGGCTGAAAAAATCACCCGGTAATTATGTAAAATACTCGTTGCAGTACATTACTGACGAGCTGGAACGTGCTGCGACCGCCCGTGGCGCCGACCTGCCATGACTGAGAACAACTCCCCGTAAGCCATGAAATGGCTCTCCCACATCGGCAGGCAGGCTTCGCGCCTCGCATCACTGGAACTGTTCCGCTATATCGGCCCAGGGTTTTTTGTCACGGTCGGTTTCATTGATCCGGGTAACTGGGTCACCAATGTGGCGGCCGGTTCGCAGTTCGGCTACAAGCTCCTCTGGGTCGTCACCCTCTCCACGATTATCCTGATCATTGTTCAGCACAACGCAGCCCATCTCGGTATTGTCACCGGCTTATGCCTGTCTGAAGCGGCATCAAAATTCTTCAACCCCTGGCTGCGTATCGTGATGCTCGGCAGCGCCATGATCGCCTGTGTTGCGACCGCCCTGGCGGAACTGCTCGGTGCCGCCATCGGTCTCAACATGCTGACCGGCCTGCCGCTTATTTTTGGCGCCATTATCTCAGCGCTTTTTTCGGCCTGGATGCTCTTCTCTAAAAACTATCAACGGCTCGAAAAATGGATCATGGGTTTTGTCTCCATCATCGGTCTGGCTTTTGTCTTCGAGATCTGCCTGGCTGACGTTTCGTGGGCTCAGACGTTTGTCGGCTGGGTGACACCGGCATTTCCCGCCGGTGCGCTACCGGTCATTATGGGTGTGCTGGGAGCAGTCGTCATGCCTCATAATATCTTTCTGCACTCGGAGGTTATCCAGAGTCGCCAGTGGAACGAGCAGGGTGATGACGTTATCAAAAAGCAGCTCAAATATGAATTTTTCGATACACTGACCGGCATGGGTGCCGGTTGGGCCATCAACAGCGCTATGATCATCATGGCGGCAGCGGTCTTTTACAAAAACGGTATTGTTGTTAATGAATTACCGCAGGTCACCTTGACCCTTGAGCCTATTTTCGGGCGGGCTTCTGCCGTGGTTTTTGCTCTGGGACTGCTCTTTGCCGGCCTTTCCTCGTCAGTGACCGCAGCTATGGCGGGCGGAAGTGTTTTTGCCGGAATATTTATTGAGCCGTTCGACATACATGACCCGCATTCCCGTATCGGGCTGGCGATTACCCTGATCGGTGCGTTGGCGGCGATCATGCTCCTTTCCAATCCCTTCAAGGGTATCCTCTGGAGCCAGATTGCTCTTTCTCTGCAACTCCCCTTCACAATTGTCCCGCTGATCATGCTGACTTCGTCGAAAAAAGTCATGGGCGCTTATGCCAACAAGCCGTATGGCGCAGCTGTACTCTGGATTGTGGGGATGATTGTTATCGGTCTGAATGGTGCCCTGCTGATTGATCTGCTCCGATAAGAGTCGCTGGTTCAAGGCGCAGATAACTCCGAAAACCACCTTGCCTGCCCGATTCGATTCTGCTATTTTTGAGCTCATTCCACATGAAAGTTGACAAGCATGAAGATCACAATTATGGGGTGTGGTACATCAACCGGGGTGCCGATGGTTGGCTGTGGCTGCCCGGTCTGCACCTCGGATGACCCACGCAACCAGCGAACGCGCGCATCACTCCTGATCTGTTACGACGATCACACCGTCCTGATTGATACCTCCACCGATCTGAGAGAACAGGCGTTGCGGCACCGTATCAAACGCATCGATGCCGTTCTGTACACCCATGCCCACGCTGACCATGTCAACGGTATTGACGACCTGCGCGGTTTTCATTTTATCCACAGAGAGATTATCCCCTGCTATGCCTCCCGGACAACACTGGAGCTATTGCAGGGTGGTTTCAGTTATATATTCAACGAACATGACGGTTCCGGCTACTCGCCGCTCCTGGCTGCGCACGAGATCAGCGCCGCTTTTGAGCTGTTCGGACGGAGCATCATGCCGATACCGCTGCTGCATGGCAAAAACAGTGCGCTTGGTTACCGGATGGGTAATTTTGCCTATCTGACTGACTGCAGTGCCATTCCGGAAACATCACTTGAATTACTGCAAGGAGTTGAACTGCTCGTGATAGACGGACTGCGCTGGATTGAGCATCCATGTCATTTTAATATTTCAGGGGCGATTGCTGCCTCCCGCCGGATACGCGCGCCCCGCACCATTCTGACACATCTGACCCATCAGATCGCCTATTCTGAAGAAAACAAGCTCCCCCACGGCTTTGAACTGGCGTATGATGGCATGGAGTTTCACCTGTAGATTCAAAAGGAGAAGGGTAAAATGCACACAGACATCCGCTTGCACGGCATTGTGGGAAAGCAGATAGAGTATTTTGTCACGGCTGTCGGTGACGATGTCTACCAGCGCTATTTTTATACCATTCTTCAGGAGGATAATCATCTGCGCATTTTTTCCCCCGGCAACGAAATGGTTATATCTCATGAGGGGATCAGTTATCAGGGGAACGGCGGTAATTTTTGCGAATATATGTTCGGCGTGGATCAGCCGATCTCTGACCAGTCCAAGCCGGAAATCATCAACCGCCTCGTCATGTATGGAGCCCGATCGGAAGATGATGGCGCCGTCCGCTTCAGCGACCGCACTTCAGGTACGGAAACGTTCGATAACATATTTTTTGAGGGAAATGCTGTCTGTAATTATTTCTTTTTTGTTCACTCAAACCTGTCGTCACGCGCATTAAAAAATCAGCAGGAGGAGCTGGTCAAAGGGCTCGGCAAGAGCATCAAACGCTCAGAAGCGGTCGGAGAAGAACGCGACGAAATTCTGATCTCCGAACTGTTCCCACTCTTACACGATGAGACTTCTCAACTGTTTGTCGTTAAATTGATCAATCTCCACCACCGAGAATATCGAGACCTCTTTCGCAGTTTATATTGCAAAAATAAAAAAATAGCGGATACGGATTTCGGTAGACTGGTCAATCTTGCTACGACGTATAAAATTGACCGCTATCAGCAGGAACGGATCCGTATAGACGCCATGTACCGCTTTCCCGCCAACAAGCGCATCGTTGATGAATATCGTAATATCCTGCTGGCGTGCAATGCCAAGGGGGAGATCAGCACCCTTGACAATGCCCGCCTTACCCGCCTGAAAACCTTGTCGGTACGCAATAAAATCCCCGGAGCTCTGTTTTATACGCTGGATGAAATGCTGAAAAAAGACCGGAAACTCAAGAACCATCAGGAGCAGGAGTATGTCGCTTCAGCGCGTGAGGTGCTGCAGGGGATATTTTTCAGGGAAATTGAAATTGAAAGCCGTATTGATCGATCCGACATGCTTAAACTGATTCTGTCCAAGAAAAAAGCACTTGAAAATCGTGATCATAGTTTTGACCAGGTAATGCTTGACGCCAGCAGGGAGTGTGATGAAAAAATCCGTGACGGTGCCGACACATCTCTGCTGGATGGCTTTTCGTATATCATAACGTACCTTGATCGTTTTGATTCTGTTTCAAATCTGATCAGCCAACTGGCTTTCATGGAAAATGTCAAGATTAATGTCGAGATGCTGAGAGGCCTGCTTGAGCATAAGGCAGCGTTTGATAATCTGCATGAAGACTGTTTTTATGAACTGTTCATCCGGGAGCTTTTTTGCAATGCCTACCTTGGAACGTTCGGGCGACGCAAGGTAAAAACCCTGATGGATGGCCTGAAGCTGGTTGGGGCAGAGCAGTCATCAATAGAAAAGCTCTATCTTAAGCTGGCCGAGATAGATCAGGAGGAGCGGATATCCATCATACTTTTGGAACATGTTCGTGATCGTATCCGGAACTTTTACTCAAAGTTTATCACAAAGGCCGACCAGGATGCCTTACGCAGAGAAGTAACTGAAGAATTGAAGACAAAAAAACGGAACGGCGCTGACATTCCTGATCGTCTCTTTAACGAGACGATCTTTACCATCAAGAAAGAAGCCATGTACCTGCATTCACTGCTGCCACAGATCATAACGGAACGCAACGTCGGTCTGCGGGAGGATTTTCTTGAAAATTCCGGGCTTGATCGCTTCTATGTTGAAGAGCTTGAACGCGAATATTATGAGAAAAACGGCTTGAATATTGAAGAGCTGTACCAGATCAGGAAGGGACTCAACTGACCTTCCATCTAAAGTTTATCGGAATTATGCCGATTATTGTGGTACGTTTTGCAGAAGCAGTTTTTCCAGGGGTCTGTTATGAAAATAGATACACGCATTTCAAGTTACATGGAACTGTTAAAAAATGAACCGGTGACTGCTGCGACGCCTGCCGCACAGAGTGCCGGAACAACTGTTGCCGCTGAAGCGCCATCTGTCACCGTTGATTTTTCTTCATCGGCGGTGCAACTGGCCGAAGATGAGGCACGCCGCGAGCGCCTCAACATCATCCGGCAACAGCTGGCCGAAGGTTCCTACAACATAAGCGGTAAAGATGTCGCAGAAAAAATGCTGAAAGTGCTCAAGGGTTAGTTCCAAAGTACATTGAGCCGAGTTTCATCGCCCTCCCCACTTCACGCTTGACCTGAACAACCTCCCGCGCTACATTCCTGCTGTGTAGAAAACATACTCATACGTGTTCGTTCCAGGGCGCGTCGCAGGGAACGATCATGCCCATACCTTCCGGATTTAAAGGATTTCAAGCCGCAATTGCCTCCTATGGCAAGGAAAATCTCGGTGAATTGCTGTATGCACTTGCTGAAAATGCAACAGAGCTGTCTAAAAGTGAGCAGGTTCGAATCTACCTTGAGGACCTGACGCAGGGAACACTTACCTGCGTTCATGCAACAGGTGTTCACAGTAAAGATATTGTCGAGACAACATTTCCCATCGTTTCCAGGGAATCAATGACTTCCAGCGTTTTCGTCAGTCAGCTTCCGGTCGATTTCAAACTCCCCGATGCGAGTAAAAGCTCCCCGGATCATGAATATGCGCTCCGCTTCAGATTCCGCTCCAGCTATATCACCCCGATCGTCAGTCTTGGCAAATCGATCGGCGTACTCTGCATCGACCAGAATCATCCGGGAGAGGTACTGAACAACCACGCGAAAGTTCAGCTGGCTGAACTGATCGGTATTGTGGCCGACGCTCTGGATCAGGCCAGAATTTATCATCAGCAGATTCGCCTTGCCCGTCGCCTTGAGGAGTTAAAAGCACGGGAAGCAGCCGGCATGATGGTCAGATCGGCGGTTACGCTCATTGAAAAAGTTTCCCTGGCGGCGGTGCTGGTGCCGACTCATCAAGAGGGTGGCGGAGGAGTTCTGGAAAATCTTGCCAGCTTTTCAGCAGATGACAAACTGAAGAAAACGTATGACCTGTTGGGAGCACTGGATCTTCGCAAAGGAATGTCCCTGATTTCAAATTATATTAACGACCAGGGGGTCATCACCGATGAACGGTTGCTGAAACCGCTTTTTATTGGCGACCTGACCCAGCACAACCTTCAGAAACGTGCGCTGACTGAATCGATGGAGCTCCGGTCGCTGTACGTTGTCCCCCGCTACAATCCGGAAACACGTCGCATTATCTGCCTCCTGAATTACTATTCTCATGATTTGTACCAGTTCAGCGATTTTGAGATGGGGCTGCTGCAGACACATGCCGAAATGGTCGAAAAGGTTATCAGCGAGGTTGGCGGTGAGCATCTTGAAATCAGGGTGCTTTCTGAAATCAGCGACCTTCTCAATGAGCGGACGGAGAGTCTTCAGCCGTTTTTAACCAGAGTCCTTTCAAAGGCGACAGAGCTTATCGGCGCTGACACCGGCAGTATAGCTGTAGTCACCGAGCGGGACGGCATGAAATGGCTGGTGGTAGAGGACGAAAATGGTGCGATAATCGGTGCAAAAAACAAAGAGTGGCTGAAAAAATATATCCCCCCGCTTATGGTTGGGGGGGGCGACCTGCCGAAAGAAGAGCGCAGTCTGACGGGGTACGTTGCGTTCAGCAAGCGGCCGAAAATTACTGCACGCGTTGAGGCAGAAAAACAGGGGGACGGCTTTCATCGTTCCATGAGTCCGCTTTTGAAGAGTGAAATAGCGGTCCCGGTTATCTGTGATGACGAAGTTATCGCCGTAATCTGCCTGAACTCGCTCCAGTACGACTATTTCCGTGAGGAGCATCGCCGTATCCTGCAGATTATCGGCTCCCTGACGGCGCGCCATGTATCCGATCTGCAGCGTATCGAGCGTCTTCAGGGTGAAGTAAACCGGCTTACCACGGATGTTGCCTACAAAGACCCGCACGTATCCTCTTACCGGCTCGGTAATATCATCGGTAACAGCCGGAAATCACAGGAAGTCGTGGATTTTATCAACACGGTCTCACCGCCGCTCTTTAATCGTATCATATTCTGGTCACGCAACCTTCTGCAGGAGGCGACCATCGGGCTCCCGTCAATTCTGGTAACCGGACAAACCGGCTCCGGCAAGGAATTTTTCTTCAACAACCTCTACAATACCCTTAACGAACTGTATCGCCGTGATATCAATCCGAAAGGGGAATTACCGGTCAAGAAAACAAATATTGCCGCATATTCGGGTGATCTGACCTATTCAGAGCTGTTCGGGCACAAAAAAGGGGCTTTTACCGGGGCGTATACCGACCGGCGCGGGATTCTGGAAGAGAACGTCGGCGGCATCGTTTTTCTTGATGAAATTGGTGATGCCGACCCCAAAACGCAGGTACAACTGCTCCGTTTTCTCGATAATGGCGGTTTCATGAGGCTCGGTGAAAATACCGAACGTTACAGCAGGGTACTCCTCGTGGCAGCAACCAACAAAAATCTCGCTGATGAGATTGCAGCCGGTCGCTTCCGTGAAGATCTCTATCATAGACTTTCAGAGCTTTCGATACGTCTGCCGTCACTCAACGAGCGCCGCGAAGATATTCCGGACCTCTCCGTTCACTTTCTGGGTAAGCTTTACCGCACCTATCGTGCCGAGAACGATACCGGAGAAACCTCCCCGTACCTGGCAAAAGAAGCAAAAGAAATCCTTATGCGCCACAGTTACAAAGGAAACATCCGCGAACTGAGGAGTATCCTGTTACGGGCTCTCTTTTTCAGAAAAAAGAGCCTCATAACAGGTGAAGCGATCAGCGAGGCAATAGCAGGTACCGGTCGCCTGGAGGAGCGCACGCCATCTTCAGCCATCAATGATCTTGACGAACGGTTGGCCGGTGAGATAATTGAGAAGATTGCCGCCGGAGGGGATTTCTGGGCGGATGTGTATGAACCGTTTTCACGCAATGATATTTCGCGGGAAACGGTGAAATTGATTATTGAAAGGGCACGTGTTAAAGCCGGTAAGACGATGCCTGCAGTCGCACGGTATTTGAAGGCGTTAGCGAATGGCTTAAAAAGTGAGGAGGAACAGCGGCAGCTGTTTCGATTCAAGAATTTCTTATATAAAACGGTAAAGCTTTAAAATCACTTTGACTTATCGGGCATACCGACTTATTGCTATTGATGAAACACAAGTTAAATATAACAGACGGAGGTACCACGCATGAAATTCTTCGACGCATCCAACGGCTGGACGATTCACCCTGATTCGGCATTTTTGGTTTTAGACAAAAAAAATCCCCATGTAGCGAGCGACCTTGAAGCTATCATTGTGGCATGCGATGAGGCAATTGCTAACGGGTGTGGCGATTGGGCAGAAATTTTGCGGTATGAAGCGGTCGATTATCTGACTGGAGAAGAGTGATCGTACCGAGCCGCTTCCATAACAGGGGGCGGTTCATTTAATCCACCTTGAGAGTAACTTGATCATAAATGAATGCTGCCACTATTGTCACGAAGATGCCCCAGATATACATGACGTCATGTTTCCTGAGAATGCATATCGAGAATATCGAGTAGCATCCCGCCAGCAGGATAATCGTTTCAATTACAAAGCCCATTGTTATTTTCATCATTGCTGCTTTATACCTTAATCAAATTCCAAATCAAAGCACTATCATCGTTACTTCACACAAGCACTCCTCTCATTTTCACCGTACCATTTTTCAGCATAACCGTACCTTTGATCGCCATCTCGGTGTTGATGGCGGTATAAGCGGCGTTATAGCATTTTCCAGAGTGACCGTAATATTACGTGCGGCAGTGAAACACAAAAACAAGTCACAGCCGATGAACGCCTATAAATAAAAAAGGGGGGGTATATCGACCCTGAAAGAGATGGCCTACACGGTTATTGCGCCAATTTATCCAGCTGGTGTAGCGAAATGAGAGGTTTTGCATGATTCTAGACAGCGGCACATTACCCACCTGAATGGCCACGTGTACATGATTCGTCATCAGACAGAAGGCAATCATCCGGTGATCAAAGCGTTCAGTCCCTCCTGTACTAAAAGGAAAAAACGACAGCGATCCCCTTCTTCAAAAAAGATGTCCTGTCGGGTATTGCCACGCAGTATGACGTGGTAGAGTGCGCCGGGAAAATGGATGCGAGGTTTGCGTGCCATCTGAAAAACACACCGCCATCGTTCATTCTTTCAGGTCTGGTACCAACATCATGTAGAAGAGCCGTTACGCCTACTTTAAATATTTTGCTCCTTCTCCCAGAATAAAGTCTGCCAACTGCTGAACCTTTGACGTCGGCTTGCCAACCGTAATCATGATAATCGGACTCGATTTCATCGCCTGGGTTTCAATCGATTTCACCGACGTGTCGAGCATCGCTGTCGGAAGATAACCGATGGCATCGGCGTTGCTGGCGATGTTCTGGCGAAGGTCGGCGGCATTCGACGCATCAAGCGTATCGATCGGGATCTTCTTACCGTCGAGGAACGTTTTGGAGAAAACGTCATTGCTGCCCGGACTCAAGTTGCTGACAACGCAGAGAATGGCAGCATCATTACCACCAACCTCTTTCCAGTTGGCAATTTTACCGGTGAAAATTCCGGACAGCTGCTCTTTGGAGAGCTTAGCCACCGGATTCGTGGTGTTGATGATTACGGAATAGTCTGCCGGTTGCGCCAATTGAATTACATTCAGGCTTTCAACCTGGTTCTTCAGGGCCACCTTATCGCGCTTGATATTGCTGAACAGCTCATCAAAGGTATGCCCCGCAGTGGCCACATCAGCCAGGCCTTCATCCAGTTTCTGCAGGGCAATTTTTGAACCGGCAGCAGTGGCGTTAAGCAGGATGCCGGTTTTTTTCTCAAAGGGCGCTTTGATCGGATTGATGACCGTTGCAATGGAGGTAGAACCGCCTACCAGGACAATCTGCTCTATTTGAGCCGCAGTTGCCATACCGGCAGATGCTGCCATTACCGCCACCGTTCCGACGACTGCACATATTTTCCTTAACATAGCTCCCCTCCTTGACACGGCATGTCTCCAGTCATTTATTTTCGGGCAGCGATATAATCCAGCAGTTTTTTTACGTTTGCAGAAGGCGCCCCTTTAGTTATGAGCGTAATCGGACGGGCAACTTCAGGCGTTTCCGGCGAACGCACCATTGAGTTTACGATGGCCTGGGGGCCGATGCCGATCGCTTCCGGGTTTGATGCCACATTGTGACGGATATCTTCGGCGGTAGTAGCAGCGATAACTTCCTCCGCAGGTTTGGCACCACCCATGACATGCTTGATAAACATCGTATTGGTCCCCTGAGTCAAGCCGCCCCAGACGATAAGTATCGGCGCATCTTTCCCGCCGACATCCTTCCAGTTGGAAATTTTCCCGGCGAAGATCCCTGTCAGCTGTTCTTTGCTTAATCTGGCAACGCTATTTTCAGGATGGACAATAACAACGACCTTATCCCTGCCGATAACAACCGCTTGATAGGCCTTGGTATCAGCGACTGCCACACCCTCTTTCTTCAAGAGCGCCATCCAGTCATCAAAGGAAAGCCCGGCAGCAGCGGCATCAACTGAGCCGCGATCAAGGTCGATAAACGCCTGTTTCGGCCCGCTGGCAAGAATCGACAGATCAAGCCCTGTCGCCTTTTCAAATCCGGCCTCGACCGGCTTCAGCACATTTTCCGTCGGCGCGGCTCCTGCCCCGACTTTCAGCACTTCAGCCATGGCATACGATGCAACTAACGAAAGTACAGCGGTACAGACGACAATTAATCTGGTCATGGAACACTCCTTTGGGGGGTTGGTTCACGTACCCTGCTACAGGATCAGTGGTGTAATGTTCTCGATTTACAGCCTGAACCAGCCGACCATCTGTTGCAGGTCTCCGGCGAGGCGGGCAAAATTTTCCGAAGTGCCCTTTATCTCTTCCACCGACACGGTCAGCTGCCTGGTCACATCACTGATACCGACCATCGTACGATTGACATCTTCAGCTGTTGCCGACTGTTCTTCCGTAGCTGTTGCAATTGTCTGCACCATGCCGAAAACCTGCTCAACATGGGTCACGATGTCGCCCATCGAGCGCAGCGTCCCGTCAATATGTCCGATTATCGAATCAATGGCCTGCCGTTCCTTCTTCATCAGCAGCACCGATGAATCCACCTCATCACGCATATCTTTGACCGTGCGACTGATCTCGCTGGAAGATTCAATGGTACGATGTGCGAGCTGACGGACACTATCAGCAACGACGGCAAAGCCACGCCCCATTTCACCGGCCCGTGCAGCTTCAATGGAAGCATTCAGGGCCAGCAGATTGGTCTGGTCGGCAATATCCTTGATCATATCGACAATTTCATTAATTGCCTCGGATCGGGTTCCCAGCGCCTCGGTCTTTTCGGCAGACTGACGAACAATTTCAGCAAAAGCAAACAGCTCTTTTGAGGTGACATCAAGAGCATTCTGGCCACTAAGAGCAATCTGCTTCATGCGTCCCGCCGAATCCGACGTATGAATTGCGTTACTGGAGACCTCCTGAATGGTCTGTACCATCTCGGTCATTGCGGTTACCGTCATTTCAATGCCGTTGGTCTGGGTCCTGGAATTTCGTTCCAGTTCACCGGCAGTGCAGGCAAGCTCCTGTGAACTGCTGGCAACGGTTCCGGTCGTGTCGGTAATCCGGCCGACCATATCCCGCAAATTGTGAACCATTTTTGCCATGGCATCCTGTACCTGTCCGAATTCATCATTGCTCTTCTTAATGTCCCGGGTGTGCAGGTCTCCCTCTGCAACACTTTCGGCAACAGCCACCAGAGTTGTCAGCGGTCGTATTACTGATCTGAAACTCCATACTCCGAAGAACGCACCGACAATTGCAGCAATGGAACCAATGGCAATCAGGAGTATGATGCTGTTCCTGACCATTTTATTGACCACACCGATTGCTTTTTCCTGCTCTCCCTTAGCGTTGCTTGCACTTGTTTTACCTTTTTCTGCCTGTTTGAGTACCACCTCGCGCAGGCGGTCACCCGCTTTGATCGCCTGCTCGGCTGCCGCGTGATGTTTTTTCAGAGCACTGATTATTCCATCAGCGGCATACAGATCGCTGCGGATACTACCCAGAGTCCCGACAACTCCTTTAAGAATTTTTATTTCCTCACGGGCACCAAGTTTTGTCAGGGATTTTTCTACAGAAGTGGACCGTTCGATGATTCTGGAAAAAAGAGAGCGGATTTCCGGGTCAAGCGCATCAATCTCGGCAATTGAAGCCAGCGTAAACAGGCGATTGGTCTGGCCTTCCACCATCAGCCCGAGCGCAACCAGTTCAGAATTATCAAGCAGGATGGAATTGGCCGCCCCGGTCTGACCATATATGTTTCCCTGTTTCCGGGTCTCAATGCCAGCCTTTTCCCCTGTCATGGTCGCTTCCTGTTCGATAGCCAGATAGAGAGCGTTCAGTTTTTCCGAAATCTCTTTTCCCGCCTCGACCACCCGGTTCTTCGCTTCAGCATCATCTTTTGCAGCCAGGGCTGCAGATTGCAGTTTCAGGAATTCAAGCAGCTTTTCTGAAACGACCTTGGCGTCATTCTCCACCGAAGGGGTTGCTATGAGATAGTCGTTTCGAGATATGCGTACCTGAGCGGAGTTGATCCTCCCTTTGGCAATCAGTACGGTGGTATTCTTCTGGGCGTTCTGCACCGTGATGAAAACCAGTTGCAGGTCCTTGATGAGATTACGCAACTCCTCGATACTGCGAAGGCGGGCGGTAATGGAACCGGTCTCTTTCAAAGCGGCCGTAAACGAGTTTGCCCGCCCGGTCTGCAACAGGCGGATTCGTTTATCCAATTCTTTCAGACGGGTTGATGACTCTTTCATTCTTACGGCAATTCTGCTGTTGGCATCGACTGCCGCCTTATCAGTGGAAATGCGCGCCGACACCGCAGCATACAGTTCATCCGCAATTCGTGCCAACTCTTCGGCCGCTCCCATTTTGGTGCTGCTCATTTCTTCCAGTATCTGCTGGGCACTCTTGACTAAACCCAGGGACTTGTCCGCTTCCCCCTTGAATTGAGCATACTCACCGCTCGAACGGGCAGCCGTCAGCTTGACAAGATCGGTAATGGCCCCCTGCAGTTCTTTTTGAAATTCCACCGTACGTATTTGATAGGGGGTACTTTTCTCGGTAAGATAGGAAAGTTTGTTTTTAATGAACGTCAATCCGAAAACACTGGTAATAACAATCGAACAGATCGCCACTATGCTGATGACCATGTTAATGACAAGTTTTGTTTTTATTTTCACGGTCTTTCACCTTTTTACGTATTGTGAACCTCTCCTCATGCATGGGGCAGCAGTTGACAAATCCGGGTTTGAATTATTTTGTCATGTTACTTTGAATCGGTTCACGATGCGGCGCAGGTCATCAGGGGCATTCAGGGGAATTCAGGGGCATTCATGCCTGGTACCAGCTTCATAAAATGCTACTTAATGCGCGGAATTTGTATACACGACCAGTATGGAGATATCAATCATTCTAATAATTCATCTTTTACAGGAACGTCCTATAGTATAAGGATATTTGTTTTGATTTGCATAACATGCAAGCCAATGCCCAGGCACTGGAGCCGAAATAAAGATCTATTTGAATGTGCCCATCTGCAGGCGAATGGGGTAAAGGTTGAGGAAATCTAACAGCTTCTGACGGGTGCGGATGAGGAGAAAAAGAGGATGATTATGGGGTCATTCAGCGCGAGGCTTGGAGGAATGAAACTTTTTTTAGTCCTGTTTGTAAATCAGGTTTATCCTTTATTTTTGAATTGCCCTCTGTCCCCCTTTAACTATCGGCTCAACTTCGATCTGCGTGACAATTATCCGGTCGCTTTCTTCGATGATCCTGAACTGTGTATTTCCTGCGAGAACTGCTTGTTCCTGATGCGGCCCGGCTTTATCTAATGCCTCTTCCACAGCAAGCCCAATAGATACGTGTTCCTCAACGGAGACCTCCCGCAGCTCTTCAGCTGCCGCTTCCACCGGCTCCGTTTTCAATTCGTCTTCAATTTTTGAACTTTCTCCTTCCTGAACGGAAAGGGTCAGTAACGGTTCGAACTGGTACTCTGTCGGCGTATCAGACTGCAGTTTGAGCCGGTCAATGTTTACCACCTGCGGCTGCGACTGCTGACCCTGTACTATACCTCCGTTCGTGCCAGACCTCTGGTTTTGACTTCTTTCATTATTTCTCTGATTCGAAGTGCTTTGTTGCGTAGTCGGTTGCGGGCGTTGAACCGGCGTGACGGGTGGTGCAACGGGCGGACGGACACCCCGTTGCCGGTCCTCTCCATATTGCCTCCGCTGATCCTCGGCTGCATAACCGTTGACAATAGTGCAAAGCAAACAAAAGACGCTGGTGAAAATTCTGGCATATCGCATGGTCGACCTCTTAGTTGCAGCAAAGGGACCCGCCGAAACAGGTCCCTTTGCATAATTATGCACTTACTTCTCTTTGGTGAAATAGATAGCGGACTCACCGTCTACATTCTCACGCATAGTATAAACGCCAAGCTTACCGCTTCCATCGACTCCCAGGGCTATATAACCGGACCCTGCCGCAGGAAACGATGCCGCTTGACTCCAGGAAACACCGCCGTCATTTGTTCTGTAGAGCACGGTAGATTTGACGGCATCGGAAACGTGGAGATTTGAACCGATGGTGAATACCTTGCTGGAGTTTACCGCAACATCAACATATGAACCATAACTCTGAGTTGAGGTTTTTGAAGCGATTGTCTTCTTTAACCAGGTAGAACCGCCGTTTGTGGTACAGTAAGCGGCCAAATTATTACCGCCAATCGTAGCGATACAAACATTGTTAGCATCATATGCAGCTATCCCGCTATGACCACCGCCCGTAGTGACGATGGTGGACGGATTGGACCAGACGCCGGCAGCTGACATCCGCGTGTATTTCATCCCCATCGTAGAGCAGTCGGCATTTGAGCAATAAGGGAACGATAGATGAAGGTTATTTGCACCATCAAAGAAAATTTCAGAATCACTGCCTGGATTGCTAAATGAGGCAGATAGCGGGATCATGACAGGCTGTTCAAAGTAATTGGCATCATGTGCTGTTGATGTCATGAGGTAATATTTATCATCAAGCTGCCCTTTGATATAGATTTTCCCGGTTTTTGTAACTGCAATAACAGGATCCTGAAGATTGAGCATTGAACCATTGACTCGAACCGGTTCACTCCAGGCATCCAGGTTTGCCGCATCAGCCCACGTGTACATGATGTCCCGGCCATCCGGCGTATCCATCTCCCACACGACATGAATAATTTTCTGGGTCGGAAAGGCAGCATCGCCGCTTATCGCAAGAGTTATTTTGTCCACGCCACCGGCAGGAACGGCAATCCGGTGAGCTCCTCCCCAGAGGGCGCCCCCGTTGGTGCTTTTTACTATTTTAATAACACCATCAGCTGCTTTTAACGCCGAGTAGATGTTCTGACCATCTGTAACAAAAGAGGGGCCACCATCAGTGTACCCGCTGCCATCGGCAACTTTCGTATTTATAACCGTCAGTACTGGTGCGGCGGCAGCTGCGTTACTTTCCGTTACGCCTGCTGCGACCAATAAAGCTAATACTGAACCTGCAACCAGTTTGTTTCTTCTCGTTTTTTTCATTCGTACTCTCCAGTTAAGTTATTTTCTTACGATTAAATTACTTCTTTTTCTTTGGACTCTGATTTTCCTATACGAAAGATCCGAAAGGATCGTGTACGAGACTATTTTAGAAATTGCCGGAAGCTTACTGGTTTACAATAGGGCTCAGATTCTCATCGAAATTATTAAACAGCTTGACTTCCGGCAATCCGGCAATGTTACTGATGTCACCCTGCAGCAGATTGTTTGCGAATTTGGCAGATCCCGTATCCCACCACATAAGGGGGAAAGGCGTACCCGTAGATGAACTCGTGTAGATTTGGCTATTAAAAATACTGAGGTTATTCCTGGCGCTGATGGCATTTCCGTCGTTTCCACCATTCAGAGTAATCACCGAATCCCGCAGAATTGAAGTCTTACATTGGTCAACCCAGAACCCCTGATTGTAGCAATCCGATGCCAGACAGGTTCCTGTGATCGTAGAATTGCTGACCTTGATTAAACCGACCTCTGTGTCTGAACTGCAGCAGTCGATGGTGTGGGTACCTCCGGAAACAGAAGTAGACGCAAGTTTGGAATTTGTAATGGTCATGCTCGACTCATGAATGATCATGGCTGCGTTGGAGTGACCGGTTCCGCTGGTGTGTGTTTCAAGATCAACATTGTTCAGAATTGCCATGGCGTTGGCTCCGGTGGAACAAACACCGGCATTCCGTGCACCAAACGTGGTATCTGTTCCCACCAGTACTTTGACCCCTTCCATGTTGGCGGTAACATTGTTAAAAACAACACCCGCTGTCAGGTTATCATTGCCGGCATCGGGAGCAGTGTTCATGACCTTGAGATTTTTCAGCCAGCTGTTGTTGGCCATTTCCACGGTGCCGACAGTGCAGGTATCAAAATCAGCATTGGTACGCGATGAAGTGATAATCGTGCTCTGCTGTCCGCTCCCTTCTACGTCTACGAAAGGTTTCATCTTTAGAGCTGCTGTGCCGATGTCATAGACGCCCGGCATGATCCTGACGAGGTACGGCTTGGTTGCCGACGCATCGGAAATGGCCGCCACGGCGTTGGCCGGATTGTTCGAGTCTCCTCCGGACTTGGCAACGACTACAACCTGGGCGTATTTCACCGCACCCGAATGGCTGTGGTTTCCAGCAGCCACGGTGGTGGATGATGTTCCAACCGGCAGTTTGCTGACGGAGATCGGACCAGTGATTTTGGCATCGGTTACTGAACCGGTTGCAAGCTGGGTGGCAGTTATGGTGCCGTTGGCAATCTTGGCAGCGGTAACAGCCGCATTGGCGATGTCTGCAGTTGCAATTGAAGCGTCAACAATAGCTGCCGAGTTGACAGTATTGGAACCGGCCATTGCTGCCAGGCCGAGTGTGGGGGCTGCCAACATAAGCGCTGCTGCAAGTGTTACTACGATTTTGTTTTGCATACGAATCTCCTTCAATCTAAGTGCCCACATAGGGGTGACAATTCAGTCTGATACATAAGGAATAATTTAAATTATTTTATAACCTAATATTTATACAATATGATTAATCAGCAAGTAATGGCCCGAAAAATAGGACCCAATACGTACGTAACTCAAAATTACTTGTAAAAAGTCTTTACGATCAAAACTTATGAATCCGTGCCCCCCCCTGTCTTTCAGGCTGAGGGGGGGTGGGCAATATACTCAGAGATAAATATTCCATCATCACTATAAATTTGAGCACAATAGATTACTGATTCGGAACTGCCTTGAAGTTTTCATCAAAGTTATTGAACAGCGTCGCGCCTTCAAGACCACTCATGACACTTTTCAGCTGTGAGTTGGCGATCCTTACCATTGAGGGATCGTCGGCATAGACTGACAACCCTCCTTCGCTGATGAAACGGGTGTTGGTAATTGCCACAGGGCTGCCTGTATAGAACGCCTCTGGTGAAGAGGCATTAAGAACAATAGTCGAGTTTGAAATGGTTGTCGTGACCCCAGACAGGAACAGTGTATTGTACCAGCCGCCGGGGTTATTGCCCTCGATATGGCTGTTGACAATGTTTAAAGTGCCCGCCGGGGTGACGTAATCCCAACTGGTTGCATTAATCACGTTGCCACCTTCAACACAGTACGATTTGAGGGTGGAATTGGTCAGATTCAGACTCGCGGTCGGCACCATGAAGATCGAGTTGCTCTGTCCTTCCAGGTTGTGGGTCTCAATGTTCACGTTGTTGAGTGTGGCGAAGGTCCGAGTTCCCTCAAGACAGACGCCGTTGTTCCGGTGCCATACACCGCTGGCAACATTACTGTAAACCAGTACGTTCACATCTTCGGCCCGTGCCGTAACGTTGTTGAACACAAGGGCGTCAACGCCGGTGTCTGAGCCGTTCGGGCGCACGTTCACTACCTTTATGCGGCTGATCATACTGTTATTGGCCATCATAACGGTGCCGGTTACGCACGACTCGTTATCGCCATTGAGTACGGAAGAGGTGATGATGGTATTGTTCATACCGCCCCCCTCAAGGTCAACGTAAGGCTTCAGTTGCAGGGATGCACCACCAAGGTCGTAAACTCCCGGCATCACCTTGATCAGGTAGGGCTTGGTGGCCGAGGCGTCGGTAATGGATGCCATGGCAGTGGTCAGGCTGGTGTAGTTGCCTCCGCTTTTGGCGACCACGAGTACCTGGCCGTATTTAACACCGGAACCAGTAGGCCCCTGAATACCCTGAATTCCCTGTGGACCCTGCGGCCCGGTTGCACCAGTGGCACCAGTTGCTCCTTTAGTGCCGGTTGCGCCTGCCGGCCCGGCAGGACCCTGAACACCCTGGGGGCCGGTCGGGCCAGGTGTACCTGCACTGCATGCCCAGCCAGAAGTTGTATAACCAAGTGTCTGACCTGCGGTACAGACAATGCCGAGCTTCGCGGCTGTTACGGCGCCATTGGCAAGTTTTGCTGATGAAACGGCAAGATTTGCAATGTCGTTTGTGGCAACGGCACCGTCAACAATCGCTGCCGAGTTGACCGTGTTGGAACCGGCCATTGCTGCCAGGCCGAGTGATGGTACTGATGTCAGCATAACTGCTGCGAGTGTTACGACTAGTTTGTTTTGCATCTGATGTTCTCCTTTTTAATTGAAATGTCATGCAATAAACGGGAGACCGGAATTTCCGGTCTCCCGACCAATGTTCTGCATCCTACTGGTTGGCAATCAGATTGTAGATCTCATCGTAGTTGTTGATGAGTTTCATATTAGTAGTATCTCTGAAACCTCCAGGAATCCGACTGTTAACAAATTTGGCTGTACCTGTTCCCCCCCACCAAACACTTGGTTCTCCAGCAGAATTTGGTGCAAAGATCTGAGTATTGACAACGGTGAGATCACTAGTGCCGCCCGCATCAATAATGCCATCACTTACTGTGTTCATTACGAGCGTTGAGTTGGAGATTGAAGCCTTCTTACAGAAACTTACCCAGAAAGCACTTCCGGAATCGGTCGACTCCTGAAAACCTTCAAGGTGAGAATTAGTAACGATCGTAACTCCGATTCCCTGTCCGCCCCGGCCATCGACACAGTCAAGTACGTGTATGCCGCCACCGCCGTTACCGTAGATTGTTGAATAAAGTTTCGAGTTGGTAATGGTCATGCTGGAGTCATCCAGAACCATTGCCGCGTTGGAGTGACCACCATCATAGTTGTGTGTTTCGAGGCGTACGTTGTTAAGTGTGGCAAAACCTGCGGCGCCCTGGGAGCAGACACCGGCATTTCTTTCGTTTCTTCTGGTCTTGCTGCCGGTAATGACGGTGATGTTTTCTGCACTGGCTTTGACATTGCTCATTACAACACCGGAGGCAAGTTTCAGACCGTCAACACTGCCGGTGTTGAGAATCTTGATATTCCTGATGGCGCTGTTATTGGCCATGTTGATCGTGCCTGCATCACACGACCAGTCGTCAACGCTTGCGGCCGTAGATGTGATAACCGAGGTATCACCACTTCCTTCCATTTCCACAAACGGCTTCATAACAACGGAGGCATTACCGATGTCATAGACGCCCGGCATGACCCTGACGAGGTACGGCTTGGTTGCTGACGCGTCGGAAATTGCCGCCACGGCGTTGGCCGGATTGTTCGAGTCTCCTCCGGACTTGGCAACGACTACAACCTGGGCGTATTTCACCGCACCCGAATGGCTGTGGTTTCCAGCAGCCACGGTGGTGGATGATGTTCCAACCGGCAGTTTGCTGACGGAGATCGGACCAGTGATTTTGGCATCGGTTACTGAACCGGTTGCAAGCTGGGTGGCGGTAATGGTGCCACTGGCAATCTTGGCACCGGTGACGGCAGCGTTGGCAATGTCTGCCGTTGCTATTGAACCATCAACGATAGCCGCCGAGTTTACGGTGTTTGATCCGGCCATTGCTGCGAAACCCAGCGTGGGGACGATCATCATCACTGCTGCTGTTAGTACGGTAAGTTTCTTCTGCATTTTTTCTTCCTCCTGATGTTTAAAATATGCCAAATTGGCTTCCTACAGATTGGACAGCAACCACTAAAAAACGGCGGGGGTTTCATATCAATACGCTGATATTTTCATTTGTGCGCTCAGAATTTTCATTAAAAACGAATGCCCATAAGCACGAACTGTGCCGCAATACACCCATTAATTATCAAGAATAAAATATTTTCCACGATCTAAATGATAAAGAAAACATAACTATATACGAATATTAAGATTCGATGAATTCAATCGCCACACACTCAAATTACGGCTTTGACTGCCTGGGCAGCACGTCGGCAGCACTTCGCTTGTTTCCCGAAAGCTACCTGTCATTTGGCGCTTTACAGAAGAAAAGATAGCGTGATTTCACTGCCCGGTCCGGGGATATTGGTCCGCGTACCAGGAATAGTATGTCGCTCCGCCTTGAAATGCGTGAAACCGTGTGTTACAACCAAGCACCGATTTCAGTAGACGAAAGGCACACCTGCCATGGCAGAGCAGACACCCATGATGCGGCAATATCTGGAGATCAAGTCGGGCTATCCCGATGCGATCCTTTTTTTCCGCATGGGGGATTTCTATGAAATGTTCCTGGATGACGCGCTGCTGGCCTCCCGCGTCCTTGATATCGCCCTGACATCCCGCAATAAAGGGAGCGGCGACGAAATTCCCTTCTGCGGCGTCCCTTACCATTCTGTTGCCCCCTATATTGCCAAACTGATTGAAACCGGCCACAAAGTGGCTATCTGCGAGCAGGTCGAGGATCCGAAACAGGCGAAGGGGATTGTGCGCCGCGAGGTTGTCAGGGTCGTTACCCCCGGCCTCCTGATCGAGTCGGAGAGTCTCGTCCCGGACGAGAACAATTATCTGCTGGCTCTCTGCGAAATTTCAGGCGGCAGCTGGGGGTGTGCCTGGCTGGATGTTTCCACCGGGGAATTCCGCGCTACGGAGCAGACGGGAGCGGTGGCTGCACTGGCTGAAGCGGTCGGGATCAATCCGCGCGAAATTCTGCTCTCCGACTCCCTTGATCGTGATGCTCTGCCTGCTGACCTTCGAGCCTTCCTGAACGAGCGGATTATTTCCCGGGCACCGGGCTGGATCTATGATCGTGACTATGCAACAAAGCTTCTCTGCGATCACTTCGGAGCAGTTTCGGTCGAAGCGCTCGGGCTTGACGGGGCTCCGGCAGCAGTCCTGGCCGCCGCCGCTGCGCTTTATTATCTGCGGGAAAACCGCAAGGCGGCGCTGCCGCATATCCGGGATATTATCGTATCCCGGCGCAGTCAGCACCTCGCGCTTGACCCTGCCACCCGCCGTAACCTGGAGATCACCGCCAGTATGGCGGAAGGGAAGCGGACCGGCTCACTGCTCGGCTGCCTCGACCGCACCGGCACGGCGATGGGCGCCCGCCGTTTAAAGCAGTGGCTCAGTTATCCGTTGATCGAACTTGCGCCGATCAGGCAGCGTCTCGATGCAGTGGAGGAGCTGCTGGAGTCGCCGGATGTGCGGGAAAAGCTTGCCGCGCGCCTGAAAAATGTTGCGGACCTGGAGCGCTTGAATGGCCGTATCGGCATGGCAAGTGCCGGTGGCCGTGATCTGCGGGCACTGCATGATTCGCTGATTCATCTGCCGTCGTTGCTGGAACTGCTGGCGGGAACGGAGAGCTCCCTGCTGAAGTCGCTGGTGGTCTCTCTCGATCCTCTCGATGATATCTGCCAACTGGTGTCGCGTGGAATTATAGAAAGTCCGCCATTTTCTCTGCGCGAGGGGGGGATCATCGCACCCGGCTATAATTCCGAACTTGACGAACTGCGCGCCATCAGCAGTGAAGGGAAAGGTTTTATTGCCCGTCTGGAAGCTCAGGAGCGGGCCCGTACCGGCATCTCCACCCTCAAAATCCGCTACAACCGGGTCTTCGGTTATTCCATAGAGATCACCAAGAGTAACCTCGCTGCCGTACCGGCTGATTACGTCCGGCGTCAGACGCTCGCCAATGCCGAACGCTATATTACCGAAGAGTTAAAAAACTATGAAGAGAAGGTGCTGGGGGCTGAAGAGCGGATCTGCACCCTTGAATTCACACTCTTTCAGGAAATCCGTGAACTGGTGGCCGCCCAGGCCGAGCGGATCTCCCGAACCGCCGATGGCGTGGCGGTCCTTGATGTCCTGATTTCTCTGGCAACGGTTGCCGGCGAGCGCAGCTACTGCAAGCCGCGCGTTGATGATTCTGCGGTTATCGACATTCGCGACGGCCGTCATCCGGTGATCGAAGCGATGAAGCTGGGTGAACGCTTCGTACCGAACGATACGCTGCTTGATGCTGAAACGAACCAGCTGCTGATGATTACCGGACCGAACATGGCGGGTAAATCGACCTATATGCGCCAGGTGGCGCTGATCACTCTGATGGCTCAGGCCGGCAGTTTTGTCCCGGCCTCTGAGGCGCACATCGGTATTGCCGACCGGATCTTCACCCGGGTCGGTGCCGGCGACAATCTGGCCCGCGGCCAATCGACCTTCATGCTGGAGATGATGGAGGCGGCCGGGATTCTCCGCAACGCCACCCCGCAGAGCCTGATAATTATGGATGAAATCGGTCGCGGCACCTCGACCTTTGACGGCGTTTCAATTGCCTGGGCCGTTGCAGAGTATATCCACGACACCCCCACCTGTCGCAGTCGCACCCTCTTTGCCACCCACTACCATGAATTGACGGAGCTGGCTGTGACCCGCGAACGGATCAAAAACTTTACCGTAGCGGTACGGGAGTGGAATGATCAGATCATCTTTCTGCGTACGATCATACCCGGTGGCGCGTCTCATTCCTACGGCATTCAGGTGGCCCGCCTTGCCGGTATGCCGTCTGACGTTATCGAGCGTGCCAAAGAAATCCTGCGCAATCTGGAAAGTGGTGAGTTTGAAGAAGGTGCCCCGCGCCTGGCCAAGAGCAGCAGGAAGCCGCCCCGTGAGCCATCTCCCCAGTTTTCCCTGTTTGAAACCAGTGAAGATCAGCTGCGTCAGCGCCTGAAGAAGCTCAATATAGCCACCCTGACCCCGCTCGAAGCGCTTAATCTGCTGGATGAATTGAAACGGATGGTGTGAATTCACTACAGTATTTTTATCGAAAAAAGGTGTCATGCAGAATATCAATTTTGACAGCATTCCACTTCTGAGTAACCTGAATCGTCTCGAACGGGCCGGACTGGTGCCCAGTCTGTCCAGGGAAGATCGGAACATGGGTGAGACTATCGTCCTTCAGGGGGATCGTGGCGAAGCTCTGTATATCATTCTGTCAGGAACGGTTCGTGTCAGCAGGGTCGATCCCCGTATGGAAAAGCCGACAATAGCGCTCCTCGGCCCTGGTGAATGTTTTGGCGAAATGGCACTGCTTGCCGGTTTACCTCGCTCTGCCAGCGTGGAGGCGCTGACAGATGTGTCATTGTTACGGCTCTCACGGAAAAACTTTGAAAAGCTTCTTCAGAGCAATCCTTCGGTAAGCAATCACCTGGCGACACTTCTGGCACGGCGTTTCGGTGAAGACGCTACCGGATCAGGAAACGATCACGATTCAAGCATAAACCACATACCGGATCTGACCATTGAAGCGGCTCATCATCCAGGCTCGTTGATATCAAAAGGTGGCGTGGCGATACGGGGACTTTTCGCCAACAGTGCCATCATAGCCCTGCTTGCCACTTTTCTCATCTGTGCCTTCTCGTATACTCTGTTTTCTCATCAGGGGCTGAGCAGCAGAACCCATGCAGTTCTGACTACCCTGCTGATCGGGGCTACCGTCCTCTGGAGTCTGGACGTCTTCTCCTATCATGCCGTTACCATAGCACTGCCGCTGATAGCGGTTCTGTTCGGAGTTGCCGCGCCGGAAAAAGCCTTTTCCGGTTTTTCATCGCCGTCATGGTTTCTGGTGCTTGGGGTCTTCGCCATTACTGCCGCCATCTCCCGCACCGGCCTTATGTACCGTCTGGTGCTCCTCATTGTCCGGCGCTTTCCGCCCCATTATGGTATGCAGACCTTTGCACTGGCTCTTTCCGGCCTGCTCCTCACGCCGGTAATCCCTTCGTCAAACGGGCGCGCCGCGCTTGCCGGCCCGCTTGCGGCGACCATCTGTGAAACACTGCGCTTCCGCAAAGGGAGTCCCGGCGCCATCGGCATTTCCCTCTCCTGTCTGCTCGGTTTCGGCCATATGTCATTCATGTTCATGAATGGCACTGCAACCTGCTTTCTTGCGCTTGGCCTGCTCCCGCCTGATGTTATCAGCAGCGTCACCTGGACTTCCTGGCTGGTTAGCTCTCTCCCGCTTGGTTGTGCCTATTTTCTGATCAGCTTTGGCATGATCATGTTTCTCTATCGCCCGAAACTGGAAAGAAAAAACCGTGCTCAGGTTATCACAGCCCAACTGAAAGCACTGGGGCCGATGGCCCGCCAGGAAAAGGTATCACTGGTAACGGTTATTGTTTCACTCGCTGCCTTTGCCAGTCAGTCGCTGCACCAGATCAACGGTGCCTGGATTGCCATGCTGGGTTTCCTGATCCTCTTTGCCAGCGGAGTACTCAATGAGAAATCCGTGCGGTCTGATATCGACTGGAATTTTCTCATTTCATTTGGCGCGCTGGTAGGTTTCGGATCGCTTATCTCCACCAGCGGCCTCACCGATATCGCTGCAGTAAAGATCCGTCCCTGGCTGCTCGGAGCTTCCGGTTCACCATTTATTTTTCTCCCTGTGGTATCTCTTGCCACTCATCTGATACGCTTTGCTCTGCCGCTGCCGGCTGCGCTGCTGGTTGGCATCCTCTCCATCGTACCACTCAGTGCTGCTATCGGCATTCACCCCTTTATCATCGCTCTGGTGCTGCTGGTATCCGTCAATCCCTGGATCGTTCCGTATCAGAACAGTATCTATCTCAATATGCTGGAAAGCACGGAAGGGAAGCTCTTTACCCATAAACAGGCGCGTCCGCTGGCTGTTATGCAGGTAGTCGCAGTGCAGCTGGCTATCGTGATTGCGATCCCCTGGTGGCGATTTATCGGGATGATCCGTTGATTTATGAGTGACATGGACTTCAATCGGAAGTATGGTACGCTCTCATTCGTCTGATAAATTACAGTTGATATCCGGGAGGGGTGTGTGAAGAAGATTGCCTTTGTTTTATGCATACTGTTGGTTGGTGTCAGTCTTGGCTGGGCGAGCGGCATGAAAAAGAAAAAGCTCCCCCCCTATGAGTACGGAAGCGTGTCGATCAATAATTATTCCCAGCAGGCAGGGATGCAGCCGGTGCTGTTTGATCACTGGCTGCACAGGCAGTATGCGACGTGCAGGCTCTGCCACGTTGATATCGGTTTCGGGATGACCGCCGGTTCGACAAAGATCCGGGCAAGCGATAATATGAAGGGCTATTATTGCGGTACCTGCCATAACGGCAAACAGAGTACCGTTTTCAAGAAAAAGATATTTGAATCGTGTGCCAAGGAACCTGGCAGGGACGAATACAAGCGTTGCACCAAATGCCATGTCCTCGAAAGAAGCGCTGCCAGAGAAGAGGAGTTCGAGCGCTTCGCAGAGAAGATGCCCAAAGAACGGCTTGGCAACGGCATAAACTGGGAAAAGGCGGAAGAACAGGGATTGGTAAAACCGGTTGACCTGCTGGAAGGTGTTTCGGCCGTAAAACAGAAACTTAAAGTACAGCCGGACTTTTCACTTAAGGCCAAGGTTGAGGGGATGCCGGATATCATCTTCTCTCACAGGAAACATACGGTCTGGAACGGTTGTGAAGTCTGCCATCCGGATATCTTTGTCGGCATCAAGAAGGGGGCGACAAAATATACCATGGTTGACCTCTTTGAAGGTAAATACTGCGGTGTCTGCCACGACAAAGTTGCCTTCCCGCAAACAGACTGTACCCGCTGCCATAGCAAGCAGCCGTAGGAAATGGTATGAAAAGAAAACCGGGCATACTCTATCCACTCATTATCCTGATCACCGTGCTCCTCTTTGCCGTGCCGCCGTATGGTATCTGCGGTGATCCCCCATGGCGGGTTGAATTCGATGAAACCTGCGCCAATACGTCATCTGCCATGGACTTCTCTCTGACGGAACTGCAGGCACTGATCACACGCTGCGAAAAGCTGCAGAAAGCCATGGATCAGCTGGATGAATCAACGCGAAAGGTGTTCCTGAAGAGAGTGCTTATGTGTAAAAACCTGTATCAATTTGTACTGGATGCAAAAAAAAGAGCAG
Organism: Desulfuromonadaceae bacterium; assembly: GCA_049318985.1. GTDB lineage: Bacteria > Desulfobacterota > Desulfuromonadia > Geobacterales > Pseudopelobacteraceae > JACRCG01. Next base: position 97,035 of record JBMOEI010000007.1, read on the forward strand.
CTGATGGCACGGCTCAATGAAGAGTTTTTCGTTCCGTAAAAACCGGATCATGGCGATGCTGCTCATGATAGCGGTTTTACTGCGGGCCTGCATCAGCCATGCTGCAGACCGGGCTGAACTCGTAACTATCATTAAAACCATTCCGCCTAACGGACCGTTCTGGAAATACGGAACTCTGGAAATGCGCCGGAGAAGCAAAAAGACGGGAATGTCCGCAGTTGTTTTTCCTCACTGGAGTCACAGGTCCCGCTATACCTGCCGTGTCTGCCATGAGGAACTCGGCTTCAGCATGCGTTCCGGCGATACCGGTATCTCGAGGGCACAGTATGTCGCGGGGCAGTACTGCGGAGCGTGCCACAATGGCGTAACAGCCTTCACGGTACAGGAAGGGGCTGTGCGCCATTGTGACAAATGCCATATGAAAGACACTGCAGCATTGGAAAAACGGTTCGAAGAGTTTGCCGAGGGACTGCCGTTTGCCAAATTCGGTAACGGCATTGACTGGGCTGCGGCACTCAACGCCGGTGCGATTCGTCCCCAGAACGCCCTGACAGCAGAAAAGCCGATCCTGCCGCTTCCGGCGAAGCTGAAAATGCCGATGAAGCTGGGCACTGCGGCACCGCGCAGTGATGTGACCTTTTCCCATGAAGAGCATTATTTAGAACTGGACTGTTCCGCCTGCCACCCGGATATATTCAATATCAAGAAGAAGGGTACCAAGGCCTTTACCATGGAAAATAATATCTTCGGCAATTATTGCGGAGTCTGTCATATGCGGGTTGCCTTCCCGATGAACGACTGCAAGCGCTGTCATGCACAAATGTCGGGGAGTAATATTCCGTAAGAAGGGTATTGATTATGGGAATAGAGGTATATGTCGGGCAGATTTCCGGCACGGTTACGGAAGATGAAATGCGGAAGCTGTTTTCAGTTGTCGGTACGGTTGCTTCTGTACATCTGGTGCTTGACCCGGTATCAGGAGAGTCGCGCGGTTGCGGGTATGTGAGAATGTCATGCGAGGAAGAGGCCAGAGAGGCGATTGATCTCTTGAATGGTGCCAGGCTCGGTGATCGCCAGATAGTGGTAAAAAATGCTCCTCCGAAAAAATTTACGAGAAAGGGGCACTAGAGCCGCTTTCGTCCCAATCGGTTGAATTATGTTCGGTTTTCTGCTACAAGAACAGAATCTTTCTTTCCATAGAAATAGTAAAACAAAAACGGACTTCATGAATCGATACCTGCACACATTATCCTGCCTGCTGTTTTTCTGTCTACTCATGCCGCTTCCGGCGATAGCGTCCAAAAAGAAAATAGTTACCTTCAGTGAACAGACCTCGGCAACCACACGTCCTCTGGCTGTTCTTAACGAGATGAAACACTGGTCAAACCCTGATTACACGAGGATTTCACTGGAGCTTGACCGGGACGTTACCTGGGAAACACATGAACTCGGCAAGGGTGTTCCCGGTAAACCAGGCCGGGTGTATGTCGACCTGAAGCGAACCAGGTTGGGGAAAAGTGTCAAAGACATCACTATCGGTGATGGATTGCTGAAAGGCGCCAGGGTAGGACAGTACAAGCCTGACGTGGTACGGGTGGTGCTGGATACGGAAAATATCAAAGACTATAAAATATTTCCCCTGTCTGATCCGGCGCGACTGGTGATCGATGTCCGTGGCGAGCGGCCGACTGAAATATCACGCCTGGAGCCGGTAGTCAGTGCCCTGCCGGAACGGGTTATAGTGCCAAAACGCGATGAACCGATTGCCGGTACGGAAAAGACCAAAGTACCAAAAACGCCGGTCATTTCAAAAATCAGGCGGATTGTGGTAGATCCGGGGCACGGTGGGCACGATCCGGGAGCGGTTGGTGCGAACGGCCTTCAGGAAAAGGATGTTGTGCTGGCGATCGGACTCAAGTTGAGGGACCTGTTCAAGGAAGAGTTGGGCCTGGATGTTGTCATGACCCGTTCGACCGATATATTTATTCCACTGGAGGAGCGTACCGCAATTGCCAATAAGGTAGGCGCTGACCTGTTCCTGTCGGTACACGCCAATGCTGCGCCCAATCGTAATGCTGCCGGAATAGAAACCTACTACCTTAACCTCGCCAAAACGGATAAAGTTGCGCAACTGGCTGCCAAAGAGAATGGTACGTCACTCGAAAAGGTCAGCGTGCTGCAGGCCATCCTGTTCGATCTGATGGCGAACTATAAATTGAACGACTCGGCTCATCTGGCTGATGAAGTGCAAAAATTCCTCCACAAAAAAATCCGCAGCAGTTACAGCGATGTAAAAAATCTGGGGGTCAAGCAGGGGCCTTTCTACGTTCTGGTCGGAGCGTCAATGCCAAGTATACTCGTTGAAACAGCATTCCTCTCAAATGCCACGGAAGAAGCCCGCCTTAATGACCCTGCCTTTCAGATTCTGGCCGCCGAAGGTATTTTCGACGGAGTCCGCAGCTACGTCATCAGTTTGAAATAGTTTCATCCCGCCCCTGATAAATGTGACATGATGATAAAGAATGATGACTTTATTCTTGACCTTTCAGCAGGGCGTGATAAAGTGGACAAATATTATCTTATTTATTCCAAGGAGAATTTATATGTCACTGGAAGGGAATAAAGCTCCGGATTTTTTGCTGGAGGGGAGCGACTCGAAGCAGCACACACTGAAGCAGTATGCCGGGAGGACAGTGGTTATTTATTTTTATCCGAGGGACAATACACCTGGCTGCACCAAGGAGGCCTGCGGCTTTCGTGACAATTATAAAGAACTGACGGACAAAGGTGTCGTTGTTCTGGGCGTGAGTAAGGATAGCATTGCCGCGCACAGTAAGTTTATAACCAATTACGCACTGCCGTTTGTCCTGTTGAGCGATCCGGATTGCTCCATGATGCAGGCATATGAGGCGTATGGTGAGAAAGTTTTGTACGGTAAAAAGTCGCCCGGTACGATTCGATCAACGGTGGTTGTCGGACCGGATGGCATCGTCACAAAGCAGTGGGCAAAAATTGCCAAAGCCGAGCAGCACCCGGATCAGGTGCTTGCCTATCTTCGGGGCTGAAGTGCAATTATTCTATTGATGCCGGATTTGATACACAGTAGTATGCAGTACTCATTTTTTCTTGATTACGGAGGCAACAGCAGATGGAGAGATTTGTTACCCTGGATGATATAGTCAAATTTGCCGTTGAGCGAGAAGAGACCGCCTACAAGCTTTATACGCGGGCAGCGGAGCTTTCCACCAGCATCTCTTCACGGAAGATGTTTGAAGAGTTGGCTCAGGAAGAAGCCACCCACAAGGATGTTTTCGCCAAAATAGACGAGGATAAGGCGGAACATCACAAACTCTGCACACTCCCTGAGTCAAGCGTTGCCAAATATCTGGCGGACGTGCCGTTCCGTCCGGACATGAGCTATAGCCAGATCATAGCCAGCGCCCTCAAAACAGAGGAAAACGCCTACCAGCTGTACAAAACAGCCGCTGGAATGACTGACGATCCGAAACTGCAAAAGGTGTTGATGAATTTTGCCGACGTAGAATTGGGCCATCGGCGCCGCCTGGAAGCAATTTATGATGAACGGGTCATGACAGAAGGCTGATATCGCAGTGGCGATGTTTACGCAGGCAAAAGGCGACCTGACCGGGCCGCCTTTTATTGTATCTGCTGCATCGGGCAGGCTTTTTTTTACACAGCAATCCTGAATTCAACTCCATCCTCACTGTTCCTGACAGTCAGGCTTCCGCTCATGTTCTGCTCGACAATCACGATTGACATATAGAGACCGATACCGGTGCCTTTATCCGGAGCCCGTGTTGTATAAATAGGGGTCAAAAATCTTTGGCATGACATTTTCCGCAATCCCTCCGCAATTATCTCGTATGTAGACGACTGAACAACCGTTTTCACTGGTTATGCGGATATGAATATGAGGTGCGGCAATATCACGCTCTATGCACGCTTCACGGGCGTTAGACAGGATGTTGAGCAGCACCTGCGCATACTCGTTCTGATAGCCGATGGCGAGAACTGCTTCATCCTCTTCAATAACTACCTGTATGTTACGGTTTGCCAGTGCTGATGAAACAAAGTCAATGGCCTTATGGACAGTCTTATTGACAAGAAATTCACCTTTTTGTTTGTCGTCACGGAAAAAATTGCGGAAGTCGTCGATGGTGCGTGACATATGCATGATTACTTCCATTGCCTTGCCGATTTCCTCTGTCATTTCCTTGCGGGTTATAGAGCCACTGTTGTAGGAAAGCTGCAAGTTCTGAATGATCAGGCCGATGTTGTTGAGCGGCTGGCGCCACTGGTGGGCAATGTTATTGATCATTTCGCCCAACGCGGCAAGTCTGCCTTGCTGGATCAGCATCTTGTCCTTGTGACGAAGATCGGAAACGGCCAGATGAATACGTTCTTCCAGCGAACGATTCAACTCCTCAAGGGTTACCTGAGCCGCTTTCCGTTCGGCAATCTCCTCCTCCAGTTGCCGGGTCTGCAGATTGAGCTCCTTACCGGCCTGTTTTTGCACCAGGGCGCTTCGGGACAGCTTATGCGCTCCTATACCGGTTAACCCCAGGCCGTAGAGCAAAAATATACCGTGAAAAACAAGAGGTCCAGGTTCCTGATGTTCTGTCGGGTAAATCCAGAACCACGAGATGGTGATCAAAAGAGTCCAGCTTGCCATCAATATCCAGGAAAAAAGCCTGATTCTTCCGGAGAGAGAAATGTCCTTTGTTATTGTGTGTATCTCAGGGGGTGAGGGCTGCATGGGAAACCTTCCGTAAATGTGCCATGAGGTGAGTCTACCATGCAAAAAGTTCTTGGCAACCGGCGTAAATAATATTCTAATTGATATAAAATTGTTTTATTTTTGCTTGACTTGCACGTAAACGGAATATTATAGTGTCCTTCACCGTAATCATGCGCGGATTATAATCGGGGGAAAAAATATGTCAGTTGCTTCAAGAGTCGGCAATGAGGGCGTCGCTCTTCTCGAACAGTTGAGCAGGGAAGAATTGATAAAAATTATCATCGACGATGCCAAAAACTGGTTAGCTCACGACGGCGTCTGGTTTCAGGCGGTAGAGAAACAGTATGGCATGGACGCAGCTGTCGCTGTGGATACGGAGGCGTGGTGCTCTTTTACCGTGATTGAAGCCAGGCGGATCATGGAGCGTCTCGGGATGAAGCCGGGGGGCGGCATACCGGCGCTGGTGGAGTGTTTGAAACATCGTTTTTACGCCCGCCTCAATCTGCAGGATGTCATCGAACAGAGCGACACGCGCGTTGTCTTCCGGATGCTTGACTGCCGCGTGCAGTCGGCCCGCAAGCGCAAAGGGCTGGCCGACCATCCCTGCAAATCGGTCGGTATCGTTGAATATAGTGAATTTGCCAAAGCGATCGATCCACGCATAACGACACATTGTCTCGCCTGTCCGCCCGATCGACACCCTGAGGAGTTCTGGTGCGCCTGGGAATTCACACTGAAATAAATCTCTTATGGAGGACGCCATGACCATCGCCGCCGCTGAACCGTTCAAAACTACCCATAAAGTCCGGATTGTCACTGCAACCAGCCTTTTTGACGGGCATGACGCCACGATCAATGTCATCCGCCGCATTCTGCAAGCTTCAGGTGCGGAAGTAATTCATCTGGGGCACAACCGGTCGGTGGATGAGATCGTTACCGCTGCTATCCAGGAGGACGCCCAGGGCATTGCGGTCAGCTGCTATCAAGGGGGGCATGTCGAATTTTTCAAGTACATCATCGACCTGCTGCGGGAGCGTGGTGAAAGTCATATCAAGGTTTATGGCGGTGGCGGTGGTGTGATCGTGCCGGACGAAATTGCTGAAATAGAGGGGTATGGCGTCCGCAAGATATTCTCTCCGGAAGATGGTCGCCGCATGGGGCTTCAGGGGATGATCAACCTGATCCTTCAGGAGTGTGATTCTGCCCTTAAGCGGGATGTGGCGGCAGAGACGTCCCGGTTGGCGCAGCGGGATATCCGTGCGGTTAATACTTTGATCACGCTTGCCGAACAGGCTGTCCACGATCACGCCTCCGGGTATGCGGCGCTCCGTGGCACCATCAAGGGGATGGCGCAGGATGTGCCGGTCGTCGGTATCACCGGAACCGGCGGAGCGGGAAAAAGTTCCATCACTGATGAACTGGTCCTGCGCTTCTCCCGTGACTTTCCTGATAAAAGTGTTGCCATTCTGGCAGTAGACCCCTCCCGTCAGCGCACCGGTGGTGCTCTGCTTGGCGACCGCATCAGGATGAATTCCATCAACTCCAACCGTATTTACATGCGCTCACTCGCCACCCGTGATTCTCAGACCGAACTTTCTGCGGCGATTCAGGATGCCATAGATGTCGTGCGTGCCGCCGGATTTGACCTGATTTTCGTCGAGACAAGCGGTATTGGTCAGGGAAATGCCGGAGTTGTCGGGATCTGTGATGTCTCGCTGTATGTCATGACGTGCGAGTTCGGTGCACCGACACAGCTGGAGAAAATCGACATGCTCGATTTTGCCGATGTTGTCGCCATAAACAAGTTCGAGCGCAAAGGGGCTGAAGATGCCCTCCGCAATGTGCGCAAGCAGTACCGCCGCAACCGTAATCTCTTTGATCTCGCCGATGAAGTGCTGCCGGTGTTCGGCACCATCGCCTCCCAATTCAACGATCCCGGCACCAATGTCCTCTATCGGGAACTGCTGGAGGTTATTAACAGCAAAAAGGGGACAGCATGGCACTCATCTCTCCAGATCACTGAAACGGAAAGTCTGAAGAAATATATCATTCCACCGGATCGGGTTCACTATCTCGGTGAAATTGTTCAGGCGGTGCGCGGCTACCGCAGGCAGGTCAGGGAGCAGTCTGAGGTTGCCCGCAGACTTTTTCAGCTGAACGGAGCACGTGAGGTTTTGACAGAGACTGCTACCCTGACTGAACTGGATAAACAGGTAGCAATTTTTGATTCCCGCCTGCATGAGGAGCCGAAGAAAATCCTGAAAGAGTGGCCGGAGTTGAAGGCGTCCTATCGTCGCGACCAACTCGTCACCAAAGTCAGGGACAAAGAGATCAGGAGTGATCTTTACACAACAACCATTTCCGGTACCCGTATTGCCAAAGTATGTCTCCCCGAGTTTGCCGATTGGGGTGAGATTCTCCGCTGGTGCATGCTTGAGAACGCACCGGGCTGTTTTCCCTTCACCGCCGGTGTTTTCCCGTTCAAGCGGGCCGAGGAGGATCCCAAGCGCCAGTTTGCCGGCGAGGGCACTCCGGAACGTACCAACCGCCGCTTCCACTACCTCTGCAAGGACGATGACGCTAAACGCCTCTCCACTGCTTTTGACGGTTTGACCCTCTACGGTGAAGACCCGGATTATCCGCCTGATATTTACGGCAAGATCGGCGAGAGCGGTGTTTCCATCTGCACCGTTACCGATATGCAGAAACTCTTCGCCGGTTTCGACCTCTGCGCCCCCAACACCAGTGTTTCGATCACCATTAACGGACCGGCACCGATGATGCTGGCATTTTTCTTCAATGCCGCCATCGAGCAGCAGGTTGACCTGTTTCGGGAGAAGAACGGTAGGGAGCCGTCCCGTGACGAATATTTTGAAATCCGTGCCTGCACGTTACAGACAGTGCGCGGCACGGTTCAGGCCGACATCCTCAAGGAGGATCAGGGGCAGAATACGTGCATCTTCTCCACCGAATTCGCTCTGAAGATGATGGGTGACATGCAGCAGTACTTCATCGAGCAGAAGGTGCGCAACTACTACTCGGTTTCAATCAGCGGCTATCATATCGCCGAAGCGGGAGCCAACCCGATTTCGCAGCTCGCGTTTACCCTCTCCAACGGCTTCACCTTTGTCGAATACTATCTGGCGCGCGGCATGCACATCGATGACTTTGCCGCCAATCTGTCATATTTCTTCAGCAACGGCCTCGATCCTGAGTACACGGTCATCGGCCGGGTGGCCCGCCGCATCTGGTCCGTCGCTATGCGCGAGAAATACGGCGCCAACGATCGTAGTCAGAAGCTCAAGTATCACATTCAGACCTCGGGGCGCTCACTGCATGCCCAGGAGATGAACTTCAACGATATCCGCACGACACTGCAGGCGCTCGTTGCAATCTACGATAACTGCAATTCGCTCCACACCAATGCCTATGATGAAGCGGTGACAACGCCGACCGAAGACTCGGTGCGGCGGGCAATGGCGATTCAGATGATCATCAGCAAAGAGTTCGGCCTGGCTAAAAATGAGAATTCACTCCAGGGATCCTTCATTATCGAGGAGCTGACCGATCTGGTTGAAGAGGCGGTCATGGCCGAATTTGAACGGATCGACCAGCGGGGCGGGGTGCTCGGTGCCATGGAAACCCAGTACCAACGCTCGAAAATCCAGGACGAGTCGATGTTGTATGAGCATAAAAAACATTGCGGTGAGCTGCCGATTGTCGGGGTTAATACCTTCATCAACCCTCGTGCCGATGAAGAGGGCTTCAACGCGCCGGGTGAACTGGCGCGAGCCTCAAAAGAGGAAAAGGAACAGCAGATCCAGAATCTGCGTGCCTTCCAGCAGAGCCATAAAGATACGGCACCGGCCGCTTTGAAGCGGCTGCAGGAAACGGCCGTTGCCGGCGGCAATATTTTTGCCGAACTGATGGAAACGGCGAAAGTGGCGTCGCTGGGGCAGATTTCGCATGCCCTGTATGAGGTTGGCGGGAAATATCGCAGGAATATGTAGGGGGTTTATATGGATATTTTTCAGGTATTTCGAAACCGTCGCAGTATCCGAAAATACAAGGATACACCGGTCGAGCACGAGAAGATCGAGCAGGTTCTCGATGCGGCCCGCCTCGCACCATCCTGGAAGAACCTGCAGTGCTGGCGTTTTCTGGTCCTGACCGATCCGGTGAGAAAAGAGGCCTTGCTGTCAGCCTTCGCAGAGGACAACCCCGGGAGAAAGGCATTCCTCCAGGCTCCGGTCGCCATCGTGATCTGCGCCGATCCGGCTGAGTCGGACGTAAGCCACGGTATCGACTATTTTATTGCCGATGCGGCCATCGCTTTTGAACATATCTGTCTTGCCGCCCATGCCGTAGGGCTCGGTACCTGCTGGATGGGGCTGTTTGACGAAGATGATATGAAGATAAAGCTCGGTATTCCAGACTCCATGCGGATTGTCGGGGTAACGCCGCTCGGGTATCCCGATCAGGAACCGAAGCCGCGACCGCGAAAAGAATTGAAAGATATTGCATTTTTTAATGAATGGGAGAAGCCATGCTGACGCAGACGGAAATAAAACATAGAGTAGCCATGATGCAGGCTCAGCTTCAGGCCAAAGGGATGGATGGAGCGCTGCTGGTCTTCCCAATTGATGTCTTTTACTTTTCCGGAACGCGGCAGAACGCCACTCTCTGGCTGCCGACGACCGGTGAGCCGGTTCTGCTGGTGCGCAAGAGCCTCTCCCGTGCCAGAGCCGAGAGCGTATTGACAGATATCAGGCCATTTCCTTCAAGCAGGGAATTCCCGGCGCTGTTCGGAGAGCAGCAGCTGAAGATCGGTTTTACCTTTGATGCCGTTCCGGTACAGCAGTTTAATTACTACTCAAAGCTGCTGCCGGGGCGCGAGTTCGTGGACGTCTCCGCCGCACTGCGTGAAGTCCGGTCGATCAAGTCGTTATACGAACTGCAGCAGATCAAGGCGTGTGGTGATACCCTTTCGTCAATATACCTGCAGGTTCCGGAATTTTTGAAAGAGGGTATGCGTGAACTTGATGTATCGGCTGAATTTGAATACCGTCTCCGCAGGGCGGGTCATGAAGGAATTACCCGCATGCGCGCCTACAGTCAGGAACTCTCGGGCGGTGGTCTGGCTGTTTCAACCGGTGGTGCGAGCTACGGCTTCCTTGATGGCCCGGTCACCGGAAAAGGGCTCTCCGTCGCTTCACCACAAGGGGCATCACGGGATGTTATCGTCAGGAATGTGCCGGTGCTGCTCGATTATACCGGCACCTTTAACGGCTATATAACCGATATGACAAGGATTTTTGTCATCGGTACGCTTGATCCCGAACTGGTTCGTGCCTTTAATCTGGCACTGGATATTCAGAACTTTGTGCAGAGCGAGTTGAAGCCGGGTGTCATTTGTGAAGAGGTTTTCTTTAAAGCATTGGAAATGGCGGAGAAGGGGGGCTTTGGCAGCAGCTTCATGGGGATGCCGGGAGAACAGGCGCGTTTTGTCGGCCATGGTATCGGACTTGAGCTGGATGAATTTCCGGTTCTTGCCCAGGGGTTTAAAATGCCGCTCCAGTCGGGGCAGACCATCGCCGTCGAACCGAAATTCAATATCCCCGGCAAAGGGGCAGTCGGTATCGAAAACACCTTTGCCGTCACCCCGGATGGCGGGCTCAAACTGACCGATATTCCTGATGAGGTGGTGTTTTTGTAGGACTGCAAGTAGGCCACCAGTCAGCTTACAGCTTCTTTTGCAAAAACCTCGGAGGCCCATTGGTTAAGGCTCTTGCCACAACCTGTTGCCGCCCGCACTGCCGCAGCATGTACATCAGGTGGAACACGAAGCATCAGCCGGCCCGATGCCGGTTTTTGTGGCTCCCTGCCGGTGGCGGCGCAATCAGCTAGATAATGATCGATTGCGGCGGCAAAATCAGCGTGCAAATCCTTAACCGCCTCGCCATGAAATGTTATGCTTTCCTGCACTCCAAGTACGCGCCCGACGAAAATGTCGTCACGGGGATCAAACTCCACTCGGGCAGTATACCCTTTATAAACCATTGAATTCATCATGGTGTCACCTCCAGATTCTGAAACCATTCACGGACATCCTCAACCTGGTATTTTTTTGCTTCTTTACCAGGATGCGGTCGATGCAGATATTTCCGCGTGCCACGTAACTCAAAAACTACACGGGAACCTTCTCCCTCCCGCACATCGCCACCCAGAGCAAGAACCAGTGCTTCAAGATCGGAAAATACGATTCCGCCTCGTGTCGGGCGTGTAAACAGAGCTTCTAATGTGCGGCGATGTTTGGCTTTCATGGTGTGCAAATTAGCATTTTTATACGATACGTGCAATCACTATTGATTGCATGTTCTGCAGTGTTCAAGTCCTGAATGGGATAATCCTCAAGCAGTTCCTGAATGGAATATATTACCCAAACGAATTGATCTGATACCAATTGAGTTGCAAAGTTGATTTGTTGTAGCTACAATAGGCTACATATCATGGAGGTGATATTTATGTCTGAAACCATTATTAGAGCTCGCGTTGACGAACTGGAAAAGCTTGAGTGTGAGTCGATTTTTAAAAATCTGGGCCTCACTATGAGCGAGGCGGTCCGGCTCTTTATCCGTCAGGTCAATACGGTGAAGGGTTTGCCTTTTGAATTGAAGCTTAACGCCACTGCTGCTATTGAACATGATCGCTGGTTTAGAGAGCACGTTGAATCGGTACTGGCAAAAGTGAATCAGCCGGGTAGGGTATCGGCTTCACATGAGGACGTTGGTACGCGACTAAAAGCCAGGCAGGCAGCTCTTCGTGATAAGGCGGCCTAACGTGCCTGGCGTGGATGTCGTTTGGGAGCCAGAGGCCGAAGCAGATTTGGATTCGATTCTCGAATATATTGCAAAAGATAACATCGAAGCTGCGATATATGTGACAAATGAAATATATCAGCAAGTTTCAATGATGTTTGCCCCTGTTTCCCGTCGGGGGAAAAAGGGGAGGGTGCCCGGCACAATGGAGCTTGTCATTCTACGGACTTCATATATTGCTGTGTATGTTAAGAAGGGGGCACTCCTGCGAATTATCAAGGTACTGCATGGATCTGAGGTATTGCGGTTTGGGGCGTTGAAAGTCAGATAATCCTATAAACGGCAGTCAACCGCCGATAAAAACTGATGCACGCCGATAAAACCTGGAGTTACATCTTAATTATGAATTACCTTTTGGGTTAAACCAGTATTTTGTTCAAGCTTTTGATTTATCGGCGTGTATCGGCGTTAATCGGCGGTTAACTGATTTTTGTAGAGTAATAGAGTGGAAAACCGCCGAATAATATTCTCAATGTGTCCATTTACAACAGGGCAAACAGTCGTTAATCCGGTTGTCACGGCATGCAAGAACATGGTTTTAAAAATACAATATTCTGCTTGACACCCGTACCGCTTTTCGCTAGTTTTTAATGAATCTCCATGCGAGGAGCGGGCCATGATTACCCCTTCTAAAAAACGCATACATTATCTTGACACCCCCGGTCAACCCGGGACACTTCCTCACGCCTCACGCCTCACGCCTCACGAATTAAATTATACTTATAAAATCCAGCTTCTTCTGCCTGGTAAAACTTTAAGCACCACTCGGTCTTGTTTTTTACGGCAAATCATACGGTCTGAATTTATCTACACCACCGCAACCGGCATTACGGACTCGTTCTGTATGCCGTTTTTTATTTTGGGACGTAAATACTTTTATCCAAGGAGGAGTGTACAAAATGAATCTTGTATTATGTTTTGACGGTACGTGGAATGACGAACATGGGGAAAAGGGCGATAGGGAAACTATTACGAATGTAGCCAGGCTGTATCAAAATATCATCACATCACCAGTACAGCAGAAATGGTATGACAAGGGAGTTGGCACCGGATTTCTTGATAAAATAAGAGGTGGAGCCTTTGGTTATGGTCTCGATGAAAATATCAAACAAGGATACAAATGGTTGAGCCATCGATACAACGATGGCGATAATATTTATCTGTTCGGTTTCAGTCGAGGCGCATATGCCAAGGGGTATGCTGATGCGCAACGCGCCTGCGGCGCCAATGGTTCCGCGTCAGCAAATCCGCCTCCGTTCATACCCCCGCCCATGCCTGCACAAAATCCGCAAGCGCCAACCGGTTCGATTGGCGGTGACACCGGCGCCGGTTCCTGCGTAACGGTAACACGCAATGCAAAGGGGGAGGCAATTCTGAAAAATGTCTGCTCGTACCGGATTTTTGTATGGTCGTGCAAACAGGGAATGGGACGTGGACTGTGGCCCTATGAGCCGGGTGAAAAAAACAACACGTACATTACGGGCAATATTTCCTATGCAGCCTGCAAGAACACCAATCCGCCGTATGTGTCAAACACGAAAAATCAATTCAGCACCACATGCAATAAGGCGACGGGGCAATTCAGTGCGACGTCGTACGTGTGCAGGTGATGTTTACAATGCGGTTCGGTAAACCGTGATGTTGCGGCAGGTGTAATAAAAATGTGATAGTTACAACGCCTGTATTGACGTAATTCAGTATTTCAGTTATTCTGAAATCCGGAGGTGTGCCATGCAACAAACGGTTCTTGTCTCAAATCGTGGTCAGCTTACGCTCCCCGCCGCTCTGCGCAAACGTTTTGGCCTGCAGCACGGCGGTGCTGTCATTCTGGAAGAACACAACAACGAACTTATCATCAAACCTGCTGCTGTCCTTGAAATTGAGATGTATGCCGACAGCCAGATCGCACAGTGGGATTCTGAGGATCTGCTGGACGACAGGCAACGTTCTGCCATCCTCAAGCGTTTGGCCTGATCCTGATGAAACGTGTATTCCTCGACGCTAATGTCCTTTTTACCGCAGCCCACAATCCACGAGGTAAGGCAGCTTTTATAATTGAGCTTGCGGCTGCTGGCGCATTCGAGATTTTTACCAGCAGCTATGCCCGAGAAGAGGCGGAGCGAAATATTATTGCTAAATATCCGTTGTGTACTGCTGTTTTCAGCCAACTTTTGCAGAGAATTACCGTAGTTCCTGTAACGCCACTATCCACTGATTATCCTGAGATCCTTCCCGCCAAGGATGTGCCGATTTATGCTGCCGCCCTCTACTGCTGTGCTACACACCTACTGACCGGAGACACCAGGCATTTTGGCTCTCTTATGAACCAGCCGGATCTGTGTGGGGGCATGATTGTGATGACGGTGGCACAATTCCTTGATTGCCAATTGCAGGAATAATCTTCCGCTTCGGCTTGCGGCATGGTTGACAGTAACGTTCTGAAATAAAAAACAACGAAAATCGCACAAATAGTAATAAAAAACGATTACTTCCTGATGGCGAGCGCCACTCCGGTTACGGTTACCACCATGCCTGCCAGTGCCAGAATGCCGAGGCGTTCCCCGAAAACAAAAAAGGCAAGCAGGGAGGTTACCGGTGGCACCAGATAAAACAGGCTTGCCACTCGCGACGCTTCACCGCGCCGGATAAGCATGTGCAACAGGCTGATTGCGCCGAGAGAGAGCACCAGTACCAGCCAGGACAGTGCAAAGATAAAATTGGCGGTCCACTGAACCCGCATTGTTTCGAACAGGGTTGCTGCAAGCGCCATTACCAGTGTTGACGCACTGAACTGGATGACACCGCCGCTCCTCATATCCATGGCTGCGCAGTAGCGTTTCTGGTAGATGGTGCCGACCGTTATGCCGAACAGGGCCAGTATCGACATCAGTACACCCTGCGGGTTACCACCGGCAAACGAAATTTTATCCAGCAGGACCATCACTACTCCCACCAGACCAAGACCAAAGCCGAACCACTGTTTACCGCTCACTTTTTCGCCGAGCAGTCTGCCTGCAACAACTGCGGTAAACAGAGGCTGCAAGCCGACGATCAGTGACACAATTCCTGAAGGCACACCCTGATTGATGGCGGAAAACACACCGCCTATATAGAGTGCATTGACCATGACGCCGGCAAACGCAATATGGGCAGCCTGAGTCAGGTTGGCGGGCCAGGGAGCGCGCATGACCAGCGTTACGGTCAGGAGCAGCACCGTTACGAATCCGTACCGCCAGAGGAGAAAGGTAAAGGGCTCTGCGTAGGGGAGTCCAAATTTTCCGCCGATGAAGCCGGTACTCCAGAGCATAACAAACAAGATTGGTGCAGCAATCTGCCAGTAGCTGTCTCGACGACGTGTGGTTGTTATCATAGGCGGAAAATACACATGCAGCAGAGTGGTGTCAACGCAATATCATTATGTTCAATATATCAATCAGGCCGCAACGCAACGACGACCATAATAATTCCCAATCCCACTTGACAGCCAGCTTTTTGGTAGTAGAGTTTATGCATACCGGATACAAATAAATCTTTCGGAGGTGTGTATGAACTGCTCATTCGTTCGTAACAGTAAGCCTGATGTATTTGAGGAACGAAGGACCCAAGAGAGGCGGGCAGAAGAGGATTACGGCGCATGGAAGGTCGTCTGTGATACCTGGAATAAAGTTGCTCTTCGGAGGTCCAAAGAGGTGAGAAGAAATGATTCAGGATATTCTGAACTCACTCACTAACTATTGCCAACGTTTCGGTTCGGGTGATGCACCAGGTCAGGGAGGCAGTCAGGGAGACAGAAATCTCTAAATGTTCTTCCTGTCTGTAATTCCAATCTCTCATAACAAAAGGGTAGCCAACAATGGCTACCCTTTTGTTTAACAGCATAAAACAGGGGACGGCTTACTTGGCAGCTTTCGCCTGAACTGCAGGAACAGTAAAAACATCTGTTGCAACTTTTTTAGCCAGGGCAAAGTTGTTGACTACATAATTCTGGAAAGAATCAAAACCGAAATTGAAAGAATCATTCCAGAAGGTAACGATCGATTTAGCTTCTTTGGGGAGCTGCCTGGTAGCGGCATCAACCAGAGTTTTTGTCTCATTCTTGAGAACAACAGCCTGGCTGAAAGCATCGTTGTAGAAGCTTTCAAGGGCTTCAAGGCTCTTTACCGGTGCGGTAGCTGCGGTAAGATCGAGCTCAAGGCTGTTTCCGAGGTGCTTCTTCAGGTTGTCCAGAGCTTTCTGATTTTCTTTGAGGCAGGTGGTGACGGCTTTCTTTCCCTCTTCAGGAAGAGAAGGTACTGCTGCCAGAAGGACATCTGCAGCTGCTGTCGCCTGGCCGGAAATGGTGTTCAGGGCGTCAAAGCCGGTGTTAAGAGCGGTTTTGTTAAAGGCGGCTGTCTCTTTTACGAAATTTGTGGTTTCCATGTGTATCTCCATTTTCTGTGAGGTTTGACTACGATTTATTTTAATATAAACAATATTTATACATGATTTAAATAAAAGTCAAGAACAAAATTTAAAAAATGTTTGAATATTGCTATTTCTTATAAATAAATATATATCATATAGGCCGTTTGTTTATTAAATAGTGTGGTTAAATAACATATAAAGAAAGTGAATACTTGAAATGATTACCAAAGAACAGAAGGACCTCTTCCGAAAATCGGTCGGCAAGCTCCTTGAGAAACGCCGTCTGGAAAAGGGGCTGAACCGTAAGGAAATTGGTGTTGCGCTCGGATATGAAGGTAACAGTGCAATACAGATCGTTGCACGTTTTGAGTCCGGCCGTGCGGGTGTGCCAAAAGCGAAGATCGAAAAGCTGCTGGAAATTCTTAACATCACGAACAAAGACTTTGGTCTTGTCGGCTCAAAATCAGTGAAGAATTTTATTGCTGCCAGCGGTTTTCTCAGCTCTCCTGCCGCTCCGTGGAGCAACGCCATGGTTGATTTCATGGAGGCCAGCGAGGCCAGCATGATGAAACAGGCACTTGCAGACGAAGATAGTGCTGAGGATGTCGCAAGCGAAACCCAGGATGACTCGTATCAGGATGTGATCCGCATTATGAGGCTCTGCCGGGTTCAGAAAAAAGAGGTAAGCCTTACCCTCTTTGAGCGACTGGATCTTTTGGACACTCTCTGCGAGGGAGATGAGGACAAGCTTTCGGAGATGCTCGTCACCTTGAAAATTGACCCGGTTACGGCATATCAGGAGATAGAAAAGGTGCTGATGGAGCGGCTGAAAAGCGGAAAAAATTGAAATTGTTATTATATTTTCATAACAGATGCGAGTATTGTTTATTATTTACTCACTTTTTGCTTGCATAAAACAAAGCGAGCAGTTATTATTTGTTTAAGTTTTGTTTATTTCGTTGGATGGATGTTTTAACAGGGAATATGAAATTCAATAAACCACGTTTTTATGAGAGGGGTATGTATGCAGGATTTTTTTAAACAGCAACCGGATTGGCTGAAAAGCTGGCAAGAGAGCCAGGAGACGTTGACAAAGCAGTTTGCAGGGTTGAGCGAAGAGTGGGCTAAAATCATGCCCGGCGGCAAGAAAAAAGCTCCTGATTTTTTTGAGAGTTGGTTCCGGTCGCAAGGTAATTTGGAAGAGCAGTTCAGAGAATTCGGCACGCGTATGAACGAAATGATGAGCAATGTCTGGAGTAACAAAATACCCGCAGATATGATGAAGTACATGAATACCAGTTTCATTGAGCAGTATTACAAAAACTGGCTTGCGAATATAGAGTTGCCGGGCGGTATTAAAAACCCTCTTGGCCTTGATGGCGGCTGGCAGCAGACGACAAACTTTCTCCGCTCGTTTATGGAAAAGGAAAACCCGTTGTTCTCAGTTTTCAACAGCAACAAAATGAACGACCAGATGAGCTCTGTCTTTGGAATGTTCAAGGGAGCGCTCGGGAACGAAGGAAGTGCCTTCACGGATATTTTCACGAACTATCAGAATCAGTTCGGCAAATTGTTTGATTCCACCACCGCTCAGGGTACCGAAAAACTGGCCGATGCCTTTGAAGTCTGGGTGAAGGAAATCGGAAAGCAGCTTTCAGCACCCAAATTGGGCATTAACAGAGAAATGGCTCAGGACATTTCCCAGGCGTTGTTAGTGTCTCAGAATTATTTCAAGACGCACGCTAAAATGACTCGGCTCGTTGAGGAGACATCACGCAAGGCTAACAGCCGCTTCCAGGCCAAATTGAGCGAAGCTGCACTGAAAAATAAACCGGTCGTCAAATTTTCCGAGTTTTGCACCCTCTGGGCTTCTGAAAATGAAGCGGTCTTTCTTGAGGTGATGGGATCACAGGAGTTCGCCAGGCTGCAGGGCGACTTTACCGATGCCGGTCATCGGCTGAAGATTCAGTGGAACAAGCTTGCTGAAAAGGCATTGGAGCCGACTCCGATTGCTCTCAAGCGCGATCTTGACCTGGCTATTGGCGAAATTCACCAACTGAAACGGGATATGAAAACCTTCCGCCGTGAATTTCAGGCGGTACAAAAAGAGGCACTGGTTGCCCGGGGAGCACAGGCTGCAGCAGAAGAAGAGGCAAAGAATGCTAAAATAGCCGTGAAAGCTGCCGAAGCTGCTGCACAGGATGAACTGAAAAAAGCAAAAGCGGTTGTCAAAGCCGCCGAAGTTGCTGCACAGGAAGAGCTGAAAAAAGCGAAAGAAGCTGTGAAATCTGCTGAAATTGCCGCACAGAATGAAGTCAAAAAAACGAAGGCAGCTGAGGCTGCGGTTGCGGCATTGACAAAAAAGGTATCTACCGAAAGCAAAACCGCAAATACAGCACCTAAAGCTACCACTAAAACCACGTCCAAGAACGTTTAGGGGAGGACACGATGCAAACGTTTCCAAATAAATTAAAGGAATCTCTGGAAGATTTCACCTCGTTCGCTGAAAGTCTTAAAAAAGGGGTTGAAAACCTTGCCTCTCTTGATGAAAAGGCGTCCGGCTTTGCTGATGACCATGACAGCTGTGGAAGCTGCCGGAGCTGCCGCAGATGCTGTTCTCTAAAAGAGGTTGTATTTCAGGATGGCAAACGCACGCTTTACCGCTACAAGCAGCGGGCAAAAAAAGTCAGTGCTGTGCCGACACTGATGGTGTATGCCATGGTTAACCGCTATACCATGCTCGATCTTCAGCCGAATCGCTCCATGATTCGCAACCTGCTTGATGAGGGTCAGGATCTGTACATAATCGACTGGGGCTATACCGATAGAATGGATCGCTTCATGACGATGGAGGACTACATCGACGGGTTCATCAACGACTGTGTTGATGTTATCCGCGAGAAACACCAACTTGATGCCATTAATCTCCTGGGTATTTGCCAGGGAGGCACTTTTTCAGCGATTTACGCCGCACTCAATCCGGAAAAAATAAAAAATTTCATCCCGATTGTCACACCCATCGACTTCGACCACAAAGACAGTCTGCTGAATGTCTGGGCGACAGAGTTTGATGCCGACCTGTTGATTGATGCATACGGCAATGTTCCCGGTGACTTGATGAATCAGGCGTATACGATGCTGCAGCCGTTTTCTCTGAGTATTAACAAGTACATTAATATGGTTGATATTATGGAGGATGCGGATAAGTTGGCCGACTTCCTGCGTATGGAAAACTGGATTTTTGACAGCCCCGATCAACCGGGCGAAACACTGCGCCGGTTCCTCAAAGATATTTACCAGGGCAACAAACTGGTAAAAGGTGAGTTCATGCTTGGTGGACGCACCGTAAATCTGAAAAATATTACCATGCCGGTGCTCAATATCTATGCTGAATTCGACACTTTGGTGCCGCCTGTTTCGGCCAGGGCGTTACTTGCTCACGTCGGAAGTAAAGATACGCAGGAAATAACGTACCCGGTAGGCCATATCGGTATGTTTGTGTCGGGAAAAACGCAGAAAACTCTGGCACCGAAAATTTCAGAGTGGCTGAACGCACGAGTGTAAGAGCTATATGTTTATCAGGCAGCACACTATCACATATTTTAGGAGATGAAATGTTAATCAAGGGTAATGTATTTGTTGTTACTGGTGCTGCTCGAGGATTAGGCCTCGCCTTTGCTAAAGATCTGGCAGATTTTGGCGGCAGGTTGGCACTGGTTGATATGAACGCTGAGGGGTTGGAGCAGGCCGCAATTGCATTGCGCGAACAGGGAGCGGAGGTGCGCTGCTATTCCGCAAACGTAGCTTCGGAGGAAGAAGTAATCGCCCTTTTTAATAATGTGCAAAATGATTTCGGTCAGATTGACGGCCTCATCAATAATGCCGGTATTACCCGTGATGCCATGCTGGTTAAGCGCACCAAAGATGATGATATTGTTACGATGTCATTAAAAGACTGGCAGCAGGTAGTTGATGTCAATCTTACCGGTACTTTTCTCTGTGGCCGTGAAGCCGCAGCACACATGGTTAGAGGAAATCGCAAGGGCGTAATCGTCAACATCAGCAGCATCTGCAGAAACGGTAATATCGGCCAGAGCAACTACTCAGCCACCAAGAACGGTGTTGCCGCGCTGACTTCCACGTGGGGTAAGGAATTGTGCCGTTATGGCATCAGGGTTGGCGCCATTGCCCCCGGATACGTGAATACGGAAATGGTGTCGCAGATCCGTCCTGATGTATTAGGAAAAATCACGGCTCTGGTTCCGTTGGGACGTTTGGCCGAGCCGTCAGAGATTGCTCACACCGCACGCTACATCATTGAAAACGACTACTTCTCCAGTCGTACTATCAGTGTTGATGGTGGGTTCCGTCTTTAAGCGTTCCTGTCAGCAGGCACCGTACATTGAAAAGCCCCTTTCTCACGGAGAGAAAGGGGCTTTTTGTGGTTCATGGGCTATGGTTTGGCAGCCCAATTTCCGGTGAAACCTTTTAACTAGAACTTGTACGTTGCAAGAACACCGACGGTCATCTGGCTGGAACTCCCCCCGTCTTTCACAACAGGACTATCAGAGGCTCCATCACCGACGAGCTCAGTAAGACGCACTGCACCGATTAAACCCCAGTTGCTATCGATGCGATACCGCCCGATTACAGCAGCTGCCACATCCTTGATTCCTGCGTCGGCAGTATGATCTCCGACTTTGGTATTATTAGCGAAGATGGGGCCGTTGAAGTATGCTTCCATGTAGTTACTGCTCGCATACGTCGTGGAGAGGTTCAGGGCTACTGAAGCAACGTCAGAGAGAGGATAAGTGTAACCTCCTGAAAGTGTTGCCAATAAGCCTTTGTGTGCATCGGCAACATCCTGTGCCATTTCAAATCGGGCGTTCCATTCGTTAGCCTGGAAGCCGACAAAGCCGCCCAGTTCGACCGCCGCATCTACTTTATTGGTACGATTTTTGACATAGCTATTATCGATGTCAGATGGCTTCCTTTCACCACGGTAGCGGAGCAGGGGACCTGCCTGCCATGTTTTGTCTTCGACTATATTGACTGTCAGCGCTCCTCCCATAAGCTGCAGGTACTGACCGGTCGCCATCTGGGCACGAAAGAAAGGGACTGCGGCAGCATTGTAATCTTTAGACCCTTCATATTGGGGAACCGCAGCAACTCCGAGTCCAACTGTATACGTTGTGGCTTTGACCACCCGCGTTGTCCCATCATCCAGATCGCCTCCCACGCCGGTCGCAGCAATACTACTGGAAGCCATGCCAAGTATGCAGGCTGAAATTACCAACATGACTTTTTTGAAATCCGTTTTCATAATTCGCTCCTTTTAGGAAATTTCCCCCGATTAAATATCCTGGCCCGTAGTGGATCAGGTGAATATGTTCGCATAATATGTATTTCAAATGTTCAATGCAACAAAAACAAGCGGCAAGCTACAATAAAGGTTAGAGAAACGTAGTATCAATCTGACTAACATAATGCTTTATCTAATCGGATAAGTATAGTCTTTTTTGCTTAAACTGAATAAAGTTGACCAGACTTGTATTTTATTATTGAAAATAACTCTGTTTTAGAATATCAATGAC
>JBMOEI010000008.1:0-117979 GCA_049318985.1 Desulfuromonadaceae bacterium
GGGTGCCGATTGGAAGGACGGGCGTCTCTCGCACCCATCGTGGGCTCGCAGGTCCGCTGAAAGCGGCGGAGGTCCGCGGCCACAGGGTGGCTCTTCCAGAAGCCATCGATGCTGTCTGCGCGAGCGAGAGGGAGGAGGGGTGGGGAGGGGGAAAAACAGCTTGCCATCGCCACTGAACGCCTCGCAGAAGTTGCTGATCATACCAGCAAACGCGAGCGGATTGCCATGGAGGCCGAGCGTGATGTTGTCGAGATGAAAAAACTTCAGTATATGCAGAAGCATGTGGGAGATCAATGTGACGGCTGCATAACCGGTGTCACCAATTTCGGATTCTTCGTGGAACTGGAGGAGTTGTTCGTAGAGGGATTGGTCCATATCACCACGCTGCCGGACGACCTGTACACCCACGCCGAGAAGCAGCATTCCCTGATAGGGCGACGCAGTGGCAGGGTTTTTCGTATCGGTGATGCGGCGAGGATTACCGTTGCTTCGGTATCACCGGCCACACGGCGTATTGAGTTCGTCCTGGTGGCACAGGGTGCCACGGCTGCCCACCGGACCACTTCCGGCACGACCGGACCGGAAGAATATCCCCGCATTCCGCTCCGTGGCAAACGACCCACCGGTCTGCATTCGCGGAGTGATAAAGAGGAGCAGGGGCGGCCCCGTGGCCGGGTGACCGCCGCAGGAAAAGGAAAACCGGGGGGGAGAAAGCGCCGTTAATTGTCAGACGCCGGATGAAAGATGTAGTAACGCAATTCTCACCAAAATTACGGACATATATTTTATTTAATTGCATGGCTGACAGTTTGCTTGTACTTGTACATACTACACTGTTTCTTGTGATGGAGGAAAAATGCACCCGACATATCCTGGTAGTGAAATAATCACTATGCGTGATGAACAGGAACTCCGTGCGAGTTATCGTGGGCAACCATCTGCTGTGCGGTTTTTGACTTCCAATTCCACTCCGGAGGCTACGACAGCAGCATTTGCGTCAATAGTGACGTGTAACTGGAAGATGCAGAATATTTTCAGGTATATGGAAGTTATTGCGCCAACAACACAACCGGTTATGATAACGGGCGAAACAGGGACCGGGAAGGAGATGATTGCCCGTGCGCTTCATATTGCCAGCGGGCGGAGCGGTAACTTCGTATCTGTGAATGTCGCCGGACTTGATGACATCATGTTTTCGGATACCCTTTTCGGACATAGTCGCGGATCTTTTACCGGTGCCGAGCGTGTGCGGAACGGTCTCATTGAAACTGCTGCCAGGGGAACATTGTTTCTTGATGAAATCGGCGATTTAAGCATCGCTTCGCAAGTAAAGCTGCTGCGCCTGCTGCAGGAAAACGAATATTATCAACTCGGTTCAGACCGGATGATAACCTCCACAGCGCGAATAGTTGTTGCCACCAACTGTAACCTTGATAAGTCGTTGGCAAGCGGAACGTTCCGCCAGGACCTCTACTACCGGCTTTGCTCTCATCATATCCATCTGCCGGCTCTACGGGAGCGAAAAAGTGACATTCCGCTCCTGGTCGACTGCTTTTCACGTGAAGCGGCACAAGAGATGTCCCGGCCGCTTCCGCGGCCGTCTTCCGACACTCTCGAAGCACTGCTTCAGTATGAATATCCCGGCAATATCCGCGAATTGAAAGGTCTTATCAGTAACGCCGTGGCAACATCACCGCCCGGAACGCTTGCAATAGTAAAATTGAAGTCATCCGCCGTAGTCTCTCCTGCTGTCCCGAACGTTATCGACTACAGTTCTCTGTCGCGTTCAGCCGGTCGGATGCCGACGCTGAATGAGGCCGAGGAGTTTCTGATTAAAGAGGCGCTCAGAGTCTCCTCCGGCAATCAACAGGCCGCAGCACTCATGCTCGGCATCTCGCGTCAGGCACTCAACAAACGCCTGCAGCGGGACACCGGCTACCTTAAGTCTCCGCACACATGAAACGCCCCGCATTCTCTCATACCGTACGCGGACGCCTGCTGCTGCTGGCACTTGGTGTTGAAGTTATCATGCTGACATTGATGGTAGCCAACAACCTGCGTCTGCTGCATATTGCCATGACCGGCCAGGCTCAGAAGCAGGCGGCCCAGATGGCGCCGGTTCTGATTGCTGCGCTGCGGGCGCCGGTAGCGCAGCGGGATTATGCCACGATACAGGCAGTGCTGGATGAAAGCCGCGAAACCGAGAACATTGATTACATTGTTGTGACGGACAAATCAGGTAAACAGATGGCGTCCAGCGGGTGGTCAAATGGAGCGGTGCTGCCGCAGCCAAGTACGTCGTTTTCTCTGTTCGGGGGGGAGCAAAAGCCGCGCTACAATGTCGCCGTTGCCATGGCACAAAGTCAGCAGCAACTTGGCATGCTGCACTTCGGGCTTGATCTTACCGACATCGTGACCGCCCGTACTACTCTGCTGACTCAGGGTATCAAGATCGCCCTGCTTGAATTGTTTCTCTCCTCCATTATCCTGCTGCTCTTCGGAATCTGGCTCACCCGGCACCTGAAGCATCTTGCCAACGCCAGCCTTGAGGTCGCTGCCGGAAATCTTTCCCTGCCGCCGGTACCTGAAGGGAACGACGACATCGGGCAGTTGGGCAAGGCTTTTAACACGATGTCACGGACTATTGCCGAGCGTATCAATGAACTGACTGCGGCAAAGGAGTCAGCCGAAATCAGCGAAAGAGCAAAAACGGAGAGTGAGGAACGGCTCAAGCTTGTTCTTGACGGCAGCAATGACGGTTTCTGGGATTGGGATATCCAGAGCGGCAGGATTGATATCAACCGTCGCTGGGCCGCGATGGTCGGTTATGCTCAGGAAGAGATTGTCCACCATATCCAGTCGTGGGTTGACATGGTTCATCCTGATGATCTGCCCGGTGTACAAAAAGAATTGAACGCCCATCTTGCCGGAATAACACCGCTCTACGAGACGGAACATCGCGTGCGCGCAAAAAACGGCACCTGGGTCTGGGTCCTTGATCGCGGCAAAGTCGTGCTCCGGGACGCTGATGGTGCGCCGCTGCGGGCAGCCGGTACCCATACCGACATCACGGCCCGAAAATGTGCCGAAGAACAAATCCACGAACAGGCGGTGCTGCTCGAATGTGAAATTGCCGAACGACAGCGGGCTCAGGAAGAGCTGGCGGTAAAGCAGTTGCAGCTTGAAGCGGTTAACAGTTCATTACAGCAGCGGATAGATGATGCCATTTCGGAACTGCGACAGAAGGATCAGGTCATGATCAGTCAAAGCAGGCAGGCAGCCATGGGGGAGATGATCGGCAACATCGCCCACCAGTGGCGACAGCCGCTCAACGCGCTGGCAATGACGCTCGGCAATATTACGTCGGCGTACCAATACAAAGAACTCACCGCAGAGTATCTTGACAAAACGGTTGAAAACGGCAATCGCCTGATCCAGAAAATGTCTTCCACCATCAATGATTTTCGTAATTTCTTCATACCGGACAAAGAGGCTGTTTCCTTCTCCGCTCGAGAGCAGATCCTTCACGCGGTGGCGCTCGTGGAAGCCGGTCTGACAAGCCAGAATATCTCCGTCCGCCTTGAAGCTCCGCAGGACCTGATGCTGACCGGATTCCCCAATGAATACTCGCAGGTACTGCTCAATCTGTTTGCCAATGCCCGTGATGCCATCAGGGAGTCCGGCACCACGGCAGGGAGCATTACGATACGGCTGTACAAACAGGATGAACTGGGATGTGTTGCCGTCAGCGATACCGGCGGCGGAATCCCGGCCGACGTTTTGGACAAGATGTTCGAGCCGTATTTTTCGACAAAGGAGATGGGCACCGGCATCGGCCTGTATATGTCAAAAATGATTATCGAACGGAGTATGAACGGGCACATTGAAGTACACAACATCGAAGATGGTGCCGAATTCATCATCATAACGCCATTGGAGGATACCTTGTCATGAGCGGAAAGCTTCACACACACAAAGACATACATTGCAGTGCAACATTTGTCTTTATCTCCGCAACTTGTTGATAATGTGCATAAAAAAAGCGTCTAAGCCATATACTGTCAACTTTTGTCTAAAGAAAATTGGAATGCACCCCTTCCCCCGCACGCCTATAAGCCGCTAAAATTATTAAGTTGTCTTGTTTTTTTTGACTTGGCTCGTATTTCGCATACATCCTTTTACGCTATTTCATTTGATGGAGGAAAAATGCCCCCTACACGAGCCGGTAATAAAATAGTCACCACGTATGGTGAACAGGATCGCCTCACCAGCCATCGTGAACAGTTACAGGCTGCACCGGGTGTTACGTCCGGTGCCATCCCGGCGGAGACATCAGCGATTTTTACATCGATAGTGTCCTGTAACAGGAAAATGAGGGCTATTTTCAGGTACATTGAGGTTATTGCACCAACAGCTCCGCCGGTTATGATCACCGGTGAAACAGGGACCGGGAAGGAGATGATCGCCCGTGTTCTTCACGATGCCAGCGGACTCAGCGGTAACTTTGTGCCGGTGAATATCTCAGGACTTGACGATACCACGTTCTCGGATCTTCTGTTCGGACATATCCGGGGGGCATGTACCGACGCTGAGCAGGTGTGTGGCGGCCTGATCGAAGCGGCTGCCGGAGGAACGCTGTTTCTTGATGAAATCGGCGCTTTAAGCCCCGCATCGCAGATAAAGCTGCTGCGCCTGATCAAAGAGAGTGAATATTATCAGCTCGGGTCGGACCGGATGATGACCTCTACGGCGCGAATAGTTGTCGCCACTCATTGCAACCTTGAAAAACTGCTCTCAGAAGGCACATTCCGTAAAGACCTCTACTTCCGGCTCTGCTCTCATCATATTATTCTACCCGCTCTGCGGCAGCGCAAAAACGACATTCCGCTTCTGGTACATCACTTTTTACATGAAGCCGCACGGGAGATGTCCCGTCCGCTTCCGCTGCCGTCAGCCGAATCCCTTGAGGCGTTGCGCCACTACGATTTTCCCGGCAATGTACGGGAACTGAAAGAACTGATCTGCAACGCCGTGGCAACATCACCGGCCGGAACGCTTGTTTTACCAAAACTGAAACCATCAAACAAAATATCTCCTGTCACCCCGACCGGTATTGACTTCAGCTCCCTGTCGCTGCCTTCCGGCCGGATACCTACTTTGAATGAGGCCGAGGAGTTCCTGATTAAAGAGGCGCTCAGGGTCACATCCGGTAATCAACCGGCTGCCGCACACATACTTGGCATCACGCCCCATGAGTTCAGCAGGCGTTTGCTGCGTGACTCAAACCTGCTGACTTGAAATCCCGCGAGTACGAAATGTGCACATGGCATTATCATGGCACCAGGGGGGAACGATCCGCCTTGAGTAACAAACCATATCCTGCCGCTAAAAGGAGTAACCGGATGAATATCGACAGACTGGATCAAAATTTTCTGAAAACCCTTACCGTTCTGTATGTCGAGGACGATGCTGATACACGGAAACCGTTTAGTGAATTTCTGCGTCGTCCGGTCGGTGCCCTGATAACTGCTACCAATGGGGTTGATGGGTTGGAGGCTTTTAAAAAGCATCTTCCGGATATTGTCGTGACCGACATTCTCATGCCGCAGATGGACGGCCTGACCATGGCGTACGAAATTCGCGCTATTGTGCCGTCAGTGCCGATTATCGTGATAACTGCCTTTGAGCAGACCAATTATCTGCTGCGGGCGATTGACATCGGGGTTGACATTTATGTCACCAAACCGGTTAACAGCGAACTGCTCCTCAAAGCCCTGTTGAAAACCGCCCATATATTGCGCGCCGAAGAACAGTTGAACCTCAAGCAGCAGTGGAAAATCCAGGAAACAGAGATGGATAGCCAGAAACTTCTTGATCAGCTCCGCATCATTTTCGAATTGTCACCCGCCGGGATAGTTCTTGGAGATCCCCGTGGCTTCATCACCTTTGCCAATCGGCGCATGGCGGAAATGCTCGGATATCCGGAAGATGAACTGATCGGCACTGACTATCTTGAATACGTTCATCGGGACGAATTCGCGGCAGGCATGGAAAAACAGCAGCAGCTCATGGCTGGAACAATTCACTCTATTGATGATGAACGCAGATTTGTCCGGAAAGATGGTACGGTTTTCAAGGGCCATATAGCGGCGAGTCTCTTCGAGGCCGAATCTGCAAGCCAGAATGGCCTGGTCTGCCTTATAACCGATGTACGTTAATACACCCGTACCGCTTTGTATCATCTTAAATAAAAGGAGCATTCCATGAATATTAACAGACTGGATCAGAATTTTCTGAAAACCCTTACCGTTCTGTATGTCGAGGACGATGCTGATACACGGGAACAGTTTAGCGAATTTCTGCGTCGTCCGGTCGGTGCCCTGATAACTGCGACCAATGGGGTTGAGGGGTTGGAGGCGTTTAAAAAGCATCTTCCGGATATTGTCGTGACCGACATTCTCATGCCGCAGATGGACGGCCTGACCATGGCGTACGAAATTCGCGGTATTGTGCCGTCAGTGCCGATTATCGTGATAACTGCCTTTGAGCAGACCGACTATCTGCTGCGGGCGGTCAATATCGGCATCGATAAATACGTCACCAAGCCGGTCAACAGCTATCTGATGTTCGAGTGTCTGCTGGAGTGCGTCCATCGCCTCAGAGCAGAGGAACAGCTCAAACTTCAGCATCGGCGGGAAATCGGGGAGGTCTGGTTGAAACACAATAAAATAGTTGCCGGCCTGGCATGTGGCATTGCTCATGACTATGGCAGCATTGTCCACGACTGTAATAATATGCTCCAGACAATCCTCGGCTATGCCAATGAGGTACAATCTCAACCTGGCAGAGAAGTTGCCCGTTACCTTGACAAGATCGAACAAAGCTCTGTTGATGCAAAAAAGCTTGGTCAGATGTTGACGATTCTGGGCGAGGATTACGGCGAAAACAGTCAGAGCGGGCAACTGATGCCACGCATTCAGCTTTGTATAAAGGATATCATCTTCGATAAAGACATCGTCTTCACTGTTGATTACCCCGATGACATCACGGACGTCAGATTTTTTGAATATCAGATGAATCTTGTTTTTTCGAGCCTGGCGACCAATGCGTTAGAAGCGATGCCGACGGGGGGAACTCTGCATCTCGCGGCGCGGGAAATTTCAGTAAGCGAGGATGACGCAGTCCCGCTGGAGCCGGGTAATTACCTGCATATTTCGCTGACCGACAGCGGCAGCGGCATCGCGCCGGAAGTGCTGCCCCATATCTTTGATCCCTATTTCAGCACCAAGGAAAGAGGTCGCCTGCGCGGCATTGGTTTGAGTCTGGCGCTCTGCCACACGATCATAATGCGGCAGGGTGGTCTTATTACCGCAGAATCGACACCCGGCACCGGCACCGCGTTCCATATCCGGCTGCCGACCGTGCAGTATCAACGCGTACCTCATACCACGACCCGACAGGAGTAAAACATGGCACGCATTCTGGTAATTGATGATGAGCCGCACCTTCGCATTCTTGTAGAATCATTCCTTGTACAGGATGGTCATGAGGTGGATCTGGCGGAAAACGGCAAAGAAGGATTGAAGCTGATTGAGTGCAACCCGTACGACCTGGTGATAACGGATGTTGTCATGCCGGAACAGGATGGGCTCGAGGTCCTCATGGGACTGAAAGGGCACGTACCGCGTATGAGGATCATTGTTATGAGCGGCGGCGGTGATCGGCTCGAAATTAAAGAACTTTTAAGCCTCGCCAGGCTTATGGGCGCAGACCGGGTGTTGCCAAAACCTCTTGATTTTACAACACTGCAGGCGGTTGTGAAGGAAGTTCTTGAGATACGACCATGATAAAAACCAGAATTGAACGAGGAACGCGATGACTGCATAGCTTCATTGTGGCAACGGATGGCAGGGAATGTCTCACCGCTCTGGAGCAGGGCCGCTTCGATCTGGTGCTGATGGATATTCATATGTCGAAAATGAATGGCCAGGCGGCACTCTGCGAAATCCGCAGAAAAGAGCTGGGGACGGCATTCCACCAACCGGTAATTGCGCTGACAGCCTACGCGATGCGTGGAGAGAAACAGCATTTTCTGGATCAGGGCTTTGATGGTTATGTATCAAAACCGGTTGATATTAAAGAACTTGTGCGGGTGATGCAACTGGTTGTCAAAGCGTATGAGACGAAGGAGTAACAGCATGGCTACGCGCTTTAGCATCCTTGTTGTAGATGACGAACCGATAAATATCAAGATTATGATATCTGCACTCGGTGACGAATATGACATTATCCCTGTGCTGAACGGTTTCGATGCCATCAGTCTGCTGAGAGAGCAGACACCGGACCTGATTCTTCTGGATGTTTTGATGCCGGAGCTGAGCGGCTTCGATGTCTGCAGCATGATCAGATCAGATGAGGCGTTTGCAGATATTCCGATTATCTTCATGACCGCCTTTGATACTGAAGAGGGAGAACTGCGGGGACTGGTACTTGGAGGAATTGATTATCTTACCAAGCCGATAAATTACGATCTGCTCAGGCAGCAGATTCGCAATCATGTCGCATTGAAGGTACGCAATGATCTCATGAAATCACAGGTGAATCAGCTGGCACGCCAGAAGGAAGAACTTGCTCAGATGCTTCTGGAGCAGAAACAGCTGTACAAACTGCTGCAGGAGAGTGACGCCACTCTGCAAGAGAGTAATAACCGTTTTAATACGTTGGCAGAGCAGAGTGGCACCTTTGTCTGGGAAGTGGACGCACGGGGACTGTACACATATGTCAGCCAAGTCTCTGAAGCAGTTCTTGGGTATCACCCGAATGAAATGGTCGGTTGGATGCACTTCTACGATCTGCATCCCGAGGCCGGACGGGAAGCGTTCAAGGATGCCGCCCTGGCAATGTTTACGCGCAAGGAGCCGTTTCACAATTTTGAAAATCGTGCTGAGAGAAAAGACGGGCGCCTGGTGTGGCTCTCCACCTTCGGCATCCCCCTTTTGAGCGCCGACGGGACACTACTGGGGTACCGTGGCAGTGATACCGATATCACCGAAATGAAAAGCATTAAGGATCAGTTGATTCATGCTCAAAAGATGGAAACAATCGGGCAGTTGGCGGGAGGCCTGGCCCATGATCTGAACAATATTCTGAGTGTTATTAATGGGTATGCAGTTCTGGCACAGCGTCAAATGGACAGGGAGCAAAAACAATTTTACTATCTTGATGAAGTTATCAGGGCATCCACGCGCGCCGCCTCACTCACCCGCAGCCTGCTGATATACAGCCGCAAGCAGGAGATGAACCAGCAGAATCAAAACCTGAATCTCTTGATCTCTACCGTCGGCTCATTCATCAAGCGGGTAATTCATGACAACATTACGTTCACCCTTGCTCTTCAAAATGAACCTCTTCTTGTGTCTGTCGATACGGTACAGATAGAACAGGTGCTGCTTAATCTTGCCACCAATGCCCGTGATGCCATGGCGGACGGTGGCACGTTTACCATTGCTACCGCTGCCGGAAGCATGGATGAACGGTTCATTGCCACCCACGGCTATGGCATGATCGGCCGCTATGCCATTATAACAGTAGCCGACAGCGGTCACGGCATGGATGAACAGACCAGACACAAGGTGTTTAATCCGTTTTTTACCACCAAAGAGGTCGGCAAAGGGACCGGTCTCGGCTTATCAATGGTGATGGGCATCATCAAACAGCATGGCGGTTTTATCGATCTGCAGAGTGAACCGGACAGCGGGAGCGTTTTTCAGCTCTATCTGCCGCTGGCGGATGCCGGAGAGATTGCCGCAGAAACGATAGAGCAATGCTTTCCGATAGAGAAAGCTTCAGGAACCATTCTGGTTGCCGAAGATGATCCGGATACCCTTACTGCCGTGGCGGAATTTCTGGAACGAGCCGGTTACACAGTTATTACCGCCATAGACGGGCAGGATGCCGTGGACAAGTTTACCGCCCGGAAAGAGGAAATTGAGCTGGTCATTTCCGACATCGTCATGCCCCGGAAGAGTGGTAAAGCGGCAAGCGAAGAAATTCGGCAATCGTCTCTAAGCGTGAAATTCATTTTTGTCAGCGGCCATGCCAACGATGTCATGTGGCGTGAAGGAGGATTTGGTGCTGATGTTCAAATCATTGCAAAACCTATCCTGCCGTTTGAGATGTTGCGAAAAATCAGGGAGCTTATACCGCCGCCAAAAGCGGTTATTGGTCATACAAAACCGCAGGCAGTGGTGAATGAGGTGCAGGAAACATGAACCCCGGTTCCCTGTCAACCGCCCGCCTGACGTTATGCATTGCCCTGGCGTATGCACTGCTTGGAGCGTTCGGGCTTATGCTTGCCATCGGTCCCGGTTACGCAAGCCCGATATTCCCCGCCGCCGGTCTGTCGCTGGTTGCTCTGCTCTGGTTCGGGCGCCGGGCCTTGCCGGGAGTCTGGCTCGGATCAGTGGTCATGAATATGCTGGTCGCTCTGCTGCACGATTCCTTGAGCCCGACCACGGCCGCACTGGCGCTTCTGATCGCCTGCGGCGCAACGGCACAGGCCCGGGTGGGATCCTGGCTGGTGAACCATTGGCAGAGATCTGCCTGGCGCAATCTGGAGCGAGAGTTGGATGCCTGCATATTTCTGCTGCTTGGCGGAGTACTCTCCTGCCTGCTGTCGTCCGCTGTCGGAGTGACCGGGCTGTATGCAACCGGAGTGATAAAACCGGGCGATGTACTGTTTTCATACTGGAACTGGTATGTTGGAGACACTCTGGGCGTGCTGGTCTTTGCACCGCTGCTTTTGCGCATACTCAACAGTCCGGCAGACAGCAGGATTGACTGGCAACGCTTACGCTTTGCCTTCACGCCGATGCTGCTGATTCTGGGCCTGCTCTGGCTGGCCTTTTACGGTTCAGCCCATGTGATATTAAAGGAGCAGGAATATCGGCTGAAAACAGATTGCGAGGCCATTACAAGCCGTATCAACGACCGCCTGCTGACGCATCGCGAGGTGCTTACCTCCCTGCGCAACTTCATCGAGGCCACGCCCGGGTTCAGCTTCACGCAGTTCGAGCTGTTTACCAAAATCACCCTGCAGGACAATCCTGATATTTTTGCGTTGAGTTTCAACGATCTGGTCGCCATTGATCAGCGACCGGCCTACGAACGCCGGATCAGTTCATTGTCGCCACTCGGGCCGTTCCGGATTACTGAACGGGACAGTCAGCGACGTCTGACAGTCGCCGCTGAACGGCCGGAATACGTCGCTGTCCGCTATATAGTTCCACTTACAGGTAATGTGCCGGCGGTGGGGTTCGACATCAATTCCGAACCGATTCGCCGTGATGCCATCAACCGGGCCAAAGCGACGCAAAGCATGGCGGTGACTGCGCCTATCCAGTTGGTGCAGGAGCAGAAAAAACGGGTCGGCGTTCTGGAACTTATGCCGGTTCCGGACAATCCGGAAACCGCTGATGGGGCGCGAAAAAGCCGTAACCTGCTCGGTTTTGCCGTGTCAGTGGTCAAGATTGACGAGATGATAGAAATAGCCACCCGAGGGCACGTTCCGGACGGATTGTTGTTTCAGGTGACCGACCCGAATGCGCCCAAAGGAAAAGAGCTGCTCTACCGCTCAGGAAACCGGAGTGTCGGCACCGGCATGTCAGAACTCCCCGGAGACTGGAAAGCCGGGTTGCGCATGGGTGATCGCGACTGGAAATTTACCGCCCGTGCCACTGATGCCTACCTGCAGCACAATCGCCCCTTACTGGCCTGGTTCATGGGAGGGATTGCAATCGTCATCACCGGACTGATTCAGCTTCTGATCATCGGCATGAACGGACGAATGAGCGAAATCCGCCGCACCAATGACGCTGTGAACTCCTCTCTGGACAATCTATTCAACTACGCCAATGTTCCGATAATTGTCTGGGACTCCAACAACAGGATCACCCGTTTCAGCAGAGCATTTGAACTGCTTTCCGGACGGAGCGCCGCAGAGGTTATCGCACAGGATATATCTGCTATCTTCCGTGACTGCGATATCAACAGTTCCCTGAAAAATTTCAATACAAAACTTACCAGTGAACGTTGGGAGTCTGTCGAAATACCGGTCCGGCATGTCAACGGAACCGTCAGTACGGTACTCTGGAACGTATCCGCAATTATTGACGACGACTCTGCTCCGGTGGCAACTATTGCTCAGGGTCATGACATCACGGCGCGCAAGCGGCTGGAGGATGAGTTGCAGCAGCGCACCCACGCATTGGGAGACGCAAATGCGTTGCTGGAACAGGAGATGGCGGAGCGGCAGATGGCCCAGGAAGCGCTTGCGGTTAAACAGGCACAACTGGTGACACTCAACAATACATTGAAACGTCGCATCGCCGAGGCGCTGGCAGAACTGCGCCAGAAGGATCAGCTGATGATATCCCAGAGCAGACAGGCCGCCATGGGAGAAATGATCGGCAATATCGCCCACCAGTGGCGACAGCCTCTTAATGCCCTGGCCATGGTGCTGGGCAACATCCAGCAGGCATATCAGTACAATGAACTGACCACCAGGTATATCAATGAAGCGGTTGAAAACGGTAATCGCCTGATTCAGAAGATGTCGACCACCATCAATGATTTCCGTGATTTTTTCCTGCCGGACAAGGAAGCGGTTTCATTTTCAGCGCTTAGTCAGGTCACTCATGCCCTGTCGCTGGTAGAAGCCGGATTGAAAAATCAGAACATCGAAATTCATCTGGAAGCCCCTCAGGATGTTATGCTGACCGGATTCCCGAATGAATTTTCGCAGGTTATTCTCAATCTGCTGTCTAATGCCAGGGAAGCTGTCAAGGGAAAATGCGTTTTGGCAGGCATCATTGAAATACGTGTGTTCGAGAGAGATGGATTCGGCTGCGTAGCCATCAGCGACAATGGCGGCGGCATAGCCGTTGACGTTATCGACAAGATATTCGAACCCTACTTTTCAACTAAGGCGATGGGCACCGGCATCGGTTTGTATATGTCTAAAATGATTATTGAGCGAAGCATGAACGGAACTATCGAGGCTCACAACAGTGCCGGCGGAGCCGTGTTTGTCGTTTCAATTCCACTTTGAGGAGTCCGGATCTCTGATGCAGGTAATCAACATATTGAGCAGGTTATTTCCGAAAGGATCACATTCATGAACACTATCTCGCCTGAACGGGAATATCTGAAGAGTCTCACCCTGTTGTATGTTGAAGATGAAGAATTTACACGCGAAATATTCAGCGAATTTCTGTCCCGTCTCGTCGGGGTTCTTATCACCGCTAAAAACGGTGCAGAAGGGCTGGATGCCTATCGGAAGCATAGACCGGATATAGTCATTACCGACGTCCAGATGCCGGTGATGGACGGTATGACCATGATGCGGGAAATCCGCACCCTTGATGAATACAAGCCGGTTCCAATCTTTGTCATGACCGCCTTTGATCAGGTTGATTATCTGAAACGCTCCATCCCGCTCGGTGTATGCGAATATGTTTTCAAGCCGCTTGACCCGGGTAAATTTACTGAATCACTGCTGATCTGTTCCCGCCGGTTGCTTGAAGAGAAAAAGCTGCGACAGGCCCGGGAGGAGGTCGTGATATCGCGCGACATCTATGCCGATCTTTTTCAATTCGCGCCTATTGCGTATTTTGCCTTTGATAATCATGGGGTGATACGGGAGGCTAATCATAGCGGCGGGCATCTGCTCGGCATAGAGCGGCACCTGCTGGCAGGGAGGCCATTCAGCAGTTTTGCTGATAATAAAGAGGGTAAAGCGGTTTTTGCGCAGCATCTCGAAACTGTTCTGCGGAGAGAGGGGATGCAGAAATGTGACATCAGGCTCACCAGATCTGACGGAACGGTGGTTTTTGGACAACTTCAGAGCGTCGTGGCGGGCTCAGGAAAAAAAGAGGATATGCGTATTCTTTCTTCTGTTGTTGATGGTACGGCTGGCGAACTATTGAAAAAAGAGATTCAGGGTGCCATGGAATATGCTGAGAATATCGTTGAAACCGTTCGCGAACCTCTGGTGGTACTGAATTCCGATTTGAAGATCCTGACCGCAAACCACAGTTTTTACGACACCTTCAAAGTTACTCCCGAAGATACCATCGGCAGCTTCATCTACGACGTTGGCAACCGGCAGTGGGACATTCCCGCGCTGCGGGTACTTGTTGAGGAGATCCTCCCGCTGCAAACGGTGATCAACGGCTATGAAGTCGAGCATGATTTCCCCGGCATCGGCCACAAGATAATTCTGCTCAATGCCCGGCAGATTTTCCGGGAAAAAATCGGCTCACACATCATCTTATTGGCCATGGATGACATCACCGCGCGCAAACAGATAGAAGCGGTGCTGCAGGAGAATCAGGAGCAGCTGCAGACTTTCAACGACCAGCTGGAAAACCGGATTGCGGAAGAAGTCGGCAAAAACAGGGGGAAAGACCTCCTGCTGCTGCATCAGGACAAGATGTCCTCCATCGGGCAGCTTGCCGCCGGTGTTGCCCATGAAATCAATAACCCGATGGCGTTTATCGCCAGTAACCTTGTTACGCTCAAGAGCTATGTAGAATCTCTGAGCCAGTTCCACCGGCTTTTTCAGGGCCTGCTCGAAAAGAACGGCACTGTTCAGGAACTTGTCGTGCTGGAGGAAGCGACCAGGAAGCTGGACATTGCGTACATCCTTGAGGATATCTCTCCGTTGATTGCGGAGTCATCCGAAGGAGCCACCAGAGTCAAGCAGATAGTGAATGACCTGAAGGGCTTTGCCCGGACTGATGACAGCAGTTTCGAGCTGGCGGATCTGAATGATTGTGTCCGGAGCACCGTTAACATTGTGCGTAACGAAATAAAGTATGTTGCCGAACTCGACCTGCAGCTGGGTGACATTCCGCAGATCAGCTGTTCCAGCAATCAGTTGAGTCAGGTCATCATCAATCTGCTGGTAAATGCCGCCCACTCCATCGGCAGCCACGGCTCCATCACCGTCACCACGCGTCAGGTCGATGACACGGTGGTACTGAGCGTCCGGGATACCGGTCGCGGCATGTCGGAAGAAGTACGAAACAGAATCTTCGAACCATTTTTCACGACCAAAGAGGTTGGCAAGGGAACCGGTCTGGGCCTCAGTATCAGTTACAGCATCATCAGGAAACATGGGGGAGAAATTTCGGTGGAAAGTGAACCGGGCAAAGGAACCATCTTCTCCGTCACACTGCCTATTCATAATGAAAAGGAGTCACTCTATGAGAACCAATAACCGGCGGGATCAGGATTATCTGAAAACCCTCACCGTGCTGTATGTCGAGGATGATGCCGATACCAGGGAACAGTTCAGCGATTTTCTCCGCCGTCTGGTCGGTACCCTGATTACAGCTGAGCATGGTGTGGCAGGTCTCGAGGCATTTAATAAGCATACTCCGGATATTGTGATAACTGACATCCTTATGCCGCAGATGGATGGCCTGACCATGGCGCAAAATATTCTGGACATGGTACCGTCAGTGCCGATCATTGTTTTAACCGCATTTGAGCAGACTGACTACCTGATGCGGGCAATCAATATGGGTATAGAGAAATATGTCACCAAGCCGGTCAACAGTTATCAGCTGTTTGAAAGTCTTATTATTTGTGCACATCGCTTGAGAGCCGAGCAACAGATCAAGCTGCAGCATCAGATGGAAATCCGTGAAGCATGGTCGAAGCAGAACGAAGCCATCGCCATATTTGCCGGCGGCATTGCCCATGACTATAACAACGTGATGCAGGCAATCCTTGGTTATACCGCACTTGCCAAAACGCAACTGGAACCGGGTAGTGAGGCAGACAATTACCTTGAAAAGGTTGAACAATACTCTGTTGAAGTGGAGGAACTGTGCCAGCTGTTGTCACTGCTGATCAACAATTCCTGCGGAGAGCGGCCGAAAGGGGT
This sequence comes from Desulfuromonadaceae bacterium, assembly GCA_049318985.1. GTDB lineage: Bacteria > Desulfobacterota > Desulfuromonadia > Geobacterales > Pseudopelobacteraceae > JACRCG01. Next base: position 15,953 of record JBMOEI010000008.1, read on the forward strand.
GTTGATGCCGTGCGTCTTGAGTTCAATCAGGAGCGTGCTGGCAGACACTGATATATCTTTTAGCGATTATTATCCTGAAGATCTTCCCCACATCAGATTTGATGCCCAACAGATGCAATCCGTGTTTTCAGGTTTGGCAACCAATGCGGTTGAAGCCATGCCGACAGGCGGGCTGCTACAGCTGACCGTGAAGTCGGTTGAAATATCCGAATTTGAGTTTTTACCAATCAAACCTGGTGCATATATACTGATTTCTTTAACCGATAGCGGTGCCGGCATCCCTGCAGATGTTCTGCCGAAAATTTTTGATCCGTATTTCAGCACCAAGCAGAGGACAAGCCAGAGGGGGGTAGGATTAAGTCTTGCACTCTGCCGCACTGTCATTATGGATCATGGCGGCTGCATTGCTGCCGAATCAACACCCGGTAACGGTTCAACCTTCCATATCTGGTTACCAACGGCCTGACAGGGTAAGGTGCTGTTATCGGCAATGGCCATTCAGCTCCGGGACCACGCTATTGGCAGGGTAACTCTTCAGCGCAGTATTCCATCCGGCAATCAGGACAATTGTTGCGGCAGCAACGAACGTCACACGCATAATAAGCTTTTAATACAAGATAGTTAGCTGCTGTCCATCTTGCTTTTGTCAACTAATGGCGCTTTTCCCCCTATCGCTATCTGCCATCGCAGACAGCATATCTTATTGAAATATATCAGTAATAAAATTTTCATCATTTGGCACTCAATTTGTAGAGTCTACACCAGCATGTATGAAAAGGAGCCACGCCATGAAAATTAATAACAGACGGGATCAGGATTATCTGAAAACCCTCACCGTGCTGTATGTCGAGGATGATGCCGATACCAGGGAACAGTTCAGTGATTTTCTTCGCCGTTCTGTCGGCACCCTGATAGCGGCAGAGAATGGAGTAGCGGGCCTGGAAGCTTTTAAAAAATATATGCCGGATATTGTGGTAACCGACATTCTCATGCCGCAGATGGATGGTCTGTCCATGGCTCAGGCAATGCTGGAGATGAAGCCGTCAGTGCCGATCATTGTTGTTACCGCTTTTGAGCAGACCGACTATCTGATGCGGGCAATCAATATGGGTATCGAAAAATATGTCACCAAACCGGTCAACAGTTATCAGCTGTTTGAGAGCCTTCTTACCTGTGCGCACCGTCTGAGAGCCGAGGAACAGCTCAAACTTCAGCATCAGCAGGAGATCCGGGAGGCATGGTCGAAGCAGAACGAAACCTCCGCAGCACTGGCCGGCGGCTTTGCCCACGACTATAACAACATGATGCAGGCCATTCTCGGCTATGCCGCGCTGGCCAAAATGCAATTGGAACCGGGGAGTGAGGCGAACAATTACCTTGAAAAGATAGAAAAATACTCCGATGAGGCGGATGCGCTGAGTCAGAATTTGAGATTGCTGGGCCATAATTTTTACGGAAAGATGGAGCATGGGATGGTGATGCAGTGTGTCTTGAGTACAATCCGGAATGCACTGACAGGCACCTCTGTCTCATTGAGCGCTGACTGCTCCGAAGACCTGCCTTGTATCAGATTTGATGCACAGCAGCTGCATTTCGTGTTTTCAGGGTTGGCAACCAATGCGGTTGAGGCCATGCCGGCAGGTGGAATGCTGCGACTGTCCATGCAGGCGGTTAATGTATCCGATCATGATTTTCTACCCGTAAAGCCGGGTACATATATACAGATTTCTCTGTCCGATAGTGGCGACGGTATCCCTTCAGATGTCCTGCCGAAAATTTTCGACCCGTATTTCAGCACCAAGCAGAGGTCATGCCAGAGAGGGATGGGATTAAGCCTGGCACTCTGCCGCACCGTCATAATGGAGCATGGCGGCAGCATCGCTGCGGAATCGGCACCCGGTAACGGCGCCACCTTCCATATCTGGCTACCGACTGCCTGACAGGAGGCCACCGTGTCTGATAACAAAAATAAAATCCCGTCTCCTGCCATACCGGCCATGAGCGGCGTTAAAGTCGAACAGACCGGCTACACCCTGTATCTTCAGATACCTGACAACTACCTCGAATGCCGCTGCAGTTATATCCCGCACGGGCAGGGTGCCATGCTGACCTCTGACGAACTGGCAGACACACTGCAAAAGCACGGCGTTCTGGAGGCAATCGATCAGCAGGCGTGTGAAGATTTTGTTACCATGGCTGCTGCCGGGCGCCAGCAGCTTGATGTGCTGCTGGCGTGTGGTACCCCGCCGGTGGTCGGCACAGATGAATATTTTCAATTAACGGCACCTTCTACTACGGTAATGCACAGCGATGATTACGATGGAGTCATCGTTGATATGTATCGTGTCACAACCTTTGTCAACGTGGTCACCGGCGACGAGATAGGCCGCATCATCCCGTCCGTACCGGGCGTCCCGGGGCGGAGTATCAAGGGGGTGCCGATTGTGCCGCAACAGTGCAAAACGCTAACATACAAGCTCGGTAAAAATATCAGTCTCGATGAGGATGGTGCGATTCTGAGAGCGGCTGCAGTCGGTCGCTTCTGTCAATCCGGTACAGAGTTCTCTGTAGAGGAAGAATTTGTGGTCAAGGGAGATGTCGATTTCAAAGTCGGCATAATCAATTTCAAAGGCTTTGTTGGAGTGCGCGGCGATGTTCTCGATAATTTTGACATTACAGCGACCAAAGGATTGACCGTCACCGGCAACATCGGTGTCTGCAGCATCGTCAGCGAGGGTGATATCTCTTTTTGCGGCATGGATGGCCAGGATCTCGGGAGTATCGTCTGCGGCGGTACGCTGCGGGCTCACCATATTCACAATACGGTCATTGAATGTTCCGGTGACGTTATTGTCGATGTCGAGATTCATGATTGCATCATTAAGACGCTCGGACGGATTATCGTCAACAAGGATACCATCTCCGGAGGGTCATGCATTGCCCTGGGCGGGATTGAGGCCGGCAAACTCGGTTCGCCGTCGGCACGGCATACGAGTCTGCTTGTCGGCGTTGATTACCACTATGTCGAAGAGCTGAAACGGTTGCTGGAGGAGTTGACTGCGACTCAGGATGAGATCGGGGAAGCCGGTTCTCTGGAGGAGATCACTGCGTTGCGCAAGGGAGCGGCTGCTTTGAGCATACGTATCGCAAGCCTCCGCACTAAAACCGTTGCGGCAGCAAACGCCAGGATCAACGTAAAGAAAATGCTGCATGAAAATGTCCGCATGGTGCTTGGCGATGTGACTGAAACGGTGCAGGAGCTCAGAGCAGGTCCGCTTACCATAGTTGAAAACATCAGCGAAGGCGGATTGCGCTTTATTCCAATGAGCAGCATGGATGTCAAGGCCACCGATATTGAGCTGGCATTTATTCTGGAGCAGAAGCGATCAAACGAGGAGTAACCCATGGCACGCATACTGGTAATTGACGATCAGGCGCATATTCGCACCATCATGAATGAATTTCTCACCCTGGAGCGGCATGAAGTGGATCTCGCTGAGAATGGCACGGACGGCATGAAACTGGCTGGACTCAATGCCTATGATCTGGTGATTACAGATGTGATCATGCCGCACCATGACGGATTTGAAGTCATCATGGCACTCAAACGGCTAAATCCCCCTGTCAAAGTCATTGCCATAACCGGAGGGGCTGCCATGCTTGACATTGGTGACATTCTGGATGCGTCCCACCTTTTCGGAGCGGACAGAATGTTATCGAAACCGCTTGATTTTATGGAGGTGCAGGCAGTTGTAAATGAGGTCCTGGAAATATGCACAGTCAATATACAGTAACGCCAAAAAATGAATCAGGTCTGGACAACGACGAAATCATCAGTCTGTTGAGTGAGTATCAGGTGCTGCGCAGACCGATAACTGTTATGAATTATTATCGGGAATTGCCAATCATAACCGCATCCCTGCTCAGACGGCTTGATTACCATAAATTCGAGATTACGGTTGCAGGGATTCACGAACAGGTTGTCCAGCAGCAGCAGCAGACGATACTCCGCCTTGACGGGTGTGCCGTGCTGGCGGAGTGTTCACCCGTTACATCACAAAAGAACCGTCGTGCCATTTCCGGTTTTCGCTTTATTGAACTGCATGCAGCAAAACGTGAAGCGTTCCGGCTGAATATCGATGTTGAGTTGATTGTCGATTTCAGAAACCAGCAGGGCAAAATATCCGCCCGGATGATCGATATCTCAATGACAGGCTGCCGGATAACGTTCGAAGCAGGCACCGTATCGATCGGGATGTTTGTGGTGCTGGAAATCCGGATCTTTGACCAGAGTAAAAACAAGGAATTATCCCGCAGTATTGCAGCCAGGGTCGTCAAAATATATGCCGGTGACTCCATCAATTACTACTGCCTCGAATTCATCGGTACTCCAAAAGACGAGGATCTGCTGGCTCGCTATATTAACCAGCAGCAGACGGCTCTCATCAGGGAATTCCGGGAAAAGAGAGTACTGTCGGCATAATTGGATAATTTCGGGCTGCGGATAATACCTGAGACACATTCCACTGAAACGGCTGTGATACCACCAGGAGGTTGGCTTGTATGACTGACAACGGTTTGGATCAGAATTATCTGAAAACACTTACTGTTTTATACGTAGAGGACGATAACGACACCAGGGAGCAGTTCAGCGAGTATTTACGGCACCCGGTCGGCACGTTGATAACAGCCGGTAATGGTGCGGAAGGTCTGGAGGCATTTATCAAATATGCACCGGATATAGTTATCACTGATATCCTGATGCCTCTCATGGATGGACTGACGATGTCCTGCGAAATCAGGGGACGGAATTCACAGGTTCCAATCATCGTTTTAACCGCTTTTGAACAGGCCGGCTATATGATGCGGGCAATAGATATCGGTGTTCATAAATATGTCACCAAGCCGGTTAACATCTCTCTCCTGCTCAAGTGCATGCACGAATGTGCCCATCGCCTGAGAGCTGATGAACAGCTCAGGTTCGTGCATCAGCAAGAGGTTCAGGCACTGCAGTCCAAGCACCATGAGGCGGTTGTAACCCTGGCAGGCGGTCTGGGCCACTAAAGCGCAAGCAGTCTCAAGCATCTTATTTCATACTGTTCAAGCCTATTTGGCGTTCTCATCCAGAAAATAATTGAGAAGTACGACAATATCCCGTATCTCCTTCTTATCCATATCTGAATTCGGCTTACGGAGCATCTTTATTCCGTATGCCTTGACTCCCTGCTTGTTAAACGGCTGGCCTGTAATAGGGGCTGTACCTGTTTGAACTGCTATCACGGTACGTTCCATCGTATGACACTTGATGCATTTTACCAGCATGAGATCAAAGGCAGGTTTCTGGTTTTCCGGAATACCTTCAGGGCTAAAGTTCATTTTGGCGCCACGTCCGGTAACTTTGATCCGTGCTTCTGCGATCGAATGGACTGACAACCCTATAAGCAGTGACAGTAACATAAACTTTTTCATAGATGCTCCTTAAACAGTATCAATAACTCTTGAGGTATAGCAGAGTAAAATAATATATCCGGCAAACAGCAGCGGATCTAAAAACTGAACGTCGCTCCTACCGTCCCGATCCGGTTAATGACGTCTTGCGTAATTTCATATTTATATTCAGTTGACAGTTTGACATTTTGCAGCGGCGCATACGCAACAGTCCCAACGTAACGCCGTACGTATCTGTTTGAGAACAGAGTATGGTAGTCGCTTAATTCTTGCAGGTAGTCAAAACGGGCGGCAGCGATCAGGTTTGTCCGGAAAGAAAACTCACTCTCAATAGTGCCTGCTTTTGAAATAACTTTCGGCGAGGCGGCCGTTTGTATCGGGTCTACATTGCTGTCGCTACCCCACCCGCCAAGCATTCTCAATCTGAAGATCTTGTATTGCAGTTCCGTATCAACTCCATATCGTTCATAGCTGTTGCGTGGAGTGCCGCTGACACCGGGACCGTTCTCTCCGTAATAGGCATAACCGCCTATTGTGACGGCCAGGAAGTCGAGGATGCGCTCTTCCTTGAACAGGTCAATGTCTGTCTCATTCCCGAGATAATCAGCGCCACCGATTTTACAGGATATGTGGCCATACCCCTCCTTGCTGTTCTGCCCCTTCCGGTTCACTATCCCGCCTGCAACAAACAGCCTCCCGGCAAAAAGGGTATTCAGCTCGATAACGTCCTGTGGCTGGTCAACCTTGAAAACGGACTCATGGCCGACGGTATAGGAGTACGGCAGATAGTTGTTCGTGACTGACAGCTTGTTGTTGGTCTTCCATAGACCGAGTTTGGGCTGCATACGGCCAATCTTGAGATTAAGCGGAGTATCGAGGAAGTTACGCAGCTGCAAAAACATCTCGTTGATATCAGTTTTGTTATTTGACGGCATTTCGCTCGTATTGTAAGTTCCACCGGGTGGCTGTTCGCTATAGGCAACGTACGTGGCAAAAAAACCGATCTTTTCACGGAAGTTTCCGGCTGCGTGCAGTTTGAATGCGCGCGCGGAATAATCAAATTCATTGCCGTTGGTAATGTTGCGCCCGTCCCCGAAGGTATAGTTAATCGCTCCGGTAAATGAAATCGGCAGCATCTCCGGAATGCCTGCCAGAACAAGCCCTTCCGGTTTTACGTCCCCCGGGATTTCGACCGCGACAGCGGTGTCTGAAACCGGTGCCGATACGGTCTGTTCGGCACCGTCGGTACCAAGGGCACCTGCTTTGAGCTTATTCAGCTGATTGGCATCACCTTCGCCCATAACCGTTACCGCAGTTCCCCGAGAAGAGCCTGCTGACGTTTTTTTTGCTGTTACCGGCGCTGTGGGTGCTTTCTGTGCAGCACTCTTTTCCTTGCCGACATACACGTAGGAATTTTTGAGAAAAGCCTCACCGTATTCGTTCAGTTCCGGAGCTATTGTGTGGCAGGTAGTACACTCAACCTTGTGGGCGCGGCTGAAGGCGGGAATAGCATGGGCGGCGCAGGCTGCAATCAACTGGCAGGCGCAACACGCGATGATGCCGTAAATCAACCCGGGTTTATAACTCATGAACGAAATCCTCCTTGCAGAGCATAATGAAAAAGTAGTGGCTACCATCTGTTGCACACATTGGAACCGTCGACATAGTCCTTGCAAAGCCAGAAAAATGCTGCATTTCTGTCAGCCTCGGTGGTGTAGGCCGTGTAGTTCCTGTTTACGCTGACGCCGTTTATTTCCCCATAAATAACGTCCACCTTTGTCCAGAGAAAACCGGGCGGTACCGGCGGAGTTGCTGCCAGGTTGCCTGTCGGGATCGGAACGCTCTTGATGGCGGTGTAGACGTTGGCCGGGTTTGTGCCAAATCCGTCAGGGCCGTTTTTCAACCAGTCGATTGAGTCATAGACCAGTTGCCGTGCCAGGATCGGGTTGTGGTTGTAGGAACCTGGTTCATTGAAGAGGAAACCGTAGTTGTAGCTGGCTCCCATGGAGTAGACGGCCGCAGGCAAATTGCCCAGTCTCGGGACCAGGGCGGTGCCATAGGTGACATTGGGAGTGATGTTCCTGTTGGGCCCGATCCAGTTGTTGGAGGTTGGCAGTAACCTGGCCAGTATCAGCAGGGATACGCGGATACCCTTGCGCAACTGCCGGTTCATCAACGCCGGGGTGACCACCGGTTGCCGGGAGCCGTTGTGGCACACGGAGCAGACGGTCGGGTTACTGATGATATCGGTGATGTCCTGATTGATATCGTCCTGAGTCCAGTTCACCGGCCTGAACAGATGTGAATGGATCAAGCCGCCGGTTGCCGTTCCGGACGGGACCTTCGGCATGTGGCAGGTGATGCAGGGGCCGTTGCCGTCGGCATTAAGTGCCCGATGGGCAGGAAAGGTCCTGTATCTGGCCGGACTGGTGTAGAAAAGGAAGGCGCTCTTTTCAGCCTCGAGCAGAGCACCGCCGGCAAAGTCGTGAATGCTTGGCACCGATGGTTTCATATCAGCAACAATACTCGCGATCAGACCGGGTTCACGGATGGTTTTGCCGGTAGCCCGACCGGAGTGGCAGGTCAGGCAGAGATTCGAATTGCCGAGCGTGTCGAAGAGTACCGGGGTTACGGTTTTGAAACCTGATGAAGAGTAGGGGTAATAAATCTTCACGCCGGTTCTCAGTGCGACCGGTCGCAGCCTGCCACTGTACGAACTCGAACCGGATGCGCGGGCATCAAGATGGCAGACATTGCAGTTGGTGGCTTCGCGTGAGGTGTCTGTATAGGTAAAAATCTGTCCGGCGGCATTTACAATTTTGCCGGCATTGGGACTGGTTCTTCCGGCTGTGGTGTATTCAGGGGCGTTGCTTCTGAAGCCGTCAGGGTCTGGAAGTCCGTCTGCGCCGATATCAGAAAGGGCATTGACATTTATAAAGGCATCTCCGGCAACAAAATTGATGAAGCCGGAAGTTGTATGGCAGCGAACACAGTAATTATTATTGCCGGCATTCAGGTTCAGCGGGACATTGGTGCCACGGGTCCTGCCGTTCAGCAGTATTCGCGCTAATCCGCGCGTATTGCCATGTCCGGACTCGCTCCATGCTTTTCGCTGCTCCCGCCCGAGTGAGGTGTCATGGGGATTGTGGCAATTGCGACAGTGTCGTCTGTTGCCGCTGGAAACATAATTACTGCGCAAACCGGAACTGAAGTGGGTAAAACGGGTCGTGCTGCCGGAGGGAACTCCGTTTGCGGTAACAACCGTTGTATAGCCATCAGATTTCCCGGGGCGCGGATTGACTTTGGCATGGCAACCGGCGCATGCACCGCTGGCATCAGGATTGTGCAGCGGGTTGGCAACTGCAACTCCTGCCGAGTGACATTTGGTGCATGATGCCGGATGCAGGTAACCACTGTCGTGACAATCCTGGCAACTGGCACCATTAGTTGTGCTGTTGTGCGTAGATGCAGACCACCCGGTAGCAACCGGGTTTCCATTGCCGGGTGTTTTCCAGTCAGGGCTTTCATGGCAGTCTATGCATGTCCGGGATTCATGCAGGGCGCTCGTGGCGGCACCGGGAGCGGATCCGCCGCCACTGCCGCAACCGGAAAGCAGAGCCAGTCCAACCGACACCAGAAAGAAAGAAAAGACGGGAAACATTACTCGGATCACTCTATTTCAGTAACTTATACATAAAGGTGAAGGCGCCACCCACCGAAAGGCCGGATAAAACACCGGCATAGCGAACGACCTCTCGTGAGAATGCGACCCGCCCCTTGTACTCTTCAATATCAGAACTCTCTTCCGTCATAAGGGCGATGATGTCCTGCCAGTCCTGATCCCACTGAAACAGTTGCAGATACAGGTCGGTTCCCCGCCATATAACCATGAATATGAAGACGATGCCAAACGCAATGAAGCCCTTCGAAACTTCCGAGTCACGGATAGCACTGTAGATTTTTCTTATAAGTTCAATATTTATGATACTGAGAAAAACCCAGATGGCATTTTCAACCATTTTAATATTTCTGATTGTATTGGGGCTTGGAGTTGGATTGATGAGCAGAAAGGCAGCGGATGCGGCAAGAAAACCTGCCGTACTCAGGTACACAATGAGTTTATTTCCCGATATTTCATAGGTGCGGCAGAAAACGTAATATTCGAGGAACCCGTGAGTAATAGTCATAATGGCCACTGTGCCGACGATATAATGAAATGCGGTAAGTTTCTGGTAGTGCGACCATGGGTTAATACCGTACGCCTGGCTGAGAAAGATCAAAAAAAAGCCAATCGATATGCTCGTCCAGACACGGGCATTTCCGATACTGAAGTAAAAACTGATAGCCCCCGCCAACCCCCAGGAAATAACCTGAACGAGGTCAAACGAATTCATCTGGCCCACCATTTCTAAAAATTTTCCCATTTATATCCTCCGCAGCGCTGCGATAAAATCAAGACTCAGACCTGTCAACAGTCAACGCAGATGAAAGTCGACCCATCATTGACCTGATATTTGTTCCACTGACAAAAAGTTTTGCCGCTCGCTCCACACCCGCCATGAAGTTCTTCGCTCTTTCGGCGTCAGCCAGACAGGAATTTCCTCCATTATCTGCAATTTCCTTGTTAACAATACCACTGCCAACCCTGCCAACAAACTCGACAACAATAGATTTCACGCACTCTTCCAACTCAGAAAGCTGCTGCAGCACAACTTTTCTATCGCGCTCCCGGCGTTCGATAGTTGTTTTATCGATCGCCGCTTTGCTCAGTGCAACGCAGGTATCCCATATTTTTTGGACATTTGTGAATTCAAGCAGGTTCATTCCTGAGAGTTCGTCAGCACTTTTTGTCGAGAACAGGTCTATCTTTGCGCCCGGTAAACCGGCTATTTTCTGCGATTCAGCAGGTGATGTTTCAATGTCACTGGCTCCGTTATGGAAAAAACCGAGAGGGGAGCCGTCTTTATAAAAAATAATGGCTGAGTGCTCATCCGTATAGATGCGCAGGCAGCCATTCATGCGATCATCTTTGATTTTTTTCAGAAGGGCGTTAATATCAATCAGCTTGAGATCCTGGGCGTTACAGAGTGATTCTCCTTCCAGAAGGGCATGAATGCAGATGGTGAGATCTTTGGAAAGCTTATACACATTTAAAGCCCCGCTTCCGGTCGTAACCATTAATTCAGCCAGAGAAGAGAGAGCCTGAAAGCCGGACTCGCGCACGCCGTTAGTGCCTTCAAAAAGTATGCTGACGAGTTTTCCGGCTTCAAAGACCAGTATTGCCGTACCGGTCTGAAAGACAAAGCTTGCATATCCCGTGAAAGAGCCAATACCCAGCTTTGATAAAATGTCCGGCAGCTTAAGTTTTGAAACAGCCAGGTTTTCAAATAAGGGACTTCCCTTCGGAAGAAGGAACATCAAAGCCTCCAAAAACTCATTTGTGCAATGACGCTGAAACTAATGCAATTTACGATACGTGTCAAATGTTTACACAAGCGGACGCTTCCTGCAATACATAGTTGATACGCTCCATACGCTGTGGTATAGATCAACATATTTTTGAGCCCGGGTGATAATAATGATAATGATTGACCGTCTGATTGAACAGGCCCTCCTTGAAGACATTCACACCGGTGACATCACCACGCTCGCAGTCGTCGCGGGATCGCGCCCCGCTTCCGCGAGGTTGATTGCGAAAGAGCCTCTGGTTGTGGCAGGCATCGCAACTGCCGCACGGGTGTTCACCCTCCTTGATCCCGGCATCTGCTTCAAAGCGTGCCTGAACGATCGCGAAAAAGCATTGTCAGGAACTCTGCTGGCGACACTCCACGGAGAGGCGGCCCGGCTCCTGATGGGTGAGCGGGTGGCACTCAACCTGCTCCAGAGGATGTGCGGCATCGCGACGCTGACAGCCAGCTTTGTCGAGGCGGTCTCCGGAACGAAGGCCAGGATTGTGGACACCCGCAAGACAACACCCGGATTACGGCAGCTTGAAAAATATGCCGTACGGGTCGGCGGCGGTATTAATCACCGAACCGGGCTTTATGACGGTGTTCTTATCAAGGAAAACCATATTGTTGCGGCCGGGGGGATCACTGAAGCGGTCCGCCGCGCTCGCGCCTATATTCCCCATACGCTGAAAATTGAGATCGAGACCGAGACTCTTGCACAGGTTGATGAGGCGCTTGCGGCCGGCGCGGACATCATAATGCTCGATAACATGAGCCTTGATGAAATGCGGGCCGCTGTTGCAACCATTGGCGGGCGGGCTCAGGTAGAAGCATCAGGCGGTGTCAACCTTGAACGTGTCCGGGCAATCGCCGAGACCGGCGTAGATATAATTTCAGTCGGAGCATTGACCCATTCACCGCGCGCAATGGATATCTCGATGCTTCTCGACTAGGCCCTCAGCACTTATTATAACGAATAGCGAGGTACCACTGGATGCACCCCAAAGCCGACACCATATTGCGCCTTTTCCGAACTGAAGGCTGCCATATCTCGGGTGAGCTCTTGAGCAGAGAGCTCGGGGTGTCGCGGACCGCCGTATGGAAACATATTTCCGCCTTGAGAAATAGCGGCTACTGTATTGAAGCGGTACCGTCGCGAGGCTATCGGCTCATCTCCTCGCCGGATGTCATTAATCCGCACGAAGTGGCAGCTCAGCTGGAGAGCACAACAATCGGCCGTCATCTTGAATTTTTGCAGTTGACCGCCTCAACTAACACCGATGCCTTTCGACTGGCTGAAGACGGGGCCGCTGAGGGGACGGTGGTTCTGGCTGACGCCCAGTCCGGCGGCAAGGGGCGGCGCGGCAGAAACTGGTCTTCGCCGGCCGGGGTTAACCTCTACTGCTCGGTTGTGTTACGCCCTGCTATCATGCCGCATGAAGCACCGCAACTGACCTTTCTCTCTGCGGTGGCAGTTGCCCGGGCAATTGAGCTGACGACAAAACTGGCCCCTGAAATAAAATGGCCCAACGATCTTCTGATAACCGGGAAAAAGGTGGCAGGTTTGCTGAATGAGATGAGTGCGGAAACGGACGGCATCAATTTCGTCATCCTTGGTATCGGCGTCAACCTGAATATGACCGCCGGACAGTTTCCTGACGATCTGCGCCACCCGGCCACGTCCCTACTGCTTGAATCCGGCAGAGGAGTTGACAGGTCCTGCTTTGCAGCTACGATGCTGAATGAGCTGGACCGTCTCTATACCGGTTTTCTGGCCCACGGATTCGGCCCGGTCCGGGAGGAGTGGCAGCGTCGTTGCAATGCCAACGGGCGTCATGTGGTCGTCAGCGATTCCGGCACTGAATGTACCGGCGGCACGTTTGTCGGCATCGATGAGGATGGGTCGCTGCTGCTCAGATCGGAAGATACGGTACTGCATCGAATCACCTGCGGTGATGTGAGGATAATCTGAATGCTTCTTGTTATTGACGTCGGTAACAGCAATATTGTGCTCGGTCTGTTTGATGGTACGCTTCTGCGTCGCAGTTGGCGTCTTTCGACCGACAAGTCCCGCACCTCTGACGAATATGCGGTGCTTCTCCACAGTCTGTTTGATCAGGCGGGTCTCGAATTTTCCGGGGTCAAAGCGACTATTATCTCCTCGGTTGTTCCCCCTTTGACCGGTGTGATGGAGGAGATCTGCCACAATTTTTTTAATCTGAAACCCTATGTTGTCGGCCCCGGTATCAAAACGGGGATGCTGATCCACTACGACAATCCGGGTGAAGTCGGGGCTGACCGGATTGTCAATGCTGTCGCCGGTTTTACAAAGCATGCGTGCCCACTGGTAATTATTGACTTCGGGACTGCGACTACCTTTGATTATGTCAATGGCAGGGGAGAATACTGTGGCGGCGCCATAGCACCCGGCCTTGCCATTTCTGCCGAAGCGCTCTTTCAGCGGACCAGCAAGCTGCCGCGAATCGATATAATCAAGCCACCTCACGTCATTGCAAAAAACACCGTCAACTCGATGCAGGCCGGAATTTTCTTCGGCTACGTCGGCCTGGTTGACGGTATAGTGGAACATATCCGGTCAGAATCAGACGAAGTATTCCGGGTAATCGCTACCGGCGGCCTCGCTTCTTTAATCGCTCCGGAGTCAAAGACAATTGATGATGTCGATGAGAACCTGACGCTTGATGGTTTACGCATACTGTATGAACGAAACCGCTGATTGGTGTATAACATAAGCCGTCGAAGCCGGAACCAAACAGGCAGAATCAGAGGCAATAGAACGCGGAAAAGGCGGATTGAACGGATAAAGGCGGATCAGGTTCTGTTACCAGATGAATAAATCCGATTTTTCCAGCTTTTTCAGATTTGATCCGTGTTCCATGTTTTTGATGTTGAAGGCTTGCTCAAATTTTGTAAAGACTCAAGTCGTAAGAGACTAAGCGCCTATTAGCAGTGAAATCCATTTTGCAGGCAAGGAGGCAGTTCTATGGGACAGTTTGAAACCAGCAGGATCCGTAATTTGGGTATCGTCGCACACGGTGGCGCCGGTAAAACATCGCTTTCAGAGGCGATCCTGTTTGACACCGGGATGATCGACCGACTCGGTCGCGTTGACGATGGCACGTCAACGATGGATTTTGAGCCGGAAGAGATCAAACGAAAAATTTCCATCACGTCAGCGCTTGACCATTGTGAATGGCAGGGACATTCCATTCATATTGTTGACACCCCCGGATACGGCAATTTCATTGCTGATACCCGCGCCTGCATGCGTACCCTGGACTGTGCGGTGGTTATTCTTTCCGCTATTTCCGGAGTCAAAGCACAGACAGAGGAAATATGGAACTGGGCCAATGACTTTGAAATACCGCGCATCGCTTTTGTCAATAAACTCGACCGTGAGCGAGCAAGCTTTCTGCGGGCTATTGATGATATGGAAAAAATGCTGGGAGCCCGCGGGGTTGCAATTCAGCTGCCGATTGGTCTTGAAGCCGCCTTTGAAGGGGTTATCGATCTGATAACGATGAAAGCCTGCTTTTATGCCAAAGACGGGTCAGGAAAATTCAGTGAGGGGGCAATTCCTGCGGAGTACGCAGAAGAGGCGGCGCGTCTGCGTGAACAGATGGTTGAGGCCGTTGCCGAGGCATACGATGCTCTTACGGAAAAATATCTCGAAAATGGTGACCTTACCGTTGATGAGATCATAGACGGCTTACGTGTCGGCACGATGCGCAATACCTTTACCCCGGTGCTCTGCGGTGCGGCAACGTCAAATATCGGAGTCGCCCATCTGCTCGATGCCGTCTGCGCCTATCTGCCATCACCACTGGATCGAACGAAGGCGGTCGGTACTCATCCAAAGACGGAAGCGATAATCGAACGTGCTCCGGATGAGAAGGAGCCGTTCTCGGCGCTCGTTTTCAAGACGACTTCCGATCCGTATACCGGCAAGATCACCATTTTCCGGGTATACTCCGGTGTGCTTAACTCTGATTCAACGATATTCAACTCGACGAAAGGGGTTGAAGAGCGCATCGGCCAGATTTACGAGCTGGAGGGGAAGAAACAGCATCCGATCAAGCAGGCGGTTGCGGGTGACATCGTTGCCGTCGCCAAGCTCAAGGAAACGGTAACCGGCGACACGCTCTGTGATCCTGCCAAGCCGATCATTTTTGAACCGGCAAAGCAGCTGTTACCGGTGATATCATATGCAATAGAGCCGAAGACAAAAGCGGACGAAGACAAAATACACAATGCTCTGCACCGCATGATCGAAGAAGAGCCTACCCTGGAGTCGCATCGTGACATCCAGACGAAAGAGTTTATTATTTCCGGAATGGGACAGGTGCATCTGGAAGTCATTGTTGAAAAGATGAAGCGTAAATTTGGCGTTGAAGTTCTCCTTAAAACGCCGAAGGTGCCCTATTTCGAGACTATTCGCGGTACGGCCAAGGTGCAGGGGAAATACAAGAAACAGTCGGGAGGACGCGGCCAGTACGGTGACTGCTGGATTGAAATGTCCCCGACCGGTCGTGGCGAGGGCTATATTTTTGACGACAAAGTTGTCGGCGGTGTTATTCCGCGCCAGTATATACCTGCCGTTGACAAGGGGATTCAGGAAGCCAGCGTCGAAGGCTTTCTCGCCGGCTATCCGGTGGTCGATTTCAGAGTCGCACTTTACGACGGTTCTTTTCACACCGTTGATTCTTCGGAAATGGCGTTCAAGGTAGCCGGTTCGATGGCTTTCAAAAAAGCGATGGAGCAGTGCAAACCGGTTCTGCTTGAACCGATCGTGAACATGAAAATAACCGTGCCGGACGAAAACATGGGTGACGTTATAGGTGATCTCAACTCCCGACGCGGCAAGGTTGTCGGTGTGGAACCGAAAGCGAATTCACAGATTATCCGTGCGATTGTTCCGATGTCAGAAGTTCTCGCGTATTCCAACGATCTGAAATCCATGACCAGCGATCGGGGCATGTTCAGTACCGAGTTTTCTCATTATGAAGAGGTGCCTTCGCATCTTTCTCAAAAAATAGTGACTGAATCACTGGCGGAGAAGAAATAATCGCACTCTCCTCATCAAGCGGTCACGGAGGTTTTTATGGATATTCATTTCAGCAACGATTCAGGCAGCTCTCAGCAGGCGGTATCCGCTGAGAAAACAAAACAAAGGGCGCTCCTGCTCCTTCTGCTGATTCTGATCGGCGGTTTTATCTATCTCTATTTTTTTACGGGACTGATCAAACCACCGGAAGCGCAAAAAACGGTCGAAGCCCCTGCTGCCCCACCTCAGATTGTCAAAATGCCACTGCCTCCTCGCGGTGGTGAAGTCGTGAAGGCGAAAGAAAATCCTGCGGCCACGGCTGGGCCTCCAAAGGCTGCTGCTCCCGCAGTTGTCGCTTCGACTGCTCCAGCGGTCAAGCCGGTTGCCGCGCCTCCTGTATCAGTTAAGCCGGTAGCAGCTCCTGTTGTTGCACCGGCTGCATCTGCCAAACCGGCATCAGTTCCTGCCAAACCATCTGTAACTCCTGTTGCTGCCCCGGCTGCCAAAGCTGTTCCGACGCCTCCGGCGCTGAAGCCAAAGGATGAAAGCAAAAAAAGCGCGGCAGTTAAACCGGCTGAAAAGAAACCACTGCCGGTGCCGACTGCCGATAAAAAACCGGGTACTACTGCTGCCGCATCAAAGAACGAAGGTAAAAAAGCCGCAGCGGTCGGTCCATGGTCAATCATTGTCGGAGATTATGTCCTGGAAGAGGCTCTCTCTGCAGATTTAGGCCGGGTGCGGAAGTCAGGGCTCGATCCGGTTGTCAAGCCGGGCAGTCGTAAAAAAGCGGCGATGAATCGCCTGCTCGTATCTGAATACAATGAACGTCTCTCAGCTCAGGCAGCTCTGGAAAAACTGCAACGCCATACATCGGATGCGTTTGTTATTGAACAGGGTGGTAAATTTGCTGTATATGCCGGATCATATCTCAAAAGCGAAGCTGCCAGCTCCGAAAAAGAGCGCCTGAAGGCAGCCGGTTTTGCAACTACTCTCAAACGTATGGATCTGGCCATACCTTCCCAGACTCTTTCGGTTGGACCGTTTGCCAGTAAAAAAGCTGCTGATACAGCTCGTGGCAAATTACAGGGCGCCGGTTTAAAAGTATCTCTTTCTCAACCATAATCACTTTGATGTCAAAAAAGGTAACATTAACCTTATCCCCGACCGTGGCGGCAT
Organism: Desulfuromonadaceae bacterium; assembly: GCA_049318985.1. Classification (GTDB taxonomy): domain Bacteria; phylum Desulfobacterota; class Desulfuromonadia; order Geobacterales; family Pseudopelobacteraceae; genus JACRCG01. Next base: position 33,092 of record JBMOEI010000008.1, read on the forward strand.
ACGCCCGGCCGGGAACGCCTCCGGAGGTCAGGCTCGCCGGTTGTGCTGCAGCTGAGAATATGGTGGCGACTGATCGACTGATGCTTCTGTTCTGCCTGTCAAAAGATGCTGATCCGGCGGTTAAAGCGGCAGCGCTGGCCGCTCTGAATGATGTGCCGGCCGAGATAATTACAGCGTTTGCCGGGTCACAAACCCCTCACCCGCTCATGCTCAACGCCCTCCGCACCCTCTGTTACAATTTCCCCGTCGTATCTCCGGTTGCTGAATGTTTCATACCACCGGATGACGATGAGATTGAGACACCCTACGATGAATTGGATCCTGATACCGAGTCTGAAGACCAGGATCCGGTTAATGAAGAAGACGAACAGTTTCTCAGCAAGTATAAAATGGCACAGGTAATGGGAATTGCCGAAAAAATAAAGATGGCGCTTTCCGGTGACAAGGAGTGGCGCTCCATTCTTGTCAAGGACTCAAACAAACTGGTTTCAGGCAGCGTTGTTAAAAATCCCCGCATCACCGAAGCGGAAATTCTGACACTCGTTAAATCCGGCATCCAGAATGATGAGATCATGCGGCTGATCTGTGCCAATAAGGAATGGATAAAAATCTACAAAATCAGAAAAGCCCTGATCGAGAACAACCGGACGCCGGTTCAGAATGCCAGCAGATATCTGAGCACCATGGATGTCAAAGATCTGGCGTTTTTTGCTAAAAGTAAAAATATCGCGACTGTTATTTCAACTTTGGCAAAACGGCTTCTGTTAGTCAAAAAAAGGTAGGCGGGAGCCCGGTATGGCACTGGTTAATCACGCAAAAAAAGAGATCAATGCTAAAATCGTCTACTTTGGCCCGGCGCAAAGCGGTAAGGGTGCTGTGCTTGCCTATATTTATTCGCGAATAAAACCTAACCTGCGGGGTGAATTGAAAACTGTTCCTGTCGGTGCCGACAATCTGATGTTTTTTGATTTCAGTCCGTTTGAAACAGCCCTGCCAAACGGGTATCGCCTCCGTCTCCATATTTATTCGCTGACCGGTACTGTTACGAATCCTGCAACCTGGAAAATGACGATTAAGGGGGCTGACGGCATCATGATTATGATTGATCCGGCTGCTGAGCATGCTGCTGAAGCCGGCGAAAGCGTTGCGCAATTGCGGGATTTTCTCTCTGCGTATGGAGTCGGACTCCACGACACTCCCGCCGTTCTCCAGATTAACAGTTCTTTCCGGGAAATCCTGCCGGGTGAAGCAGCAGAGATTGCTGCAGCTCTCAATCTTTCTTCGCTTTCAATCTGCCTGACCGACACGGCACGTGGTGAAGGGGTGCTGGAGGCTTTAACGACGCTTTCCCGTCAGATTCTTGATCGGGTGACGCTCTGTGAGGGGCCGCCTCCAACAGCCCTGGCAGCCACCGAACCATCTTTAAAAGTAGCGCTTCTTTCGCATGAGGTTATTTCAGAGGGGGGGACTATCCGGATACCGCTGACAATAGGGGAGGGGGACGCTCTTCGCAGGCTGGTTGTAACGGTAAATGTTGCTCCGGAATAGCCGGTGGATATCGCTGCAGGAGAGGAATGCACCTGCAGTGATCATGTCACTGAAATAATTGTTGGTCATGATATCACGATCGGCTTGTATACAAAAATTTTACATGCTATAAGCGATCAAACTGATTCGTTTTACTGGAGGCTGGTACATGGCAATTATCACCGTATCACGTGAAATGGGCACTGGTGCCTATCAGATTGCTTCTGACATTGCTCAGAGGCTCAAGTACACCCTTATTGACGGGCCCCGGATCAAATCACTCGCTGCCAAGTACGGTCTGACTCCTGAAATGCTGCAGATGGTTGATGAGAAGCCACCCTCCTACGTCACTGCTGAAGACCGCAAGCGTGCCGCAGCCCTTAATGTGATAGAACTGATTATCCTTGATCTTGCCCGTAAAGGTAATGTTGTTATTTATGGGCGGGGCGGCCAGGATTTGCTTACCGCCTGCAGAAACGTCCTCCGCCTCCGTTTTATTGCCGATTTTGAGGAACGGGTGGAGCGGTTTGCCGAGCGGGAATGGATTGATCCGGATATGGCTCGATCACTGATACGCCGCAGCGATCTTCAAAGAGGCGGGTTTATTCATTTCTATTTTGACCGCGACTGGCATGATCCCAATAACTATGATCTGGTTTTTAACACGTCACGTCTTTCAGCGGCAACGATTTTGGAATGCATTGTTGCTTCAGTCAAAGAACCGGCCATAAAAGAGTCGGAAAAATCAGCTGTCGAAGTTATTGACAATGTTATTCTGGCCAAAAAAATTGATACAGCGCTCCTGAATGCCCCTGTTCTGGAGGATTATCGCCCCTTTACCATCGAAGTCGCCAAGGGCACCGTCTCAATCAGCGGCTACATAATGTCAGAGGCGCAGAAAACTGCAGCTATTGCGATTGTTAAATCAGTAAAAGGGGTAACATCGGTCAAGGAAGATATTCATGTTGTAGACTATAAGGCGTACAAGGAAAACATGTAGAGCAGGTTTTTGAATCCTTTAGAACTGAAATAGCACGAAAAAACAACTAAACACATCCTGACATCCTACGCAAAACCCGCTAATCTTTAAGACAGATTAAGCGGGTTTTTTAGTTTTCATCCTACCTTTTTCCTACCTTTTCCTCCAGAGGGGGGGCGTTATGCCAAAAGTATCCTTTACAAAGAAGAAGATCGACAGCATCAAATATGCTGCTGTCCGGCATGCAAGGTGATATCTCATGTTGTTTCAGCACATTTTCTGATATAAATTCACGTTGGTGTTGCCAATCCTCATGTAATCTCCCATTTATAGGCCTCCAATGACCAAAGAAAAAACTGCACCCAGGAAATCAAAAAGCTTTGAAGAAACCCTGTGGGATTCTGCCAACAAACTACGCGGCTCGGTGGAGCCTTCGGAATACAAGCATGTTGTGCTGAGCCTGATCTTCCTGAAGTTCGCTTCCGACAAGTTCAACGAGCGGCGGCAGGAGCTGATCAAAGAAGACAAAGAGAAATACCTCGAAGTGGTGGAATTTTACACCATGAAGAACGTGTTCTACCTGCCGGAGGAGTCGCGCTGGAGCTTTATCCAGGCTAATGCCAAACAGGATGATCTGACAATCAAGGTTGATACCGCTCTGCATACCATTGAGAAGAACAACAAGTCCCTGGCCGGCGCCCTGCCGGATAACTATTTCTCGCGGCTTGATCTGGACCGGAGCAAGTTGGCGGCGCTGATTGACACCATCAGCAACATCAACACCATCGCCGATAAATCGCAGGATGTGGTTGGCCGGGTGTATGAATATTTCCTGAGCAAGTTCGCCCTGGCGGAAGGAAAAGGTAAAGGGGAGTTCTATACACCGAAGAGCATCGTCAATTTGATTGCTGAGTTGATTGAGCCGTACCGGGGGATTATCTATGACCCCTGCTGCGGGTCGGGCGGCATGTTTGTGCAGTCGATGAAGTTTGTGGACAGCCACCAGGGGAACACCAGGGATATTTCTATCTACGGCCAGGAAGGAACCACCACCACGCTGAAGCTGGCCAAGATGAACCTGGCTATCCGGGGGATTTCCGGCAACCTTGGTGTGAAGGCCGACGACACCTTTGGCAAGGATCAGCACCCCGATTTGAAGGCTGACTTCATCATGGCCAATCCGCCGTTCAACCAGAAGGACTGGCGGGCCAGCGATGAACTGATCGATGACCCGCGCTGGAGTGGCTACGACGTGCCGCCAACTGGGAATGCCAACTATGGCTGGATTCTGCACATGGCTGCTAAGCTGTCAGAGAACGGCACAGCAGGCTTCATCCTCGCCAATGGTGCGCTTTCCGGTGGCGGTGATGAATATAAAATCCGCAAGAAGATGATTGAAAACCATCTTGTCGAGGCGATTATTATTCTTCCACAGAACATGTTTTACACTACTAATATCAGCGTAACCATCTGGATTCTTAACAAGAATAAGAAAGCTCGCACCGTTCAGCATGGTGATGTTACTCGGAATTATAGGAACCGGGAGAATGAACTGCTGTTCCTTGATTTACGCGAAATTGGTGAACCATTTGAAAAGAAATTTATCCAGTTTTCTGATCAAAATCTTGCAGACGTAGCTACCACTTTCCATGCCTGGCAGGATGTACGCGCCGCCAAGGAATATCGGAACATCCCTGAATACTGTTATTCGGCAACCACTGAAGAGATACGTGACAAGGTTTTTTCCCTGGTCCCGAGCAAGTACATCGAGTTCATTAACCGCGATGAGAACATTGATTTTGATGAAAAGATGAGCGCATTAAAGGTTGAGTTCAGCAACCTGTTGAAGGAAGAAGCAAAATCGAGGAATGACCTTTTGGCTGTCTTCAAGGAATTGGGCTATGAGATCGAACTATAAAAAGATCGGATCTTATCTCCGGCTTGTGGACGAACGAGATAGTGATCAAAGGCTCATAACGTTGCTTGGATTGACTATTGACAAGGTATTCATTCCATCTGTGGCCAATACGATTGGCTCTGATATGGCGAACTATAAAATTATTCGGAAAGGGCAGTTTGCGTGCAGTCTCATGCAAGTACGCAGAGATAAACGGATTCCGGTTGCGCTTCTTACTGATTTTGATGAGGCAATTATTTCTCAGGCATACCCCGTATTTGAGGTTGTAAATACTGAGTTGCTGCCTGAGTATTTAATGATGTGGATGAGTCGTTCCGAATTTGATCGGGAAGCCTGTTTTTATGCCGTTGGTGGCGTTCGCGGGAGTTTAGAATGGGAGGATTTCTGCAATATGGAACTCCCTGTCCCCTCACCTGAGAAGCAGCTGGAGATTGTGAAGGAATTCCACACCATTGTTGACCGGATAAAACTGAACGAGCGGCTGAACCAGAAACTGGAAGAAACGGCACAGGCGATCTACAAACAGTGGTTCGTGGATTTTGAGTTTCCTATTTTAGCTGAATATGCCGCTGTCATCGGCAAGCCGGAGCTTGAAGGTCATCCCTACAAGTCCAGCGGCGGGGAGATGGTTTTTAATGAGGTGCTGAAGCAGGAGATTCCGAAGGAGTGGGAAGATATTACTGTCGAAGGCTTTTGTGCTGAAATGAAAAGTGGGGGCACACCGGATAGGGGAACTCCTGATTTCTGGGACTCTGCTGATGTACCATGGCTAAAAACCGGAGAAGTGTGTAATTGTGTATTGGTTGATGCTGAAGAATATATTTCCTTTGAAGGACTTAAAAATAGCTCCGCCAGAAAAATACCAGCTAATGCAGTATTGATTGCAATGTATGGCGATGGCAAAACTAAAGGCCAGGTCGGCTATCTAAAGTTTGAAAGTACGACGAATCAAGCATGTTGCGCCATGATTTGCTCTGACGAGTTTAAATCAACATTCCTATTTTATCATTTGAGGACAAATCGGGATGAAATCGTAAACCAAGCGAACGGCGGGGCTCAAGATAATCTAAGCAAGGCTCTGATTGCTGCCTTACCGATTCTAAAACCTCAGCAATGGGTACTTAATTCCCACCCCTTCGTTACAATAATAAATAACAGTGAAAATCTTATCAGAGAGAATCGGGCTCTTGGGAAATTGCATGATTTGTTATTATCGCGATTGGCCAAAGGGGCTAATTCATGAAATTCACCGAATCCCAGCTTGAACAGGCAATTATTGAAAGTCAGACCTGCCAGGTTTCCAAAAACCTGGCAGGTCTTGGAGATGGAACCGGCGCTATCGAGAGACCTGGCAGGTCCTGGAGCCGGACAGGTGGCCGCACAGACCGACACGGAGAATCCTATGAGACAATTAGACGAACAATCGATGAGTAATCTGGAGCGACGAATTCCCGAACTGGCAGAAGGAGCGGTAAAGCAGGCGTACTGCAAAACGCTTGCTTCCGGCAGACGGGTAGTTGAGGCAATCAATGGGCAACTGGTAGAGTCATCCTCCGATGGTACTTCCAGAGTTCTCAGACCTCTTCCGGTGCCAACCTGTGTAACTCCTGGACAGCGAAGGGTTCGGGTAAAACGATGAGTAGCGCAACTGCCGAGGAGTTATCGGTAGTTCAACAAAGTATGCTTTTCATTATGGAAATTTGCCGGAATCGGGATGAGTATATCTCGACTACACTAATCCTCACGGAGTGTGTAATTCATGAAAAACAGAACCATCAACGTAAAAGGAAAAGAGATTGCGATTTCCCGCAAGGAGCGGGAAGATTATATCTCGTTGACCGATATTGCAAAATACCGCAATAGCTCTGAGCCGTTTGCGATTATCAACAACTGGATGAGGAGCAGGAGCACCATTGAACTTCTGGGGCTCTGGGAGGGGCTCAGTAACCCGAATTTTAAACCTCTCGAATTCGAGAGGTTTAAAAATGAAGCGGGAAGTAACTACTTTGTGCTGTCTCCGCAACGTTGGATTGAAACGACCAATGCCATTGGTCTTGTTTCCAGATCAGGCCGCTACGGCGGAACGTTCGCGCATGCAGATATTGCCTTTGAGTTTGCATCATGGATTTACGATTAGATTCAATAGCGGAGCGTAAGATGTCAAAATTCACTGAAGCACAGCTTGAACAGGCAATCATCGAACTTCTTGGAGAAGAGGGGTATCCTCATGTTCTGGGAGAAACCATCTCCCGCTCTCCTGATGAAGTCCTCGTAAAGGACGACTTGCGAGCTTTCCTGCGGGAGCATTACGCGAACGACGGCATCACCCAATCAGAAATTGAGCTGATCATCCGCAAGCTGGAGCTGCTGCCTGCGTCCGACCTGTACGGCAGCAACAAGGCTTTCATGAAGCTGGTATCGGACGGTTTTCTGCTGAAGCGCGAAGACCGCAACCAGAAGGACCTGCTCATCCAGTTAATCGACTATTCCCACTCCGACCGCAATCGCTACAAGATCGTCAACCAGCTTGAAATCACCGGCTATGAAAAGCGCATCCCGGATGGGATACTCTATATCAACGGCCTGCCGCTGGTGGTGTTCGAGTTCAAGAGCGCCATTCGTGAAGAGGCGACCATTCATGATGCCTATGTCCAGTTGACGGTGCGCTATTGCCGCGACATCCCGGAGCTGCTGAAATACAACGCCCTCTGCGTGATCAGCGACGGGGTGAACAACAAGATGGGTTCCCTGTTTGCGCCGTATGAGTTTTTCTATGCCTGGCGCAAGATCGGCGGCAGCGAGCAGGTGGAAAAAGACGGGATTGATTCGCTCTTCACCATGATCAAAGGTCTGTTTAACAAGCACCGGCTGCGCGACGTGATTCATAATTTCATCTTTTTCCCTGACAGTTCCAAGAAGGAAGAAAAGATCGTCTGCCGCTATCCGCAGTATTACGCCGCCACCAAACTGTATGCAAACATCTGCGAACACCGGCGGCCACACGGCGATGGTAAGGGGGGCACCTATTTCGGAGCCACCGGCTGCGGCAAGAGTTACACCATGTTGTTCCTGACGCGGCTGTTGATGAAGAGCCAGTATTTCGCCAACCCGACGATTGTCCTTGTTACCGACCGCACTGACCTTGATGACCAGCTATCTGCGCAGTTTACCAGCGCAAAGGAGTTTATCGGCGACAATGAGGTGGTGAGCGTCGAAAACCGGGCCGAGCTTCGGGAACGACTGGGTGGACCGCTGCAGAATCTTCTGTTGAAGACACCGGACAATTATCCGCTGTTGAGTAATGAGCAAGATGCCGGGCCATTGCTTGCCGCCGAGGAATCCCCTGACTTCAGCGCGTTGACGGTTCAAGGAAGGATGAGCGGTGGCGTATTCCTGACAACCATCCACAAGTTCACCGAGGACACGCAGCTCCTCACCGACCGGGATAATGTTGTGTGCATATCGGATGAGGCCCACCGCAGCCAGGTAAATATGGATCAGAAAATCCGGATTACCGAAAAAGGGGTGGTGAAGAAATACGGCTTTGCCAAGTATCTGCACGATTCCCTGCCGAATGCCACCTATGTCGGCTTTACCGGTACGCCGATTGACGCGACCCTGGATGTCTTTGGCGGGGTGGTGGACTCCTACACCATGACGGAATCGGTGAAGGATGAAATCACGGTGCGGATTGTCTATGAAGGGCGCGCCGCCAAGGTGATTCTTGACAGCAAAAAGCTCAAGGAGATTGAAACGTATTACGCCAAGTGCGCCGAAGATGGGGCCAGCGAATACGCCGTTGAGGAGAGCAAGAAAGCCAGCGCAAACATGGAAGCCATTCTTGGTGATCCTGACCGCTTGAAGGCTCTGGCAGCGGATTTTGTAAAACACTATGAAAACCGCATCGCCGAAGGGGCAACCGTCAAAGGGAAGGCGATGTTTGTCAGCAGTAACCGGCACATTGCCTATGATTTTTACAAGGAAGTTATCACGCTGCGTCCGGAATGGGCGGTAGTGAAAGTGTGCGAAGATGGCGTACTGCTGTCCGAGAAGGAACGCAAAGAGATCAAGCCGATGGAGCGCATCAAGATGGTGATGACACGCGGCCAGGATGATGTGAAAGATTTGTATGACCTGCTTGGCACCAAGGAGTACCGAAAGGATCTGGATCGGCAGTTCAAGAACGAGAAGTCGAACTTCAATATTGCCATTGTGGTTGATATGTGGGTAACCGGCTTTGACGTCCCGGTTCTTGATACGATCTACATCGACAAGCCAATCCAGCGGCACAACCTGATTCAGACCATTTCGCGGGTAAACCGCAAATGCGCCGGCAAAGACAAAGGGCTGGTCGTGGATTACATCGGTATCAAGCGGCAGATGAACCTGGCGCTGGCGCAATATTCGAAGTTGGACAGCTCAAGCATCGAAGAGATTCAGCAATCTGTTGTAGTGGTAAAAGACCATCTCGACCTGCTGGCAAAGATGTTTCACAAGTTCGACATGAAACCCTACTTCTCCGGCAAACCGCTCCAGCAGCTCCACTGCCTGAGTATGGCGGCTGAATTTGTCCAGATTACGGACAAAATAGAGAAGCGTTTCATGCATCTGGTACAACGCCTGAAAGCCGCCTACGACATTTGTTGCGGTAGTGACGACCTGAGTCAGACCGAGCGAGATTACATTCATTTCTATATGGCAGTGCGCTCCATTGTCTTCAAGCTGGCCAGGGGGAACGCTCCAGACCTGGCGCAGATGAACGCAAAGGTGCGGGAGATGATCAAGGAAGCCCTGCAAAGCGACGGGGTGGAAGAAATCTTCAAACTTGGCGAGGTCGGGGCAGCGGGTGTTGATCTGTTTTCTGATGACTACCTGGAGAAGATCAGTAAGATCAAGCTGCCGAATACCAGAATCAAACTGCTTCAGCAGTTGTTGGCAAAGGCCATTGCCGAGTTCAGGAAAACCAACAAGGCCAAGGCAGCGGACTTCTCGAAGATGTTCAAGGCGCTGGTTGACAAATACAACGAGCGCAAAGAGCAGGATGTTCTGGTCAGCAATGTGCTGGACGATTTCAGCAACGAGATTATCGACCTGTTCCAGGCATTGAAGAAGGAAAAGGAATCATTCGCCGACCTCGGTATCGACTTTGAGGAAAAGGCTTTCTACGACATCCTGAAGGCCCTAACCATCAAGTATGATTTTTCGTATCCTGACGACAAGATGATTGTGTTGTCCCAGAAGGTCAAGGAAGTTGTCGATGACAAGGCGAAGTATACTGATTGGAGCAAGCGTGACGACATCAAGGCGGAATTGAAGGTTGATCTGATCATCCTGTTGGCGGAATACGGTTATCCGCCGGTTGACCGGGATGAGGTGTATAAGGAGATATTTGAGCAGGCTGAGAATTTCAAGAAGAACCGGAGTAATAGCTGAACCGAGTACCCCATAGTAAACAATGTTGATTAGAGTAAGTAGGAAATATGCAGGAGGCACAGGCAATGTCAAATTCACCACTGATGCAACAAATCCGGGATGAACGTCGGGAAGAGGAAAAAAAACTGACTCCGGGAGAGCGTATTCTTTTGGCGTGCGAACTTTCTGACGCCTGCGTTCTTCTTAATCAGTCTGCCAGAAAGGCTTTGGAGAAAAAACGTGCTAATACAGAAACTTAACCAGTCACTTGATCTTTTGACCGCCCTTCGCGATGAAGGGCATATAGCTGGTTTTGCCCTTATAGGCGGTCTTGCTGTTTCTGCCTGGAGTCGGGCAAGAGCCACCATGGATGTTGATATGCTGGTTATTGTTCAGTCAAGTAAACTTGATTATTTGGTTGAAAAACTCTGCGAAGCCGGTATGAATGCGGAGTTTCGACGAGGCGGAGTTGATGATCCGATCCCATTGCTGATTCGTGCCGATTCCCTGGATATTATTGTTGCTACTAAGAAATTTGAGGCTGAAACCATCGAACAAAGTGTTGTAACTCAAATTGCGGGAAGGGATATTCCCGTCGCATCTCCAGAATACCTCATCATACTCAAGCTTAAAGCAGGAGGCCCGCGAGATCTGCTGGATGTAAGGGAGTTACTGGCATCCAATCTAGTTGATCAAGCACTGCTTGCTGAACTAGCGTCACGCTATCGCGTTGACCAACTACTTCACGAGGTAACCAGATGAATAAGGTAGTCAGGCAGATTTCATAAGAATTTATGGATAATTTAGTTGCCTGATGCTTTTCCTGATTGAGGTGTGTGAGGTGTTTTTATGTCTTCGCCGCCTTGTTGGCATCTTTGATTTGGAACTGGAATCAGTCCGGCGTGCGAGCGCGCCGGATGATGTTCTCTATCATGTCGGTGAAGATGAAAAAATGAAATGGCAGCATGGAGTACCAGTAAACTCTTCCCATTAACCCGCTTGGATAGTGGTATGCGGTCTGGATGAGGGTGTTCCCCTCAATCCTGAATTCAAGCCATGCCTTGCCAAATACCTTCATATGGGCTTCCAGGAGCAGTCTCCGATCCTCCTGAAGGTCGATAACCTTCCAGACGTCCAGCAGATCCCCCACCCTCAGTTCCGATTCCACCCTCCTGCCAAGGGAGGTGCCGAAGCCTCCGGACAACTTGTCAAGAATCCCTCTGATGCGCCACAGGATGTCAAAGGAAAACCACCCCTGCCGTCCTCCGATTGAAGTAAATGCCTGGAATATCCTCTGTTTCGGCGTGTCGCCGAAATTTTTATACTTGATATCCCTGAAGAGAGCGTTGCTGAGGTCCCGTTCGTCATACGGAGAGGATGAACCTGCGAGACTGTCGGTCCATCGGCTTAGCACCTGATCTTTCCCGATGGCATCAATGGCCCTCTCCACAACGGTCTCTAAAGGAAGCGGGGTTATCCCCTGAAAGTAGTGCGGTGCATTTTCATGTCCCATCCGGGGAGGCTCAGGCCCGGTTGTTTGCAGAATACGGATCAGGAACGAGGAGAACGTAAAAGAAAAAGGGGAGGTGAACATAAGCCCGAACGAACAGAGCCACCGGGCTTCAACGGGGAGCGGTACAAAAAACCTCTTGAGGCCCATAATCCGTGAGGTAACAAGAAGCATCTCCCGGACGCTGAGGGGGGGCAAGCCGACATCCACCATGAATGTCTCCGTAACAGTCAGGTCCTTAGCCTGCACCAGGTACTTAAGGAGGTCGGCAATACCGATAACGCTTACTTTCGTTTCCATCCATCGAGGAACAATCAGGAGCGGACATTTCTGCACCAGGTTGTGCAGAACTTCAAACAGTATGCTGCCCGATCCTATAATGAACCCCGCCCTCAGCCAGACCGTCTGGATCCTGTCAGGTGCTGAACAGAGGATCCTCCCGACATCTTCCATTGTGTCCAGAAATTCATTCCCGGTATTTCCACGGCTGGGGAAACCGAGGTAGACGATCCTTTTAACCCTCGCCGTAATGCAGGCATCAAGGAAGTTCTGTGCAATAGATCTGCTGATATCGCCGAATTCGCTGTCAGTTCCCAGGAAGCGCAGCGGGAAGTAGGCAATGTCGATTCCGGTTGCCGCTTCAGTGAGAACGTCGTCAGTCAGGGAGGCACTTTCAACAATCTCCACGTCATGGTTGCCAAATTCATTGAGCCGGTATTTCTCCTTGACAATAAGTCTGAGGCGAACGGTATCATGCGTGAGAAGATCCCGGGTGAGCCGTCGGCCGATGTAGCTCCCCGGCCAGGCCACAAGAACATTAATCTGCCCGTTTTTCATAAAAAATTACCGCCTGAAACCACTTTTAATGATTCACCATATAACACAACAGGGTGGGTATCAAGTCTGTTGGCGTGGTGACGTTGCGTTGGTCAGGTCGTCATTCAATTTTCTGATCCGCTCCGACATCTTTTCCATGATTCTCATTGCGAGAGAAGGGTCCTGATGGATCTTCTGCATAAACATTTTTCTGTCGATGGTTATGGCTCTGACCTCTCCCGCTGCTCTCACCGTTGCCGACCGCTTATTCCTGCCGAACATGGCCATTTCCCCGAAAATTTCACCAGGTCCGAGCTCTGCCAATCTGAGCTCCCCATCGTCGCTCGCTTTAACAACTTCGACGTTGCCCGATAGCACGACAAACATGTCATCTCCTGCTTCCCCCTCGGAGAAGATGATCTCTCCCGCCTCGTACGTTTTCCCCAGTTCTCCCATCCTCATAACCGACCTCCCTGAAACGGAATGTTCTTTGTGCAGCTGCGGGATTACCCCCGAGAGTGTTGAGCAGAGCAGGCGGAGAAGGAAGGCGGGGTGCAGGGTGCGCAGAAAAACGTCTGTGTAGGGAGCGCTTCCGGTAAAAGTATCCCAGAGGACGCTGCTCATACGTGCCCCTTTTTCAGGATGGCTCTGCTCCCTGAATGCCATGGCAAGTACTGCCGAACGGGCAATACTGACCTTCTGAATGACTTTGGTGACCAGGAAGATGATTTTACCAATGGCATTGTCCCGTGCCAGCTTTCTGCAGACCGGCTCAAAAGAGTCCGCAAAGGCGGCAGCGGAAACACCAGTGAATAGTGCCGTCCGTGCTGCCGCCTTCGCTGTACGGTATGATCCGCCGATGCCGTCCTTGTAGAGCCGATTGACTCCGGCGTCACCTATGAAGACAATCCTGTCACCGAAAGGAGTTGGCGCCCCGTCGACACCTATGGCCGGAGAACAGCGGCAGGAGCCTTCAGGAGGGTGCCAACCGGCCGGGAAACAGATCCGTACTTCCGGGTCTGCAAAAAACGCATCAATCAGCTCCTGATCGATATTTTCCCCAAGCAGGCATACCGTTACGAATTCTCCCTTGGGAATTATTGCCGCGAACTCCAGACGTGGCAGGTCAAGAAGGAATACGTGCATTGAAGAGCCGAGAAAAAGATCAATAGCTTCCTGACCGAGACGGAAATCAGAAATATAGGTCTTTGTCGTCTTTGGCAGTTTGAAATTCACCGGGGGCGCTGTCAGAGATTTGAGGAAAGGGGTGTTGATTCCTGATGCAACAGTCACGAGGTCATACGGTTCAGACAGACCTTCCCTGGTTTTCACACACGGTTTGCCATCCGCCCACTCAATCCCTTCAACTCTCGTCTGCCGGGTGACCGCACCCCGTTCATTGGCAAGACCAAGAAGATAGCCATCAAAACTCCCCCACTTTGCGTCAACGCTGCCGCGCGGACCTGCTCCCCGGTGAATGGCGGCTATGCGTTTCTCCCGGCCGGGAGGGTCAATCCTGATGCGCCCGAGATCTGTATGCATGATATATGAATCAATTCCGCGCTGCACAACAGTCGTGGGCAGGTTGATCCCTTCAAAAGCCAGCAGTTGTACCAGCGACTCTGAAATAATTCCGCCGCACATATTGCAGCCTGCGGGGCCGAAAGCAGAGAACTGCCTCGACTCGTATATATCGAGCTGCAGTGAAAGATCCGATTTTGCGGCCATGTCCAGGAGAAAGAAGCTGAAAAGTGAGCCTGCCGGCCCGCCGCCGACCACCGCAATCCTCGACCCTGACTTCAGTTTGTCATCCATCTGTTCACCTCAACGACATCAGATATGGTACACAGCCCCCTCTTTCATGACTTCAATGTGCTGCAGTCCGTGGCCGACAAGTTCTGAAATTATCTGCTCGCGATAGATTGACTTCAAATGCATCACCATTATTCGACGTGGCGTATCAGGAAGTTTGCCCAGTTCAATCTTGAGCAGACGGGGTGTAAGGTGTCCCGAACGGAGCGCAAGCTCTTCCAGCGAATCGGGGAAAGAGACCTCCACGACCAGCAGTGAGAGTTCTGTTGCATGGTGCCATATCGCTTCCGTCGGGCCGGTATCGCCGGTAAAGAGCATTCTGGCGTTCCGGGAGCTGATCAGAAATCCGCTGGCCGGTACGGTATGACTGACAGGCACCGGGAACACCGTGTATCCGCATACGACCGTGCTTTTGTAAGGTTCAAGGATTTTCCACCGGATGATAGGCGCTGATTCGTCCGGGATAATTCCGAAATCGGGCCAGATCAAGCCGTTGAAAAGATGCTTCTTCAGAATGTCCAGAACCGCTTCAAGACCGTACACATGAATGAACCTGCTGCTGCCGGTAATCAGCAGGTTTTCTGCAAGGCCGGCAAGTCCCTTGATATGGTCGAGGTGCGGGTGGGTGATCAGCACTGCCTCGATGAGATTCTGTTCCTCCTCGTTAAGCACGGCAGAAACTGTCCCGGCGTCTACGAGCAGATTATCGTCGATAAGAAACGCCGGAGATTGGTGGCCCGGGTAACTTGAACCGCTGCAGCCGAGTACTCTGAGTCTCATGATTCCCTCCGTTGAGTCGTTTGCCCCGCCAGTATTTAAAAAGCTGTTAATTTATTAATATTACTGAAATGTAATCAGTAACTATTTTAATTTTTATATTGACATATCAGACAGAAAAAATAAAATGGTTTTCTATTCACACGTGTAAAGTTTGTTGATGTGATTTGTGTATTACATGAGGCGGCTATGAGAGCTACACAAAAATTAGTTGGTGATTTGCAGCGCCGACGTCCGTTTGATCGTATGACAAAAGAGCATGTCCACTGGTTTGCCGAACATATTCAGATGGTTGAGTTGCCGCAGGACACCGTGATTCTGTACCCCGGGGTACCCTGTGAAACCCTTTTCTTCATCTTTCAGGGGAGTGTGCAGCTTGAAGCAATGGGTAACGCCAATGAAGAGCCCAATGTGCTGGCCGAACTGGAAGAAGGTGAATGCTTTCCGTTGGAAGCGATGGAAGAGGGGCGTCCGGTCTTTTCGACGTTTCGGGCCACCACGGACACCGTCTGCTATCAACTCTCCCGGAACGACTTCCAGCAGTTGAAAGAGCTGAGCACGATCTTCGCGGATTTTTGCCGCTATCGTGCCGCCGGCTTTCTTGAGCAGACACGGCGGGTCTACCGGCTTCACTTTTCCCACCAGAGCGAGGAACACCAGCGCCTGAATGTCCCGCTCTCCATTCTGATGCGTCCCAATACTCTGACAGCTGAACCGGGTGATGCCGTGCGCTCTGTCGTTACAAAGATGGACGAACAGGATCTTGATTATGCCGTAGTTGTGGATGCCGAGTATCGCCCTGCCGGGATATTCACCATGCGCGACCTGCTGCGCAAGGTGGTGGTGCCGGGTGGAGATCTTAATATCCCGGTAGGTGAGGTAATGACCGCTTCACCACTCTGTCTGCCGGTGTCCGCTCACGGTTACGAAGCCGCATTGTTACTGGCTGAGGAGTCTATCCACCATGTTGTTCTGGTTGACAGGGAACGACTGGCAGGTATTGTCACCGAGCGGGACCTGTTCAATCTGCAGCGGGTCAGCCTGAGTCAGATCAACGCTGAGATAGCAACCGCGGCAGATTTGGTCAAGCTCAAACGGTTGGCCGCTGATATCGAATTGCTGTGCGAGAACATGATCATTCAGGGGGTCACCTCCGACCATCTAACCCGGATCATTACCACTCTCAACGATCGTGTCATCGAGCGAGTGCTTAACCTTGAACTTGCCGGTGTCAATCTGCAGGGGATTCGTCTTGCCTGGATCGCTCTCGGCAGCGAAGGACGCTTTGAACAGACTTTCTCCACTGATCAGGACAACGCCATCATCTTTGAGGCTCCGGCCGGCATGTACCCGGAGAGCGTGCGCAAGCTGCTTCTGCCGGTGGCTAAAAGATTCAATCAGGCGCTTGATTTCATCGGATTTCCGCTCTGCAAGGGTAACATAATGGCAAGCAACCCGGAATGCTGTCTGAGTTACAAGGAATGGCAGAAACGTTTCGAAGAGTGGAGTACTGTTCCGACACCAGAGGCACTACTCAACTCCAAAATTTTCTTTGATTTCCGTCACCTCTACGGTGACTCCGGACTTTCTGACCGTCTTCGCACCTGGTTGACAAAAATTTGCGTCGGCAAGCCGCGTTTTCTCCATCTCTTGACTGAAAACGCCCTGTTGCACACCCCGCCAATCGGTTTTTTTCGTGATTTTGTGGTAGGCACCGACAAGGATCATCCCAATACCATCGACATCAAAAATAATGGTGTCTCTCTCTTTGTCGAAGCTGCCCGGGTTTTTGCCTTTGCCAAAGGAGTCACCTGCGTCAACACCAAGCAGCGACTGCTTGCCGCCGGAGAGATTTGTAAATACTCGAAAAGCGAAGTCAACGCCTGGGTCGACGCATTTTCATTTCTGCAGTCACTGCGCATCCGTCACCAAGTGGAAGATCGTCGCGATGGCGGCAACGGCCACAATCGGATAAATCCAAATGATTTGAACAACCTGGACCGTAAATTTTTTCTGGAATCTTTACGGCAGGCCGGTGCCCTGCAGAAGAACATGGCAAGTGAATTTAAAATAAGGTCGATGTAGGTTTCACACCAAATAAGGCCCCTGTAGTAGATGCTTCATTTTGACACATATACCAGAGTTTGGAGTCCACATGCTTAAACTCACCTCATTTCAAATTTCGTAGTTTCGGCAAGCCCGACCTGTTCCAGTAGAGCGTTGCGTTGTGTGCGCAGGTCCTTTCTGTCAGGTGCTGCGTTAATCATCCTCGATATGGAATCAAGAGCGTCATACCAGAGTCCATCTTCGGCATATGCTGATGTCGCAGTTGTTCCCGATGCGTCTTCCTTCAGTTTTTCAGTAAGTGCCGGTGAGGGGGCAATCAGCGAGATGATGCCACCGGCCAGAATATCCTTTGACCGCTGGTCAGCATCGGTCACCAGCCCAACAAACCATTTATACTGGATATCGCGGCGCAGTGTCACCCCGTGATCGGCCAGACAAACGGACTGAATCCCCCCTTGTTCAGGCCCTTTTATGACCTTTTCCAGAGCAGGTTTGACTCCGTTGCGCTCGATAACCGTAACTTCAACCGGAAGGGTTGTCGGCTTCGAAATATACCAGTACAGGCAGGGCTGCTCCCTTACCGTATACCCGATATGGTCGGGAGCCAGCACCAGAAGGGAAAACGATTCCCGTTCTGTGGCGCCGCGAGTGCCTCCGCCGACCCGTCCTGCCGGTGTGCCTCTCAGAGGCGGTTTGTAGACGACTTTTGCAGGTGACGAGACAACAGGAGCAGCGGTAACCTGCCCTGCTGCCGGCTTATTCCGAGGTTTTTTATCCTCTGCACCCCACGCGCTCAACGGGAGTACCGCCATGATCCCGATCAATGCTGCTTTCTTCAACATGCACATTGTTGTTACCTCCGATTAGCTGATATCCGGGCCGGAGAGATTTTCCCCCAGTACCCGGTGAATAGTGATTGTTTCCTCTTTCCCCTTCAAACTTGCTTCGCCGATTTTTTCGGTCAGAAACCGATTGCCAAGAAGATCCAATGTTGTGCTGCCGATCAAAATTCGACAGACGGCATCCCCGGCAACATCCTTGTCAAAACTCTCCAGCCGGGAGGCGATATTGACCGTATCGCCGATTGTAGTGAATTTTAACCGTTGGTTGCTGCCCAGCAGTCCTGCCACCACCTGTCCAGAAAAAATGCCGACCCGGATGGCCATGCCCGGCAGCCCTTTTTCACCCCACATATTATTGAGGTGAAACATCTCCTTTTCCATGGCAAGAGCGCAAGTTACCGCGTTGATGGCGTCAGCCTGAATCTCCTTGTCAATTCTGCGCGGCAGCGGCACGCCAAAATCGGCCTTGATGGCATCACCAACGAAATTGTCGATAACGCCACCATGCTTCAGGACTAACCGAATCATTAACTCCATGTAGGTGTTCAGCCAGTCGAGCAACTCCTGTGGATCCATCTTTTCCGATACGGAGGTGAATCCTCTGATGTCGGAAAAGAGTATGGTGGCGGTCAACTTACGGGAACGGGGGCGGCCGTTGTCGAGAAAATCATCCCGCTGCTCCCAGATCATGTCGGCAATCTCTTTCGAGACCGATTTGGAAAAGAGCTGCATCAGCATCGCCCGCTCTTTCTTCTCCATACCCGTGATGTAGGCATTGACCATACCCGCAGCGGCAAAAAAAGACACCCCCGGCGGAACAAGCGGCAGCCACCAGCTTTGTATAAATGCCAGGTAATCAAAACCTGTCAGACAGAGCATACCGGTGACAATAAACAACGCAAAACGCCGCGCGGAATGGGTGCGGAACCCGATAACCGCGCCGGCAACACCCCAGAGAAGCATCCAGATCGATTTTTGCGTTTCCGTCGGAACCTTGAATGGCTCTGAGTCGTCAAGAGCAAATCGGAGCAGCTGACTGGCGATTTGTCCATGCAGCTGAATACCGCTCAGCAACTGCTCTCCCCCGCCTCTGCTGAGCGGGGTAAAAAAGTGGTCTTTGACGCTCTGGGAGTTAACCCCCACCAGGATTACCCGGTCTGCAATCGCCGATATGGGGATCTTTCCAGAGAGCAGATCAGAATATGTATACGTCCGCAGCGGAACGCCGGTACTCTTGAAATCAATCAGAAGCTGGTAACCGCCAGCATCTGCCTTTCGGTAGCCACCGTAATTTTCTTCCAGCGGCACGATGGTCGTCCTGCCCAGTTTTATATGCTGCGGATTGAGCGAATCCGGCTGAAGTGATATCCCTTCCGGCTCCAGATAGAGTGTCGCCAGGGTAAGAGCGAGCGATGTATAAGAGGTTGTGCCATCATCAAGAAAGAGCAACCCTCGCCGGACAACGCCGCCGGGATCAATTACTATGTCACCAAAAGCGGCTTGCGGAGTGCCCTTGATAATGGCAGGTGGGGCAACTCCGGCATCGCCGACGGTCATGATTCCGATAATGAGCGGATTGTCGCGGAACATCCGGTTGTACGCATCAGTTCCGGGGGGGACTGGAATATCGCGATAGATATCAATACCGATTGCCCGTGGCTTCGCAGCGGCCAGAATCCCGACACCCCGGGCAATAGTAGCATCGGTGAGCGGCCACTTGCCGATGGCCTGTATGTCGGCTTCTGTGACTTCAATAACGGTTATTCTTGAATCTTCGGTCCGAATCTTCGGTGTTGCCAACACAAACTGGTCGTATGCCGTAAGTTCAAGAAACTCAAGCTGACCGCCCCGGCGGAGTCCGAAGGTTACAAGAAAAGCTATGAGAGCTCCAAGCGTGACAACGGCATACGGTTTTTTAAAGAATGAGTGTAGTCTCACCACGCGGCAGCAGAGTGCGTTATAACCAGTTGTTTATCATCAGGAACGGAGCCCAATAGCCGGGATGATCGTAGCGCATGTCATCAAGCAGCTTCAGTTGTGCCGCCTGCAATGCCCCTGCCCGGGAGATGGATGGTTTTTGCAGTTGTTTGTAAAACTCTGCAATCAACTCAAATGATGCCGGATCATTAACGTGCCACAGCGTTGCAAGCGCGCTCCGGGCACCGGCCCGCACAGCTACACCGGCAAGGCCGAGGGCGGCCCGGTCGTCCCCGGCAGCCGTTTCACAGGCACTGAGAGTCAAGAGATCAAGCGGCTCTTCGCGAAAGCGGAACAGACCGACATACTCGCCGAAACGATCCATCGTGAATTTTTCGTCAAATGCCAGAATAAAGGTAGAGTCAACGTCACCGCCGAACTGGCCATGGGAGGCGATATGCACGATGCTGAACTGCTCACTTTTCAACTCTTTCTCCACGTTGGCAAGGCTGAATTGGATGTTAATCAGAGAGTGCCCCGTAAACAGCTTATTGATAGCGGAAAGTTCATCTGAAACATATGGCAGGCCGACAAACCCCTGCCGGGCTTCGGTCAATCCCAGTGACAGCATGCGCGCGTGGTCACGCCGCACCGGGCGTGGATCAGTAAGACTGAGCCCCGGAGTAATGGCAATCGGGTACCTGTTGATAAGAAACCGGGTGCCGTCGTGCAGCGCCGCCATCGGTACTGTTCGCAACTGTCCGGCCGGCACAAAAACGAGCGTTTCCGGCTTCATCGCATCCAGATCGGCCTCCAGCGGACGAATTAACCAGTCATACAGCTTCTGGGCATGCGGCAGATATTCCCCGGTGGTCCGCTTGACCAGTTTTCGGCGGAACGCCTTAATCTCTTTGTTTAATTCATCGACACCGACCGGGACGGTAAAGCGTTTGAGCCCTCCTGAAAAGCTGACCAGCAGCTCCACCCGGTTCGGAAGGAAGACCGGATAAACAACAGCTGCTCTGCCGGAAACCGCTTCAAGTTTTTTCCCCACAGTAGTGGCAGCATCAATACAGTCGTCCCGGAAGTAGTCCCGTAGTTCGAACACCTTCAACGTTTCCAGAGTATCGCGTGCCTCGATCAGGTATGGTTCCTGCGACTCTCCCGGCTTGAGCTGCGAGGCACGCTGCAGGAGAAGGTCGACCAGTTCTGCACAGACAACGCTCGCCGTTTTTTGATACGATGATTCCGGATTTGCATAACAGGAGGAGAGCTCTTCGCGGACCGCCTGGAGATAGCGGAGCGCATGACGATATGAAACGAGGGCCGAGTCGATCCGACCCATGCTCGCATGTATGCGGCCGGTCTGCCAGTGCCAGCGGTAGAGCGCTTCACTCGCATTTACCTGCTGAGCGGCAAACTGTGCCCGCCGCGTAAGTTCCAGAGCTTCCTCAAAACGACGATCGTTCTCGTACAGTTTTCCCATATACCCATAGGCGTAAGATTCGGTGCGGCGATCCCCCGCATTTTTCGCGGCGGCAAGCGCGGCATTGAATTCAGCATACGCCTGATTGGCAAGAGGTTCTGCCTGATCAGAAATTTTTCTGCTTAGATCAGTATAAAGCAGGCCGGCGTTTATTCTGGTGTAGCTGACGGCAGCGGAGCCATCTGTTGGCTGTTTGTAGCTTCCGGCTTTTTGCAGCAGAGCCAGTGCTTCGCTGTAATTATTACTCCTGAAGGCTGCTGTTGCCCCGTTTACCGTTGCCGCAGCGGCACGTGCAGTATTCCCCGACTTTTCCGCCAGGGCGGCGCTCTCCCGGTATGCGTCACGCGCTTCATCGTTCTTTTTCAGTGAGATCAGCAGATTGCCCCGGTTATTCTGGATAGCCGCAGCCAGATCATCCGCCATGGCCTCCCGGGCCAGAGCAAGCGCCTCATCAAGTGTTTTCCCCGCCTGCTCCGCATTGCCAAGGCCGATATGAGCATTGCCGATGGCGCCGGCAACAGAGGCAGTCCGGCGTTTGTCGCGCAGCTCTTTCGCCAGCAGATCTGCTGCATTCAAATGTTCAAGGGCTTTGCGGTACTGACCGGTCACCTGTAGCGCCTGAGCCAGCATCAGGAGCGCGTCACACCTCCCTGCGGAATCTTTCCCGTCGAGACGCTGCAGTGCCGCTTCAAGTTGCGGGATTGAAGCACCGAAGCCGCCACTCCGCAGCGATGCAGCGCCCTCAGCAAGTTCCGCCGGAACCATCGGGCTCTCGGCGGTAAATGCCGGAGCGGCGGAAAAGAGGGCAACAGCGGCAAGGCAGGCCGCTGAGAGTCGGGCAAGACGTGCAAAAAAACCGGGGTAATCAATTCTGGGCACCGTGATATTCATGTCCTCTCCTTGCGACAATCGGCTAGAAGTTGCCCGAAACGGCAATCTGAAAGTGAATCCCCTCATCCTGGAGATTATCGTGAGTGTGGGCAACCGTCTTCAAGCGAGCTCCGGCATATACTTCCGCTTCCAACTTCAGCTCGAAAGCCCCCTTGAGCGGTGTCGCTCCCCATCTCAAGCCAAGGCCGCAGCTGGATACATCGGTAGATCCGCTTGAGGTGGCACCAACATTCCTGGCGCTGCCGTAATCAAAAAAAGGCGCCAACTGCAGGTAATCGGCCCAGGTGCGGTTCTGTATGAGCGGGATGCGTGCCTCGACTGACGCGACTAACGCTTCATCCCGAACCAGGAAGTTTTCGCGATAGCCCCGAACCGTATATCTGCCGCCAACACCCATCTGTTCGGCAGGGAGCAGTGGATCATTCGAGCGCTGCACATCAAGGCGGGAGATCAGCTGAATATCAGCAACATCAAGAATGCGCGCCCACTGCAGCTGTCCGAGCCAGGAGAAAAATTTACCGGTGGGAAGATCGCCCGGCAGAGCGGAATTATTTGTCGCACCCATGATGTCAAGACCGTAGGAAAACCGCGACCGGGCGGCGATAACCTGCTGCTGGCTCCGATAGGTCCACTCCTGGGAAAAGCGGAGCGGCACGACACGGGCATGCCCTTCTTTTACTCCCGGAGAGAAGTTGAACCACTCTCCTCCCAGCGATGTCGTGCTGTTTTCGTGCTCCAACCCGAGTGAAAGGGCAAATTCCTGATTCAGCGTCCGGTAGATCGGTTGGCGGAGAGTGATCTCGAAGGTATCCGTTTCGCTTTTGATATCCAGGGAGGCAAACACCTTATCGACGACCTTGGTGTCGTTAGTGCGGTAGCGGAGCAGCAGCGTGGTGTCGTAGGAATTGAGCGGGAGCGAGTACCAGGTGTCAAGCATCAGCCTGAGCCCTTCGGAATAGCCGTAGGTGAGGCTGAGGACATCACCGTGACCGGACAGGTTCTGGTGCGACACGGTTGTGATCACCCGTTCAGCGCCGTTCGACGGCGATTGGTAGTTATTGAAGGCAGCCCAGACGGAAAACGGAGGTTTCTCTTCGATCCGTACGGTAAGATTACCCTCTCCCGGTTGGCCGCCGGGGCGAAGTTCGGCGTGAACCCGCTGAATCCGGGCATCCTGCTGGAGCAGCTGCAGGCGGTCCTGAAGCGGGATTATGTTCACCGGAGAAGATGCGCCGCGTGCCACCCGGTCGCGAATGTAGGAGGAGCCGAACCATTTGTTGCCGACAACCTCGATATGCGAAAGCTTGCCTTCAATAACCTTGAAGGTAATGACTCCCGCAGTAACGGTCTGATCAGGCAGCACCGCCCCGGAGTTTATGTATCCTTTATTGACATAGAGCAGGGTTATGTCGCGGCGGACAGATTCGAGATCATCCATGGACAGGGTGCGGTTTTCATAGGGGGCAGTTACTCTGGCCAGCTCTTCAGCGGTAAAGACACTACTTCCGGTCACTTCAATTTTCTTTACCAGAACACTTTTAAGAAGGTCACCGGAAGATGCCCCGGGCGTTGCCGACTGTGCCGGAAGAGCCAGGGGGGGCGGGGCCGGCTCAATTCTCTCGTCAAGCAGTTCCGGACGTTTGTCACCGGCCCGTCCTGAAAAGTCGAGCAGCGGCAACCCCTGAGTGTAGGCAGGTAACGGAAGTGTGGAAGCTGCTATCAGGAGAGTACAAAAGGTGACTGAAAAAATCTTTGTGCGACGAACTCCGGCATCTGTCAGATGTGCAACCGGTGTCATAGAGCCCCCTGTCAAAATTTCATATCAATCCGGAGTCAGATCAGAACAAAAATCCGGGCAGCATATTGCCCGGCTCGAGCGGAAGGCCGTCACGTCCGCCAATCACGAAGCTGCTGTATTTACCTTCCCGAATACGGGCGATACAGCGTTCACGCAGCAATGTTGCAGCACTGACATAATCAGAGGAGAGTGGACTGATAAGTCCGCTGATGTTGCTGACCGGTGCCTGAATATCCACCGTGCCGCTGATACCCTTTTGCGAGTAGGCGGTTACGCTGCTCTGCGGGTCGGCCAGAAAGGTGTCGGCAACAAGGCGGATCGTGCCCCCTCTGCCATCAACAGCGGTCGCGTCAATGGTGGAGTTTTTCATTACGACAAACTGCGGATCAATAAATATCCTGCCGCCGACAGTTTCGGCGTCACCTTGTACTTTTGCGGTAATGACACTGTTAATCAGGTTGATTTTGTAGAGCGCATTGAGTGATATTTCGCCGCCGTTGGCCGAAAGCGCTTCGGAAGTTATGGAGGCGTTGCGCAGCTGGATCAGGTTGGCTGCCGTCACGTTGATATTACCGGCATTACCTGTATCTGCCGATAAGGCATTGATGGCAGTTCCGGTGTCACTCAGGCTGACATTGAGGGCACTGATATCGATCGAGCCGCCGCTGCCGGTGCCCCTGGTATCAGCTTTGATGCCGCCCCCTTCAGTGGCTGTCAGATTTCCGGCCAGAGCAACGGTTATCTTCCCGCCGGTTCCGGCGTTGGTGGAGGTGGAGAGTCCAGTGAAGTCGAAATCAAGCGGGGGAGGTCGCGGGACGTTATTGGCACCGGTGATGTTCATGGAATTCGCGGTAACGGTTATATCACCTGAGTTGCCGGTACCACGGAATGAATCGGCGTAGATTTGACCACGGGAGGTTATGTCGATGGTTTTGGCGTTTATGGAGATGCTGCCGGCGTTGCCTGTGGCATCACTGTAGAGCCCGGTTCGGATAGTGCCACCGTTTGCCAGTGTCAGGTTTTCAGAAATAACAGCTATATTACCACCTGTGCCCGTTGCTTCAGCACCAAATACACGTCCATCCACTGAAGACAGCCCGTATGGTAAGGGTTTCAGGTTACTGTCTGCAACAAAACCTGAAACGGTCATGGATTTCACATTAATTGCGACATCGGTCCCTGTACCGGAGCCGTAGAGTACCGCGCTTATCCTGCCTCCGTCGCTGATCTGCAGCGATTCAGCCGTCACGCTAATCTTTCCACCATTCGCGATGCCGTGAACCTGACTGCCAATACCTGATATTTGCGAACTATTGATAACTGAAGTACTGTTTTTAGCTGAAAGTAGTACGTCTCGTGATACGATCGTTACAGCTCCAGTATTCCCCGCATTTACCGCATTGCCATCAAAATCAAATCCTGAACCGAAGGCATTTGAACCGATATTTCCCTGATCCAGGCATTTAAAAGTATCTGACTGAACCAAAATATCACCAGAATCCCCCTGGTCCAGAGCGGATGTAATCACATTAAATCCATTTCTAATAAGAACATCGCGTGCCATCAGCGAAATGCTGCCACCCTTGCCCGCACCATACGTTGAGCTGGCCAGATAGCCGTAAAACCCAATTTCAGCCTGCGGACCGGTGCCGGGAATTTCATCACCAAGGGTAATGGTGCCGGCTTTGATCTCAATGTTCCCAGCTCTGCCCGGTCCAAAATTGGAAGTATCAATGAGCGATCCGTTACCCATTGAAAACGTGCCGCTTAGATCAGCGGTGAATGCTGAACCAATATTGTCAAGTTCTCCCGAGCCATTAACGGAAACGGTGGCGTTGTCAAATTGTAGGGAACTGCCCGTAATATCAATAGTTCCAGCCGGATTACCGCTCGCATCGATACCGCTTGCCAACCCTACAATCCCGAGGTCTTTGAAAAGGATATCCTTCCCACGAATGACGATTGAGCCAGCCGCTCCGCTGGCGAAAATATCGGATGCAACGGTAAGGTTTGCTCCGTTTTGGAGGGTAATATCACCAAGCGAGGAGAAGGATGCAGTTCCCAGATTTGCGTCATGTAAAGTAACTTCACCCGCTGAACCAACACTGGCAATGTTGATCCGGCCGCCAGGCGCAGACAGTACATAGTAACCGGTGCCCGGGAAATAGGTATCATAGTCGAAATAAGAGGCTTTCGCGGGGTCATTGGTGAGCGTGACACCGCCACCGACAAGAGAGAGAGTCTGGCCTTCCGGTACTTGCAACACCGATTGGTCAACAGTTATGGCTGCAGGGTTAGCACTTAGAAAACCAAAAGCGGCGGGTTCTGACACCGAGAGTATGCTTGGCGACAACTGGTCAGCATAAAAGCGGTCACCATTGTAAAATTTAATATAATCAGCCGTGCTTACGTGAAAGCTCCCGCCGACATCAAGGGTAGCATTGGGGCCGAACATCACTCCGCTCGGGTTCAGCAGATAGAGGTTCGCACTGCTTCGGGTAGTGCCATCAGTAAGCATTGAGCGGATCTGGCCATCTATCGTTGACGGACTTCCTCCGGTTACCCGACTGATAATGTTTGTGATTGCGGCGGGACTCGTAAAAGTAGCGCTTTCACCCTGATTGATATTGAATGTTCCAAAACTGTGGAAAAGGTTTGTGCCGGCTGTTGTGCCAACATCGTGCGGGATAACATAGGCGGGACCGGCTAGCGTCGCGGAAGGTCCGGTTGAACCGTCAAGGGTCATACCAGCATGCGCCGCAACAGATAATGCCAGAATCAGGCTGGCACAAAACACCGGAACAACATGAAGATTCCGTCTACGTGGCAACATAATCAGCCTCCGTTCGTACATAGGCAAAAGGCAGGGTGGAAAGCAGTGCGCCCCTGCCAAAATCGATAAATCAACAAATTCTACGCCCCTTACAAACCACGTCAGTAAAGGGGCGAAACCTCAAAGCAAAACTGACTATCAGAAAATAAGTGCTTGTTTCATTGGGATAAATTATTTAGGCATTAATTACGTATGAATTTAAAACCGCATTGTTACCTGTCGATTCAGATACAACTTAAGTAAAGCCGCTAGGGAACCCTCACCATGCCCACCATTATTGAGAGACAATGCAAAAGCGGCATTTTGACGAGCACAGTCAAAAGATGATATTGCCGTGTTCAATGGTTTACTCGGTAAAGGACATTTAATAGCAGCCTCAACTTTACCTGGGTTACCTAAAAAAATAGCCATTGCTACCAAAATTGCCAACATACTTGTAAAAATCTTCATACTCTCCCCCTTTTTCCGGCGTCCTCACGCCTCACTTTTGAATTGATCTTACCCGGTTACATTTGTACAGCATAATTTATCCCAATGAAACAAGCACTTACATTATTGTTACGTGAACGATTTTAATCATACGCCTCCACTTTACCTAGGCTACTCACCATGCCTGAAAAAATATTCATACACTCCCCCCTCTCGCCTCACTTTTGAATCTGTGAGGAATGTAATGCTTTTAATAGTGTTATTGCAACAAAATAATGAGCACCTGCAAAAAAATTATACCTGTGTTACCAATTACCCGGTTGCATTTGTACAGCATAATTTATCCTAATAAAACAAATACTTACATCATGTTGACGTGAGCAATTGCAATTGTTGTAAGTTTTTCTACAGTTTTTATGGTACATATAACGAAAACTTAGTTCTATACACTCCTTTGGTGTTCTCTGGGCGGTGGCAGGCTTCCCTGTTGCGTTAAAAAGAGTCATATAACCTGCAAAAAATTAATATCTCAGAATGCCCACAGGCTGATTTGTGGGTTTTTTCAGTTTCCTGTTAAAGCCACCATTCAAATTTCATGTCATTCAAATTTTACTGACAATTTTCACCAACTATCATATATATCGTCACGATAGAATCACTCTTCGCTGCACCGAAAGGACTGGGAGCGCTTCATTATGAGAATATCGCGTACGAAATCACTGCTTCTTCTCTCGGCTCTTATCCTGTTAGCCATTGCAGGCTACACAACCAAACATCTTTTCTTCACCGCCAAACCGACAGAATACATTACTGCTACGGTCGAGCAGATGGATCTTGAGGAACGGATTCTAGCCAGCGGAACGTTGAACGCGTTTAAAGCTGTCGATGTGGGTGCGCAGGTTTCCGGGCAGCTGAAAAAACTGTATGTTGCCCTTGGCAGTCAGGTAAAAAAAGGGCAACTGCTGGCGGACGTTGATCCGGTGCTGCAGCAGAACGCACTGCTGGACGCCGAAGCTTCCCTGGAAAACATGAAGGCACAGAAACGCTCCAAACTGGCGCAGCTGCATCAATATGAGAAGACATATAAACGCACAAAGCAGATGACGGCTCAGGGTGTCGCATCCCAAGCGGATCTTGATACTGCACTCGCACAGCTGGAAAGCACTCAGGCGGATATGGTATCGCTCGACGCCCAGATCAACAGGGCAAAAGTATCAGTGGACACCGCTGCGGCAAATCTGCAGTACACCAGAATTGTTGCGCCGATGGATGGTGTCGTCATTGCTATTGTTACCGAAGAGGGGCAGACAGTCGTCTCATCCCAGGCTGTGCCGACGATTCTCAAGCTGGCAAACCTTGAGACCATCACCGTAAAAGCGCAAATTTCCGAAGCCGACGTCATTCGCGCCACGCCTGGTCAAACGGCCTATTTCACCGTACTCGGAGATACCACAACCCGCTATTACGGCAAACTGCGGGCTATTGAACCAGGACCGGTCTCATCCGCCAGTTCTTCCGGCAGCAGCAACTCGGCTGTCTATTATAACGGGGTTTTCGAGGTATCGAACACGGGAAACAAGCTGCGGGTTGCAATGACCGCACAGGTATCAATCGTCCTTAACAGCGTGAAACAGGCGTTGTGCATCCCCGGCTCAGCTCTCGGAGAAAAAGGGGAAAATGGTACTTACACTGTAAACGTTCTGGTGAACAACCTTCCCGTGCCCCGCACAATCCGTGTCGGTATGAGCAACAACATCAACATCCAGGTGCTGGACGGCTTGAAAGCAGGTGAAAAGGTCATTATCGGAGACTCCTCCACGCTCCCCTCCGTAATTAAAGTATCCCCCATGCCCCCTCCCCGGAACAACTGACATGCTTACGCCATTGCTTGAGCTGAAAGAAGTCGGACGGGATTTTGTTACCGGCGAGCAACCTTTTGAGGCACTGAAAGGGATTAATCTGTCCATTTTTGCCGGTGAGATGGTTGCCATCGTCGGGGCATCAGGTTCAGGAAAATCGACGTTGATGAACATTCTCGGTTGTCTGGATCGTGCCAGTAAGGGCAGTTATCTGGTAAACGGCAGGGATACGGGCTCGCTCGACTCCGATTCTCTGGCTACACTACGCCGGGAGAATTTCGGCTTTATTTTTCAACGATATCACCTGCTGCCCCACCTTGATGCGTTACAGAACACGGAAATTCCGGCGGTTTATTCAGGTATGGATAAAGTGGACAGGCGGACACGGGCAGCCGAACTACTGGATAGCCTGGGTCTGCATGAACGCAGCTACCATCTTCCCGGACAGCTGTCGGGCGGGCAGCAGCAGCGGGTCAGTATTGCCCGGTCATTGATGAACGGCGGCGATGTCATTCTGGCTGACGAACCGACCGGCGCGCTTGACAGTAAAAGCGGCCTGGAACTGATGAACATCCTGCACGGGCTGCATGAACTCGGTCATACCATTATCCTGGTAACTCACGACCTCCAACTGGCCGCTCACGCGGAGCGAATCATCGAAATATGTGACGGTGAAATTATCAGCGACCGGCGCAATCCTCATGCTCCGGTTAAAAAAACAGTTACCCGGCTGGAAAAACTGCCGTCACGTACAATAGGAAATTTTTTTGTCGCCAACGGGGGGCGCTTTGCTGAAGCATTCACCATGGCACTCAAAACCATGATCTCCCATCGCCTGAGAACGTTGCTGACCATGCTCGGCATTATTATCGGCATTACTTCGGTCGTATCTGTGGTTGCACTCGGTGAGGGTGCCCGTGAGAAGGTTATCAGCGATATCAGCTCCATGGGCACTAATGTCATCGACATTTATCCCGGCATGGATTGGGGTGACGAAAAAGCTGCCGGTATCAAGACACTTACCGCTCACGACCTTGACGCACTCCAGGCGCAGGTGTATGTGGACAGTGTCACGCCGGGAATCTACGCCAATCTGTTAATTCGCCATAAAAACATCAAGGTCAACGCTTCGGTTGGAGGAGTCAGCGATCAGTATTTCCGTGTTCGCGGCGTTGAAATGGCTCAAGGTGCCCCCTTCCTTCAGAGTCATCTACAGCAACAGGCGCAGGTCGTTATTATTGATCAGAACACCCGCAAGAAGCTTTTTACCGGTTCTGAAAACCCTCTTGGTGAGGTTATTTTTCTCGGTTCGCTCCCCTGCCAGGTGGTTGGAGTCAGTAAAGAGAAGGAGGGCCCGTTTGGCAACACTCAGAATCTGAACGTCTGGGTCCCCTATACTGCCGCCATGAGCCGCCTTTTCGGTCAGCAATATTTCTCCTCGATTACGGTGCGGGTGCGGGGCGGTATGTCTAACCAGATTGCCGAAGCGAGTATAGTCAAACTGCTCACGCAACACCATGGCACAAAGGATTTTTTTACCAGCAGCAGTGACAGCATCCTGAAAACGGTAAACACGACGACCGCTACGTTGACACTGCTCATTTCTTCAATCGCGATAATTTCGCTCATAGTAGGTGGAATCGGAGTTATGAACATCATGCTGGTTTCGGTTACTGAGCGCACCCATGAAATAGGCATTCGCATGGCTGTGGGCGCACGTCAGAGCGACATACTGCAGCAATTCCTCATTGAGGCGGTCCTTGTCTGCCTCACCGGAGGAACGATTGGTATTCTACTCGCGTTTTGCCTCGGGAAATTATTCTCAATTTTCGTCACCATGATCACTATAAAATTTTCGCTCATGTCCATAACAGCAGCATTTGTCTGTTCATCGGCCATCGGTGTGCTTTTCGGATTTATCCCGGCGCGTAATGCCGCCAGACTTGATCCGGTCGAAGCGTTGGCCAGGGAGTAGTACGAGATTAGACAAAAATCGGGACAAAGGAGCTCCCGCCGTCACCCGTGAAGGGCAAAGCGGAATTGCAGGAAGTTTTTGAGGTTGTGTATGGTGAAGACGCATAGACTCTATCCGTTCATACAGCGGCGCAAGCAGGTCGCTGTCAAAGCGCATTCCTTCCCGCCCCCTGCCGATTTCAAGCCCTTCTTCAATGCCGTGAAAATCAGAACCTGCCGTCATCAGCAAGTCCAACTCCAATGCGGTACGCCTCAAAAATTCAATCTCAAGCGGCCAGCCCATGTTGTTATAAACCTCGATCCCATCAAGGCCGAGCAACTGAAGTTCTGCTATGACAGACCCGAGTGTCGCCGGATTTTTGGCGACACTGGTCGGATGCGCGAGTACGGCGACTCCGCCGATACGATGAATTTCGGCTATGGCATCTGCCATTGGCCAGTAGATTTTCGGAACGTTGCAGGGGACAAGGTAGCGCCGGAACGCATCCTCAACCGTATCTGCGTAACCACGTTCCAGAAGTGCGCGGGCAATGTGAGGTCGACCGATTGAGCCGTGGGCAAAGGAAAGGACGTGTTCAAGATCCAGGCTGCTGCGCCCCTCTGAGTGCAAACAGTCGTTAACGCGCTCAAGGATTTCACCGTTTCTGCCTTCGCGGCGCTTTCTGAAACCGTCAAGATTGAACAGAAACTGTTCATCCCCGAAATTGATGCCGTAGCCGAGAAGATGGACATCCTGCCACTCTTCAAACTGCACGGAAAGCTCTACAGCCGGCAGTACCGTGATACCGGCGGCAGCACCGGCTACCGTCGCCTCACCGATCCCGGCCACGGAATCGTGATCGGCAATGGCAATAACCCGGACATCCTGTTGTATGGCAATAGCAACAAGCTCGGATGGCGTGAAAGCGCCGTCGGAAAAGCTGGAATGTATATGCAGGTCTATATTCATGACGCGCATACTAGCGCGCCCTGATAAAAAAGTAAAACCGCTATTGCAGATAAAGGCTGCATACGGTACTATTTCGCCGATGAAACCCCATGACATCCATAGAGTAATTACTGTACTGCGTGAGGAGTACAAAACCTGGCAGACCCCGGCTGTTACGATTGTTGCCCAATGCAATGGCAGCCCCTTCAAAGTTCTAATCTCCTGTATCATCTCGCTGCGCACCAAAGATGACGTTACCGCCCGGGCTTCTGCACGGATTTTTGCGCGGGCAGAGACTCCGGAAGAGATGCAGTTGCTGACTGTAGAAGAGATATCCGGGTTGATCTATCCGGCCGGATTCTATCGCACCAAAGCTGCCCAGATAGCCGTTTTGTCACAGGAACTTGTGGAGAAGTATCATGGGGTCGTGCCTGATACCATTGATGAACTGCTCCGTTTCAAAGGGGTAGGGCGTAAAACGGCAAATCTGGTGGTAACTCTCGGTTTCGGCACGCCGGGGATATGCGTTGATACCCATGTCCACCGAATCTGCAATCGACTTGGCTACATTACGACAAAAAACCCTGATGATACGGAAAAAGAACTGAGAAACGTGCTCCCCGCCGGGTATTGGATCGAGATCAATGACCTGCTGGTAGCATTCGGGCAGAATCACTGTCACCCGGTGTCGCCACGCTGTTCGAGCTGCAAGGTGGCGGATATCTGCGGTCGGGCAGGCGTCACGGTCTCCCGTTGATATGTAAAGGAGCAGCATGATTGTCCTCGGCATAGATCCCGGCTCGCGTATTACCGGCTACGGCATTGTGGAACAGGTGGGTAACCGTCTGATCCATATTGATAACGGCGCAATTTTTACCGATACAGCGGCGGATTTTCCCGGTCGGCTGAAGAAGATTTTCGATGGCCTCATTGAGGTGATTGCCAGATATAAACCGGACCAGGTGGCTGTCGAGAACATCTTTTTTGCGACCAACCCGCAGAGTGCCCTCAAGCTGGGGCAGGCGCGCGGAGCGGCGATTGTAGCCGCCGTTCATTGCGGCCTGCCGGTATATGAATACAGCGCGCTTCAGGTAAAACAGGCTGTTGTCGGACAGGGGCGGGCGGAAAAGGCACAGGTGCAGAAGATGCTCAAGATATTGCTCGGTCTCCCGGAAATAGCCCAGGCTGACGCCTCAGACGCACTTGCGGTGGCAGTCTGTCACATCAATTCATACGCCATCAATCAGAAATCGGGTGGCAAAGCCGCCATGAAACAACAAAAAACATCCTGGAGAGACATGAAGCTATGATTGCACTCCTGACCGGCCTGATCGCCCACAAAACTCCCGACCATATTATTCTCGACGTGCATGGTGTCGGCTATCGGGTGCATATCCCCTTTTCCACCTACTACGAACTCCCGGAAGAGGGGGGGACCGCTTCCCTGCACATCCACACGAGTGTCAGGGAGGATGCCATCCTTCTCTACGGCTTCCGGACGCGACTGGAGAAGTCCTTTTTCCAACTGCTGATTGCCGTCTCCGGTGTCGGTCCCAAGCTGGCGCGGGATATCCTCTCCAACATTCAGCCCGGCCCGCTTGCCCAGGCTCTGACACAGGGCGACCTCAACAAGCTGTCAACAATTCCCGGTATCGGCAAAAAAACGGCGGAACGCCTTGTCCTGGAACTGAAAGATAAGGTAGGGAAGCTGGATATATCAGCGCTCCC
The DNA here is from genome assembly GCA_049318985.1 of Desulfuromonadaceae bacterium. Classification (GTDB taxonomy): domain Bacteria; phylum Desulfobacterota; class Desulfuromonadia; order Geobacterales; family Pseudopelobacteraceae; genus JACRCG01. The sequence continues at coordinate 66,595 of JBMOEI010000008.1, forward strand.
TGCTGTTGACGCCAGGCAGATTCCTGCTGATGATGTTGCAGAAGATGTCATTTCCGCGCTGCTCAATCTTGGCTATAAAGAGCCGTTCGTGCGCAAGGCCATGGCTGGATTGGATGCAACTGGTGGTGTTTCAGTGGAAGGGCTGTTAAAGCAGGCGCTGAAAACATTGATGAAGTGAATAAATCTAGCTATAATAGACGTATTAGCTATCTAATAAAGGGGGATGTGTTATGAGGACAATGACTTCAGTTGAAGCCCAGAATCATTTTGGCATGTTACTTGATAGTGCCCAGCGTGAACCCGTTTCGATCACCCGGCGTGGCAGACCGGTGGCATACCTGTTTTCACCACAGGAATATGAGGCGCTTATGCAGAGGAAAAATGCTACTGATGCACAGTCATCTACTCAATTGTTGGCGGCGTTTCGTGGCAGCGGTAAAGGAGGCTCCGCAGCGCGATTGATGGCGGAACGAGACGCTGAAAGGGAACTGGAGGTTTGAATAGTTAGATTCTTTCCTGGTGCATAAAGATCCTGAATTTGAGAAGGTTGCTGACCTGAGTCAGGAACGTCTGCCGTTCAAATGAGAAGTTGAATAACAAGCTGCAGCAGAAACAAAAACAGCCCCGCTCCACTTTCGGAACGGGGCTGTTTTTACATCATTTGCATCTCTGCTTACTTCTTCACTTCACCCTTTGTAACAACAGCCATGGCATCGTTGAGGATCTTGACGCCGGCTTTGGAGGCGGAGATTGATCCGGTCAGGCTCTCACGAGCAAGACCCGGGTTGTGGAAGCCGTCAGAGTTCTCGGCGGTCCAGTATTCCCAGAGGACATGCGCTTCTTCATGCTTTTCACGCGCCTGAGTCAGGACGCTCTCAGTCACGCCCATACGCTGTGCAGCGGCATACGAGTCGATCAGTTCGCCAAGCCAGTACTCCGACTTGCGCATCTTGCCCTTGGTGTAATTGATGATCGAATCCATCTCGTACTGCTTTTTCTCAACAGTGCTGTCCGGGTGGCAGCCAAGGCAGGCAGCCTTGACGTTATGCTTCGGCTTGATCACGCCGTGGGTTGAGAACATCTTGCCATCTTTACCCTTTTGTTTGGGCATATGGCACTGGTGACACTGCACACCGGCTTTGTCATGGACACTGCCGGCATAGGTTTCTGCTTCCGGATGCTGAAACTTGATCAGGCGGGCACCGGTAACGGCATGCTTGAAGTCGAAGAAGTCCAGCTCTTTGTAATGCTTCAGCAGCTGCAGCGAATTTTTGAGCGGGAAGTGATTGGTGCGTTGATCATCGTACCCTACCTTTTTGCCGTCGCTTGGCTGGGTGCCGGCGTTGCAGTTATATTCAACATGGCACTGGGCGCACATCATGCGGGAATCGGTCTTCTCCATGACGCCTATCTTGCGGAAGCCGTCACGGAAGGAAACAACCTTCAGATCAGTCTTGCCACCCTTGGCAAAGATGTTCCCGGCACGGTCTTTCTCAATAGCCTGGATCAAGGCATCACGTACAACGCGTGGCTGGGTGCCGTGTGGATCGTGGCAATGGATGCAGCCAACCGGGTTATTGGTGTCCTTGGCGACGTCGTTGACATCGGAGGTGCGATCCCATTTGGCCTTGGGATCCTTGTCTCCCATGAACTTCTGCTTCAGGATATGGTCGGATGTCTTGCACTGTATACAAGTCGGGTTGCCAGCCATTGCCGTTTCAGGCAGTTTGAAGCCTTTGCCTTTATCCTCAAGCACATCCCATGTTTTACCCATTTTATCAATGTTCTTCCAGCCACCCTTTACCTGGTAACGACCGCCCTGGAAACGATCCACGGCAAACTGGTCGGTCACCATGAAGGCGTGTCCGCGCGGTTCCGCGTGCTCAAAAGTGAAACCGTGACCTTGCAGTAATTTATCCTGCATTGGCGAACGACCGGCCGGAACGCCCTTCTCTTTACGGGCTCCGCCGTCACGGATTATGCTGTAGAAACTCTCCATCTGGTTTTTGTGGCATTTGCCACAGAGTGCCTGGTCGATGGTCGTGACCGGTTTGTTCTTCTCGGGGTCGGTCATATGGACATCCAGTTTGTCATGGCAGACCGTACAGGCCAGCTTGGCATGTTTGGAGCCCTCTTTGAGAGCCTTGACTTCGTCATGGCACTCGTAACATTTGGCGCGTCCATCATTGGCCAGTTTAGTAGCCGGTTTGTTGATTGCGGTGGTCATGGCCGGAAGGGCCAGCAACAGACCCGCGACACCTGCGATTGCGGCCACAACGGCCAGTTTTTTCTTCAGCATGGTTATACTCCTCTCTCTGGTATGTGCTTCACTTTGTTGTGTACCAATTGTTTTGGCAGATTGTGCCGTATTCATCTCCAAGAACATTTGACCAAAATCAAATATTTCTTCTTTATTGCTGCCTTGGCACCAGCACCACCGCCTTCGGCTCAACCGGGCAGACATACTCACAGGTTCCGCAGCCGTTGCAGAACTGCGGGTTGATTCTGATTCCGACACCCGGGTTAAGCTTTATTGCCTGTGGCTCGCAGCTCTCTACACAGGCGGAGCAGCTGTTGCTGCGGGCGAGACAGCGGTCATTGAATGCCTCTGCAACGAGGTCGGGTTGCGGTTCTGATGGTGGGGATGATTCCGGCGCTACCATGACCGGTATGGCGGGAAGATGCCCCTTGAGCGTATCAGCAATTTCGAACGCCGCCTTCCCGAGAGAGGAGAGGCTCTGTCTGAAAAAATCCTTGCGGGAGATGCTCATGCCGGAGTTGCTTCCAAAATTTTGAGCCGCTCCTTCAAAGCCTTTTCCCTCTGAAAACGAGCCGTTATGTCTCTGATAATCGCACCGGTGCCGAGTACCGCGCCATCTTCACCCCGTACGATAACCATGCTGAACTCCAGAGAAAGCCGGGTGCCGTCCTTGCGTATGCCGGGAGCCGAGAGGAGTTCCGTGCCGTAGCGGGTTTCGCCGCTTGCCATGACTTTGTGATATCCCTCCCAATGCCTGCCGCGCAGGTTTTCGGGGATAATCAGATCGAGGCTGTTACCTTCTGCTTCGGCAGCGGAATAGCCGAACATCGTCTCGGCCCCTTTGTTCCAGAGACGTGTGAGTCCTTCATGGTCGGCAAACATGATGGCATCACTGCTTTCTTGTACAATCTGCTCAGCCAGCCAGGTAAATGACGGGATATTCATAACGTTCCCTCCTGATTTGCACACATTGGTGTAATAACCAATACGCACTCCGGGTGGCAATTTCCTTGACCAAAGTCAAAAACTGTTTATTTGATTCGTTTTATAATGTCTGAATTTCCCGCTCCATGTTTTTCGTGTCACTATTCGCCGCTGTTATCAAGTGACAGTCAGCCGCTGCGGGGCAGGCAGGTTCGTATGAGCGGTTGGTAAAACTGTGAACAAACAAAAAACAGATAATTTGACATACGTCATGCAATGCAGAACACGTCAGTGGTATGCCTTGAGCAGGAAAAACTCAATGCATACTCAAGAGGAGTAGATTTATGTGTGATTGCGGCTCAGGCAGCAAATCAGGATCAGGACCATTTGCAATCGGCAGAGATCTTGTCGAATTTGTTCTCAAAGCGCACGGTGGAGCCATTGCCGTTTCATCAGTGCCAAATGGCGGACTGACGGCAACATGTCAGGGGTGCGGTGCCGGCTTCCTGCTGGAAACGTTTGTCCAGGCCTGTCCGGAGTGCAGCGGTGTCCACGCTGTATCGCCACCGCGTGCCACCGATCCGGCCGCTATTCAGTTTGCCGGAGCAGACTTTGTGCTGCCCGCAGTGTGATGGGCAGGTTTTTCATGGTGATGAGGGGAGGGGTTGATGTTTACAGCAAGTGAAATAGTGGTGACGGCAACCATCTGGGTTCTGACTGCGGCAGGCGGATTCTTTGGCATCCGTGCTGCAGTACGGAGAAAAAAAGGGAAGATTCGAGTTGATAAGGCGGATGGTGCCCACTAATATTCTCAATGCTCATTGTTGGGTGTTGCTGATATTTGCGTTGATGCAGTGTGGATTTTAGTGTATTTTCAGTGTTGAAATGACCATGCGGGAGGTAGGAGAGATGGCGCAACTGAAACGAAAACAACAGACCAGTATCAGTCTTACTCCTGAAGATTTTGAGTTTGTCAGGCAAAACAGAATAGACCTGAGTCGGGTTGCCACAGCATATGTTGCAGCCGAACGACGCAAACAGGATGTTATCGCAGCGTTTAACAGCGTCGAACATGTCATGACCCACCTGATGTCCGACAAGGATGGTCTTGCCAGCTATGTAAAAAGCAAGAGGGTTTGGTAATGCAATATTCGGTGTACCGGAATAGTGATGAAGTATCGTTGGCAAAATACCTGATGGTGATTTCAAATGACGAACTGATGAAATTCGGTTTGGCAACCGTAGTGCCAATCTTTCTGCGGGGTAATCTGTCAATAATCGGCGCTGGTACGATTTTCTGTCCTGTCGTGCCGATTCAGGGTGAGGACTGTTTTGTCAACCTGCTTATGCCCGGTACCGTCATGGCAGATGAGTTGCGCTCACTGGTTACTACGCTGCCTCATCTGCATGAGACGATCATCAAGGCAATAGATTATCTCGTTTCCGGTTACTGACTGCCTCGCACAAATCCCGCATAGTAAATAGAACAAGTCTGTCTCTGAACAAAAATGTAAATTAACCAGCTGTTATAACAATCACTTCACCATATACCAGAATTTTGCGCTGCGGGTCTTGCCATCCTTCAACTGGAACTTGCACATGACGCCGTACTTCCCTTTTTTTGACAGATCGAAATCGGCGCCAAAGTGCCCCTGCATGCCCATCAGATCTTTGGTTTGATCTGATTTATCAGGGTTTTGAACTTTTACCTTCACCACTCCCTCAATCAGGGCTTTACCGGATTTGGCCTCTTTAAACTCGACGGCAATGTGATGGGTTTCTTTCATCTCCTTCGGCATTTCCATGTTCATAACCTTCATGTGATCCTTCATACTCATGACCTTGAAGGTTGCCGTCACGCCATCGACAACCTCCTGGTGGGCCACATCTCCCTGATGACCGGCATGACCCGTCTCATGAGAGCCGCCCCCCGGTTTACTATGGTCCATGGCGGCAAAAGATGTTATCGGTGCTGAAAGAGCTAAAAGGGCAGTTATTACTACAGTCGTCTTTTTCATGGTATGAATTCTCCTTTTGATGGTTTGTTTACAGAGATCCTAATTTTTTAGCATTTGTCGTGCCAAGATATAACAGTCTGTAAATGCGACACTTCACGCCTTGCTTGTATGTGTGCTTAGAGAATATTCCACACACGCGTAGCATATTCTCCAACGGACAATCGTAAGCTTTTTATTACGGCCATTTCATTTGACGGGTTATATTTACCATGATAGTTTGCCCGGGATATTATCCGAATTTACCTGCTGCCTCGGGAGTACACATATGATTGATCAGCGTGGTTTCAGTCCTGCATTTTATCGATGTTTTCCCTTTGCTCTGTTTATGGGATTCATCGGCCTGGATGAGTTGGTCCGTTTCTGCGCCGCTCAAGGCCTCTTCAGGCTTGAAGCAACAACACTCTATTATCTTTATCCGATCAAGGCTGTGACTGTCGGTGCCCTCCTCTTCATCTACAGAAAGCGCTACCACGAGCTGTCGTTCAAAGATCTTACCACTATTCCGGTGACTCTGACGTCGTGCGGCATCGGATTGCTGGTATTCATACTCTGGATCAATATGGATTGGACTCCCGGCTCGGCACCTGTCCCGCAGGGATTCAACCCGACCCTTTTGCCGGATGGAACGCTTCAGGTTACGATGACGTTTTTCAGGATTGCCGGGGCAGTTCTGGTCGTTCCGGTGATGGAAGAGTTGTTCTGGCGTTCATTTCTGATCCGCTATATCATTGACAAGAATTTCGACACGGTACAAACAGGAACATTTACCTGGGGATCTTTCCTGTTCACTGTTGTACTGTTTGGTCTTGAACACAACTATATATATGCAGGGGTTATGGCGGGGATTATCTACAATCTGCTTCTCTACCGGACTCGCAGTCTTGCCCACTGCATACTGGCACACGCGGTAACCAATCTGGCACTGGCCATATACGTGGTAGCCACGGGAAAATGGCAATTCTGGTAACATCTATTACGTTGTCGGTGACAACCCATGTTTCTTCATCAAATCATAGAGGGTCGGTCTGCTTATTCCCAGAGTCTCAGCTGCCTTGCCAATATTACCGTTCTGCTGATCAATGGCTGCGTTAATCAATCTCTGTTCGATTTTGTCACGAGCCTCTTTCAGGTTGAAGTTTACGACCGGTTCAATTTCTTCCCTCTCCTCCGGAATTTTTTCGGCATCACAACCCAGATCTGCCGGTTCCAGAACGGTTGTCTCACTCATGACAACTGCTCTTTGCACCCGGTTGCGTAGCTCCCTCACATTGCCCGGCCAATTGTAGCTTGTGAGAAAGTCAACCGCTGTACCGCTGAAGCGACGGATATTTTTGTGGTATTCTTTGTTAAACAGGCTCAGATAATAATGTGCCAGCAAAAGTGTGTCGTCACCCCTCTCCCGTAGTGGGGGAAGGTGTATTGATATTACGCTGACACGGTAATAAAGATCCTCGCGAAATCTACCCTGTTTGATGGCCTGGGCGATATCCACGTTGGTGGCACAGACGACACGCGCATCAACGGGAATGTCCAGTCTGCCGCCGACCCGTTGAATGACGCCTTCCTGAAGAAATCTGAGCAGTTTTACCTGAAGATTGACCGGCAACTCGCCAATTTCGTCAAGAAACAGAGTGCCTTTGTTGGCATACTGAAGTTTACCCTGCACCATCGCATGAGCACCGGTGAAGGCCCCTTTTTCATGTCCGAATAGTTCTGACTCCAGTAGATTCTCCGGGATAGCTCCACAATTGATCGCAATAAAAGGTCCGGACTTGCGGGTGCCTGCATCATGTATAGCCCGGGCTACAAGTTCTTTACCGGTTCCGTTTTCACCGGAAATAAATATGGAAATATCGGATGGTGCCACTTTTTTTATGGTTGAAAATAATGTCTGCATCTCCGGGCAGTGGCCGAGCATTCCGCCAAAATCTTTTGATTGCTGCTCCAGTTCACGCTGTAGAGTGCGATTTTGTTCTTCAAGGTTTGCGAGGTTAAAAGCCCGTCTTATGACAACCTTGAATTCGCTGAGAACCGGCGGTTTTGGAAAGAAGTCGTATGCTCCCATTTGAGTGGCTTTAAGGGCATTTTCACGTTCACTGTTTCCGGTGAGCATGATCACTTTGACAAACGGATTCAGTTTGAGCAATTCACCAAGGCCACGAAATCCCTCGAAAGACGTATCCTCATGGGGAGGGAGCCCCAGGTCGAGAATTACGACCCGTGGCATATATTTTTTAAACAGGATGAGGCCTTCATTAACATCTCCGGCCAACAGAATATGGTAATCATCACCCAGTCCCCATTTCAACTGCTGACGCATATCTGCATTATCATCAATAATTAAGAGATTTTCCACACAGCAACTCCTCTGCTTTTTATTGCACCCCGGAATGCCCGGCACTCTCTGATGCGGGCAATTCAGCAAACCACACGGTAAATTCGGTGCCGATTCCTTCAAGACTGCTTACTTCAATGCGACCGCCATGCGCCTCCATGATCTGACGGCACTGATACAAACCAATACCAAGACCCTGTTTTTTTGTCGTCCTGAATGGTTTAAAAAGTTCCGTTCGAATAAATCGGGAAGTCATGCCGCACCCTTTATCACTTACCCGTATAAACGGCGCATTGGCATAACCAACCTCAAGCAGTACCGGTTCCGTCTTTCCTGAAGCCTCTATGCCATTTATCAGAAGGTTCAGGATAACTTTTTGAATTTCAGTTTCATCAACCCGGACCGTTTGCGATGATCCGGAAACGGATATTCTTCCCTCAAGCAGCAAGTGGGTCGTATTTATACAGAGTTCCAGAAGATTAACCTGACGCAGGATTAAATCGTGTTCACCAAAATTTTTCAATCTGCCGATTAATTTCTGCATTTTTGTTACCGTATTCCCCAAAGATGTCAGCATGTCTTTTTGAAATTCAGGATTATGGATATGCCTGGCGGCATTTTCAACTATCAGCGATAGACTTGACACGTGGTTTTTCAAATCATGCGCTACAAATGTCGCGACATTGCCGATTGCCTGGATTTCACTGGCATGGATGACCTGCTCGGACAGACGTTGATGCACGATCGCTAAAAATGCCTGGCGGGAAATGGTTTTCATCAGGTCGTAATCTTCGTAGATAAAGACCTCTTTGTTGTAAATTGGTCGTGCCAGGACAATAAAACCTTCCAGCTGTACCTGGTTAAAGAGCGGCACTACAAAAAAAACACCATTTTCCTTGAAGCACCGGGAATCTTCTTCCTTGATGTCAGGCGTGTCTTCAAGCAGGCTTATGACCCAGGCATGTTCGTCCATAAACGTGACAAGAGAATTGCTGGCCGGAATCATATCAACTTTCAGGGGCATATTGTAATCAGCAACGGCATAGTATCCGGTATGGGTGGTGTCAAGAAGAAACAGTGCCGATCCGGTAATACCGAAAATGTCGCAGTATGCCGCAAGTATGTGCTGGATAAGTTCTTCACCCGAACTGGAGGTGGAAAGCTGTTCGGTGAAGCGAAGCCACTGGGTCCGGTAGTCATGCTTATGCTGATAAAAATTTTTGTGCAGCTGCACCTTGAGTTTCCGCTTGAATCGATCGGAAAGCAGGAGGATCAACAGACCTGTCCCTGTAATAAAAACTATTGATATTGCAATGTTACGAGAATAAACACTGCTTAAGTACTGCATCCCTTTGCCCAGGCTACCGAGCAGGGTCAGATAAATCCCCACCGTGACAACGATGACGGACTTAAAAGCCGCCTGGCGTGAAACCTGGACCCGACCCCTGCCGCGTCGAAAGGCCAGTGAATAAGCAATCAACATGGCGGCAACCAGATACAGGAAGGAGCGCAGCGAGAGATAATTCATGTTCAGCGATCGATACAGAAGCGCCTGACTGTAATAGAAAACCTGTACCGCTACCACGATCCCCAACCCGATAAGCTCGTATTTTATCTTCCAGATGGCGTCGGGGGAGGCGTTGACGAACGTAATTTCAAAGTTCACCAGCACCATGATCAGGCACAACAAGAGTGCTACATAATAGTAAAAACCGGCTTCTGTCAGAAAAAGTAAGCTTTCAACCGGAAAATCGGGGGCATAGAAAAAGGTATTGAGCGGGATGAGTTGCTGAACAATTAAAAAAAGAGCCGTTAACGCTACCCCGACCTTTCGGGACGGGCTTAAACTCCAGGGACCTGCCTGACGGAAGACAGTCAGACTGCAGAGGAGCCAAAAGAACGGAAGGAGTGCTTCGGCTGACAATGCACATTTTTTCCAGAAAAATGGTTCCAGCGATGTAAGGGAGAGTAAATCAAATAGATCAGTCAGCGCCGTAGCGGTAAGAGACGCACCGAGATAAAAACCTGATCGGGAACGCTCTGAGTAGAGGAGATAACCTGCGCCGGTCAGCAGGGTGATAACCGCGAGTATGGAAATAATAGTACTGATCATGGCAACTCGGCAGGCTTATGACGCTATGACCGGGTGCCAAGGTTTTGTATATACCACGGGAGGGCCGTATCAAGTCCCGCAGCAATGCTGTGAGTCGGTGCATAGCCAAGCAGTCCGGCCGCTTTGCTGATGTCGGCCCGGGAGTGGCGCACATCCCCTTTTAAAAAGTCACGGTGTATCGGCTTACATCCGTTAAGTCGCGGATAATGCGGCTCAAGGCGTTTTTGGAGCATGATAAAAAGCTCATTCAGCGATGTGCGCGCATTCACCGCAGTGTTGTACACCTGATTCACGGCAGCGGGGTCAAGCGTTGTTGCCGCCAGAATATTCATCTGAACGACATTCTCTACAAAGCAGAAATCACGGCTGGTTTCACCGTCGCCATTGATATATACCGATTCCCCCTTGATCAGTGCTCTGATCCAGCAGGGAATGACTGCGGCGTAGGCCCCCTCCGGATCCTGGCGGGGACCGAAGACATTGAAGTAGCGGAGCCCTGCCGATTCCATTTCGTACGTACGGGCAAAGACATCCGCGTACAATTCATTTACGTATTTAGTGACCGCATAGGGTGAAAGCGGCTTGCCTATCGTATCCTCACGCTTTGGCAACGCCGGATGGTCGCCGTACGTTGAGCTGCTGGCCGCGTACACGAATCTTTTAACACCTGCATCCCGAGCAGCTACAAGCATGTTCAGAAAGCCGGTGACATTGCTCGCGTTACTGATGATCGGATCTACAATTGAGCGGGGCACCGAACCGAGTGCCCCCTCATGCAGAACGAAATCGACGCCTTTGCAGACGGTATGGCAGGTGTCAAGGTCACGTATATCTCCTTCTACAAAAGTGAATTTCTGCCACCTGGTTTCAGAGACGCTACTTTGTACCTCGTCCAGATTACTCTGCTTTCCGGTGGAAAAATTGTCTAGCCCCACAATTTTCTGATCCAGGTGCAGCAGATGTTCCAGTAGATTTGATCCGATAAATCCCGCAACACCAGTGATCAGCCATGTTTTAGGTTCCAGCCGGAGCTGATTTAGTATTTTTTCATAATGAGTCATACACAGCCTCTCGTTATATTTAAAACTAAAATTTACCAGCCTTAATCATTTTTTCCTCAAGGTTGGCCCAGTCAAATTCAGTAATCTGGAGCGAAATATACTCCGGAGCAGGGGCGTCATACGATATAACGGCAGGATTCAGGCTCATATGCAGTCTACGACTATTAAAATTAACCAGGCGAACGATGTCTAACAGTACGTTTTGTGTCGTTACATCTTCCCGATGATGGTCCGCAACAATAGCCTGATAGAGTGCCGGAATGTTCCAGTGATTCATCAGGCGGCCGCCGAGTTCAACGTGCATTTCAGTGAAAACCGTCAGTATGAATTTTCTCTCAAGCTCGAATCCATGGTTTTCGGGGCTTATCCGCTCCATGCCCTTGAGGATATACAGCTTGCCGATATCATGAAGCAGACCTGCCAGGTACGCCTGATCAGCAAGATGCCTGAAAGATGTATTCATGGCCACTGTCCAGCAGCCAACCGCACAGGCGTTGGAGTGCAGCCAAAGTTCTCTCATAATATCGTTAACAACGGCAATATCAGATGTATGGAGGGCTGCCTGGGATGCTGCCATAGCCAGGTTGCAGATCTGTTTGGTTCCCAGTCTAATGGCAGAGGCCTTGATTGTTTCGGAAGGTTCAAGTCCTGAAAACGCAGCGGAGTTAGCCATTCTAAGGACAAGGGCAGACAATGCCTGGTCTTTGTTGATGATTTCAACAACAGTGTTGATATGGGAGCCAGGATTTTCAAGCATTTGCAGGAGTTCCAATGCAACCGGATTGAAAACCGGTAACTCGATTGGAAGCTGGCCGAGCAATGTTCTGAAATCAGGGGAAATACTCATACAAGCTACTTTCAAACATAAGATGATTTACTGAAAAAACTGCAACATAAAAGGGCATCCGCATTTGAAGCTCTTTTAGCCATGCATGAAATATACCCTTTAATTAAGTCTGTTTTGAGAGCGGTGATAACAGCCTGATAAGAAAGACTTCTCTGCCAGAACCAACTGTTGCATTCTGATCGGCATCTCTGTTGTTAATTCTTGTTTCGGTAATAAATGTCGGGAAAATTAACAGTATCGGCATTAGAAACTGTAATGAATCCCGACAACCATGCTCATTCTTTCTCACGCTGCATTTTTATCGGGACATAGTTGCAGAACGGCTCTTCTTCCATGTAGTCACCGTACACAGCATCGGCCCGGGCACGGCACCCTCCGCAGACGTTGAGATATTCGCATTGTCCGCATTTCCCTTTATAGGACTTGAAATCACGAAGGTCATTGAACAGTTCGGAGTTTTCCCAGATTTCACGGAAAGGGATCTGTTTAACATTTCCTGCCGTACGGTGGAAGTAGGAGCATGGTTTTACGTTGCCGAAACAGTCAATCAGGCATATTGACTGCGCAGCGATGCATCCTTTACCTCCTCCGGTGGAGAAGGTAAGTGAACGGCGTTCGAATGTGGTTCCCTCGGCCTTTGCTTTCTGCGGTACGATCCGGTAATAGTGGGGAGCACAGGTTGGCCGCATCAGGATGTCATCTTCCATCTTTTCCTGCTGGTAGTGCCAGTCGAGAATTTCTTCATAGTCTTCTTTCGAGATCAGTTCACTCATGATCTCTTCGCCGCGTCCGGTCGGGACGATCATAAACATGTACCAGGCCGTAGCTCCAAGTCCCTTCGCTGTCTTGAACGTTGCCGCAATGTCGGTTTGATTCCGTTTGGTAAAGGAGGAGTTGATCAGAAATTTCTGGCCATTGCGCCTGAATATTTCAGCTGCGCGAACAACACCGTCAAATGAGCCGGGAGATTGGCGGAAATCATCATGTACGTCAGCGCACGAGCCATCAAGTGACAACGAAACCATCTTTATATCGGCCTTTTTCATCTTCTGACAGATCTCGTCCGTGACCAGAGAACCATTAGTGGCCATGCACATGCGGAGCCCGAGCGAGGTGCCGTACTCCGCCAGTTCAAAGATATCGGGGCGCAACAGTGGCTCTCCTCCGGAAAGTACGACAACCGGTTTTGAAAAGTCAGCGATGTCGGCCAGGAGTTTTTTTCCTTCTGCCGTAGTGAAGTCACCTTCTGACGAAGTGAGGTCAGAAGAGCAGCGACAGTGTACACAATGCAGATTACATTTCTGCGTTGTTTCCCAGGCAATCCATTTAGGGGTGAATTGAGTGTTCATAATGCTCCCGTAACGTAATTCTTTGAGGGTTGAATCCGGATATTTAAATGAAAATCCTACCTGAATGGCCGCGTAAATTCAAGAATATATTCAGAATATATTGAGTATATGTTCACCGTCGTATTTGCTGATCGTACAAAACAAGCTCTTGCAATCATGAAGTACGTATAGTAGTATGTCGCTCCCGCCGCCCTTTTGCGGCGTTTTACGTATATTCCCCCTATTAAGGAGCATCAATTTATGTTGAGCATCATGCGCAAGCAGAAAGAATCAATTATCATCAAGATTGTCTTTGTTATTATTGTTCTTTCCTTTGTTGGAACCATTTTTCTTGTGTGGGGAAAGGGGAGTGACGGGATAGGTGGTGGCAGCAGCTCTTATGCTGCCAAGGTAAACGGTACGCGTATTTCTCTTGAAGAGTATCAGAATGCCTATCAGCGTATCAGAAATATGTATCAGCAGATTTATGGCCAGTCGATTCCTCCCGAAATGGAAAAGATGCTGGGATTGAAAAAAGTTGCACTCGATAGTCTGATTGACAGCCTGCTTGCTATGAAAGAGGCAAAGTCCCTCGGCATCAAAGTTTCAAAAGATGACGTCTCCGCTGCAATTGAAGCCATGCCGATGTTCCAGAAAGACGGGAAATTCAGTTTTGACCAGTACCAGCAGTTACTCAAGTCAAACCGCATGACCGCCAAGGATTATGAAGAAGGGCAGGAGATGGAAGTTACTCTCAAAAAAGTTCGCCAGTCCATCAAGGACAAGGCGGTGGTGACTGACGCGGACACCCTGGCACAGTTTAAAAAAGAAAATGACAAGCTTGATCTTGAATTCGTTGCCTATGCCCCGGCTGACGTGGCTTCTGAGGTAAAACTGACTGATGCGGACCTGAACGAGTATCTGCAAAAAAATCAAAATGATTTTAAAACCGCTGAAAAGGTTGCTCTTTCCTATATTCTGCTTGATCCAATGGTGTTGAACGCTAAAACAACGGTATCTGAAGAGGAAATACAGACTTTTTACCAGAAGAATATTGACCGTTGGCAGGGGAAAGATGGCATTCAGCCTTTGAGTGAGGTCAAGGATAAGGTAAAGGCGGATGCTCTCAAACAGAAAACGGTCAAGCAGGCGTTTGAACTGGCTGCAGACACGTTATACAAAAATATCAAATCCGGTGACTTGACTCAGATTGCAACTGCGCTGAAGCAAAATGTGCTGGAAACAGCTTTATTTGCCGCGAATGCTCCTCCACCCGCGCTGGTTGGTGAAGCGGCAGTGATTAAAAAGGCTCTCGAATTGAAACAGGGAGAGCTTGGCGGACCGGTTGAAACGGCAAAGGGAGTTTACATTCTGAAGGCAAAGGAGCGTAAGGTCGCTGTGGTGCCTGCACTTGCTGAAATTAAGGGTGCCGTTGAGGAAAAGGCCAAGGTGGCCAAAGCGATCGATCTGGCCAAGCAAAAAGCGGAAGACGCAGCAAAGCAGCTGGCGGCCAATGCTGCTCTGAAAACCCAGTCGACCGGAAGTTTCGGTTACTCTGCCAAAGGCGAAATTCCAACACTGGGCACGTCTCCTGAAATAGTGGAAGCGGTTTTCAAACTCTCTGCGAAACAGGCGCCTGCCACACCGTTTAAGGTAGGTAACCGTTGGTGTGCTGTTCGCGTCGCGAACCGCACGGAAGCCCCGAAAACGCAGTATGATGCGGTCAAGGAAGAGCTGAAAAAGAAATTGCTCCCCAAAAAACAGGAAGATGCGTTGGCCGAGTGGGCAAAGGGATTACGGGATAAAGCGAAGATTGAAATTAATCCGGCGCTTCTCGCCGAAAAATAGGAGACCTCCATGTCACAACTTGTTATGCAGACCGATTTTTCCGGCCTGAAGCTGATGGCCCGCGGTAAAGTACGTGATATTTATGATCTTGGCGAATCCCTGCTACTGGTGACGTCAGACAGAATCTCTGCTTTTGACGTGATTATGAATGAGCCGATCCCGGACAAGGGCTTTGTGCTGACGCAAATTTCAGCCTTCTGGTTCCGTCAGATGGAAGATATTGTGCCTAACCACATCATCTCGATCGATGTTGCTGATTATCCTGCTGAATGCCAGTCGTATGCCGATATTCTCGAAGGGCGGTCGATGCTGGTAAAAAAGGCGACACCGCTGCCGGTTGAATGCATCGTGCGCGGCTATGTTTCCGGCTCAGGTTGGAAGGACTACAAGGCTACGGGAGAAATCAGCGGCATTACACTGCCGGTCGGTCTTAAAGAGTCAGACCGCCTTCCTGAACCGATTTTTACCCCTTCAACTAAAGCGGATCTCGGTGAACACGATGAAACAATTTCATTTGACAGGATGGTTGCCATCTGTGGCCGCGATTTAGCCGAAAAGGCCAGGGAGTATACCCTTAAAATTTATACCCGTGCGCGTGATCTGGCGGCGGAAAAGGGTATCATTATAGCCGACACCAAATTTGAATTTGGTGTGTATAACGGTGAGTTGATCATCATTGATGAATGTATGACTCCTGATTCGAGCCGTTTCTGGCTGAAGGAAGCGTATCAGCCGGGTGGGGCACAGCCGAGTTTTGACAAACAGTTTCTGCGTGATTATCTTGAGACGCTTGACTGGGGAAAATGTGCTCCGGCACCCGTATTGCCGCAGGAAATTCTTGACAAAACCGCCGACAAATATCGTGAGGCACTGCAGAGAATAGCCGGTATATCGGTCTAAAAAAACAGAGGAGAAGTGGATATGAAGCTTGAAGAGATTAAGGAAATTGCAAAGAAGTATGACATTAAAGTCGGCAAGCTTAAAAAAGCTGAACTGGTTCGGGCCATTCAGGCGGCTGAACTGAACGACCTGTGCTTTGAAACCGGAAAAGCTGCTGAATGCGGCCAGGATGAGTGTCTCTGGCGGGAAGACTGCAAGTAATTCCAAGTCGCAATCAAAAAAAATTACCGCAGAGTACGCAGAGTATCACAGAGAAAAATCAGAAGGTTATATTGTATGAGCGCTCCACCATTTTGGAAAACACGTTTTTGATAAATACCTTTTTTTCTCTGCGTTACTCTGCGACCTCTGCGGTTTAATTGTCATTTTCAGGAATACATCTTTTTCGGGACCGGTTTTTTCTTTGTTTTCGTCTTCTGCTCGTTCAGCATATCAGTCATCGCCTGGAGACGGGCATCCACCAGTTGGTAAACAGACCCTTTGGGGAACGCGCCGTTTTTGCCCCGCTGCCCCGCCTTGACGCCGGTGAGGATTTCGATTCCCTGCTCTATTGTTTCCACACTCCACACATGAAATTGTCCGGCAGTGACCGCCTCAATGACGTCCTCATGCAGCATGAGGTGGCGCTCGTTTGATTTTGGTATCATGACACCCTGTTTTCCGGTCAGACCCTGCGACCGGCAGACTTCAAAAAAACCTTCGATCTTGTGATTTACGCCGCCAATCGCCTGTATTTTGCCGCGCTGATTGACACTTCCGGTCACCGCAATCCCCTGCTTGATGGCAACACCCGATAATGCCGACAGGAGAGCATAGAGTTCAGTGGAAGAGGCGCTGTCCCCTTCAATACCGTTGTAGGACTGTTCGAAGCAGATCGACGCCGATAATGACAGCGACCGGTCAGTTGCAAAAGTTCCCCCCAGATACCCGGTAAGAATGAGAACTCCCTTGTCATGGATTGGTCCCGAAAGCTTCACTTCGCGTTCGATGTTAACCATTCCATCCTGCCCGGCATAGACCGATGCGGTAATCCGGGTCGGACGACCGAAGGTGTGATCTCCGAGGCCGATGACCGAGAGGCCGTTGATCTGACCGACTACGGCACCGTTGGTGTCAACCATGATTATGCCGTCATCGTACATCTCCTGCATTCGCTCTTCTATCCGGTTTACCCGGTAGATGCTTTCTTCCGCAGCGGCCCGTACATCATCGCCGCTGATTATGGTTCGTTCGGCTTTCGAGGCCCAGAAGCTTGTTTCACGAATAAAATCAGCTATTTCCATAAACTGTGATGATAGTTTGGCCTGGTCGTCAGCCATGCGCGCGGTATGTTCCAGCAGGGCGGCAACGCCGCTTTTGTGAAATGGCAGTAAACCTTCGGTGCGGCAATGGCTGGCAACGAACAGTGAATAATCGTGCATTATTTCCGGAGTTCGGGCAACGCGGCTGTCAAATTCAGCTTTTACCTTAAAAAATTTGCGATAATCGGGGTCAAGATGGAAGAGCAGATAATATATCCAGGGAGTGCCGATCAGGACAATTTTTGCCTGCATCTGGACCGGTTCAGGCTTGAGTGACACCATGGTCATGAACCGGTACTGTTCCAGAACATCTTCAATTCTGATCTCATTATTCCGAATACAGCGCTTCAGGGAATCCCACACAAAAGGATTTATCAACACTTCGCGGGCGTCGATAACCAGATAACCGCCGTTGGCACGATGCAGAGCGCCGGCGCGAATCATGGTGAAATCGGTTACCGCCACGCCACCGTACTGCATAACATGCTCTATCCGCCCGAAGAGATTGTTATACGTCGGGTTGGACTCAAACACGACCGGTGCCCCGTCACAGTTCTTGTTGTCCACCAGCAGATTCACCTGATAGCGGTCAAAGGTAGGTTCCTGGCGCGGCATCTTGATACCGGGTATCTGGGGTTGCGTTGATTGCGGCTTGAAATCTTCAAGGGTGTTGAGGATGTCCTCCTGGACAGATTCCAGGTACTGGAGGACTTTTTCAAGTGTGGAGTACTTTTCTCTCAGCGGATCAAGGCGGTGCCCCAGGCACGACATCCCAAGGTCCCGATCGGCCTGTGCGAGAGCTTCTTTGGTGTTTTTCTCCTGTTCACGTACCTGACGGAGAACGTCGTTAAGCTGTTCAGTCAGTTCCTTGCCCTGTTTTTCCAGCTTCAGGCGTTTTTTCTCGTTAAGGGCGTCATACTCTTCCTGGGTATAGTTGCGTCCTGACTTCTGCGGTACGATCACCAGTCCCGACACTGTTCGCTGTAATGAAAACCCGAGTTTCTCGGACGCTTTTTCGAGCCCCTGAAAAAGATCGTTAGAAGAGGACTGGTAGTTTTCAAGCAGTTCGGCCCGCCTGCTTTCATACTCGCTGCTTTCAAGCGCTTTTGGAATGTCCTTGCGGAAAGCCTCGATCAGCTCCTTCATGTCAGCCGACAGTTCACTCCCCATTCCGGCAGGAAGACCGAGAGAGATTGCTGAATCGGAATCTTTAAAATTGTTGACATACACCCAGTCGTGCGGCTGAGGTTCGCTTTTTGCCCTTTTGCGGAGAATGCTGGCAATAGTGGAGGTTTTACCGGTTCCTGTCTCCCCGGAAAGGTAGAGATTGAAGCCTGGCCCATCAACTCCGAGGCCGAATTCAATTGAACGGAGTGCCCGCTTCTGGCCTATGGCATCATTAAAATCCGGGAGCTCTGTGGTGGTTTCAAAGCCGAGCAGCTCCGGGTCACAGTTCCAGCGGAGTTTACCGGCAGGTATGAGGTAGCGGTTAGGCATGTAAATCTCCTTTGCGGGGCATTGTGTAAAGTGGCCGCAGATATGTCAAGCTGAAAGCGAGGTAAGTGCCCTGGCTACCGCTTCACGAATATCAGGCCGCTCCGGCAGGGTGGCGGCCAGTTCCTGGATATATCTCCGTTCGAGCACTATCCTCCGGGATGTGGCACTGGTGAGGTCGTAGACCCATGAAATCTGCAGCAGCTTGAAATCATTGAAACAGGTGGTAGTGTCGAGGTGGACGACGGAACCGGAGTTCAACGCTGCAACGCATTTGTCGGAGACTCTCCCGGGGAGGTCCGGAAGCCCGAGGGTTGCTGCGGAGGCGCGCTCTTCAGGAGGTTGCGCAAGCAGTTCGACAAAAATCCGCCAGATATCAAGCTTATCGGCATCACGAATCAGGTTTATAAAAAGTCTGGTCGGAGATTTGATAGTGACAGGAGGTTCCAGCACATTGTGAAACCGGACAGCCTCCTCGATCAGAAGCTGTTCGGCCGGGTCTATTCCTGCCAGAACCCGTTCGTCCCGTATGACCTCTATGGCCATGCGGGCATGGTTGTCTGATTCACTGTCGCGGAAAGTGCGCCAGCGCCGATACTGCGTGAAGCGTCCGACATCGTGCAGCAGCGCAACGGCGGAGGCAATATGTGACTCGTTCTCCGTGAGATTCTCACCGGAGGAGAGCTTTGTCATGGCTTCGCAGACTTTCCGGGTATGCTCGATTTTGAGCCGGATATTTTTTACGCCTTCTGCGTCAGTATCCAGAAACGGTTCGACATAGCGGTCGAGCCAGGAGTTGAGATCGTTGACTTGTGATTTATTCATACCGCTTTGTGACCTCGTACACGTTGAATTTGTCTGCATAATACTGTACCCTGCCGTGAAGTCAACCACTCCCGTGAGGAAACAGATGCAGCTGTCATTTTCTGATACAGTTGAACAACGCCCGAACCCTGAAAACAGGACTGCAGAGCTTCGTCTGCTGCTCGAACACCACAATCGCTGCTACTATCAATTAGATGCTCCGGAGATACGTGATTCCGAGTATGACGGGTTGTTCCGCGAGTTGACGGCGCTCGAAGAACAGTATCCGGAACTTGTCACGGCGGATTCCCCCACGCAGAGGGTAGGGGGGGCGCCAGTCGCCCGTTTCCGGACGGTAACTCATGGCGTTCCGATGCTCTCGCTGGAAAATGCGTTTAATGAAGAAGAGATCAAGACAAAGCTGGATGCCCGGATTAAAAAAGAGCTTGGCCTGGAAGACAGTGCAGTCATGTCATACATGTGCGAACCGAAGATGGACGGCCTTGCGGTTGAACTGGTGTATGAACAGGGGATGCTGACAGTTGCGTCAACTCGTGGCGACGGTGTTGTCGGCGAAGATGTGACACAGAATATCAGAACGATTCGTGGTTTGCCGCTGCGTCTGACCGGTGAAAGAGTGCCGGCTCTCCTTGAAATTCGTGGAGAAGTGTTCCTTTCACTGGATGCCTTTCAAAAAATCAATCAAGGGAGAGAAGAAAACGGCGAACCTGTTTTTGCCAATCCACGCAATGCTGCCGCCGGTTCATTGCGGCAACTGGACCCGCGCATTACCGCGCGTCGACCGCTTTCGGTCTACTGCTATGCGCCCGGTCGTGTCGAGGGGGCATCATTTCAGTCTCAGCATGATTTTTTGCAGACCGCATCTCAATGGGGACTGCCGGTGAATCCGCTTGCCCGACGTGTAGACGGCGTTGATGGAGCGGTCGCGTACTACCATGAAATGAACGGCATGAGGGAGTCGCTTCCATACGAAATAGACGGCACAGTCATCAAAGTTGATTCGTTTCAGCTGCAGCAGGAACTTGGCGTGAAGAGCCGCGCACCGTTGTGGGCTATCGCCTGTAAATTTCCGCCTCGCCAGGCTGAAACAGAGCTTGAGGATATACTGCTGTCGGTCGGGCGAACCGGAGTCATAACGCCGGTCGCCCAACTCAAGCCGGTCGAGCTATCCGGTGTGACTGTTTCCCGGGCCACGCTGCACAATTGGGACGAACTGGCGGCCAAAGATATCCGGATCGGTGATACCGTTGTCGTTGAACGGGCTGGCGACGTTATCCCCGCTGTTGTCAGGGTTGTCTCAGAGCGGAGGAACGGAACTGAGCGAACGGTGTTGCCACCGCAAAGCTGCCCTGAGTGCGGCTCTGCCGTCGTGCAGATTGCCGGTGAAGTTGCGGTCCGCTGCATGGGAATCTCCTGCCCGGCGCAGATTCGTGAATCGCTCAAGCACTTTGCCTCCCGTGGCGCCATGGATATTGAAGGTTTGGGAGATAAAGTCGTAGAACAGCTGCTTTCACTTGGCCTGGTGCGTACGGTTGCAGATCTCTACCGGCTGACAAAAGATGATTTCATGCGCTTTGAACGGATGGGCGACAAGCTGGCGTCAAACCTGCTCGCCGCTCTGGATGCCAGCAAAAGCTGTGATCTGGGGCGGTACATTTTTGCCCTCGGGATCCGTCATGTCGGCGAGCGTACCGCAAAAACTCTGGCACAAGCGTATGGCAGTCTTGCAAATATTGAAAAGGCAACAGTTGAAGAGCTTACTTCAGTTCGCGATATCGGCGCTACCGTTGCCCAGAGCATTGTCACTTTTTTCAGTAACCTGCACAACCAGGCTGTCATACATCAGTTGCAGGAATATGGCGTGGATCCAGCGGTAGTTGTAAAAACGGTCGGCGGTCGTCTGAGCGGAAGAAATTTTGTTTTTACCGGGACACTGACCCGCTTTACCCGTGATTTTGCCAGAAAACAGGTGGAGGATCAGGGGGGGAATGTGGTAGGATCTGTCTCCCGAAAAACGGATTATGTCGTGGCAGGAGAAGAGGCGGGCAGCAAGCTGCTTAAAGCGCGTGAACTGGGCATTTCCGTTCTCAATGAAGATGAATTTCTCTCTCTGCTGGAACTGTCCTGACGGGAGGAGTAACTGTGGAAAAAGCAGCTATGATGATAAAAGCCCGCAGGCTTTTCAGGGATACCAGCGATCTGCCGGCCCTTCCGGCGATTGTGTCTAAAGTGGTCTTAATGCTGGATGACCCGGCAGCCAGCCCTGATGATATTGCCGACCTGATTCTGTCGGATCAGGTACTCGCGGCCAGGGTGATCAGAGTAGTCAACTCGCCATTGTACCGCACCGGTAGTGCTATTGTGTCAGTCAAGCGCGCCCTGTTGTTTCTCGGTTTTAAAAGCTTGCGAGAAATGATTCTTACCAGTTACTTTGTGGATGGTTTCAGGAAAAAAGAGCAGCCGTTCGACATGAAGATGTTCTGGATTACCTCGTTCAGTGCCGGTGCGATCTCCCGTTACATTGCAGATCAGATTGATTATCCTGACATTGAAAAAGCCTATCTCGTTGGCATTCTTCATGATATAGGCAAGGTCTTTCTGGGGCACCACTTCAAGGACGAATACGGGCAGATGCTCGCCAGTATCAGGGATACCGGCTACACAGTCTATGAGGCTGAATACGAATATTTTGGCACAACTCACTGCGAAGTCGGTCTCTGCCTGGCACAAAGCTGGAATTTCCCCCCGGTTTACAGTGATATCATCTCCCATCATCACTCTTCCGGGAAGGCCACAGCGGATCCGTTGCTGACGGCAATTGTTGCACTTGCCGACTTTTACTGCCTGTCGCATGTCTCTTTAGACGGTATCTCTCAGGCGAGTATCCCTGGACCCTCTGAAAGAAATGCCTGGCAGATTTTTACAGAGCTTGTACCGGGTCAGCCCGCATCGAGTCTGGAACATTTCCTGGCTGAGCTGGACGAGGAGTATGCTGCGATCGGTAAGGAAGTTGAGATATTGTTTCGTACGATGACCACATAGGGAGAGCACTCATGTCAGAATCGATTTCAGTTACCTGTGCAAAGTGCAGTTCTGTCTGGCAGAATCAGGGCACCACAAACTGCTGGAGTGGCGATCCTGCGCTGGCGCCACCCAAGCCGGGCAACTGCCCGTCTGATGCTTATGAAGATATTGTGAATGAATCATTCGATGAATATCGTGGCGACACTGAGGATGCGAAGATCGCTTTTGTCGCCGCCCGGGTCGAAGGGCTCTGCTACCAACCGGTGCCGGGGAGTGACGCTGTCAACGCCCGCTGGACCCGGGTAGAGGATACAATCGCCTTTGCCAGGCTGATGGGGTACAAAAAAATCGGCATGGCAACCTGTATCGGACTGCTGGACGAGTCGGAACGATTGGCTAAGATTCTTACCGCACAGGGATTTGAACCGGTCAGTGTCTGTTGTAAGGCCGGCAGTATCGACAAGCTGGGACTTGGATTGGCTGAAACGGACAAGGTCAGACCGGGCACGTTCGAACCGGCCTGTAATCCGATTGCCCAGGCCGAAATATGCAACCGGATGGGAACAGACATGAATATCATCGTCGGGCTCTGTGTCGGTCACGACATGCTTTTCAACAAACACTCCAAGGCACCGGTGACAACCCTGATCGTCAAGGATCGTGTTACCGGCCATAACCCGATTGCCGTACTGTATGGGCAGAATTTTTATTACAAGCGGCTGCAGAAACAAATGGTGCTGCCTGACATCGAATAGCTGCGGTTATTGCTGCTTTCTGCACGACTCAACAAACCTCACGGCAATTTCCGGGTTGCTGCCGAAATGCAGATGGATGTAGGATGCCAGGCAGTTGCGAATCCGGAACCCTTCTCTCCCCAAAACAACTCTCCGCCGGGAGACCTCGTAACAACGTATGCTTGCTTCCGGCATGGTGCCGATCTCTGAATAGTGAAACTCATGCCCCCGAACGACTGCACCTCGCTCTCCAATAAGGACACTTTCCGTCAGTTCTACCTGGCGGTAGCCAAGAGCTTTACGGCGTGGCAGCATACGGCAGCGAACCGGAAACACCCCCACAAAATCAGCTGCCGACTGGTTGGCAGAATCATCAATTCCCTCCGTGAGATAGACAAATCCACCACATTCAGCATACACCGGCATATCTGCCGCTATCGCGGCACGGATCGATTCTTTCATGCTTGTGTTGGCGTGAAGTGTTTCGGCATACAGTTCCGGATAGCCGCCTGGCAGATACATGCCGAAAATACCGGCGGGGAGGACGGCGTCACTCAGCGGTGAAAAAAAGATGAGCTCGGCTCCGGCTTCTTTCAGCAGGCGCAGATTATCCTCATACATGAAACAGAAGGCGGGGTCACGGGCTACGGCGATGCGGATATCCCCCTCACCCCGTCCCTCTCCTTTAGGCCCCAGAGGGTCCTCAGGGAGAGGGAGCATGAATGGTTGAGCGGAGTGAAAGCCAAGCCCGCTCAGCCCATTCAGATCGAGGCAGCGCTCCGCCATATCGGCCAGTCTGCCGATGAATTCAGGTGAAAGCGGGTTGTCTTCTGAAGTTACCAAACCGAGGTGGCGTGAGGGGATACCGAGTGATTCATCGCGGGGAATGCAGCCAAAACAGAGTACTTCAGGACAATGAGTGGCAACTGCTTCTCTGAGCAGTTCACCATGCTGTTCACTCCCGACATTGTTAAAGATAACACCCGCCAGCCTGATCTGTGGATCAAAACCGGCAAAGCCTTTTACCAGCGCGGCAGCGCTGGCAGCCATACCGCGGGCATTTACGACCAGAACGACCGGCGCTCCCGTAATAGCGGCAATCTGGGCGCTGCTCCCCTCTCTGCTGGAGGCGCCCAAACCGTCAAAAAGGCCCATGACGCCCTCAATGACAGCAATTGTCTTACCAGTCGGACTTGTCAGGCTGGTAAGATGAGTCAGAAAGGTCTGATGCACAAACTCTTCACCACACATCCAGCCATCAAGGTTGATCGAAGGGTATCCGGTCACTGCCCGATGATAGCCCGGATCTATAAAATCAGGTCCGCACTTGAACGGCGCTACTGTCACGCCGCGCCGTGCCAGTGCCGCCATGATCGCAAGGCTGACGGTAGTTTTACCGCTGCCGCTCTGTGGTGCGGCGATAAGGAAGCCATTCATACTGTTCACCTCAGTGCCCTTCTCGCACCACCATACTGAAAAAAAGCGATAAGATGAAACTCCTCCTTGTCATACCCTTTTGGGAAACCGCCCACCGGTCCAATTGCCCGCAAGGTACGAAATACCTCCTCATCCAGAATTCTGGCACCGGAGCTCTCCAGTTGCTGAATATTGGTGACCTCCCCGCGTCGATTGAAGGTTATTCTGACCGGAGTTATTCCTTCGATTCCCCGTAAAGCAGCTTCCTGAGGATAACGCCAGACACCGTAGACTGCGCTCTCAAAGCGGCGGAGAAATGAGCCGAAGGCAATGTCATCACTGTTCAGGAAGCGGGTGTCCCCCTCGGCGACATCTTTCTCGAATTTGCGCCGATAACTCTCTTCAAGTTTTGCCAGGCCACTGGCTCCGGGGAACAGCTGTGCAACGGTTGGTGATTGCCGAGTCGTCTGCTCTTTTGGTTTCAGCAGACCGGCCACTGATGAGCCGGGCGCTATCTGCTGTTGCCGGGGAGTCGTTTGTGCCGGTTGCTGGGTCGGTTTAGCCGCCGTTGGTGATGATTGTTGTTCCTTTGGTGGAGCCTGCTGTTTCTGACTCTTCTGAAGGTCCTGTGCAGCATCACCGCGCGGGGCTGTTTCCCGGGGAACTCTTACCTGCTGCTCAGAGCGACGCTTTGTCTCCTGCCGGCGCGGTTCCGGAGGCTGCTTCGGTTGGGGTATCTCCTGCAGATCAATAAAAACCGGCTCTTTCGGAGGCTGCTGCGGCACCGGAGGAAAATAATAGAGCCCCGCAAACAGTCCCGCATGCAGAAGGAGCGAGATGCAGAGCAGGTAGAGAAAAGATTTTTCAATAAAGCGATCAGACATAGTATCTGGTTACTGTTGATTTCATAGAGGTTATGATGCCTGAATTGTTTCTTGCGTGTATTCACGCGGGGAACCAGCCTGGGGACCGGTTTCCGTGCGCAGGAATGAGACGATTTCTTTCAGACTTTCGAGGAGATTGATCTCTCCTTTGGGCAATTCATGTGGATCTAGTTCCAGTGTGACGGTGCTTTGATATTCCGTACTGCGCAAATGGTTAAGAAAACGTGTCAGCGGCAGAATTCCGCGCCCGGGGAGCAGATGCTCCCGATTGTAACCGTAATCGGAAAAATGAATATTCCGAATGCGTCCCGAATTGTAACAGAGAAAAAAATCAGTGATAAAATTCGTTTTGCCTGACCCCATGTGGGTGCAGTCAAATGTCATGTACAGATTATGATCCTGAATGAAGTCAACCATCCGCTGTGTATTGGAGAGAATATTAGGATTGATCTTCCACTTTCCGGTCCACGGCATGTTTTCGAGTGTGACGGTTACGTTGCCATCCATCCCGATTTCTTTCTGGAAGTCACGTATACTGTAGAGCCAGCGCCAGAAACCGATTTCAAGCCCCATCCAGGAGGGAGGGTGAAAATTGACCAGCGGGATACCGCACTCAGCCGCCAGCTTTACCGAATGTTTGATTGAATCATCCTTCCCCCCCCAACCGTCTACATCCATAAATGGTGCATGAATTGAGTGGATCGTGGCAATTTCCTGCAGCGAACGAACCAGTTTGACGGCGTCAATCCGCTCAAAATTCCGGTTGATTATCAGTTCAACCCCGTCAAATCCTGATTCAACCGACAATTCGAATATTCGGTGAAACGGCAGGGTAAACAGGCATCCGGTGGAAAGCGAGAGGATCATTGCGCCATATTCCTTTAGAGCGGTAACGGCATGTTTATCAGTTTTCGGGGCAATCATGCACTTCACGGCTGATAAAAAGCCGGATGGCGGCAGATGGCGGTGCAGTCAACAAGGAGGCGCAGACCATGACGATTATGACCAATGGCGCACCAATAAAAGCGGATGACGTGAGAGGAAATAACTGTGCGATAACAGGGAGGCTCTTGCCAATGAAAAGAGGCGCGAAACTGATAAACAGGCCTGCCAGCATGCCGCTTATGACGCCGACGGCATTGGCTCTCGGCCACCAGATGCCAAGCAGAAAAGCCGGAAATATGGTGTTGCCGGCGAGCGCAAAGGCAAAGGCGGCAATCTCGGCAATCATTCCCCATGGCTGGAAGGTCAGCACCATAACAATGGCAGCCAGAACCAGGAAAAAACCTTTTGCGGCAAAAACCTTGTCACGCTCGGAAGCGCCCGGACGGAGAAGACGGGGATACATATCGTATGAAAAAGACGCAGAGCCGGTCATTAACAGCCCCGCAGATGCTGAAAAAGCGGCATTCAACCCCCCTGCTGCGAGGACGCCGACCGCCCAGAGCGGCAGTCCGCCCAGCCCCGCTGCCGAGAGCACAATCATATCGGCGGCATCAGCCCCGGTCGCATTGAGCGTCAGGCCGTTCCGTGCTTCAAAAAGGCGGGCCAGTACACCGTAGGCAGGTGCGGACCAGTAGATCAGGGCAATAAAAAAAAGCCCCCAGACGACCCCCCAGCGCGCATCCCGTATGCCGGGAACCATGTAGAAACGGGACAGCACGTGTGGCAGGCCGGCAGTACCGAACATCAAGGTGAAGCAGAGTGCGAGCCACTCGTAAAGGGTGGTGCTGCCGAAGGGTTCCGACCAGTTAAAGTCGAACTGCTGCTGGAGTTCACCGATTGCGGCCCCGTAGCCGAATTGGGGCAGTATCCAGAAATAGCCCAGTTTGCGGGTCAGGAGCATCAGCGGCAGGATAAAGGTGATGATAAGCACGAAGTAGTGCAGTTTCTGATTGCGGGTTATCCCGACTGCGCCTGATACGGTAACATGTGAAACAAACAGCAGCGTTCCGACGACAACAGCCGGGATGTAGCCTATACCAAACAGCCAGGAGACCAGCAGGGCGATGCCACGGAATTGAGCAACGCAATAAATAACCGAGATGATGATTGAAATCAGTGCAGCCAGAGTTCGGGCCGCATCAGACTCGTAACGGAAACCGACAAAATCGGGCGTGGTAAATTTGCCGAAACGCCTGATCTGGGTGGCCATCAGTACCAGCAGCAGTACATATCCTCCCGTCCATCCCACGACATAGGCCATGGCAAAATAGCCCTTCAGATAAAACACGCCTGCCAGACCGAGGAAGCTGGCAGCACTCATCCAATTGCTGGCGATACCTGCACCAATGCCGATCCGTCCGGTGTAACTGCCGTTGAATCCGTAGCTGGATGTCTGACTGCTCCTGTTGCGTAACCCGGAAAAGGCGAAGAGTGCAAACATCGCTGCCACGATGAGTATCGGCACGAGCTGTATCATTCCGTACGCCATTTATTCGTCCTCCCCTCTGACCGCTTTTATGCGAAAGCGGAGCGAGCCTTCCCGGGACTGCGCCGGGTGGCGATCCATCCAGATATTGAACAGCACACAGAGGATAATGAACCAGAGCGGCAGCAGTTGGCCGCTCAACCAGAACTGGATCGGCAGATTGAAAAAGGTCAGATCTTCAAGCAGCAGTTCGGAATAGTTTACTTCCAGAATGTAGGCAAAGAGCTGGAATCCGACAATGGCAATCAGCCAGCCGGAGAGAATAAATGTGATGACGCGAACCTCGCCCCGCATGGGTGCGCCGCGTGGTTTGAAAAAGCCGGGATCGTTGCTCGAAGATGTTTCGTTCATATGTTCCTATCCTTCCGGTAGTGCACATAATAAATCGGCTGCCCCATCTCAAGAAAACGGCGCATGTATTTTGAAATCGGATAGCCTTCAAGATGATGACGGAAATTGTCGGGAGCAAGCTGATTGGTAAATCCGGGCTGAATGGCCATGAATTCGGCGACATCGAGACCGTAATCAACAAAATCGGTGGCAAAGTAGAAATCTGCTTCAGGACGCATAAAGCGTGACAGATAGGCTACAAAATCAGTGTTGACCAGGCGTCGCTTCCGGTGACGGAGTTTTGGCCAGGGATCCGGGCAGTTGATGACGGTCATCTGCAGCGTTCCTTCCGGGATGCACAGATCGATGAAACTTCGTGCTTCGGCGCGCAGCACCCGTACATTGGTCAGTTCAGCCTTGTCAACCCTTTTGCAGGTTTTAATGCAGCCCTTATTATAGAAATCAAGGGCAATAAAATTGACGCCGGGATGCAACACGGCCATCTGCACAATAAAATCTCCCACGCCGCAGCCGATCTCCAGTGCCAGCGGGTTGCCATTGCCAAATATATCGCTCCAAGCCGGAGCGGGGTCATTGTCCTCCCAGGGGAGAAAGGTTGGTGATGTGTTGGGGATCAGCATGCATAGTCCTTTTGCAAAATTTTGCAACTATAGCATGTCCCGGGAGTTGACGGGAGCGATTTTTGTTGCGGGTACGGCATCATTATAACAAAAGCACCCCGTCAGATGGTCATTTACCATGCCGGTCGCCTGCATGAATGCATAACAGATGGTCGAGCCGACAAAGCGAAACCCATTCCGTTTCAGTTCTTTACTCATGGAGTCAGAAAGCGGGGTGCTGGCAGGAATCTCCGCCATGCTCTGCCATTGATTCCGTATCGGAACCCCATTGACAAAACTCCAGAGATAGCGGTCAAGGGTCCCGTAGCGTCTCTGAATATCCAATGCAGCTCGCGCATTCGTGATGGTGGAAGCAATTTTGAGACGATTGCGGACGATGCCGGAATCAGTCAGAAGTCTTGCGGCATCTTTATCGCTGAACGCAGCAACTTTCTCAATGTCAAATTCCTCGAATGCCCGGCGATATCCCTCACGTTTCCGCAGAATAGTCAGCCAGGAGAGGCCCGCCTGCGCCCCCTCCAGCGTCAGCATCTCGAACAGCAGGGAGTCGCCGTGGAGCGGAACTCCCCACTGATGGTCGTGATAGGAGACGTAAAGCGGGTCAGTGCCGCACCATGGGCAACGGCATATTGTTTCAGTCAATAGGGCTCCTTCGTTACACAGGACTTTTTTCACCTGCTATTTTTGATAAAAAAGTATATGAGTTATACAAAATCCTTGAAACTCTGGCAAGATGGATTACAATGCCCTCTCTTATCGGCATGTACAGGAGGTTTTGCTTTGAGTCTTACTACATATCTTGTCGTGTTTGGATCCGGCTTGACCGCCGGGATGTTAATTATCTTTTTTACCAATAAACTCAGTTCTGGCGACAGTTCTGATCTGTTCGGCGGGATTGGCAGACTGTTATCAATGCTGACCGGTTCCGGTCGCCGTACGCCAAAAACAGATACGGCACAGGAGGAGAACAGGATTGATCTGCTGCCTCCGGTCGATCCCCGTGAACAGAGACTCTATGATTCCTCACAGGCGATCAGGAATATGCTTCTGGTTCTTGCCGCAAATATTCAACGAACCGACAAAGCTGCCAGTGACTCCACACATATGCTGGGGGACGTGAAAAACGTTATCAACACGATGGAGCTGCCGCCTGATTTAAGTCAGGCACATTCACTTCTTATGAAGGAGATTGACAGCGTTATTTCAAGCAATGCCGCGCTGAAGGATGAACTTGCAAAATCTCATGCAGTGCTGTCAGAACGGCAGGATCAGATTGAGAATCTACGTACGGCCGTGAGAATTGACGGATTGACCCAGGTTGGCAATAGAGCTTATTTTGATGAAAAACTGATTGAGATTATTTCGTTACGTAAGCGCTACGGTGATACATTTGCGTTGATGATGATTGATATTGATCATTTCAAGACTGCCAACGACACGTACGGTCACCAGGCCGGAGACCGGATTTTGAAGGGGGTCGCACTGAAGCTCAAGGCTTCTCTCCGGGGGAGTGATTTCCTCGCCCGTTTTGGCGGCGATGAATTTGCCATTATTCTGTTCAAATCGGATATTGCCGCAGCGACAGAGGTTGCCTGGAAGTTGAGTAGAGAGGTGCAGACAAGCCGCTTTATCCTTGATAACGAGTCTCTTTCCGTAACTCTTTCAATCGGAGTTGCCGAAGCGCGTGCTGATGATACCAGTGAATCATTGCTGAAACGTGCTGATGCGGCCCTGTACAGGACTAAAATAGGCGGACGTAATGGCGTTTCTGCCGATGGTGCCTAGAACAGGAGATCAAAACCCGGCAGGATAATTAAAGGGGAATGACTTCATGTGTATCTGCCGCCGCCGTTACAAATTTCCGCTTATTTTTTGACTTACACCACCTCTCTGTGCTACAAATATCCACTTTTTTTCAGCCTGTTTCGCATTACATGTATATCAAATAAGGAGCGAAAATGAATCACTTTCAGTACAAAGGCACCGCACTCTACGCCGAGGACGTTGCTCTTGATGACATCGCCGCAACTGTCGGCACCCCTTTCTACGCATACTCACATGCCACCCTGACCCGCCACTTCAAGGCATTTGACGACTCTTTTGCCGCCGTACCTCACACGATCTGCTATTCAGTCAAAGCCAACTCCACGCAATCGGTGTTAAAAACATTCATCAATCTGGGTGGCGGGGTGGATATTGTTTCCGGCGGCGAACTCTATCGGGCACTGAAAGCGGGCGTTGATCCAAAAAAAGTTGTGTATTCCGGTGTCGGTAAAAAGGACGATGAAATTGAATTTGCCCTTACCACCGGGATTTTGATGTTTAATGTGGAGTCGGAGCAGGAGTTGACCCGTATATCCGAAATTGCCGACCGTATCGGCAAGAAAGCCGGAATAGCAATACGCGTCAATCCGGATGTTGACCCGGGTACCCACCCGTATATCACTACCGGACTTAAAAATGCCAAATTCGGCATAACCATCGACCGCGCCATGCAGGAGTATACCCGTGCGGCAACGCTCCCCGGCATCAATATCGTCGGCATCGATATGCACATCGGATCCCAGTTGACCAAAGTCAACCCCTTCGTCGATTCCATCGAAAAACTCAAAATCATGATCGGCAATCTGCGGAGTCAGGGGATCGATCTGAAATACTTCGACTGCGGCGGCGGCCTCGGAATCCAGTACAATGATGAAGAACCACCTCTGCCGGCTGACTATGGCAAGGAGATTGTTGCCGCCACCACGGGTCTCGGCCTGCATCTGATCTTCGAACCGGGACGCAACCTCGTCGGCAACGCCGGAATCCTGGTTGCAAAATGCCTCTATACAAAGGCACGCGACGAGAAAAACTTTATCATGATTGACGCCGGTATGAATGATCTGGCCCGTCCCGCCCTGTACGGCTCCTTTCACGGCGTGTTGCCGGTGGAACAGAATCAGGATGGTATGATCGTTGCCGATATCGTCGGACCGATTTGCGAATCGGGTGACTTTCTCGTCAAAGAGCGTGAGGTTCCGATGTTCAAGCAGAATGACCTGATGGCGTTCACCTCCGCTGGAGCATACGGCTTCGCCATGAGCAGTTCCTATAACAGCCGTCCGCGTGTTGCCGAAGTAATGGTAAAGGACGACAAATTCGAGGTTATCCGTGAGCGGGAAACCATTGAAGATTTGCTCAAGGGCGAAAAAATAGCATCTTTCCTGTAAATTACAGATACGGAGGTATTCAGTCATGTTCAAAGGAAGCATAGTAGCAATCGTAACGCCATTCAGTAACGGAGTGGTTGACGAGAAGAAATTGCGCGAGCTGGTGGATTTTCAGATCGAGAACGGTACCGATGCCATAGTCGCCTGCGGAACCACCGGTGAATCTTCTACCCTCGATAACGAAGAACACCTGAATGTAATCAGGATAGTGTTTGAACAGGCAAACAAGCGCGTGCCGGTCATTGCGGGCACCGGTTCCAACTCCACCGCCGAGGCCATTGAAATGAGCCGGAAGGCGAAAGAGATTGGCGTTGCCGGTGTGCTGCTCGTAACTCCGTATTATAACAAGCCGACCCAGGAGGGACTCTACCGTCACTACACCGCCATTGCCGATGCCGTTGATATCCCCCAGATCCTTTACAACGTGCCGGGCCGCACCGGGGTCAACCTGCTCCCGGAGACCGTAGCGCGTCTGGCTCCCCATAAAAACATCGTGGCTATCAAGGAGGCCACCGGCTCCCTGCAGCAGGCTTCTGAAGTCATGGCACTCTGCGGCGGCCAGATCGACGTTTTCAGCGGCGACGACTTCATCACCTTCCCGATGATGGCCTGCGGCGCAGTGGGGGTCATCTCGGTACTCGCGAACATCATGCCCAAGGCCGTCGGCGACCTGACCGACGCATTCTTTGCCGGTGACCTGGCCAAAGCGCGTCAGCTGCACCTGGATACCCTGAAAATCGGTAACGCCATGTTCATAGAAAGCAATCCGATCCCGGTCAAGACGGCTCTCGGACTGATGGGGAAATGTTCGGATGAGGTGCGCCTGCCGTTATGCGAGATGGGTGCTGCTAACAAGGCCAGGCTGGAAGCGATAATGAAGGAGTACACGTTGATTTAGGAGTGCTTCATGGGACAGACAGCGGAAAAACTGCATTTCACGAGAGAAGAGTACATGGAGTGGGAAGCGCTTCAGCCAGGCAGGCATGAGTTCGTCGCGGGTGAGGTCTTTGCCATGGTTGGTGTGCGCCAGGTGCATTCAATTGTAGCTCTCAATATTGCCAGCGAACTGAAGCAGCAACTAAAGGGCAAGCCGTGCCGTCCTCATATGTCAGACATGAAATTGCAGGTTGATGCGGTCGATGCCTTTTTCTATCCTGATGTGATGGTAAGTTGTGACGAGAGGGATGCTAAAGCAGACCTCTTTCTTGAGCACCCCGCTTTGATTGTCGAAGTGCTGTCAGACTCTACGTCAAGTTACGACATGGGACTGAAGTTTGAGTTTTATCGTTGTATTCAAGAACTTAGAGAGTATGTCCTTGTCGATCCTGAACGTCTCAAAATATGGCTGTACCGGAAGAACAGGGCTGGTGAGTGGGTGCTTCATGAATTCCCGGACAAGGTTGATGTTCTGTTTGAAAGCGTTGGGTGCCGGTTGACTCAAGAAGATATTTTTGAAGGAGTGGAGATATGATCAAAATAGCGGTTTGTGGTGCCGCCGGACGGATGGGGCAGCGTATTATCGCCTCCATTATTGAAGCTGAAGGGGTAGAGCTCTCCGGCGCACTGGAGCGTCCCGGTCATCCGCAAACCGGGCAGGATGTCGGGCTGGTGGCTGGTTGCGGCGCATTGGGGGTACTCATCTCCGACGACCTGAACGCCGCCGTTGCCGGTTGTGACGTGCTGATCGATTTTACCTCACCCAGGGTGTCGCTGAAGAATCTGGAGGTCTGCGCTCTCAAAGGTACATCGATCGTGATCGGTTCCACCGGTTTCACCCCCGAGGAACGGGCTTTTGCCGCGGAACTGGCGAAAGATATTCCGGCGGTTCTTGCGCCAAACATGTCGGTGGGTGTTAACGTCTGTTTCAAGGTACTCAAAGATATCGCAAAAACACTCGGTGATGATTTTGATGTCGAGATTGTCGAGCTCCACCACAACAAGAAAAAAGACGCACCATCGGGAACTGCCGTGCGCATGGGCGAAGTCGTTGCCGAAGCGCTGGGGCGGGACTACGGCAAGGTGGCCAACTGTCATCGCGAAGGGATATGTGGCGAGCGAACCAAAGAAGAGATCGGTATGCAGACTGTGCGCGGTGGAGACATCATCGGCGAACACACGGTTTATTTCATCGGCATGGGGGAGCGCATCGAGATCTCCCACCGTGCAATGACACGCGACATGTTTTCGCGCGGTTCAGTGCGGGCGGCAAAATGGGTAGTCGGAAAAGCGCCGGGGTTATACGATATGCAGGACGTTCTCGGTCTCCGCTGAGGTGAACAATGGCTAAACTTGTCATACATCTGAAAAACGGGGTGAGTTTTGAAGGCGATCTTGTTCGCCCGTTCAATGGTGCGGATACGGCTATCGAACTGCTCATATCTTCTGACCAGAGCATACGGACCTTTTCCATTGAAGAGGTTGCCTGTGCTGTTCTGGAAGGCGTCCCGCCATGGGCTTCGTCCCGTGAACCGGTATCTGTGGAAGAGGTTCAGACTACGACCGGCCACACTTTCAAGGTGGCAATTTATGAAGGCAAAAAATACCCGAACGGATTCTTTGGTGTTGTTCAGAACACATCTCCTCCGGGGAAAACGGTATTTTTCGTGCATACCGGAGTTTGTCCACGCAATGAAGATCGATCTCTCGGGGATATTTTGCTGGAAAACGGCGCAATTTCCCCTGAGTTAATGAATAAAGTATTGAAGCAGCAGCAGGTAATTCGCAACAAACGGATGGGTGAAATTATTGCTGAATCCACCAGTGTTCCTCATGAAACAATTGAAAAGGCCATTACGCAATCTTTGGCAAGCCGGGATGGCCTGAAAAACGTCAGGGTCGGCGATATTTTGATTGAAGCGGGGCTGGTTACGCGCCAGCAGGTCGAACAGGCATTCGAAAAGCAGAAGGCCGGAAAAAAATTGCGCGTCGGTGAAATGCTCATTGATCAGGGGTTGATCTCAGAAGATCAGCTGTTGGAAGCTTTGGCGGCAAAATTCCAGATGCGCTTTGTCGATCTGACACAGGTTGTTCCCTCTAAAATGGCAATGGCCGCTTTGCCGGAGGGACTTGTTACCCGCCTGCAGGTACTTCCTGTTGAAATTAAAGGGAACCTGCTTGTTGTTGCAACCTCGAAACCGACCGATCCTGCCATAGGCGAAGACCTTCGCTTCAGCTCAAATTTCAAAATTGATCTTGTTGTCGCCTCATCCAGGCAGATTGCTACAGCCATTGATCTTCACTACAACAAAAAAGATTCGATAGACGCCATCATTGAAGAGATGGTAATTGGTGATGATGTCGTCATCGATGACGATGCGGATGGTTCACAGTTTATTGAGCCGGACTCAAAAATCATCTCACTTATCAACCAGCTTCTGATAGGCGCCTATAAACTTGGTGCCTCGGATATTCACATCGAACCGGGAACAGGAAAACAACCGGTGCAGATTCGTTACCGCATTGATGGAGAGTGTCAGGTTGCCCATCAGGTTGCCGCAACATTTAAAAATGCCATCATCTCGCGCATTAAAATCATCTCGAATCTGGATATTTCAGAACGCCGCAGACCTCAGAGCGGCAAAATCACGCTCCGCTACGAGAACCGTAAACTTGAATTCCGTGTTGAAATAACCCCGACCGTCGGCGGGCAGGAAGATGCCGTTCTGCGGCTGCTCTCCTCCTCAAAGCCTCTGCCGCTGGAACTTATGGGCTTTTACCCACGGAACCTTGAACGGTTTGAATCTGTACTGTCCAAGCCGTATGGTCTGATCCTCTGCGTCGGACCGACCGGGTCCGGGAAAACCACCACACTACACTCCGCTCTCGGCAGTATCAACAAGCCAAACCGTAAGATATGGACTGCTGAAGATCCGGTGGAGATTACCCAGTCCGGACTTCGCCAGGTGCAGGTCAACACAAAAATCGGCTTCACCTTTGCGGAAGCCATGCGCTCGTTCCTGCGTGCCGATCCTGATGTGATCATGATCGGCGAGATGCGTGATGCTGAAACGGCGCATATAGCTATTGAAGCTTCTCTCACCGGTCATCAGGTATTCAGCACCCTCCACACCAATAACGCCCCCGAAACTGTAATTCGCCTGATCGATATGGGGATGGATCCGTTCAATTTTGCCGACGCGATGCTCGGAATAATTGCTCAAAGGCTGGCGCGAAAATTGTGCGACAAATGCAAGGTTTTCAAAAGACCGTCACGAGAGGAATACAATGACATCGTAGAAGAGTTCTACCACGATGCAACAGAAAAGACGGATATAACTCTGCCTAACTATATTGACGCGGTTTTCATGGCTCCCGAAGGGTGTGAAGCGTGTAATGGCACCGGTTATAAAGGACGGTTGGCGCTCCATGAAATTATGATAGGAACAGCTGCAATAAAGCGTGCCATCAAGGAGGGCACCAGTGTGGATGTTTTGAAAGAGCTGGCGATTTCCGAAGGTATGCTTACCCTTAAAATGGATGGCATCATCAAAATTTTCAGCGGGCTTACCAACATGGATCAGATTCTGAAAGTATGCGTATAGCTGCAATTATCAATTAAACAGTTCTACCAGTATGGAGGCAATATGGCAAAAATTAACGACAACTACCTGAAACTTAAAGCCGGCTACCTTTTTCCCGAGATCGGTCGCCGGGTGCGCGCCTTTGCAGCCGAAAATCCCACCGCAAAAGTCATTCGTCTCGGCATCGGCGATGTTACCCGTCCGCTGGCTCCGGCGGTTCTGAAAGCGTTTCATGATGCGGTCGATGATCTGGGCACTACAGATCACTTCGCCGGTTACGGCCCGGAACAGGGGTATGACTGGCTGATTAATGCCATCATCGAAAAATCCTACAAGCCTCTGGGCGTCAGTCTCAAGACCGAAGAGATGTTTATTTCCGACGGATCAAAATGCGATTGTGCCAACATCCTCGATATTTTTGCCCTGGACAACATTGTTGCTATCGGTGATCCGGTCTATCCGGTCTACAACGATACCAACGTTATGATCGGCCGTACCGGAGATGCCGATGAGAAGGGCTACTACGAGAACATTGTCTACCTCCCCTGTAACGAGGCCAACGGCTTTATACCGGAGCTGCCGACCGGGAAAGTTGATATTATCTACCTCTGCTTTCCGAACAACCCTACCGGCACCGTGGCCGGCAAGGCTGAACTGAAAAAATGGGTCGATTATGCCAACGCCAACGATACCGTGATCTTCTTCGATGCAGCCTATGAGGCCTTCATCACCAATCCGGATATTCCGCACTCGATCTACGAGATCGAAGGAGCCAGGAAGTGCGCCATCGAGTTCCGCTCCTTCTCCAAAACAGCCGGTTTCACCGGCGTTCGCTGCGGTCTGGTGGTCGTGCCGGAAGAGGTTATGGGTACCACCGGCACCGGCGAGCGCTACAGCTTCAACAAGCTCTGGCTGCGCCGCACCACAACCAAGTTCAATGGTGCATCTTATCCGGTCCAGCGTGCCGCTGCTGCAGTTTACAGTGACGAGGGGTGGAAGCAGACCAGGGAGATCATCGACTACTACATGGAAAATGCCCGTATCATCCGTGAAGGATTGACGGAAGCAGGCGTAACGATCTTCGGCGGTGTGGACGCCCCCTACATCTGGCTCAAGACACCGGGTAACCTGTCCAGCTGGGAGTTCTTCGACAAGCTCTTGACTGAATGTAACGTGGTAGGGACGCCGGGTAGCGGCTTCGGCCCCAGCGGGGAAGGATATTTCCGGCTGTCTGCCTTCGGAGATCGGGATAACGTCATCGAAGCTGTCGAGAGGATAAAGAAAAATTTGAAATAGATACACGGCAAAGGGCGCAGATTATGTGCGCCCTTTTCATTTTTCAGATTTTGAATCTGATTTCATCTGCTCCATTACGGATTTCAACCTCTGACGATATGCTGAGACGCTTATCTGGGCAGTGGTGTATTGTAACAGTGCTGCCAGATGGCGAAACGATGGCGATGCGACTGATTTTGATCCGAAATCGGCATAAATGATCGCGACAACTGTGTTTGCCCGTATGAGCGGGAAAAGCAGCACTTCCGGCTCTTCCATTCTTCCGATCGACCGGTAAAGCTCATGTGGCCACGTTGAGTCGCTATGAAATCCATAGTACAGCTGCCCTGTTTTAATAATATCCTCAAAAATCTGCTGATCGCCAAGCGGGATTTTCAGATTGGCAAGTAACTCCAAATCACCCCCTTTTTTCCCCTTGATCCCGAAAGATTTTTCCGCGACAAGTCCCGATTCAGTCACCGAGAAAACAATAGCCCGCTCGAATACTTCGATCAGGTACTCAAGAATGGCGTCGGCAATCTCCGTACGCGTCCCGCTGTTGCGCAGTTGGGTGATGCAGGTGAAAAAACGCTGGTCATCGCTGTTGCGGTATTGCAACGACACTGTTTTGAGAAAGGCTTCGAGGCCGGAGTAGAAATCAGACTCCTGCTGCATCGGCAATAGTTTCTCACATTCTTTGCATGGCCGGGGAATAATGGAACGAATACCGGAACTGAGTGTCTGTAGCCCCTGAGTGGCCCAGAAACGCGAACATGCAATCAGCACAACTGATGCCTGCGGATATTTCTTCAACTCTTTACAGATCTGAATCGTGTCCTGCGTGGTCTCATTATGCGGAACATCAAGAAAAATTATTAGTTGCACCGCCTGACAGAGCAATAACCTGATATTTACCGCAAGCGAGGTTATGGTTTCTGAGGAAATCGAATAGATTTTTTCCTGGAAACATAACGATCGCAGCATTTTTGACAGTTTCTGTGACTGAGTAATCACGATCACCGCGATATCTTGCGGGAGGAGATTTTCGTTACCCTTTGGCAGGATATCTGACGGAAGTGATACACGTTGCCGCTTCTGTTTCTTATCCGGAGAAGGATGTGTCCCGGCATCGGGTATTTTTGCCGCATGCTCCTCACTGTCGCCCTGGTCGCCGCTTCGTTGAATTATCTCCCGTTGTTCTGTCAGACGGTGCTGAAGCACTGACAGGGAATCTTCCAGATTGCGCCCGCTTGATGCCATCAGGGGCGTGCTGTTTCCCGGTTGTTCCGAATCCAGATCAAGGTTGGTGACGCCGGCGATGCTCAGAATCTCATCCATGGTGCCATTACGAACCTTTTCGTCAAAGATACGTAACGATTCCATCAGGACACCCTGAGCATTCAGCAGAATTCTTTGCTTAAACTTTATCTTGGAGAAATGGTAGCCATCGGCAGTGTCGCTCCTGGAAAGGTCGAGGGAAAACTCTCCCGCTTTCCAGGTAAGCACCTCAACAATAGTCATTTCTATCAGTGATTCAATGCCGTTATATGCCGCAGCTTCATCAACCATGTTATGTTCAAGCAACGTAAGTACAAGCGGTTTGCGATCGTCTCCGGAGTTCTTCTGTATTTCCAGCCCCTGTGCCAGTTGTTGCTTTGTTATCGCACCGGCTCTGATCAGAACCTGCCCGATCCGCACCCGGTTATTGAGGTAGTTGGCACTGACAAGATCGCCATCATGGAACACCAGCTGGCACTCCCCTTTTTTACAGGAGAGCCGTAATATTCCGGACTTTCTTGCTCCGTTCAACAACTGGATGATGTCGATTATCGGGAAATTTCCGAGATCGCCTTTCAGGGACATTGTATTGAATCTCCGGGAGGACTGCGCACGTTTTGGGTTGACTCTTATATCACAGTTGATCTGTTGCCGTGAAGAGCAAAAAATTTCATAGCCTGCTCCGGTAACTCCTGTTATTATACGCGCCACTACTTTTCGTGGAGGGTTTGCATGGTCAACCGGTTCTGGTCAGGTTTATGTATGGTGCTGCTGCTGTCCGGCTGCGGTTGGGATGGCACTGCGACCCGCCCCAATGATTTCAGTCAGCTGACGTCAATTACGATCAGTGCGGTTTATCCGACCATCGCCAACGGCACATCGACCAAGCTTACCGCAATCGGCCACTACTCCGGTGGGTTCAGCCGCGATATTACCGATAAGGTGGCCTGGTCGAGCGCTTCGCCGACTGCGGCGGATTTCAAGTATACGACTGCGCCGAATAAAAACCGGGTAACCGGTAATGCTCCGGGAAGTTCTATCGTGACTGCAACATTGGACGGGGTATCGGCAACCTACACGGTGACGGTATCGAACGCAACAGTACAAACGGTAATGGTTACACCTGCCACTGCATCGGTAGCCAAGGGCCTGGCCGTTCAATTTACTGCCAGCGGACTGTTTTCTGACAGTACGACACAGGACCTGACTTTTGATGCGGTCTGGGGGACAACACCAGGCACGTTTGCGTCAGTGAGTAACGATCCCGCTAGTAAAGGTCTTGCAACATCATCTGCTGTCGGCACAGAGTCCATTACCGCAACTTTTGGTACTTTCCCGGCACCTCCGGCAACGCTGACCGTGACGGCGGCGGTCTTGCAATTGATTACGGTTACGTCGACGATTGACCCTTTAATAGTGGTGGGTATCTCAACGGCTGTGCCTTTCACTGCTACGGGCACTTATTCTGACAAATCAACGGGCAATATAACTTCTCAAGTTACTTGGGAGTCATCACAGACATCTGTGGCCACTTTCGATTCTACAAACAGCGGAATAGCCACAACCAAAGGGGCCGGCACGACCATAATTAGTGCCTCTTTGGGCGGAGTCAGCGGTACAAAAAATCTTACACAAACTTTAAAGACGCTGAGCATCACTCCGGCCAGCCTAACTCTGACAGCGTCAGCGAGTGGCCGATTTAAGACTACCGCCACTTTTTTTGACAATACGACTCAAGATGTAACTGCCACCAGCGAATGGACATCCAGCCCTACTTCCGTAGCTACGGTCAACAACACAACTGACAAGGGCTTGGTCAACGGAGTCGCCGCCGGCACGGCCACTATTACTGCCACATATAAAGGTCTGTCAGCGTCGCCGGTTACCGTCACAGTTCAGTAGCAAAAACTATTTCCGCACTCAGGAAGGAACCATATGAAACGAATCTGCCGGATTATACTGACCCTTTGTCTGCCGCTCCTGCTCTGTCGTCCTGCAATGGCAGAGCACTCGGGGCCGTATGTCGGGGCTTTCGTTGGCGGCAATGCGCTGATGGACGCCAAGTGTTCTGATCGACTGGGACTTTTTAATTTTTCGTTTAATCCTGAGTTGTCGGGGAGCGCCGTACTCGGGTGGGAATTTGCACCGGGCAATCCCGTGGGCCAGGGGCGGGTGGAACTTGAATATACCCGGCGCAGCAACCAGCTCGACAAGGTAAAATTTGTTGAAGGGACATTCGAGGGGGGCGGCGACGTAAAAGCAGACAGCGTGCTGATTAACTTTTTTGGCGTCTACCCTGATAAAAAGAGGTGGGCACCCTACTTCGGAGTCGGCATCGGAGCTGCCCGTATCGAGGCTTCAAGCTTGAAGGTTTCCGGCCAACCCCTTGCTACCGGTTCAGACACCGTTTTAGCGTACCAGCTGGGAGGCGGAATAGATTACTCGCTGACAAAATATCTGAACCTCGATCTTGGCTACCGTTTTTTTAACAGCATCCGTCCTGAATTCACCGAATCCAACGGACAAAAGTTCAAGATGGATTATATGAGCCACAACCTCGTTTTCGGCCTGCGAGCAGGATTCTGAAGTATCTATACCTGTTAACAGCTGCTCTTTTTCTCTTCCTGGTGCTCGCCTCTCCGGTCCGGGCAGTGGACAGTTTTGCCACGTATCCACCCCTGCCATTCGGCTATACTTCAATTAAGGTTTTCGATAACAAGGGGCAGTTTGCCGGTCGAATTCTGCCGGATAAACGCTACTGGGTCACTATTGAGCGGATTCCTGCGTTCCTGCAAAGAGCCGTTGTGGCCGTTGAAGACGCGCGCTTTTACGAACATGGCGGTATCGATGTGCGCGGCATCGCCCGGGCGCTGGTGAAGGATGTCGTCAAGCGGCGCTTCGCCGAGGGGGGCTCGACCATCACTCAACAGCTGATCAAAAACAGATATTTATCGAGTGAAAAGACGCTGGAGCGAAAATACGAAGAAGCCAGAATGGCACTTGAGTACGAGCAGAAGTACACCAAAAAGCAGATTCTTGAGATGTATTTCAACGAAATTTATTATGGCAACGGGGCGTGGGGCATTGCCCAGGCGGCCCGGCTCTATTTTGATAAAAGTCCGGAGGAGCTGAACGACGCCGAATGCGCCCTGCTGGCCGGTGTGCAGAAAAATCCGGGTCGCTACAATCCCCTTGGCAAATCTGCCCAGGTCACCGGGCGGCGGGATGTCGTGCTTGCGCGGATGGTGACTCTGGAGATGATCAGCCCCGCCGAGAAGGAAAAACTGAGAAACCAGCGCGTTACCTTCACTCAGCCGGGGCAGGCAGCGCATTATGTTGCCCATATCCGCAGCAAACTGATAGAACGCTTTGGTCTGGAAGTACTCGAACAGGGGGGGCTTGAAGTCACCGCCGCCATGGATCTGACTCTGCAAAAGAGTGCCGAACTTGCGTTGGAGGAAGGGGTCAAAAAACGTTCACCAGAGCTTCAGGGGGCGTTGGTCTGTCTTGATCCGGTTACGGGCGATGTGCTTGCAGCGGTGGGGGGGGTAGATGGCATCCGTAACTCCTACAACCGCGCTTTTTCGGCCAGGCGTCAGCCCGGCTCGGCAATCAAGCCGTTGATCTATGCTGCAGCTCTGGAAAAAGGTATTACTGCCGCCAGCGTGTGGGATGACTCGCCGGTTTCATATCCTCGCAGTGCCACTGAAAGCTGGACACCACAAAACTACGGCAGGGAGTTCTACGGGGCGCAGAGCCTCAGTCAGGCTCTGGCGCATTCCAATAATATCATAGCGGTTAAGCTGCTGGATGCCGTCGGAATACCGTATTTTGTCGATTTTGCCGGAAAAACGGGGCTGCTGCAACGTGCGGAGAATGGACTTTCGCTTGCCCTGGGGACAGATGAAGTTACCTTGAGCGACCTTGTACAGGCGTATGCTCCGCTGGCTAATGGTGGTATGCGTCCTGAGGCGAGAACCATTATCAAAATTTATGACCGCAAACGTAACACCTGGATTGAGACTCCCACCACGGCACTTCCGGCTCTTTCACCTGCTGCGGCGTATATTGCTACGCAGATGCTCAAAGGTGTCATGACCTATGGTACTGCAAAAAGTCTTAAAAAATTCAGCCTTGCCCATCCGTCTGCCGGGAAGACCGGTACGACCGATGATTATCGGGATGCCTGGTTCGTCGGCTATACCCCGCAGATCATAACCGGAGTCTGGGTCGGCTATGACAAGCCGAGGCCGGGAGGTAAGGGCTTTACCGGCGGTGCTGTCGCCGCTCCGATTTGGGAAAAATTCATGAGCAAAGCGGTGGCAACCAGATCGACTGCTGATTTTCAGCGCCCGGATTCAGTGGTCTCTGTTGGCATTGATCCTGAAACCGGATTTCTGGCAACTCCTGACTGCCCGAAAACGGTGGAGGAGCTTTATATATCAGGAACGGAACCGACGGAATATTGTTCCAGGCATATAAAAATAGATATCCTTAAGGAGAATAACCCGTGACAAACGAAAAAAATGATTTCATGCACTCTCTCTGGGACTTTTTCTGTTCATTGAAGCTGACCATGTTCCTGCTGATCTCACT
Organism: Desulfuromonadaceae bacterium; assembly: GCA_049318985.1. Classification (GTDB taxonomy): domain Bacteria; phylum Desulfobacterota; class Desulfuromonadia; order Geobacterales; family Pseudopelobacteraceae; genus JACRCG01. The sequence continues at coordinate 110,190 of JBMOEI010000008.1, forward strand.
GGCGGTCATCTCGATAATCGGGACGGTCATTCCCCAGGGAATCCCTCCCGAAGAGTATCTCGCCCGGATCAGCCCCGCCAAAATAAAGCTGTACAAGGCACTCGGCTTTTTTGATATGTACCACTCCTGGTGGTTCATTCTGCTCCTGTATATGCTGACGGTTAACCTGGTCGCCTGCTCTTTCAAGCGACTGCCGCATATCTGGAAGATTATTTCTCAACCGGTAACGACGCTGAGCAGTGGTCTGGAACAGTCCCTTGCCAATGTGACGACGCTAAAGACCTCGAATGGACCGACGGCAGTCAAAGAACGGCTTGTTGCCGTTCTCACCGCTGAATTTTCCGCTCCGGTTGTCACCGAGGTCAATGGTGTCTGGCACCTCTTTGCACAAAAAACGCCCTGGTGCCGACTTTCTGTCTATGTCGTCCACCTGAGCATCATTGTTATCTTCATCGGTTCCATGATCGGCTCGCTTTTCGGCTTCAAAGGCTATGTGAACATTCTTGAGGGAGAAAGTGTCTCCAAAGTCATGACCCGCTCAGAAAAGGAGATCGATCTTGGGTACTCCGTACGGCTCGAACAGTTCAGTATGGCAAAATATCCGAGCGGAGCTCCGAAAGAGTTCAAGAGCATCCTGACGGTGCTGGAGAACGGTAAGCCGGTACCCGATTACAAAAATGTACGTGTCATCGTCAACGATCCGCTCAGTTACAGGGGGATTACGTTCTACCAGTCCAGCTACGGCAATGCAGGCAACTATTTCCTGACTCTCACGGATCTTGACGGCAAAAATCCTGTTAATATGACCGTTTCCGGCCAATCCTCCGTGAATCTGCCTGATGGCAGCAGTCTGCATGTTCTGGAAGCGACAAAGGATGTTTCGCCATTTGTTGCGGGACTGACCGGGCCTGCCGCTCAGGTTGAGCTCCATACGTCAAACGGAAAAGTGGAGAAGTTTGTTGTCTATGCCAGTCATCCTGAATTGAATATCAAGCATGCTCAGGAGCATGGCACCGGACCGGTGATCCATTATCGGGGGGCTCAGGACCGGATGTACACCGGTTTGCAGGTGGCTAAAGATCCGGGAGTAGAGGTCGTCTGGGTGGGATGTTTCCTGATGGTGATCGGCATCTATATCGCTTTTTTCATGTCGCACCGCCGTATCTGGGTGCGTATTCAGGATGGTGCTGTTACGATTGGCGGAAATACCAGCAAAAATCCGGGCGCCTTTCAAACCGCCTTTGAAGGGTTGGTTGAACGGCTCAAATCCGATCTTGGTAAGCAATGATTTGAGTGATCAAGTGGTGACGAATGTAAAATGTTTGCTTGACAATTATTATGTAGATCAATTAGTATTCCTTCTCCTATAAAGGGGAGTAGCTATCAGTCGGAGACATGACTGATCCTGCGTCCGTCAACACAGTCGCAAGACTCGGGCCGGGAACGAAAACATCGCAAGCAAGACCTTTATCCAGATCGCATACCTACGCGATGGATAAAGGTCTTTTTTATTTGTATACCGTCATGAATTCTAGAAGAAAGAGGGGGAACAACAGCTATGGAATGGGTAAGTGATCCGCAGGTCTGGATGGCGCTGGTGACATTGAGCGCACTTGAAATTGTACTTGGCATTGATAACATTATTTTTATCTCGATTCAGGCGAGCAAATTGCCCGCGCATCAACAAGAGAAAGCCCGGTTGGTTGGTCTTGGACTGGCAATGTTCATTCGGATTGCGCTGCTTTTTTCACTTACCTGGCTGATGGGGTTGACCGCTCCGCTTTTTACCGTGCTAGGCAACGAGATTTCCGGCCGTGACCTGATTCTGATCTGCGGCGGCCTGTTCCTGCTCTGGAAAAGCACCATGGAAATTCACGAGAAACTTGAAGGTGAGGAGGAAATCTCGTCCGCTCGTGTCGGGACAACCTTTGGTGCGGTGCTTGTGCAAATTCTCCTGCTGGATATAGTTTTCTCGCTTGATTCGATTATAACCGCCCTGGGGATGGCCAGCCAGCTTGCCATAATGGTCGCTGCGGTTGTTATCGCGGTCGGCTTCATGATGCTCTTTTCCGGCAAGATCAGCGCCTTCGTCGAAAAACACCCGACTATCAAGATGCTTTTTTATTGTCCTGTATAGGTGAGTGTCTAAAATCCTTTTTTTTGCCCTTTAAATATAGTTATATTCGATGCTATACATGTTGACTAAATTTTAGACGTTAATTATTCGATCTGGTATCAGATTAAGTTTGATGCTTTCGCAAAAGCTCCATAAACGCCCTCCAAACTGTTAAAACCTTTAAAATCTGAACTGTACCTCTGAATCAACACGGTCAGATAGTAAACCTATGCCGCGGTAAACTACTTGCGTTGTTCTTATTTTTAAAATGCCCCCTCCCCTGTCACCAAGTGTCCTGCCAAACTTCTTTAAGCTCATTGCCAACCTGAGTTGTCTTTACTCCATTCCTCATAAGATTCGAACAGGTCTTTTGATATTGTATGTATGGCAGGGTTAAGCACATAGCACCCATCAAGCCATTGTGGAAAAACGTCCATATCTTTCCGATATTAAAGATATTCAAATGTAATCCTTGATATCAAAGTCGGTGCACAAGTTCCTTATTCACATGCAAGTCCCAATTTTTTTACAAATTAGATGGTAAATGGATTCAATCTTTACTCACACCGCTGCTATTAAACAAAAACTTATTTGCTATATGGTAATTACAATATGCACGCAATGCGTATAAAATCAAATACTTGCAAAAAATAAGTGTAGATTTCTGTTGACCGATTGTATAAGGTCAGGCGAACACATTGCCAATGTAGGTCGCTGATAGTTCGATCCCTGATTGCAAGCGTGCGCTACTCACAACTGACATCTATTACGTTGAATAGCACGCAACAACATTATCTGAGAGAAGAGAAGATGGCGCGTAATACCTCGATGTTCAAAAACGGTCGGTCGGTGACAACGGTACAGAAAAAACCAGTAAGCAGCGTCGCGGCAGTCGATGTGTCAGTAGAAGCACTTGCGTGCAGGGCTACAGAGCAAAGGCAACTTCCCGAACAACCCCTAACAGTGACCTTCATTTGCCAAGAAGCCAGAAAAGAAAAACGATTACAGTTTCAATTCAGTGAACTTGCAGATAAGTATCCTCATCATCGAGACCTCATTAAGTTGCTGCTGACGGGGCAGTCACTTTCTCTTCGTGGCGTTATGGCAGCAACTTCCATTATTGAAGCAAATAAATCAGTTTACGTCTTCGTTGATTTTCTGAACAACGGCAATAACCTTCTTGGCTCCAAAATTTGCTGCTTCTCGGATATTGAAGGTGAGACCTTCCAAGCTTATAAAATGTATCTTGTGAGCAACTCCACTTTTGCAAGATCACGAAGAAGTAAAAAATACCTTGCAATAGCCAATGCTGTCAAATCATTGCGGAAAAAATTCCCCAACAACCCTCTAGTTGGTCAATCCATGACGTTCCCAAGAGCTCCACAGGGTAAGAATAAAGCGATTGAAGGCTACAACGAAGACCAGTTGAGGGCAATCATTAGGTGTTGTATTGTAGATATTAAAGCCATCAGGAAATTTCATACAGACTATCAAGCATTAGACAGTAAATCTCCTCAGTTTGAAGAACTCTCGGGCTGCTCAGTAAAACCATATTTAAAACTGAACCCTGAAACCCTTTTCATACAGATTCTTTCCACGATTAAGCATAGGTGGCCGGAGTACCCGTTTTATATGCCGGAAGCCAGAGCTAAGGCCTTTTTTAGCCCCAGAAGTAACCCCAACTTTGAACTCTATAAAGAGGATCTGAAATTGAGGTACTCAATTGATCTAGCCCTTGTAGCCTGTAGCGCGAAAATATCATTCATGGGCGGCACACTAGAAAGGGGGGCCATCAATGCTGCCCAGCACTTTGTTCCGCAAACCATATTTCCATACCTATTGCTGACGCAAATAGCTACAGGGTTCAACGCTGAGTGCTTGAAGTACATGACCGATAATTTGAATGAAGTTATGTTGGATGACATGCTCAACCCAGATAACCTTGCAGTAATCTATGGATACAAACAAAAGACAAGTAAGCTGATTCCCGTGAAAAGCAAAAAGAAGAAGGCACACGGAGCCTACAGTTTGCTGAAGTATGTAGAATCAGTGGTCAAACAATTTAATGATTCCGAGTATTACGTGAGGGGTGCCCTTTTTCAATACAGCCGGTCGAAGATGGATTCGAAAGGCGACCCCGGTCTCCTTTGCTCATTTCATGGACGCATGGATGCGTACGGGGAAATGTCAAGAAACTTCATCAAGCGACACGGCCTCGAAGATTTGATAGGCAAGTCAACAATAGACAGCAGAATGGTACGGTCCGGGTTTGCCACAGTATCTCTTGAGGGTGGCAATAATTCCAGACAGGTTGGGGAGCAACTCGGTCATGCAGATGCCTACGAGACTGGGGATACGGCTGACTCACACTATCTTTCCGATAAAGCCTCAGTTGCACAGAAGAACAAAGTTGTGGCCAGGATCCAGAACCAGATGGTGTCGGACTTGCTTAACTACAAATCCAGAATAGTCGAATCGCTAAGCCTCCAGAAATTACGCGAGGCTATACATTCTGCAAAGGACGAAGTAGACCGGATCAGCCGCATTCATGTGGCATCGCAGACACTTAACCTTGATGAAAAAATCATAGTCCATTTGCTGGATGCCGGCGTGCAGACATACATCCTAGTGTGTCTAGATATGACGAAGCCAACGTGGCGAGACCACGAGCGCGTAGTCAAAAATGACCAATGCAGGCAATACAACAAGTGTTGCCTGTGCGGTCAGTCGATTGTTTTCCCGGAAGCTCTTCCATACATAGCTAAACGGATCATCGACCTGGAAGAAATGCAGGCCAGGCTGACGGCTGCCGAGTGGACTCTGAATTACGGAGACGAATATGATGCCTGGTACGGCATCAGCAATACTTGGAATAACAAATTGCAAGTTGAATACGCTTGGGAAGCGGCGAGGCGTGGCGATATCCTGCTGCCCAAGGTCATGAAAGGGGGTACTCGATAAATGGCCGGAAAGATACTGTCTCGTGAGGAATCTGCGGAATATATAAGAGCGGTTGAACAGGACCTGAGGCTACAAAGAGAGGTCTCGGAAACCGAAGACTCAACAGGCATCCCCGATATCCAGGTATATGAAGATGAGAGTCACAGTTTGCTTGTAACAACCAGGCTGGCCCGTATTCCTTCGTCGGATTGGGGGTCGTTGAGAGTGAGCAAGACTAGCTTGTTCAGAGATATTATATGGGATTTTCAAGGTGAGGGAACGTTCTTTCAAACATGTAAAACCAAATTTAGTTGGTCACAGAATTTGGTCGAGGGCGTCAAACTCACTGACATTGAATGTGAACCGCTCTTATGGATGCTTAAAGCGTGCGTGTACTGTTACCTGCCGCAAAACAACTATATCGGATATTGCTCCTCTTATAACTCCGTTGTTAGAATGTGCTGGGGATTCATTAAGTTGGCGAGATTTTTCTACGCAAAGAGAATTCTTATTGATACCAACGGCAACGGCCGATTCGCTGATGCGACTGTCATTACGGGTGACGATTTCCACGACTGCATATTGAGTGAACCAACATTGTCATGCAAAGAAACAGTGGCAATGGCCTGGAAATTTTGGCAAAACCTTTCCGATGCCGGAAAATTGACTGCTGAATATACGATTAGCAGAAATACCGTGGACCTCGAAATCTGCAGTAAAATATCCAAGGAACAACACGAAAATGCAAATACGTTCATGCCCATCTCCCTTGAGGAATTGTCGGAAGTCGTACCATTCTGCAAAGACATGATTGAGAAGTATAGCGAAGAAGTTTTGGCAACATACGATTTCCTCCATCCTCTTCTCTGCGGGGACAACAATATTAGAATGCAAGCTGGGTTGACTTGGTCAAAAGCACTGGGTGTGTTAAAGGGACAGAAATCAGACCTTTGGAGGATTGAGGATTTTTATGTAGAATCTGGTTCGATATCCTTGGTTGACAGAAATAGCCTGCTAAAGGTTATCCGTCAGTGTCCCGATTGGCCAGCATACCGCGAAGAAAACTTTCCGCGTCCCTCCAAAGGGCTGAACCACTTTAGTTTCAACGAACTCGCTGCAATTGGCAAGGATTTTGGCATTGAAATCGTTTCAGGTACTTCCCAATTCCATGAGTTAAAAAAGTCGATCTCAACACATCCAGATTGGAGAAAGAAAAGGGATAACTACCTGCCAGCACTCAAAGACCTCGGTAGGGCATCGAATGATGAGTTAATTCGAACAGCCCAGCATTTTGGTATTAACCTGGAAACCTTTAACAACGGGGAATTGTTTTACAACGTCATGGCAATGCGCTCTGTCTTCTCGTCAATTTTTAATACGTTCATTGACGCCTGCTTTATCATTATTTGTCTTGTAACCGGGATGAGGAAAAGTGAGCTCATGCACCTTGAAGCTGGCAGAACTTGGCAAGATCCAGGAACGGGCCAATACTTTTTGGAGTTCACTGTTTTCAAAACCGATGAGGCTTCGCAGGGAGAATCTGTTACAATCCCTATCCCGGAGATTGCGTACAAAGCTTACAACGTCCTTGAGCGGATTACTGCAAAGGCACGTCAACACAAGGGATGCAACTTCCTCACTGTCAACACGATGTCTCATTTCGGCAAGCATATGGGTAAAAGTTGTTGGTACTCGCGCCTCAAGGTATTTTGGGAAAGGCTTGGGCTTGAGGGAAATATCCATCCTCATATGTTCCGGAAGACGATTGCGATGTTTGCAATCTATCAGGACCCCCGCAACTTACTAATTGTAAAATATCTTTTTTCACATAAAAGCCTCGCCATGACTCTTGCCTATATCATCAAGATACCCGTGTTGGCAGAAGAGATAAAACTTGCGATTGTCGAGCACAATGCCGACTTGTTGGCCGAGGTATTGGCTGCAGCGGTTAACGGGAAAATTGGCGGAACGTGCGGCGTTAAGATCAAAGAGCAGTTCAATGCAGGAGGTTTTGCAGCACGTCTCCACCATGATGGGCGGCAAGCCATCGAGGACTATGTCCACTCATTAATTGAGAACGGTATGTGCTTGTTGCACAGGTGCCCGCTTAAAGTGATATGCACTAACACTCACGACAGCGTGGTCAGCATCAATCCTGAGGTCTGCAACTGCGAGGTCACCAATTGCGACTACGCGGTTTTCACGGAGACCTCTCTTCCAGATCTCGCAGAAGAAATCAGGTTCCATCAGCAGTGGATCAAACACCCCTTGGTGTCTGAAGACCAAGTTTGTTTCTCAAACCGGAAGATCAAGGATTGCCTGGCGAGATACGCGGAAATTGAAAGTGATGACGCTGCAATGACTAGATTTCCTGAATGCTACGGGTTGGCTGCATGAGCGTAGAAACTGCATCAGTCGTCACGAGCCACGAGGAAAAGGTCAATAAGGCCTATACTGCAATAGCAGCCTTGCGCAAGAGGGGAAATCGAGTGACGATAACCTCTGTGGTCAAAGAAAGTGGCCTTGCTCGCGGCACTTTGTACTCAGAGGACTCGGACTGGAAGGAAGTCCGCGAAGTTATCGAAGGCAAGAAGACATCACCTCGTGTTGCTCTTGCCGAAGTCGAGTTGACTGAAACACAGAAATGGGAGCGTCAGGTACGTGGACTCGAAAATAGACTCAAGGTGCCACCACCAGTAATGTGTTGACCCGTTTTTCTGAATTCAGGTTTACC